>CAZJBW010000054.1:33211-35359 GCA_964543985.1 uncultured Pirellulaceae bacterium | reverse complement strand
ACGATTTCGGAGTGCACCGCGCTGGCGTTACGTATGGGATGGTCGGCCAGGAAAACCGAGACGTTGAATTGGCTAAGGATGTGCCCGCACGATCTCGCATCGAATCGAAACACATCCTGCCGTTCGAAGATTTAGGGGCCGAGCCTGACCAATTGTTGACGTTCCACTTTTGGGCCGAAGATCTGGGCGACGATGGAAGCGTGCGACGCACCTACGGCGATATCCATATGGTGACTGTGCGAGCCTTCGAATCGATTTTCCGCCAAGGAGATCAGCAGGGCCAAGGACAAGGTCAACAACAACAGCAGCAACAAGGTGGTCAACAGGGTCCGCAGCAACAGGCAGCAGAAGTAGCAGACTTACAACGAGAAATCGTTTATGCCATTTGGAATTTATCGCGTCGCGAAGTATTCGATTCGGTGACGCCTCAGTTTGCACCGGATGTCGAAGTGGTTTTGGAATCGCAACAATCGGCAATCCAACAAGTCGATCAAGCAGCTCAACAACTTCCCGACCCTTCGTTGCAACCGATCGTGGACGAGGTCAAAAAATGGCAACAGGCTACCGTTGAACAACTGCAATTAGCTCTGAATGATTCCACTGCGGAACCGTTGAAGCGGGCGTTGGATGCCAGTACGTCGGCTTATCAAACGTTGTTGCAGTTGCGGAATCGCGAATCAGAAGTCGCCGAAAGCCAACAACCTCAACAACAATCTGGTGGCGGAGGTGGAGGTGGCGCGCAACGCCAACAAATGGAACAGTTGCAATTGGAGAACGACGAGAATCGTTACCAAAGCGAGCAACTGGCCGAGGAGCGTACTGAAACACCCGAGCAGCGTGAAGATCGACAGGTGCTGAATCGGCTTCGCGAGTTGTCGCGTCGTCAGAACGATTTGAACGAACGAATCAAGGAACTCCAAAACGCTTTGGAGGAAGCTGAGACGGAAGAAGATCGCGAGGAGATCGAGCAACAACTGCAGCGTCTTCGCGAAGAACAACAGCAGATCTTGCGAGATACCGAAGAGTTGCAAGAACGTATGGAGCGACCAGAAAATCAGTCTCGCATGAGCGAACAATCCGAACAGTTGGAAGAGGCACGAGACAACGCTCGACGGTCCAGTGAAGCTCTAGAACAAGGCGAAGTGTCGCAGGCCGCCGCCGAAGGAACTCGCGCACTACGCGACCTGGAAGAATTGCGAGATGAATTTCAAAATCGCGCTGCCGGCCAGTTCGATCAACGTATGCAACAAATGCGTAACGAAGCTCGCGATATTGAACAGCAGCAAGAACAGATTGCGGATCAGCTGGAAGAAATAGAATCGGAAAATGAGCAACAAAGTTTGACCAGACCTTCCACGGACGAAGATCTGCAAGAACGTCTGCAACAACAACAAGATCGAATTAACGAGTTGCGTGAAGCGATGCGTGAAACCATCGAAGACGCACAAGAATTGGAACCATTGCTGGCCGACGAGTTGTACGACACGTATCGGCGATCGCAACAACAGTCTCCAGAAGATGCTCTGCAATCAACGGCTGATTCTTTGAGGCAAGGTTTCGTCGACGATGCTCAAAGAGAAGAACGTCGCGCGGCCGAACGAATCTCGGAACTTCGCCAAGGCATCGAAGAAGCTGCCGATTCTGTGTTGGGTGACGAAACAGAAGCCCTGCGTCGCGCCAATCGTGAACTTGATCGCTTAACGAACGAAATCGAGAACGAACTTGATCGCGAAAATCCGGATCAATCGGATGCCGAATCAGCAGAGGGTGAAGCAAACGGACAACCGGGTGAGCAGAACGGACAGCGGGGTCAACCAAACGGTGATCAACCTGGCGGCGAACCACAGGACGGACCCGGACAAGCGGCTGGCGGTGAACCACAAGAAGACGATCCAGAACGCCAAGGCGGCGGAAACGGACGATCAGATCAAGAGCCTCAGGATCAGGAAACGGAACAAGAAGGTGGCGGTGGAAACCAACCGGGAACGGAAGGTGGCGACCAACCGCAAGACCCTAACGCCGAACAGCAACCTGGCCAAGGTGCCGGACAGCCACAAGATGGTGAACCTCAAGAAGGCCGTGGAGGTCAAGGCGGTCAGCCTCAAGATGGTCAGCCTCAAGATGGTCAGCCTCAAGATGGTCAGCCTC
>CAZJBW010000054.1:0-33111 GCA_964543985.1 uncultured Pirellulaceae bacterium | reverse complement strand
GGTCAGCCTCAAGATGGTCAGCCTCAAGATGGTCGAGGGGGTCAGGGCGGTAATCAACCAGACGATCAACGTCGCGATTTGCCTGGCCAAGCGCCTTCTCTGCGGCAGCAGAATCAGCCTAATCGTCAACAGGACGGTGGCGGTGTCGGTGCCAACCCGGACATCAATTACGGTCCCGAGACGTGGACCAATCCCATTTCCGGAGAAGACTACTTGGAATGGTCGGACCGAATGCGAGACGTTGAAGAGATGGTGGCTGATCCCGAACTGCGAGCCGAAGCGGCCAGGATTCGAGAAAACGCTCGGGACATTCGACGTGAAGTCAAACGACATTCCAAGGAACCGAACTGGGATTTGGTGAAATTGAAAATCCTGGATCCTCTAACTGTTTTGCAAGACCGCGTACAGGAAGAACTGATTCGCAAGAGCGGCAAAAAGACGACGGTTCCTGTGGACCGCGACCCGGTTCCAGCCGAATTCGAAGATGCCGTGCAAAAATACTTTGAACAATTGGGACGAGGCCAATGATTTTCCCAGACTTGTTTTCGGCACCTGATTGGCAGCCCACAGCTGTCGGATTAGTGGCGGTCTGTTTGATTGCTCTTTTGTGGAGTTACTTTCGGACTCGCCAAGCCGCTTTATGGGTGCGAGTCACCTGCGGACTACTGAAAGCGGTAGGTATCGGGCTGCTTGGTTTGTGCCTGTTGGAACCAATGACGACCAGCGAGGTCCCTAAGTCGGGTGCGAATCTGTTTTTAGTACTGGCGGATTCCAGTCAATCGTTGCAGGTGCGAGACGCAGGCAGCAACGTTTCTCGAGAAGAATTGCTCCGCCAAAAACTGATCGATGATCGTGGCTGGCAAGATAAATTGGAAGACACTTTCGACTTAAGAAAATTCACGTTCGCTCGCCAAGTCTCGTCCAGCAAGTTCGACGACTACGTTGCCGAGGGGATTGGTTCTTCGATTGTCAGTTCGCTGGACTCGGTTAACCGCAGGTACCGAGGTCGGCCAGTAGCCGGCATTCTGTTGTTTACTGATGGTAATGGTACGGACTTGCAACAGGATCTGGCTTGGGACGAGATGCCGCCAATCTTTCCCGTCGTTGTTGGTGATAACGAGGTCGAAGCAGACGTCAGCATCTCTCGGTTCTCCGTAAGCCAAACAAATTTCGAAGCAGCACCCGTCAATATTTCAGCAGATCTTTCGGTGAGTGGTTTTGAGGGTAAGAAAATCACGGCACAGGTGTTGAATGAACAGGGCGATTTGGTTAGCGAGCAAGAAATAACGAAGCTGAATGACCAAAATATGGCCAGCGTCCGATTTAAGGTCAAACCAGAAAATCCGGGTGTCAGTGTTTACAAAGTTCGTGTTGCTGAAAGTTCTCAGTTGGTAGCCTTCGACGATCCGGAGGCTTCGGCAGAGGCGACGATGGTCAACAATCAACGGACGGTGGTCGTCGATCGGGCGCGTGGCCCCTACCGTATTTTGTACGTCTCAGGACGTCCGAACTGGGAATTCAAGTTCTTGCGACGTGCGTTGCTGGAAGACGACGAGATTGATTTGGTAGGCTTGATTCGAATCGCGAATGAGGAACCGAAGTTCACTTTTCGCAGCCACCGTGACGAAACGACCAATTCGCTGTTTCGTGGCTTCGGCAACGAAGAAGATGAAGAAGCCGAACGTTACAACGAACCCGTACTAGTGCGAATCGGTACGCGAGACGCCAAAGAACTGAGTACGGGTTTTCCCATATCGCCGGAAGAACTGTTCGAGTATCAAGCCGTGATTCTGGACGATGTCGAAGCCAGCTATTTCGACGAAGATCAAAAATCGCTGTTGAATGAGTTTGTGGTTTCTCGTGGTGGCGGCTTTTTAATGCTAGGCGGGCAAGAGACGTTCGTCGAAGGTAAATACGATCGTACACCCATCGGTGACTTGCTGCCCGTGTATGTTGATACGAAAGCCGTCAAGGAAAAAGGGGCCAACTATCGGTTGTCACTGACCCGCGAAGGCTGGTTGCAACCTTGGGTCAGAATCGAATCGACTGAGCCAGAAGAAAAGTTGCGTTTAGAAAACATGTCTGGTTTTCGAACGGTGAATTCTATTCGCACAATCAAACCAGGTGCCAGTGTGTTGGCCAAAGTGGAAACTCAGGGCGGCACGGCGTTGGACGCTTTGGTAGCCCATCGTGTCGGAAAGGGCCGCGCGGCGGCCCTGTTGATTGGTGACTTCTGGCGTTGGCATTTGCAAAATGAATCCGGCAACGACGATATGTTAAAAGCCTGGCGACAAATGCTACGCTGGCTTGTTGCGGATGTACCTCGGCGAGTCGATATTGATTTTCAAAAAGTCGCGGACGCTAATTTGTCGGTGCTATTGAAGGTGTCAATTGTTGATGAAGCCTATCAGCCAATTGACAACGCAGACGTTCAACTGATAGTGACTCGACCCGACCAATCGATGGTCGAGCTGGTGGCTCGCCCGTTGGATGAAGCGGCCGGGTTGTTTGGTGCAACCTATGTTCCACGGCAAGCAGGCGCCTACCGAGTGCGGGCAGTGGCAAAAGCCAGTGACGGTACTCAAATTGGAATTCGTGATAGCGGTTGGGTTAGTGAACCTGCCGGTGCCGAGTTCGAAAGCTTAACGCCCAATCGCGAGTTCCTGGAATCGTTGGCCAGCAAAACGGGTGGCCAAGTGGTGACGTTAAGCGAAGTAGATTCTTTGGTGCGACGTTTGCCCAATGAGTCGGCGCCTGTGATGGAATTAAAGACGAGTCCTTGGTGGCACAGCGCGGTAGTGTTTTTGTTGGCGTTGGGCTGTATCGTTTCGGAATGGGGCTTGCGTCGTTGGAAGGGGTTGGCCTAATGAATCTACGACAGGCGTTTTATATGGGCAGGTTAGCACTCGGTTTACGTTGTGTTTGCTTCGCATTGACGATTGGTTTGCTAAATTGTTTGCCGACGGAAGCTCAAACGAATGGTCAAATCGAGATTGGCCAAATCGATCAGACAAGCCAAACAGAGGATGTGTCGGCAAAGACGAGCCGTAGCTTGGTCGTCGTTACGGGTGCTGCTGGGACCGATGATTTCGGGGCCTTATTTGAAATTTGGTCGAACCGTCTAGCTGACGCAGGGCGCGAGGCAGGATTTCAAGTTTCCGTTTTGCAAAATGCGGACGAGGTGTCAGCCAAAGATCAATTGCAACAAATTCTAATCGGCAATTTGGAAGCGGATGAACTGTGGGTCGTCTTGATCGGACACGGCACCTTCGATGGCAAACTGGCAAAATTCAATTTGGTAGGTGACGATATAACTGCCGCCGAGCTGCGAGGGTGGCTAGAAAAAAGAGACGCCACCACGGTGGTCGTGAATTGCGCGGCCTGTAGCGGACCGTTCGTCGAACGATTGGCCGGTCGAAATCGTGTTGTGATCAGTGCGACAAAGAGTGGTTATGAATCCAGCTTCGCCTACTTCGGTGAATACTTCACTCAATCGCTGACTGGTTCGGACTACGATTTGGACAAAGACCAACAAACCTCGCTACTGGAATCGGTCGTCGCCGCATCAGGTCAAACGGCCGAGTACTACAAGAGCGATTCTCGCTTAGCAACCGAACACGCCATCATTGAAGACAACGGTGACGGAAAGGGAACTCCGGCCGAGTGGTTTCGTGGTGTGCGTGTGACTCGCGCAGCAAAAGATGGTGCTGCCCCGGATGGGACTCAGGCCAATCGAGTCTTCTTCTCCAGGAATAAGAACCTGGCAAGCTGGCCACTTGAGGCTTTGCAGGAACGCAATCGATTGGAAAACGAGATTGAATCGCTTCGCGCCCAAAAGAGTCAATTTACTGAAGAACAATACTACCAGCAGTTGCAGAAGACGATGTTGGAACTTGCCAAGCTGTACAAGAGTGTCGATGACCAACAGCCGTCGAACGATCAGTAAACAGAGATCGTGAGATTAAGTGTCTTGTAGTAATTTCAGCAGGGCGGTCAGTTTTTCTGGTTCCAGTGGCTTGGTGATGTAATTATTCATGCCCGCTTCCATGCACTTTTTGCGGATTTCCGGAATGGCATGAGCCGTCATGGCGATGATGGGAATTTCGTCTCCCGTATCCAACTCGCGGATTTTACGAGTCGCTTCCATACCATCCATCTCTGGCATTTCCACGTCCATGAAAATGGCGTCGAATTCTTGTTCTTGAAATGCCAGCAACGCCTTCACTCCGTTTTCTGCCAAGGTTACGTTGTGCCCCAAACGCTCGATGAATCGAGTGGCGATTTGTGCGTTGATGTCGACATCTTCGGCCAGCAGGATATTCAGTGATGGACCTTCGTTGGTTTCGGGGTTTTCCACCTTTTGAGGAACAGCTGGTGTTTCGCCAAACAACGAGTTGATGCAGTGGACCAACCGATTCAGGCAACAGGGTCGAGCCATCAGTCGGCTGTTTGGTAGCTTGCCATATTTGCGGAGAAATTCTGTGCGATCCTTGCGGAACAAGCCCAAGATTTTTGTGCGACCAGATTGCAAATCTGCCGACAGTTGATCGATGATCGCAGCCGATTGGTCATGGTCGACGTCCATGATCAACAGGTCTGGTTGGTTGGTTTCGTGCAGAATGTCCGACACCGAATTGACTGATTCGCATGTCAAGTTTGCGTCGGTGTACAAACCCTCAATCATGTCTTGCAAGGCTTGGCGGACGACATGGTTATCAGTCGCGATCCAAACTCGTTGAGTTGCAGGTAACGATGGCAGATTAGGGGTATTGTGCGCCACTTCCAAAGTTGGGCTCGTTTGCACGCTGACCGTAAAGTGGAAAGTGCTTCCATGACCGGGTTCACTTTCTACCCAAATCCGCCCGCCCATCATTTGAACGAAACGCGAACAAATACTTAAACCCAATCCAGTGCCGCCGAACTTGCGTGTCGTCGAACTGTCCGCCTGACTGAAGGACTCGAAAATAAGATCTTGTTTATCCTGAGGTATGCCGACTCCCGTATCGATAACGGAAAACTGTAGAAACGACTGACCCATGTCGCCGACCGTTGGTTTAACACGCACGACGATCTGACCTTGCTCAGTGAATTTTATCGCGTTGCCGATCAAGTTGACAATGATCTGTTGTAACCGGTTTGGGTCTCCTTGAATGACGTCCGGGACCTGTGGGTGGACGTGGCAGACAATCTCCAAGTCTTTTTGGAAGGCATTGATGCTGAGTAGATCACAGGCGTTTTCAGTAACGGCGCGGGCTTGGAACGGAATCGATTCTAGTTCCATCTTGTTGGCTTCAATTTTGGATAAATCCAAAATGTCATTCAGCAGCGTAAGAAGTGAATTCGCCGACGATTTAACCACTTGCAGGTAACCTTTTTGGTTTTCGTCGATATCGGTTTCCATGCACAAATCCGTCATGCCCATCACGGCGTTGATCGGCGTGCGAATTTCGTGACTCATGGTAGCCAGGAATTCACTCTTCGCTTGACTGGCCATTTCGACACGCTCTTTGGCGTCGGTCAATTCCTTTTGGGCCTCAGTCAAGTCGCGGGCGATTTTCTTAAGTCGTGCGTTGGCGTCGCCCAACTCAACCGCTCGCTTTTTCAATGTAGCTGTTCTGTCGTCAACTCGTTTCTCAAGGTCATCGTTCAGGCGTTGTAGCTGTGAGAAACCGTCGGCGTTTTCGAGAGCGGCACCGGCGATTGTGGTTACGAAATCAGCTAGTTTTTCTTCTGTTGCATTGAACAGTGAATCGACATCGCGATGTAAAATGACAAAGCAACTGTGGACTCGTCCTCGAACAACAATGGGTGCTGCCAACAGTGATCCATGACTACGTCGTTTCTTCGATTGGTTTGAGTCGTTGCCGCAAGCAACGGCACGTCCGCTGTGAATGGCGTTTCTTACAATTTGCCAATCTGGTTCGGTCAGCATGGATTGTTCTGGGCAATCAGAAAATTCCAAATTTGATCCACTGCGGTTTACCAACATTGTGAAGCATCTTTGTCCACGCAATAGCTGTAGAGCGGCCGCCTGCACGGCGTCAAGGATCGATTTTTCGTCTAGTCCAGAAGCGATATTGCGACCCGAAACCATGACGCGATTAAATCGATCTGCCAGGGACAGCGTTTCTCGTTGATGCGGTGTGCGGCGGGCTTTCCGAGACGGAAAGATCAACCGAGCGTTCGGTGTCGCGTCAATTTTTTGTTGAATTCGTTCGTCTTCCGCGTCCTTGCGAGGATTAACACGCAAAAGTGCCAAGCGGCTCAAGCGTTCCTCGTACTTCATATCCAAACGACGTGCCACGTTGATGGATCGTTTCAGGTGGCGAACCGCCTGCGAAGTGCGACCCATCATCGCCGACGTCAGCCCTAATTCCCGCAAAGCGTGAGGCACCGAATGTTTATAGGGCCAACCGAGAATCAATAAAAATCGCGCCCAGAAGCGAGCTGATCGGATGAGTTTGTTTTGTTGTTCAGGTTGAAATTTGGTCGTCAGTTCAGCTCGGCAACGCAGTGTGGTCGCTAGCCAAGCGAAGTTTGGCAGCACATAAACACTTCGGATGCCTGAAGTTCGGCCTTGTTTAATGGCTGCACGAAATGATTTCTCGGCCGATGTAAGTTCGCCGTGAGATAATTGGGCGATCCCTTTGCCCAACAGCAACTGTGCCGTTCCTTGCGAATCAATTCGTTCGCGAGACAACTCTCGATCGAACACTTCCAAGTCAATGGGCTCGGTCTGGGTTCTGGCGGTAATATCCAAGCTGATGGCCGAGGCCTGTTGATCACCCAAATCCAATCCTTGGATGTGCAGCGAACGGGCTTCGTGTAGGGCTTCGTCAATTCGTCCCAGGTTGTACAGTGAGGCCGCGATTTGGTAGCGGGCCATGTGCATTTCCCAATGGTCGCCTGTTTTTTCCAAAAGGCGAACCGCTTCCCGGCAGGCTTCAATGCAGTCCGCGTATCGAGCCGCCGAGTACAGAACAATCCCGTAGTAATGCAACGACTGGCCCTTGCCCCAAGTGTCGTTTAAGTCGCCACGGATTTTCAGTGATCGTTTCGCGAATCTTTCGCCCCGTGCTGGATACGGGACCAGGCTCATGGCTGGCGCGTGATCGGACATGGCCTGAGCAACTTCTTCGCAAGGCAAAAAAAGCTCGGCACGATTGAGGGTCCGCATGTGAGTCCAAACGCAACGTAGCTTGCTGCGCGCGAACCAACAGGCTTGCGAATAACGACTTCCTAATCGTAACAGTAGTCGTTCCCGTTCATCGGGTAGTCGTTTTTTTCGCTGATGAAACAGGGTAGGCAGTAACGTGTGTAGCAGCTGAACGACAAATTCGAAACAGTACATTGCCATTAAGGTGAATACGTTTCTGGGAACGCGTGCTCCCAGTCCACGGATTGATTCTTCAATTTTGATCGTGGCGTCTTCCATGTCGCCGCGTTTGAAAGCTAGTTCCCCTTGTCGCCCAAGCACCCAAGCTCGATCGAATTCATTGTCCGACAGATTGGCTGCCTCCTGCAGGACTTCGGCGGATTCAGTGTATTTGCCGCCCAACATTTGGACTTCGCCCAACCCTTGCGCAATTTGGAACTGTACCTTTAGGTCTGGAGATTTGGCACGCTTGGCGATCTCGTATTGCTGAACCGCTAATGAAATTAGAAATTGCGAACGAGCTTCTTCAGCGTTGTTCAGTGCGTAGGGCAATGCTGCTGTGTGATGCCCGGCCGCGTCAAAGTGATAGGCCAAGTCGATGGGCGAAGCATCATTTTCTTGCTCCAGAATATTAGCTGTTTTCAGATGCAGGGCTTTTCGTTGCTGGATGTCTTTGCGATTCAGCAGCTCTTCTCTGATTTTGTCGTGCACAAAATGGCAGACTTTTGATTCGTCCTGATCGTCCAACCAAATGAGGTGTTTATTGACGGCCTCGTGTAAATCGAAGTCTTTGCATTCCAGTAACTTACGAACTAACTGGATGTGGAATGACTTGCCAAGAATAGCACCATGGGACAAGAAATCTTGAACCTCAGGTGGCAACAGATCAATACGCCGTGCCAGAAGTTGAGCCGCGTCACTAGACGATTGAAATTCGTCGCCAATACTCTCGTCCAATGTCCACTTTTGTCCGTCGTGCGATAATGCCTCTGTTTCGTTCAAGCCACGAAGGATGGCGGTAGCCATGAACGGACTGCCAGCCGCCATTTTGCAAACACGCTGAATGACGGAATCGGGTAACTGGCCAGCCATGGATCGAGCAACCGACGAAACGTCTCGTTCCGAAAACAGCTCGATTCGCAGATTGCTGGTAGGGTGTAAGTCACGCAATGGATGATCGCCCGGCACCTCTTCTTGTCGAAAGGAGACGACCAACACGACATGGTTCTCGTCTGCAGTGTTGCTTCGTCGTTCGCGACTCCATGTCTCTAAAAGACGAACTGACGATTCATCAATCCACTGGCAGTCATCAAGTATCAGTGTGCAGGGACGTTGCGGAGTCCCCAAGGCGCCAAGCAAGTTGCAAATGGCAATGATGCCGCGTGTGTGTCCAAAAATTTCTGGACCGGCCAGGTCTTGATTCGACCAACCCATCGTCGAGGCCAGGTCGGGCATCACGTTGCATAAGACTGGAATGTCATCACCCAGTTTTTGCTCAAGAGCGGCACGAAAGTCGACGTCGCTTTTGCAGCGCTCGCCTAACTGCTGAACCAGTCCATCTAAGATTTGAAACGAGCGAGCGGCAACTCCGAACTGACCGATCCCGCGAACGACCCAATAATTCAGTTGATCGGCCAACGCCGCGTAGTCGTCCAGTAGTGTGGATTTTCCACAGCCCGAAACGGCTTCGATCACAGCCGTGCCGGCTCGACCAACTTTGCCATTGGCCAACTCTTGGGAAAGGTGACCGACTTCGATTTCACGCCCAATGAAGTTCGATTCCACGATCGTAGAAAGCCGGTCAGTTGTTCCGAGTGGGACCGACGGATTGTCTCGAAATTCAATGGCTGACTGAATCAACTCAACGTCATGAATGACTGCTTCGACCGTTTGATAACGCTTGGCTGGGTCGCTAAAAGTCAACCGCGCTATCAACTCAGAAACGACACGAGTGAGTGGTTTGCCGAACCGGTCTAGCACTCGGTAGTGAGAATTTCTAACTTTTCGAATCAAGAAATCGTCTGGCGAGCAATTTGAAAAAGGATGTTTTCCTGTAAGTGTCTCAAATAGCAAGATGCCTAGTGAATAAAGATCAGATCGAATTGACGCTTTACCGTGAATGATTCCTAGTTGCTCAGGAGCAAGGTAGGCCAGGTGTTGAACGTTGTCTAAAGAATCAACCGATGAACAGTAAGACGAGAAATCGAAGGGGCCATCAACCAGAACAACGTTGCCTTGTTGGTCGACAATGACATTGTTCAACTTCAGGTTGCCATGCAGCAAACTGTTCTGATGCAACGATTCCAGGATTCGAGCGATTCGTAAGGTGATCTCAAGAGCACTTTGAGTATTGGTGGAAATTTCAGCAAGCGATTGTCCTTCGACAAATGGACGCACCAAGCAGAGCTTTTCGGGGCTGGAATCTGGATGCCGCTGGAAAGATTGCACACCGCTCAGTTCTAGATCCAATACCTGATCTAGCTGAAGATCTTTGCCGTTGTCCTCGACTTGCTTCAAAATGAACTGCGGCTTTTTCCTATTCCCATAGAACAGTGTGGTCGGCGTTAACTCACAAGTTTTGACTTGCCAGCCAGCCGCGCGCAGCGAAGGCAGTTGTTCGTGAGTAGAATCTTGGCCAGACATTTCTTGGGAGGATCGTTCCAACAGAGATGAGGAATTTCCATAAAACGTAGCTTTTTCTAAAGCGAAAGAACGGTTTGGCCAGACAAAACAAATAGGAAGAAATGCTGAAAGTTGATTGCTCAATCCCCTAATGGTCTTAGTAGATCTGCAGTTCTAATTAATCCAGTCGGATATTTTGTACCGATTAAATCTAGTGTTCAGGTTGGTAGAAATTTGACGTATGCCAAGTCGGTGATTAAGTTCAAAGAGCGCAGGTTGGGAACATAATTTGCAAACATCCAAAAGACGTTGAGCCTTCGATGATAAGACAGAACACCGGTATCCTTCGGATCGATGCGAAACAACACACCGTTCGCTCTGACAACGCTGATTTGCAATTACCTTCGCCGCATTTTGTGGCGGACAGAGATGGCACTGTTTTCGAGTTCTTCGACGAAGCTCAAAAAGTGCTGCTCGCAAGGAATTCCACCTGCCAACAGGTAGGACAGACGATTCGCGAATTATGTGGCGTTCTGCATCTGCGACGGTTGGCATTGGAAAAAAACGAGTGGGTGGAATTTGTCGACAAGGCTCGGCAACATCCTCTTTGCAAGACCATTCATCGCGATGCCTTTACCTATCGTTCCTTCTCGAAGCCACGTGGTTACGCTGGTGATGCCGTTCTTCTGGACATGATCTATGGCACGGAACATTTTTGGCCAATGCCTGATATGGACTGGGTAGGACAACGTATCTATCGTTGGTCGACGGTAAGTACGTCGTGCGAGGCCGTAAAATGTCGTCGACAAGTGATCGCTCAGATGATCGATGAAGTCGCAAAATCGACACCCCAAGCCGAGGTCATGTCATTAGCGGCGGGACATTTTCGCGAGGCTGAATTATCACCCACGATCATTCGAAAACGACTTGGTCGAATGATTGCGATCGATTCCGATGAAGAGAGTTTGCAGCAAACGGAACAAGATTACGGACGATTCGGTGTGCAGAGTATTCACGCGTCGGCACGTGACGTGATGAGTGGCAAACTTGAATTGGGTGAATTCGACTTTGTCTATACGTCCGGACTTTGCGACTATCTTAGTGAATCGATGTGCCAGAGATTAGCTGCTAACTTGTTCAGTAAATTAAAGCCAGGTGGCAAGCTGTTGCTGACTAACTTTATGACCAACATCGAAACGGTCGGGTATATGGAAGTCTTTATGGACTGGAACCTGATCTATCGCGACCGCATGCAAATGATGCAAATGACAAGCAAGATTCCTGAACGGATGATTCGGTACACCAAGTGCTTTGGCGAAGAAAATTACAACGTCATATTCTTGTTGGTCGAACGCACTTGATAGCCGCGAACCACCGGTGTGACTAAACGCCTTTCGGTGCCCACTGGCGAAGGGATACCTGACTCAGGTGATTCGGGATCTTGCAATTGTATTTTGATCGCTTGAAACTGATCCGCATTGTCCAAAAATACTTTTGCGATTTCTGGATCGAAGTGAGTGCCTGATTCGCACCGAATGATGTTGCAGGCTTTTTGATGCGAGTAAGCTGGTTTGTAAACACGTTTACTGGTCAACGCATCGTAAACATCGGCCACCGCTACGATTCGCCCAGACAGTGGAATTTCTAAGCCCGCCAAGCCATTGGGATAACCAGTGCCATCGAATTTTTCATGGTGAGTCATGGCGATATCACAAGCCATTTTCAAGTAAAAATGGCCAGGATGTTTGGCGGCTGCTGCGCTTAGTGTTTCGCCACCGATCAAGGTGTGAGTTTTCATCACCTCGAATTCTTCGACCGTCAGTTTTCCCTCTTTCAGCAAGATGCTGTCTGGGATTCCTACTTTGCCAATGTCGTGTAAGGGACTGGTTAAATAGATCGACGAAATGAAGTCAGCGTCAATGTGGTCTTTGAAGCGAGGTGTTTTGGCAAGCAATGTGGTAAGCAAGCGGCAGTATTCTCGCATGCGTTCCAGATGGATTCCCGTTTCATGATCGCGAGATTCCGATAGTTTTGCCAAGCTGAAAATCATCAGGTCGCGGCCCTGCAACGAAAGTAGCCGCTCGGCGACTCGAACACGAAAAAACAGCTCTTGGGGCTCAAACGGTTTCGTTAGGTAATCGTCAGCACCCGCCGCTAACCCTTCGATCACGTACTTCTTTTCGGTACGCGACGTCAACATGATGATGTAGGTGTAATTGATAGAGGACCTTTGACGGATTTTTCGACAAAGATCATCGCCGTTTAAGCCCGGCAATTCCCAGTCGCAGATCACGACGGGAAACGTAGTTGAACGCAGGCTTGTCATAGCGTCTTCAGCCGTTGTCACGACAGTAACTTCGTGACCGATATGTTCCAGGGCGTGTTGCAAAACCATGGCATCGGTATGGCTATCTTCGACAATTAATATTTTCATGACGTTTGGCGGGGCGTTAGTAGTTCGACCTCAGCGTACTGACGGACCTCTTCGAAACACTGACGGCTTGCTGCCAACGAAGCGTGGAGGTCTCGGTCGACAAGGTTGTCGATGTCGGCTAGGAGGGATTCGAATTCGACAAGTGATTGGAAAAGTGGTTTGGCGGCAACGGTCGCAGCGGTCCCTTTTAGTCGGTGGATCTGCGCCGGTAGCTCCTCAAGAGAGTTCTCTCGAATGCAAGTTTCAATGTCGGCAAATTGAACTTGGAATGAAGTCAGAAAATCATCAATGATTTTCTCCGCGAAATCTGCCTCACCCATGCACCGAGCTAGTAACTCGCTGTAGGTCAGGGGGCGAATGGGTGGCTGTGTTTGAGATTTCATGGATTCGTCTGACGTTCAAAACGTTGAAACTGACTGCAGAAAGGTAGCTCTCTGTTGGGCGGCATGGGAAAGATTTCCCCAGCAGGACAGCGCAGGGTTCGATCGCAATTCAGTCGTGCGGCTTGTATCGATTAACGGGTCTCAGAATGGAACCGCTCCGGTAAACCTTTGCGGCTCACCCAACAGATGCTAAGTCGTTACTAACTAGCGATTTGAGTGAGGATGCGTTGAAAGACCTCATCCATGGTCCCGACGCCATCGACCACCTTCAGTAAATTAGGGAAGTCCTTGCTGGAATAGAACTTCAAGATGGGCTGCGTTTGGGAATGATAGACCCGCAGCCGGCGAGGGATCGCTTCTGGCCTGTCGTCTTCACGAGGGTTTTCAAGGTTCTGGAATCGGTCCACGAGCCTTTTCTGC
Organism: uncultured Pirellulaceae bacterium; assembly: GCA_964543985.1. Classification (GTDB taxonomy): domain Bacteria; phylum Planctomycetota; class Planctomycetia; order Pirellulales; family Pirellulaceae; genus CAJQPP01. The sequence continues at coordinate 20,096 of CAZJBW010000054.1, read as the reverse complement.
ACGATTTCGTCAGCGACACGCAATTCGATGACATGATCCAAAGATTGATCGTTCTTGGTCAAATAGTCGTTCAAGTCCGAGGCTTGGCGAATGGTACGCGGGAATCCATCTAAAAGATAACCGGTAGTGCTATTCTGTTGCTCGAGACGTTCTTTAACGACACCAAAAATTAGATCGTCGCTTACTAGACCACCCGCATCCATGACGGGAGCCACTAGTTTGCCGATTTCCGTTTGCGCTTTTTTAGCAGATCGCAGAATCTCACCGGTCGACAAATGCGGGATTTTCAGATGCTCCGCCAACTTGACGGATTGAGTACCTTTTCCGGCGCCGGGGGGACCAATAAAAATAATACGCATAGCAATACGACCTGAAAGCGTCGACTACTCAAGCAAGCTCTTGTGGTCACGCATAATAAGGTGGCTATCGATTTTCTGTACCAGGTCGAAAGCCACACTAACCGCAATTAGTAGTCCAGTTCCTCCATAAAAGCTGGCTACCATGTAATCAACATCCAGGAAGCTGGACACTAGCGTCGGAATCACGGCAACTAATGCCAAGAAACCAGCACCAACGTACGTGATTCGCTCGATGACATTCTCAAGATAGTTGGTAGTTGTCTTTCCGGGGCGATAACCAGGGATAAACGTCCCATTTTCCTTGAGATTTTCTGAGATCTCCTTCGGATTAAACGTAATAGCCGTCCAGAAGTAACAGAAAAAGTAGATCATCGCGATGTAGACAAGGTTGAATAATAACGATGATTGGTTTTGGAAGGCCTGCCCAACTGTGGCCAGGAACTCGCCAAAGGCACTCTCTCCCATGTACGAACCGATGGTGATCAACAACAACGGTGGGAACATAAGCAAACTACTGGCGAAAATGATCGGCATCACGCCAGCTTGGTTGATTCGTAAAGGCATGTATTGTCGCGTGCCGCCGTAGACGCGTCGTCCGCGAACGTGTTTGGCACTTTGGGTTGGAATACGACGTTGGGCCAAGGTGATAAACACAATCCCCACGACGACTCCGACAAAGATCACTCCTAGAGCGATAAAGGTTTCGATACCAACGGTTCCGTTGAACAGACCGGACAATTGAAATTCAGCATTTTGCAGCAACGAAAACAGAGCACCGGGCATCTGCGCAACGATCCCCGCCATGATTAAAAGGCTGATCCCGTTACCGATTCCGAACTCGTCGATCTGTTCACCCAACCACATCAGGAATACAGAACCGGCAGTCATTATCATAATACCCGTGATCACCCAGCCGAGCCTCAGATCACCATTGGCATTCTCGAACGCCGAATAGGTCATGTTGATACCTTGTTCGTTCTTGGCCATGATCACAAACAGCATCAGCGCAGCACTCTGAAGTAAGCACAAAAGCACGGTTAGGTATCGAGTGTATTCGTTGATCTTTTTACGACCGGCTTCGCCTTCTTTTTTCAGCTGTTCAAGTGGGGCGTAAACCGATCCCATCAACTGCAAAATAATGGCTGCCGAAATGTACGGCATGATTCCCAGGCCGAAGATCGTGAATTGGCTAAGTTGGCTGGCGCTGAAGATCGATACTCGCTCAAGAAAGGTTCCCAACGTACCGCTGGAATCCGCGAAGCTACCCAATTGGGTTTGATCGATCATCGGCAACTGAATTTGCCAACCGACACGATAAACGCATAGCAAGAACAGAGTCAGGAAGATCTTCTGACGCAACTCTGGAATCGTAAAAATGATTCTCAGTTTTTCCAGCATTTGAAATCCGTAGGTCGTTGGGCGACAGGTCCGACCTGAAGACGGAGCTGCGGCGATCAGTGTTTCGATAAACCAGCAATTTACGAGTCAGCAGTACATGCTGGCAATAGGAATGTCGAAATCCAGCTTCGATTCATTCCCGGATTCGCTGATTTTCCCAGGTTATTCTGCAGTGGAGGCTGCTGATTTTTGCTTGTTTTTGACGACGGGCTTTTTGCCAGGCAATTCCACGATGGTTCCACCCGCTTTTTCGATCTTTTGTCTAGCGGACCCGCTAAATCGGTGAGCTGAGATGGTCAATTTCTTGGTCAATTCCCCATCACCCAAGATCTTTAGTACGTCGTATTTGGACTTGCCGATCGCGGTTTTGGCTAGCGTTTCGGGATTCACTTCTTCGCCAGCCTCAAAAAGCTGTTCTAGTTGTCCAACATTGACAGCCAAGACAGTCAGCGCGAAGCGGTTGTTAAACCCACGTTTGGGAATCCTTCGGAACATTGGCATTGCCCCACCCTGGAATTGAGGGTGAAAGGATGCACCAGAACGTGACCGTTGTCCTTTGTGACCACGACCACTGGTTTTTCCTAGTCCCGATCCGGTTCCGCGACCGAGTCGTTTTTTGCGTCGATTCTTTTGAATACCTTCGTTGACGTCATTTAGGTTCATAGTTCGTTGACCCCTCGTAAGGCTTCAATGTCTTCTTTGGTTCGTAATTGATCCAGAGCATCGATGGTTGCTTTGACCAAGGTCACTGGATTATTGCTACCGAAACTTTTGGTCAGGATGTCCGTGATACCGGCGGCTTCGCAGACGGCTCGGACAGCGGATCCAGCAATGATTCCGGTACCTGCACCGGCTGGCAGCAGGATGACGCGGGCGGCTCCGAAGCGGCCTTTTACGGTGTGTGGAATGGATCCTTCCACGATGGGCACTTCGATCATGCTGCGTGCCGCTTGTTTGTTGGCTTTTTCAACGCTGGGAGGCACTTCATTGGCTTTGCCATAGCCCCAGCCTACACGTCCATTACCGTCACCGTTGACGACCATGGCGGCGAAACTGAAACGACGCCCCCCTTTAACAACCGCTGCACAGCGTTTGATTTTGACGGTGGTTTCTTTCAGGCCACTATTGTTTTCGTTGGACACGTTCAATTAACTCCAGCGTACTTGGCTTTATTTCGTCGATAGTTGTCGGACAAACTCAGGATCAAATCCACAATCACAGTTCCAAACCACCTTCGCGGGCCGCGTCAGCCAGCTCGGCAACTCGCCCGTGATACTTGAAGCGACCACGATCCAGTTTCACGCGTTTCACTCCAGCGGCTTTCGCTCGTTCGGCGATCGCTTGTCCAACGACTTTGGCGGCGTCGCAATTGCCACCGTTGGAAATTTGTCCACGCAATTCTTTGTCGCGTGTGCTGGCCGAAGCCAGGGTTTTGCCAGATTCATCATCGATGACCTGACAGTAAATGTGTTTGTTGCTGCGATGCACCGACAGACGCGGATGCTCGCTGTCGCCACGCAATTTCTTGCGTACGCGGTTCTTGCGCCGCCAGCGTTGTACGTTTTTCAGTTTGGCGTATTTCACTTTTCCAATCCTGATTTCGATGCAAATGTTTCGTGTGTGTGATATATACGGTCGATCCCGGGCAGGATCGCATTGTTTTTGGGTCGCGATTAAGTCGCAGCTTTACCAGGCTTGATTTTCACGTGTTCGCCGACGTAGCGGATCCCTTTGCCTTTGTAGGGTTCGGGTTTACGTAGAGCTCGCACTTCCGCGGCAAATTTGCCAACTAGCTGTTTGTCACAACCTTTGACATCAATGTGCGTTTGGTCGGGGCAACTGACGTCCAATCCCGTGGGGATCTTCATTTTCAATTCGTTCGCAAAGCCGACTCGCAAGGACAAAGTGTCACCGCTGATGTTGGCGACATAGCCAACGCCGTGCAGTTCCAGTTTCTTCTCGTAGCCGTCTTTGACACCGATCACCATGTTATTCAGTAGGGCGCGAGTCAATCCGTGGAAGGCACGCGAGTTTCGGTCGTCTTTGTCCCGTAGGACGACAATCTTCTTCTCGTCGACTTCTACCTTGACTTCGGGGCGAACATCAAGGTTCAGCTTCCCTTTGGGGCCTTCAACGTTCACCTGTTGGCCGGCAACCTTCACGGTTACACCAGCAGGAATTTCGACAGGTTTTTTACCGATTCGAGACATGGTTTGTTTCTTGTTTCAGTGGGATGACTTTGTTCCGTCTGCGTTGGACGGTTACCAGACCTCACAAAGGACTTCACCACCCACCTTTTGTTGGCGGGCTTCGCGATCGCTAATCACTCCACGACTGGTACTCAGGATGCTGATTCCCAAGCCGTTAAGGATCGGTTTCAGGTCACGAGACTTGGAATAGACTCGGCAACCCGGTTTGCTGACGCGTTTGATGCGTTGGATTACTTGTTCGCCACTAGGGCCGTACTTCAGTTCAATTCTCAGGATCGGGAATTTTTCGTCCTCTTCCTTTAACTCGGTCCAGTCCCAGATGTAGCCTTCCCGTTTCAGGACTTCGGCAACACCTTTTTTGACTTTGGACACCGGCATGTCGACGCTTGGCCGTTCCACACTGACAGCGTTGCGGATGCGTGTGAGCATGTCGGCAATTGGGTCGGTCATCATATGCAGTTTCCCCTTTTGGTTACCAACTGGCCTTGCGCACACCAGGGATCAGTCCCTGGTCAGCTAACTTGCGGAAACAAATACGGCAGATACCGAATTTGCGATAAACGGCTCGCGGGCGGCCACACATTTTGCAGCGTCGCTCGCTTCGCACCGAATACTTCGGCGTTCGGTTGGCTTTGGCAATTTTTGATTTTCGTGCCACTACTGGACCTGTGAATAAAAGGTTTGAATGTTGAATAAAGCTAAGGGATCACTAATTATTTTCAGCTTTGCTATCGCGGAAGGGCATGCCGAACATTTTCAAAAGTTCGAAACCCTCTTCATCGGTATCGCCGGTTGTGACGAAGGCGATGTTGAGTCCTTGCGACCGTGTAAACTTGTCCGGGTTCAGTTCGGGAAATACCAGGTATTCCGTCAGTCCCAAGCTGTAATTTCCACGACCATCAAAAGCTTTCGGGTTGATACCGCGAAAGTCACGAACACGAGGCAACACGAACGACACCAGTCGATCGAGGAACTCGTACATACGATCGCCTCGCAAAGTCACCTTGCAACCGATCTTGTTTCCTTCTCGCAAACGGAAGTTCGCAATTGATTTGCGAGCCAATGTGGTGATAGGCTTTTGACCGCTGATCAGCGTCAAAGCTTCTACGGCATCCTCCAGGTTCTTTTTGTCCTGCAAGGCACTTCCGACTCCCATGTTGAGAACAATTTTCTCAAGTTTGGGAAGCGAATGCTTGTTCTTACGACCCAATTTTTCAGACAGTTGCTGCTGAATCGATTCGGCGTAAAGTTTTTGTAGTCGAGTGGCCATGGCGTTTTGCCGTGTCTGTCTTCGGTTAGGTTGACGATTGTTTGTTATTAAAGAACTTCATTTGCCAAGCTGACAATTTTCATGAAGTTGCGTTCTCGAAGTTCCCGAGCCACCGCTCCGAAAATTCGAGTGCCGCGAGGGTTTTTGTCAGTGTCAATAATGACCGCCGCGTTGCTGTCGAAGCGGATGTAACTGCCATCGGCCCGACGAGTAGGTTGTTTCGTGCGAACGATCACTGCGCGGACGATGGTCTTCTTTTTAATGTCACTACCGGGCAGTACGCTTTTAACGCTACACACGATAATGTCTCCGATTCCCGCGGTGCGTCGCCGAGAACCGCCAAGAACTTTGATGCACATCAATTCTTTGGCACCCGTGTTGTCGGCGACTTGTAATCTGGTTTCTTGTTGAATCATGACTAACGTCTATCGTGTTTGTCGGTTGTCAAAGCTCGTCCTTTGTTTATCCAGGCGAGCGTTACCCAAAAAATGGGTGTTGTTGTATTGTTTGTTTTGTGTGGCTACTGGGTTCTTACTCAGCAGTCTCGGTGGCTTCAGCAGATTCGGCCGCTTTGCGAGCAGCACGCAGGGCGGCTACATCGACTTCGGTACTGCGCTCGATCACCTTGACCAACTGCCAGCGTTTCTTCTTGCTGATCGGCTTTGATTCAATGATCTCGACGGTATCGCCAAGTCCCGAATCGTTATTCTCGTCATGCACGTAGCAAACCGTACGTTTGCGGACGAACTTGCCATATTTGGGGTGGCGTACCAGACGGGGGATCTCGACCACTCGGGTCTTATCCATTTTGTCGCTGGTGACTTTACCGATCGCTTGGCGTTTAGGCATAGTTTGTTACTCGATTTCGTTCCTAGTTGGCTGCTGGTGCGGCCGCGTCTTTTTTGGATTCAGCGATTTCTCGTTCTCGCAAAATGGTATTGATGCGAGCGATCAATCTTCGGTTACGACGCAACTCGGTCGGCACATCCAAACGCTCGGTTTGCGATTGGATGTTGAGACGAAACAGAAGTTTCTTGGTTTCCGCCATCGTGGCGTGCAACTGGTCGTTGCTCATTTCACGTAGTTCGGAATTTTCCATGTCTGTTAGCCCTTGAGGTGTCGACATTGCCGGCTTAAGGAAGCCGACTTTTCTAAATGGTTGGTTGTTTTGATCAATCTATAAAGCAGGTGATTTTGCACCGCCGTTTTACATCGGGCGACGTTTCACCATGCGAACTCGAAACGGCATTTTGTGAGCCAAACGTGCAAAGCAAATTTTGGCTTGCTGTTCCGAGACACCGCTCAGTTCATACAAAATGGTTCCAGGTTTAATGGTGGCCACCCAGTATTCCGGTTCCCCTTTACCTTTACCCATCCGGGTTTCCAGTGGGGTGGAGGTAATGGAGCGGTGTGGGAATACACGAATGTACAGTTTCCCTTCACCACGAATGTATTGTGTGGCCGCGATACGTCCGGCTTCGATCGTTTGCGCTTTAAGCCAACCTGGCTCAAGCGATTGTAATCCGAAGTCACCGAAGACAACTTTGTTGCCTCGGGTCGCATTACCTTTTATACGACCTCTTTGGACCTTTCGATGTTTGACCCGTTTTGGCATCAGCGCCATCGGTTTCGTCTCCGTAACTACCTTGGTTAATCCAGACCTGCACTCCAATGTGACCTTGCGGAGTCATGGCTTCGGTGAAGCCATAATTGATTTTCGCTCGCAAGGTACTTAGGGGAATGGATCCGGCGATTTGTTTCTCACGTCGTGCCATCTCGGCACCTCCCAAACGCCCTGCCAATTGTACTTTGATGCCTAGGGCACCAGCGTCCATGGATTCTTCCAAAGCACGTTTCATCGTGCGGCGGAAGCTGGCTCGTTTGGAAAGTTGTTCGGCAATCTTCTCAGCGACCAATTGAGCTTGTAGCTCGGGTCGGTTGATTTCTTCAATCTTCAAATTGACTCGGCGTCCGATCAGGTTTTGCAGTTCTTCTTGTAGAACCTCCACTTCCTGACCCTTCTTACCGATGATCAAACCTGGCCGAGCAACATGCAGGATGATTTTCACTTCATCCCGAGTTCGCTCGATCTCAATGCGATCGATCCCGGCGCCTTTGTAGTTTTTCGTTGGGTGCTTCTTGATGAAATCGCGGACCTTTTTGTCTTCCAGCAGCAAGTTCGCAAACTCTTCTTTGGGAGCGTACCAACGGCTTTTCCAGCCCACCATGACGCCCGTTCGGAAACCGACTGGATTGACCTTTTGACCCATGATTTTTCTCTTTGACTTATTTCAGTGTTGATTCGTTGGATGTGACGGAGGACCGGACGGGGACTACACTTCGTCGACTTCGACGTGAATGTGAGCCATACGTTTTCGTATCATGTAGGCACTGCCTCGAGCCCGCGGTCGAATTCGCTTGAACATCGGACCACCGTCAACGCGAACGGTGGAAATAAACAGGTCATTCACGTTGACAATACGACCCGGATTTTGATCAGGGTCTTGAGCATTGGCCACGGCACTCTTGATGACTGCCTCTAACATGCGAGCACCACGTTGGGGTTGGTACCGCAGAATATCCAATGCCTCGTCGACAAATTTACCTCGCACCATGTCCGCGACCGGTCGCACCTTACGTGGACTGATGCGGGCTCGTTTGTGTGAAGCGCGAAATGGCATGATCGATTCTCCAGGGAACGTCTTTGGACCGTATCAACGGTCCTGTTGTTACTTCTTCTTGCTACCAGAGTGACCACGGAAAGTACGTGTCGCCGCAAACTCGCCTAGTTTGTGACCGACCATGTCTTCCGTAATAAATACTTTGATGTGCTTGCGACCATCGTGAACCATAAATGTGTGGCCAATAAATTCAGGAACCACGGTGCACGAACGAGCCCAGGTCTTAATAGGCTCGCGTTTCCCACCTTCGTCCATTTTGACGACTTTGCCGAAAAGCTTCTCGTCAACAAAAGGACCTTTTTTCTGTGATCGGCTCATACTGATTCGATTTTGGTCAATCGTGAAATAAGTGTTATGTATTGGTGTTTCGTTACAGCAGCGGATTCAACTGGGATTATCGAGGCAAACGCAATTGGCCGTATCGTCTTGAGCGACGACGACGAACAATCGCTGAATTCGACGGTTTACTGCGTTTTCGTGTTGCACCACCCTTAGCCGGCTTGCCCGAAGGACTCACTGGGTGACGACCACCCTTGGTGCGACCTTCACCACCACCGTGCGGGTGATCGATTGGGTTCATCGCGGTACCGCGAACATGCGGACGACGACCAAGCCAACGCTTTCGTCCGGCTTTGCCCAAACGAATACTACTGTGTTCGGTATTTCCGACTCGCCCAACCGTGGCACGACAGGCCGACGGGATACGGCGAATTTCGCCGCTAGGCATTGAGATCTGAGCCCAGTCCGCTTCCCGTGCCATCAACGTAGCGTAGGTTCCGGCACTGCGACAAATACTGGCGCCCTGGCCGGGTCGCAGTTCCACATTGTGAACCACGGTGCCAACTGGAATGTTCTTCAGCGGCAAGCAGTTGCCAACCGTGGGAGGTGCCTCGGGGCCACTCTCGACTTGCATTCCAGCTTTCAGACCTTCGGGAGCAATAATGTAACGCTTCTCGCCATCCTTGTAGTGCAACAAGGCAATACGCGAGCTGCGATTTGGATCGTATTGAATCGAATTAACCAGAGCTTGGACGCCATCCTTGTTGCGACGGAAATCGATCACTCGATACATTCGCTTGTGCCCACCACCACGGTGACGGCAAGTAATTCGACCCTGATTGTTTCGACCACCCGTTTTACGGATTGGCTTCATCAAAGTCTTTTCAGGCTTACCACCTGGTGTCAGGTCAGCAAAGTCACTGACACTAGCACCGCGACGGCCAGCTGAGGTCGGTTTGTATTTTCGAATGCCCATGATTTATCCGTTTCTATTCGTTTGCAAAGCACACTGCTGTGTTCGTGGTTTAGAAGAAGTCGATACGATGATCGCCATCTAATTTCACGATTGCCTTTTTGAATCCTTTCGTGCGTCCGTAGCGGAATCGGTACCGACGCGGCTTACCTTTGCGATTTTGAGTCATGACTTTGGCCACTTTGACTTCAAACAGCGTTTCCACGGCATGCTTGATTTCAGTCTTGGTTGCCAAGGGGTTAACTTCGAATGTGTATTGGTTGTTGGCCTGCGAGAAGAACAGACCTTTTTCGGTCACCATTGGTCGTAGGATGACCTGGTGCGGTTCCAGTTTCGGCCCCTTCGGCAGTGGAGCCGGACGGTTTCGTTTTGTTTTTACGCGAGCCATTTGGCTATCTTCCCGATGATGATTTTGTTAAAGCCCTGCCGCTAGTAACGCGGCATTATTGACTAGGCGCCGGCGGCGACCTGCTCTTCCTTCTCGGTGTGCTGGTTATGCCGACCTTCTCTCAGGGCATCCAAAGCGGCTTTGGTAATCAAGACGCAACGTGGATGCAGGATACAGTAGGCGTTCAGATCGCAAACTCGCATGACGTTGACCGTCTGGATATTACGACTGCTCATGTAAACGTTTTTGTTGTGCGACTCAGTGGCAATCAGCACATTCTTGCCGGTCAAGTCGAGTGCTTTCAGCAGCTTGGCAATGTCAGCGGTGCGGATCGCATCGAAATCCATGTTGTCGATGACAATCACTTGCTGGCTGTTGATCTTGCCAGCCATCGCCATGCGAGTCGCCTTTTGCAACGCTTTGCGAGGCAAGCGATAGGAAAAGTCGCGAGGGCGTTTGGCAAAAATGTGCCCACCACCTCGGCGAATCCCACTGCGTTTGCTACCAGCACGGGCGTTACCCGTACCCTTTTGGCGGTACATCTTTTTGGTCGTACCAGCAACTTCAGCGCGAGTCTTCGTCTTGAACGAACCTTGCCGCATATTGGCTTGGTACATCACGACCACATCGTGCAACAGCTGCTTTTGAATCTTCGCGCACAACTCTTTTTCGGGATCGATATCGTAAGTACCGACCTGATTTCCGGTTTTGTCGTGTAGGGGTAAGCTTGCCATGATCTACCTAGCCGACCTTATTGGTTTCTTTGATGATCAACATGCCGCCGTTGGGTCCTGGAACGGCCCCCTTGATCAGCAGCAAATTGTTTTCTGTATCGATCTTGTGAAGCTTCAGATTTCGCTGAGTCACTTTGGCCGATCCGTACTGCCCAGCCATCCGCTTTCCTTTGAAAAGACGACTTGGCGAGGCACTCATGCCGGTACCGCCCGCATGCCGGTGCACTTTTTTAACACCGTGTGTGGCACGCTGACCCGAGAAGTTGTGTCGCTTCATAACACCTGCGAAGCCACGACCTTTGCTGGTCCCGGTAACGTCAACTGCCGCGACTCCTTCCAGAGCCTCCACATTGATTTGTTGACCGATTTCCAATCCATCAACCTTGCCACGAATTTCGCGGACGAACTGCTTGGGCTCGCAGTCTGGTTTTGCGGGAGCTTGAACACCACCCGCAGCACGCTTCTTTGATCGCTTGCTATTGATGTTCGCCACGTGCCCACGTTCTGAACGACTGGCTTGGCTCTGTCGTGAACGGCGGTCTTTTTTGGGACGGCCTTTATCTAGAAAACCCAACTGCACTGCTTCGTAACCGTCTTGCTCGGCGGTACGAATTTGAAGCACCGTGCACGGACCAGCCTGGATAACTGTCACCGGCGTCGCGATCCCTGTTTCGGGATCGAATACCTGCGTCATACCGACCTTACGGCCGAGGATTCCCTTACTCATGGTAGAGTCGCCTTTTGATTTGCTGATTCGAGTTGTGCTTCGTTGGGCTTGCCGCTGGGAGCTCAGATTGTCGCCGCACACTATATAAGTAACGCTTGGCGATTCCGGCTTACCCAGCAAGCTTCCGTGTCATACAACGATGCCTGGACTTGCTATTAGTAACTTGTTTATTTAGCGGATGCTTTGATCTTGATCTCAACACCAGCCGGCAGGCTAAGTTTATTGAGAGCTTCAATCGTCTTGGCCGTGGCTTGGACGATGTCGATCAACCGCTTATGTGTTCGGATTTCAAATTGCTGCCGAGCCTTCTTGTTCACGAACGGACTGGACAAAACCGTGTACCGTTCGATGCGAGTCGGCAGGGGGATTGGGCCATGCACTTCGGAGTGAGTTCGCTTGGCAGTATCCACAATGTCCTGCGCACTCTGATCGAGGATCGAGTGATCATAGGCTTCCATACGGATTCGGATGACTTCCACCAAAAACTCCACTGCAAAAATGCATTCACAATCTAAACGCCCTGAGTCCACACCGGTCCCAGAAGCGAATCGATAAAGTTAAGAAATCCGCCTTCCATCGTCAACCGCTAAAAACCAAAGATTTCCAATGAATAACGGTGCGCCTGAACTGTCGTTAAGCCTTCGCTAAACCGCACGGATGTTGCCCCATTTCCCCTTAGCCGTGCTACCGCCCTTTCCAATTCTCGGAATTCGATTTGTTGCCAAACGATCAGATCGATAGAATCGAAGACTTCAGGGCAAATCGAATTAGGATCAGGCGAACAAAACCATGAAAAATGCACTTTTGATGTTGGCTGTTGTTAGCGCAAGCGTCGCTGTATCGGCCTCCGCCCAGGCTCAAACCGTGTTTTTGCCCTCATTCCAAAACTTCAGCTACCGTGGTTCGGTCAGCGTGCCTGATGGTGGACGGATTCGTTTGGGAGGCGTTAATAGCTCTCGAGAACAGGCTCAGTCGGCCGGCGTCCCCGGACTAGGGAACGTGCCCGGTCTAGGTCGAGCCTTCGGAAATCGATCGATCTCTCGCGGAACCGAGGCCAGTAACCTGTCGGCTACCGCTAAAGTTCTTGTGATGAGCGAACTGGAGGCCCAGCATCTGGCCAACGCCGGGCTGGCACTTGGACAACGTCAAACCGGTGCCAACGCTGAAATCCAACGCAAGGCCGCCTTTATTACTCGGCATATCGGTAGAAGTGCCGTGGGTGCCCAACAGAACGCGGGCGGTGCCAGTAATTCTTATGGCAATCGACGATAAAGCTCGTACTCAAAAAAGCCCGCATCCAAAAACCACGCGGAAAGCATTTGATGGACGATGACGTCCCGGAAAAGATCGACTATGCCAAGTATCATCAGCCACAGCTAATCGATTCTCTTGATCAGTTACTGGATATCCGTGCGAATGCAAAGCGATTTGTTGTTTGTGTTTTTCTGGTTGGCGTGCTGATTTTTGCGGCCATCTACTTTCTCCATGGCCAAGTGCAAGCTTGGGTTTGGTATCTATTAGCGGCATGGGGTGCCGCCGCTGGGCTCTGGCTGGGTGTTTTTGCCGCCCTTCTCGACTTTGTGAATCGCAGTTTTGCGAATATGACTCGCGTGGTGGACCTTTTGCTGGACTTAACACAGCAGGTTGCCCGAGACGTTGCGGCCGTTCGAACTGGCGAAGCCAAGATGCCCACTAGCCAACAGTTAATTAAAGGGACGTATTCCGAGGTTGTTTTACCGGCCGTCGAGCATGTCGTTGCCCGGCAGCTCGGTTTTCTGAAACGACCCGTCCTGTTCGTTTACCGTGTCACTTTGGGCCGGTTAGTTCGTTGGAGTATCAAACGGTTGCCCGAAAAGAAAAGCGATGAATCTACCTTGGAAAATACCGTCACCTTCGCACAAGGAATTGCGGACGACGAAAGTGCCATCGTTAGTGCGCTGGCCTATGTGCAAGGAAAGCTGCAGGCCATCGGGTGGGCCGCTCGCCTGGTTGTGCTGGCTCCTTGGGTGGCCGCGATACTGTTGTCCGCGATTTTGATTCTCACGATTCGATACGGCATTTTGGTAGCTGGCGGTTGATCGAGGACTATTTCAAATCCGGAAACGACGAAACCGCGCCCGTTCCCACCTCGACCAACTTGAGTGCACGTCAGCTTTTCGCGACCAGTTCTATTTTGACGTCATCTAGTTGCTTGGAAGATTGCGGTTCAACCTTCAGGACCTAAAAATCTGTTTTTAGATTTTTCGTTGCCAGTTCCAAGCCTTCATTTTCTTTCCGTGCAGGCGAGCGACCGTCCATTGGATGCGAGCATAATTTTGTTGCAGGATCGGCAGCTCCTTGAGTTCAGCGTCCATTTGATCCCAGATCGCGGTTATCTGTTTCGAGAGTTCACCGTAAGGCGTCTGATTTCCGAGCCCTTGCAAAACGCAAATCACGTACTCGTAATCGAGTTGGAAAAATGGATTGAAGTCCATCGGATCAACATCGCGAATGTACTCGAAGGCTTGATTGGGGTCGCCGTAGACCAGTTCGTAGAAAGCGACGTATTGGCGGTGATGACTGTTGTGATCATCTTTCGGTAGGTTGGCGGCGACATGTTTGCTAACCGAGTACGCCTCCTCGTGTTGTTTTTGATCCCACAGCGAACACGCCAAAGCCAACAGGCCAGAACCCGTTGCCTGTTTGCGTTGTCGCCAATCGCTCATCCACTGGCAGGCTTGGGCATCCATGTCGCCTTGGGCCAGAGCTATACCCGTCTGTTGCCACAATTCGGTGTCGTTGCGAAGCGTCGCTTCGTTCTCTCTGATAAACTTGGTCAGCCGATGTTGTTGCGTCTTGTCCTCGGCGGTGGCCGCTTCCTCCATAAACTTTTGAGCCGCAATGCGCCAATGTTTCGGGCGCGACGTTAGCTGGCGAATCTTGGCCTCGCATGCATCCCATTTTTTCATCGTGGTGCTCAGATGGACAAACACGTACGCCACACCGGGTGGTGAATTTGGCGATTCCAGTTGCTGAGTTAGCAAGTTGAGAGAGTCTTGTTTCCAGCCAGCCAGATACATGGATTCGACGGCTCCGTCGATTGCCGAGTGATCCTCGCTAGGCATTTGGCATAACTCTTCCAGTTTTTGGAACGCAGTGGCGCGGTCGCCACTAAGCGCCGCGATGCGTGCCTGCTCGGAGACCAACCATTCGGGCGACAAGTGCGGAGCGATGTAGGTCAACGTGGCTTTGGCACCTTCCCAGTCCTTTTCGTGAATCTGCAGGTCCATCAAACGTTGCGAGGCGAATGAATACGTCGGCGCCAGTTGTACCGCTTGTTGGAAGTGTTGCTTAGCGGTGTCCAAGCGATCGTACGCCAATTCGGCGTCGCCCATGTACCCCCACGAGACCGCGTTTTTGGGTTGCACGCGAATCATTTGAGTGGCTGCGGCATGGTATTCGTCGCGACGTTCCAGATAGCGATACCATTGCGCCAGTTCTTGCCACGCCGAGAAAAAGTCGGGGTCGATCCGCAGAACATCTTCCATGTCGTTGACGGCTTTGTTGAAGTCGCCTCGTTCTGCTTCGATCCACGCCGCGCGAGCTTTCAGGTCGATCGGTTGGTTGGCACCGAAGGCCGGCGGACTAGTGCAAGCGATGGCCTCGTCGTACTTTCCAAGTTGGCACAAGCGGACTGCTTTGTCGCTATAGCACTCGCTATTAAGCGGGTTGATGGCGATGGCTTTGTCCAAGGCGTCGATCGCATTTTGAACTTGGTGAGGTTGGTCGTAAGCCAAGGCCAACATCATCCACGATCGAGCTTCCTGCGGACGTTTTTCGGTTAATTCCGTCGCAATCTCCACATCGTAGTCTGACTTGCCCAGCATTTCGCACCAGGCGCGAAGCATCAGCCAGCCATGTTCGAAACCCGGTTGCATGCGTACGGCTTTGGCGACCAGTTGCAGGGCGTCCTCTTTTTCGTCTTGGTCCCACATGATGCTGGCCAGGAACGCCAAGTTTGCCACGTCGCGAGGTTCCGACCGAATCACGTTTTCGATCTCTTTGCGAGCCGCCACCAAGTCGCCCTTCTTTTCCAGGGCCTCGGCTAAGTTGCGAGTGGCCTCGCCCCAAGTCGGGTTGATCTCTTTAACTCTGCGTAACGCCGCGATCTCGGCGTCGGTTTGACCGCAAGCCGAATTAGCCGATGCCAACTCCATCCACATTCGTGGTAGCAATGGAAAGCGTTTGGTTCCTTTGGTTGCCAGCTTGATCGACTGTTCATGTTTCTGCATGTCGGTCAACTGGCGGCACATGGCGACCCACGCCTGCCAACAGTCCTGACGCTCTTTGAAGAATGCGTGCAGAGTGTTGTACAGTTTTTTGGAATCCAGCGTCGACTGGGCCAGCGAATGATACGTCAACATCGCATCACCCAAACCTTGTTGGCGTTTTAGCTCATTCAAAATGAACTGCAGTTGTTGTTCTCGTTCTGCCTTCGTATTGCAGCAATGAATCAGTGACGCCATCGCAAAGTCGTTGTCGATGGTTTGTTTCAACGCCGTTTGGTATTGTTGAATCGCCTTTTCCAGTTGATTCCGTTCAGCATAGATCTTGCCCTGCAGCACGTAAGCCGATCCTGGATCGACTTTTTGAGCCTGTTTGGCATAGGCCTCGGCCTTGTCCAGATCTCGCAAACCCAAATACAAAATCGACATTTCGCGTAATGCCCACGCGTCATTCGGGTGTAGCTTTAGAAACTGTTTCAGTTCCTTCTTGACTACCTCGGGTTGCTCGTCGCGAACCCATTCGATCAACATGGAACGCAATGGGTAGGAATACGGGAATCGGTCGACGTAACTACGCAAGTGACCGATGGCCATGTGGTTGCCACCTTCATCTGCCAAAAGACCCGAGACGTATTGGTGAGCCATGTAATCCAGAGGGTCTTTTTTTAGCAAGTCCTGGCAATATTGCAGAGCGTCGGAGTTCTTTCCTTGGTAGGTCGCGATCATGGCCGCCACGCGTGTCCAACTGGACGCATGACACTTGTCTTTGGCTTTGGCTAGTAGTTTTTCAGCTTTCTCAAACTTGCCATACGTTCCAAAGAACCCTGCCGTGTACAGTAAGAATTCACCATCGTCTTTGTGGTGTTGGAAAGCGTCTTTCAAGACAGCTAACGATTTGTTGACATGTTCCAGTTGGTCGTGAGCCCAACACAGCGAACGCGCCGGTTGGCTGGACTGCTTTCCAAAACGAGACACGCGATCCTCCAAAAATCGCATGGCGATATCGGTCTCGTTCATGATGCGTGCTGAGTAGAAATACTTCTTCGCGCGATCCTCGTTCTTCTCGTCCAGGCAGGCCGCGAACCGAATCGCATCCACGCCCTGGCGTTTCTTTTGCTCGTCAATGTACAGGCTGCCCAGCAAGCTGTAGGCCGAAGAATCGTGACCGCGAAACTTGATGGCCCGGTGTAGCAAATATTTCACGTCGTCCGATTTGCGTGAGTCCGAAATTTGCTCGGCGGCCAACTGAGTCCAAAACATGGGATCGCAATCGGGCTCGCTGCAAATTTCGTTCAGTGTCTTCAAGCGGTCTTCGGGTTTGCCAAGTTCGGAAAGGCAGGCCAAACGAGCCAGGATCAAGTTCAGGTCTTTGGGATAACGTTCCCGCAACTTGTCGACCACACGCAAGGTGTAGCTGAGGTCAGAATCGTAACGAGACACCATGTATCCGGCGCCCAACGTCATACGGTGCTCGGGATCCTTGGCCTCCATCGACTGAACGATCTGGGCCGCTTGTTCGCGTTTGTGATCCTCCAGTGCCCGTTGCAGTTGATAGTAGTCGTCGTAGAAGTCAGCCTCTAGAAGCTTGATTCCATCCAGCAACGGCAGCTTGTCTTTTGGAATGAACAGCATGCCGCGAGGGCCATTGGAGGCGTAATTTTCCAGCATCTTGTCCGCGTCGAATTCTCGCGAGTGTCGATCGCCTGGATCGCGGATCAGCAACGAACGACGATACTCGTCGTAACCAATCACTGCTTGCAAGTGCGACGAACCGGGATCCACGGTCGTCAAAGTAAACGGAATACCCTGATCCAGCAGCTGCACGGCGGTGTCCCAGTCGACACGGAATTCTCGCACGTAGTAACCGCTTTCATCGGCCCAGTGACGTTCACTATGCGCGGGAGTGCCGTCGTAACAGATCTTTTCGACGACATCCAAATGTTCCGCCTCAAGCCCCAGATACTTGGCGATCATCGTCAAGGTAGCCGGAGCGCACGTGAACTGATTCTGACGGATAAAGTCGACTGGCAGTTTGACACGTTTGCCTTCGAATGACTCGTCCGTCAAGCGTTCGTGGAATTTATCGTAAAAGGGTTGCTTTGCATTTTTGGCCTCGGTAGCCGCTCGGTCGTGATCGCCACAGTAATAGCTGAGGTCGGCGTTCATGGCCGCTAAGCCTTCGTAAGTTTTCGGCTCCATCCTTAGCAGTGGATAATAGGTTTCGATGTCGCGGAACATTTCGCGAGCCTCTTCGAACCGTTCCAGTTCCAAAAACAGAGTGCCCAGTTGGATTCGCAGATCGCCACTCTCGATCCGTTGAATGCCCTCCTGCAGCAACTTGATCGCCTCGTCATCACGTTGTCGCTGCACGAAACGGTTGGCCAGGTCTTGCACGGCCGGTCGATACCAGGATTGCAGCTGCAACGCATGCTCGGCCGAAGCAATGGCCTCGTCACGCCGATCCTGCATATCCAAAATCGTGGAACGTTGCACATGAATCCAGGCGCGTTGGTCGTCGATCTCCAAAGCCTGGTTGATGCACTCGTCGGCACGCTCAAAATCTCGTAACGCACCGAACACGATCCCCTTCATGGCCAGCCAATCGGACTGAATGATCGAGTCGTCCGTTTCCGGGTCACCCTGCTCGGCCAACATTTCGTAGATTCGGTAAGGGCCTCGCCGCGACAACATGGCATAGGTATAGAAGTAACGAACCTCGGGGTTCGTCGGGTCCTCTTGGTAGGCCAATCGCATTTGCAAGCGAGCCAGCCGCAACGACCCCGTCTGGTTGGCCAGCCGCGCCGCCACAATTCGATTTTTCGAGCCCGTCCAGGCTTTTAACGGACCCGCTTGTTTGGAAAGTTCGTAGGCTTGCAGGTACAGACCTTTGTCATAAAGGTCCATGATTTCCGAACGCAGATTTTCGGTGACCGCAACAGTCTCGGTAGCTGACATCTTCTCCCCTGGTGAAGTAATGCACAAAAGGCCGCTACCAAGGTACCAAACTTTGCCTCGTGGTTCACGCTTTTACAGGTTGGAACTTTGCGTTCTTTTGTCAGGGTCACTCAGCAAGCAAATTGGCCATGGCATCCAATCCAGAAATTTAGCTGCGCGCTAAAATGCTGGAATTATTCGTCAACGACGGGTTGTTTCTCCCAAAGGTTGGTTTCTTCATTCAAACGAAGCAACACCTTGTTTGAGGGCAGCGAGAACTCGGTGATACTCCAGCCATCATCGAATTCCGTCGCCTTGTATTCGAAGCGCCCTTTGACAAGGTCAGGCACCTCCCATTCGACGACCCCGCTGGCCACTTCCATTCGAATCTCGCATGTGAATTCAGTGATCGACTTTACGAATGTGCGATGGTCTCCACGCGAAATTGCCTTCGCTAGAATTGCCGGATCTCTCGATTCATCGATGTATGAAAATTCCTTTGCCTGTTCTTCTGTCGTAACATCGCAGGACAGCAGTTCAGACATCAATGTCACTGGCAACGACTCGCTGCTTGAGCTGGTGGTCAATCGTCTCCAGTCTTCTTCATCGATCGCAGTTGCTGCCGGGATCAGGCTTTTGATTTGTGCCTTGATTTCGTCATCCGTCGCGTCCTGAGCAGATATGGTGGGAATCGAGCAAACCGACGCAAGCACCACGAGTGAGAAAAAAGATGTCGTTAATGAAGTAATGCGAAACATTGTTTTCTCCAATCAGACGACCAAAAAAATACTCAAGCAGTCGTTGGCGACCTACGCCGCGATTGACTACATCGTAAACCAGACCTGCGTGCGCGACTCAGGCTTTCTTGGCTTAACCAAAGCCTAGCATTACGGCCTGGCCGATTCAACAAACAATAAAACTCAACAAACAATAAAACGCCGCTTGCCCGTCAAAGCAAACGACGTCTCGATTTATATAAAATGAGAAACTACCTGTTCTTCACTAGTTGGACCTGTGCCGTTTCTTGCGTCGCTTATTCTCGCCGCGCCTTCGCGTCTCCGCGAGAAACCCTCCACCCTGCACTCTCCTCAAATTCCCTCACGAAGCGGGAAAGAAAGTAGGTCTGCCCTGCATCTCCCTGAACTACAGCACGAGCATATACCGATTGGCAAAATGCGCTTGGTAGCAGACAATAAACAGCGAAGTCAAGGATAGTTGGACCTCGTGACCTCGCCTACGATGACTACGAGGAAAGGAATAGGCTGGAAACGGCTGTAATCGTTTGATAGTCCTGACGACCATCTTTGTAAGCCAAAACCTGTTCACTCAATTAAAACGAGGCCAAATACATGGCCCTTACGCTGGAAGTCGATCTGCACAAGATGTCGCGGTCGGTCAACATTGCGATGTTGCTGCTGCTGCCGGTTTCATTCCTTGCCGGATATTTCGGCTCGTTCTACTTTCACTTTGCGACTGTCACGTTTCTGTTTTTGAACGTGATCAACTTTTTCTACATGTTCGTGCAGAAACGGCATACGTTGCTGCGGAACTTCGGCGTGCTTGCCCAGGCTCGATATTTCATCGAGAGCATCGGGCCTGAAATGCGACAGTACCTGTTCGCCAGTGATACAGAAGAACGCCCGTTCAACCGGCAGGAACGAGCGGAAGTTTACCGCAAAGCCTACAACGTCGATTCGGCTGCATCGTTCGGTTCGCAAAACGAATTCGATGCCACCGAACTGAAAATTCGCCACTCCATGTTTCCAGTTCCGGTCGACAAACTGGAGCCCTTCTCCGTTATTCTTGGCGAAGAGCGAAAGCTTCCAACAGCCTACACCATCAACAAGCCAATCATGATCAGCGCGATGAGCTTTGGAG
>CAZJBW010000053.1:0-35509 GCA_964543985.1 uncultured Pirellulaceae bacterium | reverse complement strand
CTCGCGACGCTCCCGGAGAGAAGGTATCTTGAATCAGAAGATTAACCACCAAGGGAGGGTATCTGAGTCGGACTCGGAGGGTAGCTGTGAAATTAGTTCAAACGGAACTATTTCAAACATCGATTCAAAAAAAGGGTAGTCAGCGTTAACGCCGACTACCCTTTGTGATTTTTTATGAATTTGATAAGACAACTTAGGTTGTTGTTGCGGTTAATTGGTGCAACAAACCAAACTAAGCGGACTTTCTTTTCATTTGTAATTCAGGCTTCTTTTCAAGTTCGCCTCTCAAGATCACCAATTCGGACGGTGCCTGGATGCCAACGCGAACGCGATCGCCGGAAACACGTACCAGAGTGATTTCGATGTCATCTCCGATTTTAATGGTTTCCGTTTCTTTTCTGGACAATACCAGCATATATCAAAGCCTCCTGGACTCTAATTTGTCATTTATAATGTTATGAATAATTGCGATTATGATGTTGGCGATTTCAGTTTGGTCTTATGATTGGCGAATTGTTAAGTTTGGTTTGCTGAAATCTCTCACCCGTCGAGCCATAAAACAAAATTGTATTTCTGTCAGTTTCCCAAATCGCTGTTAGCTTCACACTTCGCGGACCGTGCAAACAGAAAAAGATTCCGCATACATTTCCACGTCGTTTAAGAAGTCGCTCGGTGACTTGGAAAACACCGACCTCAATATCATTTTCTTGGCAAAGGGTGTGAGAAACAAAATGCCTCAGCTGGCCTAAGTCGTTGAACTTTGCACAAGTGTGCTGCATATTCGCTTGATTCCCCCCAAGAAAGCGTCTGCCATAACGGCGAATTAAAGCAGGCTAACCAAAACTGCGTTTAGCAGGTTAATATGGAGAATATCGGCAAAGAATACGGGCCCAAATAGCGAAACTAGGCATTTTCGGTTGCTTATTTCCATTGCGTAAGATGCAAAAAAACATATTCCGTACCATTGTTTTAACGCTGCCAATGTTGCAGCAACGCCTCGATTCGGATAATTGTCATGGGTGCTGTTGGCGGCACCTTCGCTAATTTTAGGTCGACCGATTTTGCAACCCTCCCATGACTACCTCAACCGATTCCTTTAAAGCCGACATTCACCAGTACCGAGGTCCAATGGACCTGTTGTTGTACCTGGTCCGTCGTCACGAAGTTGAACTGGGCGAGATCATGATTCACAAGATCACGGACCAGTACCTTCAGCATCTTGAGGTCCTGGAACAGATCGACATCAATCAGGCCGGTGACTTCATCGAGGTTGCATCGTTGTTGGTCGAGATGAAATTGAAAACGGTTCTTCCCAAGCCAAACGACGAATCAAATATCGACGAGCAAGACCCGCGCGAGGATTTGGTGCAACGGTTGCTGCTGTACAAAGAATTCAAAGACGTCTCTATCTTGTTGGGCGAGCAATCACAGCAGTGGCAAGACCGCTTTCCACGAGTGGCCAACGACTTGCCACCACGTCAAGTTAATCCGAAAGAACAACCCATTCAAGAAATTGAATTGTGGGACTTGGTAAGTTCTTTTGGTCGAGTCTTACGAAACAATACGCCTAAAATCGAAACCAACATCGTCTTGGACGAGACACCGATTCACGTTTACATGAATCAGATCTACAAGCGATTAGGGAAAGAAGGAGCCCTTCGATTCTCAGAGATGTTCGAACCAGGCATGCACAAATCCGCATTGGTTGGGATATTCTTGGCAATCTTAGAATTGGTTCGTCACCACGACGTGGAAACTCAGCAAATTGGTGAGAGCGGAGATATTCAACTTCTTCCAGGTGAAAATTTTTCCAGCGATACTACAATAGAAGAACCAACGGCTTAGTTCACCGACATGGCGGTGATCGTCTATGTTGATTTGATGTCACGTTTTGGTTAATAACCTATGCCTTTAAAGTGTACTTGTCCTAGATGCAGCAAATTGCATCGCAACATTGACAAACGCTTGCTTGGCAAAAAATTCCAATGCAGCTGCGGCAAGGTGATGCGATTGGGTGGTGGTGACCAAAAGCGACCGAGTCCCTCCAAGGCAACTCAGCCACTGCCAGCCGCACAAAAGACCAACCAACCGACGTCGCGCACCAACGATCCGGAAAAACGTCCCGAGCCGACCAATCAAGCCAAGACGATAGTCAGCTCCGCCCGAACTGAAAAGTCACCCGATAACGCCAAGTTCGGACAGACGAAAACCTGTAACGAAAAACCGGAAGCCAATGATTCGTTAGATGACGGAGGCAAGCTTAGCCAGCTTTGTGATCTGGAAAATGCGGCGGCCCTAACGCAACCCAAAGAACCAGCCAGCCAAATTCAACCCAAATGGATGGGCGACAACAAAGCAGCCCCGATCAGCCCCCTCGAAGATCTAGACGATCTCGATCAAATCATCGACGCTAATTCGAAGCGAACATCTTCGGACGCCAATCAACTGCCAATCGCCGAACCAGTTGTTGAACAACCAAAACCAGTACCTACAAAACCTGAAACAACGCCTCAACTGGTTAGCCCAGCTGAATCACCAGCAAAATTACTGGCACAAGAGGCGTTGCCGCAGCCGCCGGCCAACGAAGAGGTATCATCAGCCATCACCGTTGAATCCGGAATCATCCTGGATCAAATAGATAGCCAGCAACTCATTGAACTGCCTGAGTCGGGATTGTTGGAATTGGATGACAATGATGAATCGGAAGTCATTGAATTGTCCGATGCGGATGTCGTTGTCGATGCGGTGGGCGTCCCGTTGGCTGCCGCCAGTTCCGTGCCGAAGCCGGCGTTCAAAGATCCTTCCACTACCGCTGTTGGTCAGAATCCCAACGCCACACCAACGTCGACGAATCCTATCTATCGACCGTTCGGTCCGCCTCCACAGACCAGCTACCCAAATGAAATTCCGGTGCCGGACAGCGACAGAATACCGATGATGCACGGGCCCAATTCTGGCCCCAATCAGCCGATGGACACTGGCATGCACGGCCGAAATGACGGCGTCCCGTTGATGGTCATATTGGCTTTGTTGGCCTCTTTATCCGCCATCATATTTGGGGGACGGGTTGTCTTCACCAGCTACCAAGTCGTGAACTTGTTTTTGCCTGGCGCAGCCTTCCCGTATAGCAGTCTTCCAGGCGCCACGTCAGTAATCTGGGGCTGTATTTACGGACTGCGATTGGTGGCTGGACTTGGGTTAGTCGTTTGTGGCGCGTTATTCTTTACCAACGAGATCAATCGGTTGGTCAGTCGCACCAATCCCATGCCTAACTCGTGTATCATGGCCATAATTGCCGGAGCAGCTTACTTGTTGCTAGAGTTTGGAAACTCGATCTACTCGATGTTCAACTTGTCGCGAGCCTTTCTAATTGGCGTCTCGACCGGATCGTCTTTCTTCCAAATCTTGCTTTACACATTTCTGCATAGCTTGATACCGATCGCGTTAATTTTGACGGCTGCATTCAGGCGGCGGTAATCGCTCAGAGTCCGAGAGCCCTTCGAATCGTGCTGAGTACCCCTATGTTTACAGGGTCCGTAATTAGCGTGTTTCCCAAGCACCCACCAGTGCGTTCGCAGCGTAGTCGACGTCTTCTTGCGAGGTGTACCAACCGACGCTTAGTCGCAATGTGGCAACCGCTTCGTCCATTCCCAAACCAATGGCGACCATGGTGGCGGAAATGGAGCCAATGTCTGAGTGACAAGCCGAGCCCGTCGAGCCGCAAACTTCTGGACAGCGACTTAAGATCTCGGCGCCTTTCGATCCTGGAATCCTGACGCTCAGCGTATTTGGTAGGCGAGGTGACTGTTGACCGTTGATCGGCAAATCCAGGCCGGTTCCTTCGCATAGCTTGCGGTACAAGCGGTCGCGTAGACTAGCCATCCGTTCGAACGACTCGTCCAAACACCGATCCGCCAATTTACTGGCCTGTCCAAGTCCGACGATGAAGGCCGTGTTCTCGGTACCGCCACGCATGCCACTTTCCTGATCGCCGCCGTGCAACACCGGTTCCAGCTGGATGCCTTCTCGCACATACAGAGCACCAACGCCTTTGGGCCCATAAAGTTTATGGCCAGCGACGGTCAACAAATCGACGCCCAGTTCGTCAACATGAGTCGAAATTTTCCCAACAGACTGAGCGGCATCGGTGTGCAACAAAACGGACGAGCTCCGACACAATTCCGAGATTTCGCGCAACGGTTGGATCGTGCCAATTTCGTTGTTGGCATGCATGATGCTGATCAATCGCGTGTCTGGCTGCATAGCATTTTTGACTTCGGTCGGATCGACAACGCCGTCCGAATTCACGCCGACGACCGTCACTTCGCAACCCAATTTTTCAACGAACCGCGCGGGGACCGTCACGGCGGGGTGTTCGATTTCCGAGATAATCATGTGGCCACGCGGCCGACCGTCCGCCAACATGACTCCTTTGATCGCCAGGTTATTGCTGCCCGTTCCGCCAGACGTAAAAACGATTTCTTCACGATCGCAGGCCAGCAGCCCGGCGACTCGCATCCGCGCGTCCTCGATGGCTTCCGCTGCCGCTCGACCTTTGGCGTGACTACTGGAAGGGTTTCCGTAATGGGTTTTGAAAAATGGCTCCATGGCCTCGAATACACTGGGAGCAACCGGGGTAGTAGCGTTGTAGTCAAGGTAAACTTGTTTCATCAGACTCGTTCTTTACGCGGTTTCGATACAGATTGGGATCAACTTGAGATGCCATCGCCGTCACATCCATTGACTGTCCCAGGAATTCGCAAACTCGCTGGGCAACATCGGTAGGTCGATCGATGACTGTTGTATAGGGAACTCGCAACGTTGCCAGCCCTTTGTCGTTCAGCAGCCGAGCGGCCGTTTCGAACTGGTACTGTAGCACACCGTGCAGACGGTCGGCATCCAATCCAGCGCCCGACTTTTGGTTTCGCTCCAGCATTTTTTCCTGAGAAGCCATGATCTCGTGCAGGTTACGCACCATTAAAATGACTTTGTAGTCCAGCTTGGCAGGCAAGCCTTCTAGCAAAGGAGCCACTACCTTAATGGCCTTGCCCGTCGCGACCAAGACCCACGAATTGTCAGTCAGAATATCACGAGCATTCGCCAATTCCACGTAACCGTTTGGGTTGTCCTGATCGGGTGGTCGTTCCGCGTCCTCCCAGACCGACACACCGCCGGCACGCAGCATCTGCATCATCAGCGAGGTGCCCGAACGAGGTAAGCCCGTTACCACAATGACTGATTTCGCCGGATCCAAATCAGCCGCTTTGGTTTGCACTTTCTGATTTCTACGAGCCCGCACACCGGGCAGACCGACTGGCGAGATCGCAGCAACGGAAGAATCTGCCGCTGGATCCATCGTGCCTTGCATTGGACTTTTTTTAGTCGATGGAATGCCTAGTTCTTTGCGTTGTTGTTCTACAAATTGTTTGGTCTCGATCGCCAGTCCGCGATAATGGTCGGCCGTACGTTGATCGTCCAAGTGTTCCGCATAGATGCGAGCCATCCATTGGTAGGCCTCGGCAAAGTTCGGATTCTGTCCAACCGCATTTTGCAGAGCGTTCAACGCGCGTTCCGCCTGCCCCAAATGAAACAGGCCAAGTCCGATTAGGTAGTGAGCCAACGGATTGAAATAGGTAATCGCGACGGCATTCAATCCATTTTGCACCGCCATGCGATAGGCTTTGGTTTGCAAATGGTAACGGCCCATCCCCAACATGGCACTGGCGTTCGACTCGTCGATTCGCTGAGCCTGTTGGAAGCAACTTTTCGCATCCTCCAGCCGACCGATATTCAACAACGCCTCGCCCGTTTGAATATACAGCGCGGGCCGATTAGGTTCGGCGTCGATGGCTCGTTTTAGAAAAACCAAAGCTTGTTCGTTTTGCCCTTTGCTACACAAAACGTAACCTCGCAAAAAGTCCAAGTAGGACGTTCGCACGGCGGCCAGGGATCGACACTTCAAGTACTGAAAACGTTCTTCTTCCGAGAAGACTTCTTCGATAACTTTCTGTTTCGGAACATCGTCTGAATCGTCGTAGTCGGCATGCAGCTCTTTCAATTTGCTACGTCGTTCTTTGATCAAGCGCTCGAACTGGACAAGCTTCTTTCTGCCATCGCTGGCCGCCAAGACACGGCGTTCGGTCAGCCGTTCGACCAAGTCTTGCAGCTCGTCGATCAAACCCAACGACTTGTAACAACTGGCCAACTGGATACCCAGCCGATGCTCGTCAGGATCGTCCTCGTACAATTTTTGCAGCAAGGGCAGGGCGTCGCCGAAACGATTGGCGTCCATGAATGAACGAGCCAAGTTGAAATTCAGTTCGGCGATCGCGTTGTCGACGTTCTCCTGACGATCCGGCGACAGTTCGTTGATGTAGCCCAAATCGACCAACTGTTGCAGGTACGCCTTGGTCTCCAACGGATTCATCTCCATGCCCACCGGGTGCCGTCCGTCCGCGCCGGGCACGTCGTCCCAAGACGGGATCGTGGGCACATCGACGATATCCTGAAACACTTCATGGATGACTCGGCCATCCATGTCTTGTCCGACGGGCAGCCCCACGTGAGCCAAGATGGTCGGCGTAATGTCTAGCAAACTGGATCCAAAAACTAATTCATCCTGAACGACACCCGGCCCCGCCATCACAAAGATACCCAAGTCGCGATGCTCGATAGCTGGCCCTGCTGGTTCCAACGGAATGAATGTCGGTCGCAAGTGATCGGGATGGAATCCGTGATCCGATACCAAGACGATGGTTGTTTCGGGACCAGCCAGCTGCACCAACCGTCCCAACATCATGTCGTGATAAATATAGGCGGCCGTGACCACGTCCTTGAACAGATCGAAATCGCGTTGAGGGATAAAGTCGCGACGTGGCGGATGAAACCGCATAAAACTATGCGAGAAGTGGTCGATGGCATCGTAGTACACAGCCATAAAGTCCCACGGACTGGTCTCCATCAAGTGAGTGGCGGCGGAATGGACCGTGGTGCATTCGGCGACGACCTTGGCACAAGTGACTAGTCGTTTGTCGTTCTGTTGCTCGATTTCCTTGGCCAAAGGAATAAAATTCAACATGTCCTCGACGTACAACTCGTTCAAATCGAATCGCAGCTCGGACAATTCGTCCAGCTTGGTTTCGGGATAGATAGATCCGCTGGGAACTTGTTTGGGCAATCCCGATTGAATCGTGTTTTTGTGATACAAGTCCGAAACCATTACGCCGTTGATCGGTTCGGCTGGGTGACTGGGCCACCACCCCACCACATTGGAACGTAAACCACATTGGTTCAGGATATTCCAAATCGCCTTGGTCTTTCGGGACAGGTTGGAGATCGGTTGAACCGCCATTCCGTCCGGCGTGGGTTCATAGAATCCGTAAATGCCGTGTTTGTGAGGTCGTTTGCCGGTTGCGATCGATGTCCACAGCATGGGAGACAGTGCCGGATGCAATGTCGCAATATTCCCTTTAACACCTCGCTCGACCAACTCCAAAAGGTGCGGCATCTTGCCACGTTCAATCAGCGGCGTGATGACTTTCCAATCAGCCGCGTCCCAGCCGATCAACAATACGCGTCTACCGTTGGTTTGAAATTGGGATGATCCCATACTCAGAAATCAGAAATCAGAAATCAGAAATCAGAAATTCAAGGAAACAGCGAGCCGTGATGCCGGCGACTTTTTCATGAACGGCTGCCATAGTCCAACCGCTGTTCGGCAAGATAACACAACCCGGGCAGTCCATGCAGGTCAAATGCCATGCTTCGATGAAGTTGCAAAAACATGCTCGTCGAAAAACGGTTAGGTGGATTGGGCTGACAGAGACTTCAGGTGCTTGAAAAAAGCAGTAAACGACTCCCAAGACTCGACCGTCACGCCGTTCCGCTGCAATATCACTCGTGTCGCATTTTCTTCTAACGCAAAGCAGAAGAAGTTCGTCGAATCATCTAGCGGCGTAGACCACAGCAGCGGAATCATTGTGGCGGGGCAGCCGTTTTGGTGAGCCAAGCGAATATCTTCGAGCGATTCCACGAAGTGCAATTCACCGTGCGTTGTAGTGACGGTGGGATGCATCGAAACGGATTGCAATTCTCGGAAGACATCAATGTAAGATGTCGGAAATTCTATCCGAAAATCCCTTTCAACTTCCAAAAAGAATTTGCAGTTGAATAGCGTAATGTTCGGCAGCGATTCTGGTTGCATTGGGGTTCCACTCAACGAAACATTGCAATCGTGTGACTATCCAAACGTTAGGTCATAGGGAAAGCCCTGTGACAACAATTTGCGAGCAATCCTGTCGGTATAACCGTCAGAATCTGCTTGTCACTGATGAATGCGCGATGATTGGCTGCCGATTTTAAGAAGCTTGACGACGACGTCGCACACCTGCGGCGCCCATGGCCAACAGAGCTAAAGCGCCACCGGTTCCTGGTTCAGGTATTGTACTGATGTCACCAAAGTGAATTCCGTTTCCTTCGTCATCGTAGGCCCAGTCAACGATGGTTAGGCTTAGGTTGTCGCCCTGGCCTGGGGCATCGTTGCCGCTAGTGTCCTCGTACAACAATTGCAATCGAGCCCAACCAAACAGTTGCCCCGTGCCTCCACCAGCCGTGATGCCAGTGAACCGAAATCCAAGAATTCCAGTTTGTGTTTCACCCTCATTGGCGAACACACCCCATGGATCAGTCGCAACGGCGCTCTGGGATGCCAACCCCATCCATCCCGTAGGACCCGCGCTAAATGGTTGATTCGCTGTAGCGTCCCCCATCGAAGTGCCACCACGATAAACCATGCTGCTGCCAACACCAATGAACTCGAAATCGGCGCCGGCTTCGCGTCTTAGTACAAAACCGCGTGCTGTCTGGTTGACGGTTCCAGAGTTAAACAAACCGACCTCGTTATTGGCAGCGGCAGTATCGCCGGCGAAGTCCAAATTCAAGATGGCGTTCTGACCACTGCCCACAACGATGTTTTGAACACCCGAGTACTGAATGTCCGCTTCAATTTGATTGCAAGCCAACAAACCGCTGGCGGCCACGGCACCGAAGCCGACCATCTTCAGTGAACTTTTTACTGTGTCGGCGACTGCCGAGTATTCCTTATTGGAATAAGTTTGAATGTCCTGATCGGACGCACCGGTAGACGGATTCAATGGTTGCTGATGCATTGATGCATTCCCCCAACAATAGCCAAAACCTGGGCGTCGAAAAGACTTTGTGACGACCAGATGGATTCCCTAACAAAACGCGATAGCGTTCAAATTAATTGCCTATGTCTGGAAAGTCAATGATTCGGCGGTGTTCCGAGGCTATTTGAGGAGCATTCAAACTGAAGATTAAACCATTGGAAAATCCGAACGAAGTTCGTTTACCCCAAAACCTCGGCCAAAAACTTGCCTGTTCTGGATTCTTCGTTCTGGGCCAGCGTTTCAGGCGTTCCCGTTGCAACGATTCGCCCACCCGCTGCTCCGCCCGCCGGCCCCAAATCAATGACCCAGTCGGCCGCCGATACCAGTCCCATATGGTGCTCAATGACCACCACCGAATTCCCTTTGTCGACCAATTGATCGAGTGCGATCAGCAGCTTTTGCACATCGTCGAAATGCAAACCGGTCGTTGGCTCGTCGACCAAATACAAACAACCGCCTTGTTGCTTACGACTGAGTTCCGTGGCAAGTTTGATCCGTTGGGCTTCACCACCCGAAAGAGTTGTCGATGCTTGGCCAAGCTTCAAGTAGCCCAGCCCGACGGTCTGCATCGCCGTTAGTGGAACGAGGATCCGCTGGACGTTCTCGAAAAACTGACACGCCGTATTGATCGACATGTCCAAGACGTCTGCGATCGAGTAATCGCGATAACGGACTTCCAACGTTTGGTGGTTGTACCTACGTCCCTGACATTGTTCACAGGGAGCGTACATATCGGGCAGAAAGTTCATTTCGATTTTGCGTTGCCCGTACCCGTCACAGCCTGAGCACTTGCCGGACTTAGAATTGAAACTGAAGCGGGACGCCAAGTAGCCTCGCGATTTAGCAACCCGAGTCGCAGCGAATAATTTGCGAATCATTTCCATGACACCGGTGTAGGTCGCCGCATTGCTGCGAGCCGAACGACCGATGGGCCGCTGGTCGATACGCACTAAATTTTCTAACTGACCATTGATCTCGATCCGCTTGTGTTCGCCGGGTCGCGGTGCCACCAGACCCAGATGACGACGCAACGCCGGTGCCAACGTGTCTTCAATCAACGTGCTTTTGCCACTTCCAGAAACACCCGTTACACAAACGAAGCGTTGCAATGGAATTTCGACAGTCACATTTTGTAAATTGTTGGCCGAAGCTGACACCAAACGAATTGATTCGCTGGACGGTTCACGAATCGCACTCGGTCGCTGGATCGTTTTCTCTCGCGTCAAATACTGAGCCGTCGTACTGGACTTGCACTGTAAGAATTCGGTGTAGTTTCCAGCGAACATCAATTGCCCGCCGGCGGCGCCAGCGTTTGGCCCGATATCAACAATCCAATCTGCCGTCTTCATCATCTCGTCATCGTGTTCCACAACGACGACGGTGTTGCCCGCCTGTTTCAAGTCAACGATCGATTGGATCAACCGTTTGTTGTCCGCTGGATGCAACCCAATCGTGGGCTCGTCCAAAACGTAACACACATTGGCCAAACCGTTCCCAATCGAGGACGCCAGCCGAACGCGTTGATATTCGCCGCCGCTTAGCGAATCAGCAGGTCGGTCCAACGTCAAATATTCCAATCCAACCTGGCATAGAAATCCAATTCGACTGGAGATCTCGCTTAACAACGGGCCAGCCACATCCAGTCGGTCTTCCGGCATTTCCAGAGTGTCAAAGAATTGTTTTAGATCATCGAGTGCAGCGCGGTTGATATCGATTATGGTTTGGCCGCTGATGGATGCAGATCGCGCTTGCGGGCCCAATCTGCTGGCGTCGCAACCTGGACAAACCACCATGGCCCGGAAAGAATCCAGCTCGTCAAAACGTTCCTTCTTAGTACACGTGGCAAACTCTTGTTCTAGAAGCGTCAGCAAGCCAGGGTGTTGTTTGTGCCCCTTCAGCAATCGAGCCAAAACCTTGGGCGGATAGTCTTGCAACAGAGTTTCTTTGGTGACTTTTTCGTTGGCGAAGAAAGCAGACAACTGATCATTGCGTTTTCGGCGAGTCGTTGAGGCCAATGATTGCCAAGGGACAACGCCACCTTTATTGATGGGCCTGCTGTGATCCAAAATCATGTCCGGATCAAATTGTTCCGTCCAACCCAGTCCGTCGCATTCCTGGCAGGCGCCATAAGGACTGTTAAAACTAAAGTTCTTCGGTTCCAATTCTGCATACGCCACGTCGCAATCGGGGCAGGCGTATTGAGTGCTAAAAATGTTCTCCAGCCATTCATCGTCAGCCGATTCGGAAGCAGCGTTTTGATATCGCACCAAACACGACCCGCCGGAAAGTTCCAAAGCCAATTCGATCGATTCCGAAATCCGATCGTCATTGCCTTCGCGAACAATGATGCGATCCGTCACTGCCTCGATCGAGTGATTTTGGCGAGCGTTCAATTTGACGGGCGAGTCCACTTCCAGCATTTGACCGTCGACTCGAGCTCGCAACAAACCAGCCTTGCGTATCTGCTCAAAGACCTCTTCGTGCTTACCTTTGCGACCCCGCACCAACGGCGCCATGATCATCGCCTTGGTCCCTTCGGGCAACGCCAGCACCCATTGAATAATGCGATCGCTGGGCATCTGTCGAATCGGCTGGCCGCACTCGTGACAGTGAATGTCGGCCGCCCGAGCCATTAGAACTCGCAAGAAGTCATGAATCTCAGTGACGGTCCCGACGGTACTACGCGGGCTGTTATTCGACGGATGTTGATCGATGCATAGCGTCGGCTGCAGCCCGTCGATGGAATCGAAGTCAGGACGAGGCAACTCGCTGACAAACTGCCGAGCGTAGGTGGACAGCGTCTCGATGTATTGTCGCTGGCCTTCAGCGAAAATCGTCTGGATAGCCAAGCTGCTTTTGCCGCTACCACTTGGCCCTGTGACAACCACCAAACGATTGTGCGGAATATCGACATCAACGTTCTTCAGGTTGTTCTGGCGAGCACCGCGCACAGCAATCGCTGGCCCGCTACTAGTCGCATTGGTTTGGTCCGTCTTCACCATGCCGTTTTACGAAAACTGAGTGTCACTTGCTACGGGGGACCTTTGAATACAGGCCAGTCAGATGGCCAAATTCATCGATCAAACACGTCGATCATTCGCCATGCAAAGTGACGATTAAGTTGCGAGCGCCGCCGTGGTTACGGTGTTCACAAAGATAGATTCCCTGCCAAGTGCCAGTGGCCAAACGCCCGTTACTGATAGGTATGCTAACCGAACTGCCCATCAACGAGGCCTTAACATGGGCGGGCATATCGTCGGGGCCTTCGCAAGTGTGCACGAACGGCAGGTCTTCGGGACACAAATGGTTGGCGGCAGTTTCCATATCGATTCGCACGTCAGGATCCGCGTTTTCATTGATGGTCAACGAGGCCGAAGTGTGTTGAATGAAGACATGCATCAAGCCGACTTCGAAATCCAGCAGTTCGGGTACTTCCGACAAAACCTCGGACGTGATTAAGTGAAAGCCTCGCTTGCGAGGCTCAAGTCGAATCCGTTTTTGCAACCACATACTGGCCCTGCTGTTATTTGAGTTTCTTGGGACGAGGCACCTTGCCGCGTTTTTGGCGACCACCTCCACGCCGCTTGCGACCGCCTTTGCCGTAAGAAGACTTTGCTTCTTTGACACTAGACAAAGGCTCGCCGATCGAATCTTGCAGTTTCGTTACCTGGTCGCGCAAAGCCGCTGCCTTTTCGAACTCCAAGTTTTCAGCCGCTTGCAACATCTCGGTTTGCAACTCGTTAATGTACTCTTCGGTAATATAGACCGTTTCGTCGGTGATCCCGGCTGCTGCCTTGGCCGCTTCGTGAGCCTCGCGATCTTTCTCGATCCCGGCGCGAATGTTTTTAGCGACCGTTTTGGGTGTGATACCGTGTTCGGTGTTGTAGGCTTCCTGCAATTTACGACGTCGCTGAGTCTCGTCGATTGCAGCCTTCATCGCTTTGGTCACTTTGTCGGCGTACAAAATGACTTTGGCATTCACATTCCGAGCACTCCGGCCAATGGTTTGAATCAATGACGTTTCGCTGCGTAGAAAGCCTTCTTTGTCTGCGTCCAGAATGGCGACGAGCGAAACTTCCGGCAAATCCAAACCTTCTCGCAGCAGGTTAACACCGACCAGCACATCGAATTCGCCAGCCCGTAGATCTTGCAACAGCTCGACACGTTCAAACGCGTTCAATTCACTGTGCAACCATTTGCTGGCGACACCATTTTCGCAAAAGTAGGCTGACAAATCTTCGGCCAACCTTTTGGTCAATGCCGTTACCAGGACTCGTTCCTGACGATCACGACGCTCCTTGATTTGCTCCAACAAATGCGAGACCTGACCTCGGGCCGGTACCACATCGATATCTGGATCCAGCAAACCAGTCGGCCGAATAATCTGCTCAACAATCTCGCCACCCGTTTGCTCCAGCTCGTAGTCGTTAGGCGTCGCCGAGACCATCACCACTTGATGCACTCGTTGTTCCCACTCCTCGAACTTCATCGGGCGGTTGTCCAGAGCACTCGGCAGGCGGAACCCGTGCGCGACCAAAGTCTCCTTACGGCTGCGGTCACCGGCGTACATGGCCCGTACCTGAGGAATCGTGACGTGCGATTCATCAATAAACAGTAAGAAATCATCGGGGAAAAAATTGTAGAGCGATTCAGGAGGCGCTCCTGGTGCTCGTCCCGACAGCGGCCGCGAATAGTTCTCGATCCCAGGGCAGTGACCCACCGCTTGCAGCATTTCCAAATCGAATCTTGTTCGGGCGCTCAGTCGTTGGGCCTCCAACAACTTGCCTTGGTCGCGAAACTTTTCCAGCTGTTCGGCGAGTTCCTTTTTTATATCTTCAACGGCTGATTTGATACGAGCTTCAGAAGTCACAAAGTGCTTCGCCGGATAAATGAACAGTCGCTCCTGCACCTCAATGACCTCGCCAGTCAACGGGTTGATGTAGCTGAGTTGCTCGATCTCGTCGCCCCAAAATTCGATGCGAAAAGCGAACTCTTCGTACGAAGGCCAGATCTCGACGCAGTCACCACGCACTCGGAATTTAGTCCGCTCGAAAGCCGTATCGTTACGTTGATATTGAATGTCGATCAAGCGAGTCAACATGTCGTCGCGATCGATCGTTTCACCTTTCGCCAAAGCGACCATCATTTTCTTGTAGTCTTCCGGTGAACCCAGCCCATAAATGCTGGAGACACTGGCCACGATGATCACGTCCTGGCGACTAACCAACGAACTGGTGGTCGCCAGTCGCAGTCGATCGATTTCCTCATTGATCGAAGCGTCTTTTTCGATATAGATATCGCGTTGAGGAATGTAAGCTTCGGGCTGGTAGTAGTCGTAGTAACTAACAAAGTAGTGCACGGCGTTGTTAGGGAAGAACCCTTTGAATTCTGCATACAACTGTGCCGCCAACGTCTTGTTGTGCGAGATCACCAGCGTCGGCCGCTGAATCTTTTGGATGACGTTGGCCATGGTGTACGTCTTGCCGGAACCGGTGACGCCCATTAACACTTGGTGCTTGCGACCGGCTTCAATGCCTTTGCACAGTGAATCGATGGCCGCTGGCTGGTCGCCGGCTGGTTCGAAAGGCGCTTGTAAATCAAACTTCATAGAACGATGGTCACGATGACGGCGAAAGGTTGAGTCAAGGGTAGCGAGATCAGGATTCGCAAGCCCACCATTGTGACCGTCTTTGGGGCCACCGTCCACCGGAACTTATTTACTGCTTGGCTTGCCAGCTATTTGGATTCTGCGATCAACTGTCGCGAATATGGTAAATCGACAACATGAGGTCGTAGGTCTTGCACGGTTCTTAGACCGATGCCATCTATCGCCATCAAGTCCCGCAACGATTCGAATTCGCCGAATTCAGTTCGATATTGGATGATCAATCGGCTTGTCGATTCTCCGATATGAGGCAGTGCCGAGAGCTCGCTCCAGTTCGCGCGATTCAAGTCGATCGTGAACGGAATGGAACGGTCATGAAAGTCGTTGTAGTGCACCCATCCGCCACTTCGTGAAGCGCTCCAACCACAAACAGCACCAAAGAAAACAAGCAACGCCAAGACCGTCATAGCAGTCACACGTTGGTCACTAGGACGCAGGAAAACGAACGATCCTGCCAGCGTCTCTTTCGAATTGTTGGGTTCTTGGATCACGGGTCGCAAAAAGATGAACGAACAAGAAGTACCGCAATAACGTCTCGATATCGTAACAAGTTTTAGTCGACTACGGTTAGAACTTGCGTAACGATCGCACGACCGGCCCTTGCTGTGCGTCAATTGCCAGAAAGTCGGTCAATTTCCAGTAGCCATCGATGTTTTGTACATTGAATTTCCCCACGTAGCGATTGGTACGCCTATGGATATGCCCCCAGTGTTCTACCGTCCCTTCCAATTCCCAAGTGCATTGATAGGTGAAATCTGGAGCCTGTAAAATGGTGCCGACAATCGATTCGTCAAGAACATGGCCGCTGATGATCTCAATCCGATCTAGATTCGTAACCGCTCCGCCCTGCTCTTTCATTTCCAGGCTGCGACGCATGTTCAGGTAAATCTCTTTTAACAATGGCCCGTGAGTTGTCTGAGCCAATGCATCGTAAACATCCTCTTCCGCGTGAAAGTCGAACGCGCGAAACAAGTTCTGATGGAGATCGGCAAAAACCTCGTCCGTTTGCTCATCGGATATCGGCAGTTCGACGCCAGGGGTTTGGGACCATTGCATTCCGCCAACAGTCGCAACCGCGGCGGCCGCCGTGATCGTTAGAACTTTCTTCGATCCCATTGACTGCACCAACCCCACGAAAAACACCAACAACCCAATCCCCCAACACCAATAAGAACTGGTCGGAATTTTTGGGCTAGTCAATTTCGCTTCGTACTGGACATCCACAACGTTCGGTAGCGGCGGCACACCATCGTTCTGCCAGGTCAACGTGTTTTCTTCTAAGTACCTTGAGAACTGGCTACTGCTTGTCTTTTCACCAATCACTTCCATGTCCATGTCCATTCCGAAAGCCCAAGTCAAATCGCCAACAACGGGGTGGTGAATGGGTGTCGGAATGGAATACGGCTGTGGGTGAACCAAGATCACATCTACATTTCGCAGCATCTTGCTGAATTTATCCCAAGTCACCGTCACTTCGTCAGGGATATTGCTAGTTGGAAAAGACATGATGACACCCACCCGTCCGTTCGCCACCGAGATTCGTTTACGTTCCGCATTCATGCCGAAGTCTTGGACATCCAAGCCAGCAAAAACGAAACGATCGAAATGAGGCATCACTCTTTCGCCGTTGATCGTTAACGGGTTACCTTTAGAAAAGAACTCCTTGATCTGTGCAATCGCCGCGTCCTGTTCTGCAACATCCAGGTACCAGCGATCCGCTTGTTCAAAGTTCATGAACTCGATCAAGTTTGCCATCGGTATTAAAACCTCGTGCCTAACTTGCCGTGGCGTAACGTATACGAACGAGTACACACCACCGTAGCTGGTCAACCCAAGCGTCTTTTCGCGAGTCTCCTGAAACCACTCGCGCAATTCTTCGCCCGACAAATGATTCTGCAAGGGTTTGTCCCAGTCAAACCGTACGTTCTTGGGTTGTTTGATTTTTAAAACATCGGAATAGGGAGCGTTCGAGCCCGCTTGTTTGACGACCAACTTGACTTCCGATGGCAACGCGAAATTGAAATCGATAATGTAGTTTTGAAAAGTTAGAAATTCTGGCGGTTCGTCGAACGAGTACTCAAAGACGAAGTCCAGCATGTAGTCGACCAAACGGCCGGATTCGATCCGCGCAGGAATCTCCCAATCGGGTTTCTCGACGACGCTACCAGGTACTCGCTTGCCCTCCGAGTCATAAATTTCAAACCGCTCCAACAAAAAGTCAGCGTGAATGTCGATGCCCTCCAGCAATTCGTCAGTCACGTAAAATCCGTCCTCTTCCGGAATAATCCCGTGGATCAAATCCAGTTCGTCCGCCGAGCTAGAAATCCGCACAGTCATCGAATGGCGACCGACGAATACGTCGGCGATCGTTTGGACAAATGGGTGACGACGACTGGCAGAATTTTCAGCAGAAAGATTCTCGAGCCCGTGCGAACCTGCGACCAGCAAATCCGGTCCCAGAATCAGACTACCCAACACAAAAGCAAGTAGCATGCTAGACCGCAGCAATTTGAAATCTCTATTCATTCGAATGTCACCAATATTTTCCAAACGTCGCAAGTTCAATAGAAACCGACGCAATAACTTAAGCCGTCGTTGAATCGCCAACAGTCATGGCCCAAAAATCCGTTCGGCATGCGGCGATTATCGAGTCTGACGGCGACAGAACCAAATAGGCAGCTGCGCGGTCAAACCGGACAGTCCATTGTTGCCATCTGCCGACAAGTTTCCAGTCAATCCAAAGGTCCGATTGATAAAAACCAACTTTTGTGTGAAATTTCTCGTGTCCCAGCGACCCGCACTCGTCCTGCGATACTCCGTGACCCCGATTTGTGGCAACTTATCCTGAAACGCTCAAAAAAATCACTGCTGTAAATATTCAATGAATCTACTTAAAGAAATCCAGTCCCGTTTCAGCCCGGTACTTGTCGATTTAGTCGACCAGGAAACATTGCCGTCACTGCTGGCGATGATTCGCCCTTCCCAAGACGGTAAGTTCGGCGACTACCAAGCCAACTGTGCGATGCCTTTGAGTAAACGATTAGGAAAATCGTCACGCGAGGTCGCTGAGTTGATTCTGCAGAAAGTGGATTTGCAAGGTTTGGCCTCCGCGACGAATATCGCTGGGCCCGGCTTTATCAATATCACGATCGCTGACGAGTTGCTGAATTCACAACTGCAAAACGCACTCGGTGACCTGGATCGTCTGGGCATCGCCGCGACCGACGCTCCGCGAAAAATCGTCATCGATTTCGCATCGCCGAACGTCGCCAAACCAATGCACGTCGGACACATCCGCTCAACCGTCATCGGCGATTCGCTAAGCCGCATCCTCAGGTTCGTCGGTCACGACGTGATCACCGACAATCACTTGGGCGACTGGGGCACTCAGTTCGGCATGATCATCTACGGCTACAAACACTTTCTGAACCAGCAAGCGTACGACGAGCAACCGGTCACGGAACTCAGTCGACTCTATCGCCAGGTACGTTTGTTGGTCGACTACCACGCTGCGGTGAAAAAGCTTCCCGACGCCGAACAGCTTTTAGAAAAGCAAAAGTCGTTGATTACCGAATTCAAAAACACCGACCCCGGCGACGATAAGAAGCTGGCTAAGAAGTTGAAAAAGGACATCAAAAGCCTGACCTCGAAAATCAAATCACAAATCGAGACTCTCGAAGATTTACAGAAGACACTCGATCAAGTCCCAAAGAACGACGAGTTGGCGCATTTAGCGAACGAGCATGCCAACATCGGCAAAGAGGTTCTAACGGAAACCGCCAAACTGCACGAAGGAGACGCCAAGAACAAACAGTTGTGGAACGAATTCATGGTGCACGGCCAATACGATATGCAACGCGTCTTCGATCGTTTGCAAATCGAGTTCGATCATGTTTTGGGTGAAAGTTTTTATCACGACCAATTGGGCAGTGTTGCCGAGGACCTGACGAACAAGTCGCTGGCTCGTGAAAGCGAAGGCGCCTTGTGCGTATTTCTGGAAGACAATACCGCGCCGATGATCGTCCGCAAAAGTGACGGCGCGTTCTTGTACGCCACAACGGATTTGGCCACGGTCAAGTACCGCATGGAACAATGGAACCCGGATTCCATCTTGTACGTTGTCGATTTCCGACAGGGCGAACACTTTGACAAATTGTTTGCCGTTTCCAAATTGTGGGGCTATCAGGATGTCGAGCTAAATCACGTCAAGTTCGGCACCGTGATGGGTAAAGATGGCAAGCCATACAAGACCCGCGCTGGAAACGCGGCGGGTCTGGAACCGTTACTTGATGATGCCGAAGCACACGCCTTCAAGGTCGTTAGCCAGGCCGACGATGCCAAACCGAATGGGCCCGAATTCGACGAGTCTGACAGGAAAGAAATTGCCAAAGTCGTTGGGATCGCAGCCCTAAAATACGCAGACTTATCGACCAGTCGAACAAGCGACTACGTATTTAGCTTCGAAAAAATGTGTGCCCTGAATGGCAACACGGCCACCTACCTGCAATATGGATACGCCAGAGTCAACGGAATTTTTCGCAAAGGTGATATCGACCCGGTCGAGTTACGTAACGCGGCCC
This sequence comes from uncultured Pirellulaceae bacterium, assembly GCA_964543985.1. GTDB lineage: Bacteria > Planctomycetota > Planctomycetia > Pirellulales > Pirellulaceae > CAJQPP01. Next base: position 16,076 of record CAZJBW010000053.1, on the reverse strand, counting down.
AACCCTTTCAATTTGCAGAAGATGTGGAACGCTTGTTAGCACTCAAGTTACTGCGTTTCGCCGAAGCGCTGGACGAGTGTACTGCCGACTACCGACCGAATTTGTTGTGCAACTACCTGTTTGAATTGACGCAGACGTTTTTTGTGTTTTTCAACCAGTGCCCCGTATTGAAATCGGAAGGCGAGTTGAAACAATCGCGTCTACAGTTTTGCGACTTGATGGCCAGGACGTTAAAACAGGGACTGTCGCTACTGGGCATTAACGTTCTGCAGAAGATGTAGTCAGACAAAATCAACGATTCAGTAACCACGGTACACGGATGTCGACCAAAACTAAATCTGAAGCAAGTTCCAAACGGCGTGTCAAAACGCAGTCGGGCAAAAAACTGGCAGACCAATTCCGCAACCAGATCGTCTGTGGAGACATCCTGGACGTTACCCAAACATTGCCTCGCGACTTCGTCGACACGATTGTCACCAGCCCTCCCTATTTTCAACAGCGAGACTACGGTGACGACCGACAAATTGGTCGCGAGAAAACGCCACAGGCCTACACTGATAAAATAGCGCAGGTCTTCCAAAGCTTGTTGCCCGTTGTTAAAGAATCGGGCTCGTTGTGGTTGGTGATCGGGGACAAGTATGTGAAAGGCGAGTTACAGGGGATGCCTTGGCGAGTCGCATTGGCACTGAAAGATATCGGTTGGCATCTGCGGAGCGACGTCATCTGGCACAAACCGAATGCCATGCCGTCCTCGGCCAAGACGCGACCGACGACTGACCACGAGTACATTTTCTTTTTTACTCGCAGCAAAGACTATTACTACGACGCCGACGCCATTCGCGAACCGCATGTGACGTTTACCGAAAAAAGCAAAATGAAGGGCGGGCGAAAACACTTAGGCGTACGCGGTGGGACGCCCGAGAAAGGCAAAAACGCAGGCGACAACAACTTGCATGATGGACGCTGGGACCAAGCTTTTCATCCCAAGGGACGCAACAAACGGACGGTGTGGTCGATCCCGCTTTCCAAGTTTCGCCAGGCTCACTTTGCGGTCTTCCCGCCAACGCTGGTTGAAACTTGCATTAAGGCTTCGTGTCCAACAGACGGGTTGGTGATGGATCCGTTCTCAGGCGCCGCAACAACGGCACTGGTCGCCAAACAATTGGGTCGAGATTTTTTGGGTGTCGATTGCTCGGCCAAATATTGCAAGTTGGCTCGCAAACGTTTGGAAGAGGATCTGTAACTTCGCAATTACAACGATTGCAAAAAAGCCAACAGCTTTTCCAGTTCGCCTTCCGTCAGCTCTCGGTTCAGTTGATGACGCTCTTCTTCAAAAACAGCACGCAACGATTCGTGTCGCGCGTCATGCAAAAAGCGTTGACGTTGGCTAACACCGATTAGCGACGGCGGATTGAATTCGCCTTTGCCCAACTCGTCCAGCAACCCGACATTTTGCAAATCGGGCGATGTGTAACTGGGCGCGGCATGACACTTCTGGCAACCCAATTCCTGGAACAACATTCGCCCGGGCTCGGTATCCACTTGCCGATTTCGAGATTCAGCCAGCGACGGGGGTGGCTGTAGCGAGCGAACATAGGTCGCCAAATTCTGAATTTGTTGCTCAGTGAAATCGTCGTCCGTTTGCATCGTAATTTCGATAGAGCTTTTAACCTGCTGTTCCAGAGTTTTTGCGGAAGCATTCCAAGCGAAAGGGGCGGTGTCTCCGTGACCCAGCAACGACAAAATTCGCTTGGGCGCTCCAAAACTTTGGTCACTAAAATTGTCATTTAGAAAACCGCTGGTGTGGCCTTCCACATGACAACTGTGGCAACTCATCCAACTATCGTGAGATACCGTTGCGTCAAAAAACATGCGTTCGCCATGATCTCGGTCCGTCAGGGGTGGCATTTTGCCAAGTTCAATCGTTTTCAAAAGTTCCGCATCTCGAACATCAACCACAGAAACGGAATCGCCCAATTGATTGGCAACGTAAAGAGTATTGCCGTCACTCGAAAACAGACTGTCGACTGGCCGATGCCCGGTAGGCACATAGGCAAACGATCGCTCGGAAATACTACCAACCGCCACTTCGTTCAAACCACCGATCGCAATGGCGACGTCACCCTGCGATGAAAATGAGATGGATTCAGGATCACCCTTGGCTTCGCCAGCACCACCCAAAGGGATCTTCGAACGACGAGACTCTTTCCACTGTTCGTCCAGGAACCAATTTTCGTCTTTAATGATCAATTCGTTACCGACCATCAACCCCCAATGCACATCATTGCGAATGGCTTGAGCCAATCGGTTGACGGGCTGACTAGCGACAACCAGCTGCTGAACTTCAGATGACGAGTTGGAATAATTAGCAACACCACATAAACGGCGAGTCCCCAAGTCGCCTTGACGCACAACCTGCAACGATCCGGCATCCAACACACTCCACTGACTACCGAACGCATCGGTCGCCAAAAGGTGTTTTCCCGAATCGATGGATGTCAATTGGCCGACGGCGAAGGACAAGTCGATTGCATCTTGCAGCTGCGCCCCAATTTGTTTTGCCTCGACGCCCCAACGGTGACTTGTAACTTGCCGTGCCCAGCGACCAGCCACGAACAACCGATTTTGATCGGCGGCGAAAAACAGTTCACCAGGAGATCCAATGGTCTCGATCCGCTGCACAACGTTTAGCTGGCCCGCATCAAGATTTAACAAAACGAGTTGCCCGGCTTGAGCATCCGAAACGACAAAATAATCGTCTTTCAATTTCAACATCGACCCGATGTTGTTCGCGACCTTCCATTCACTGTCAACTTTTTGTTGGTGAAGGTCGACGATCGAAACGGAACCACTCAATCGATTCGCCACTAACAGTTTCGATTCGTCGCCAATCAAAACCATCTTCACTGGGCGTCGGCGAGTTGGCGTTTCTGGGTCAACCGCCTCAGACGTACCGACGTTACTTGACGGCAAGTCGAATCCGACAAAGAGAGTAAATAATACGATTGAGCAAATAAAGAATCGCATGCCAGTGCCATCTCGGTTGGTGCTGTGCCGGATGAATTGAGTAACAACCAAGCTTCTAGCGTGTCCGCATCGAGCGACGCCGTCAAGCTCGGTATTGCGAACCTTTCATAGGTTTAGCCAGTGGTAGCGTCGATGATTACGGCGCACCGAGGACTAAACCGTCGCGCGAGCTTGCATGAATGAGAAGTAGAAAACGGCGTTGGGGTCGTGGGCAACCGTTTTCAATTCGGATTTCATGCCTTCAACGATTTCGTTGGTAACGCAGCCGCTTTCGGTTAGCTGCTCGGCAGCACTCAGTAGCAACTCGGTCCAAAAATTGATCACCTGCCGGCGGTCGGATGGATGCCGGTTGTCCAGGTGCCACGTTTTGATCTCGGTTTGAATTTGCTCGTAACCTTGTTGCAGTAACAGGTTTCCCAACTTGGCACCGACGAACGGATCGCCGCCTTGTTCCAACTGGAAATCGTTGTAGGCCATCCAGTACTTCCAAGTGTTTGGCGAATACGGTTCCAGGAAGAACGACGAATTCATGACCTCGTTAATCACGATCGGCGAACCCGCTTTTAGGACTCGCCGAACTTCTGAGAGAATACGCGCAGGATCGCTGGCATGTTCCAGAATCCAACAGATAAAGGCTGCATCGAATTCACCGGTTTCGAATTCCAGTTCGGCGGCATCCATGTTTTTCAATTCGAAGCGGCCCTCGCCAACCTGCACTGAATTCAACAGTTTCCTGGCCTGTTCCAACTGGCGTGGGCTGCGATCAATTCCAACCACGTTCAAGTTCGGAAAACGACGCAGCATGATTTCCGTTTGAGCCCCCACACCAACACCCACTTCCAGCAAGCGTTGCTGACGCGAGAAATCGATCGAGGCAAAAATTGTTTGTTCTGAGAACCGAGCTTGCCGATAAAGTCGATCCTGTTCTTCCGTTGAGAATCCGTGCAGGTAGGGAAAGTCGCTCATGTTTCGTTCGTTCCTGGCATCTTGACGCGTTAGGTTGTTTGTTGCTTCTTTGCTTGACCGTAAGCGTTACTTCTTTTCCGGGTAGGGTCGCAGACCCAGCAACATTTCCGAGCGTTCGGTCAGCGGTCTAGACGCTGCATCTTGATTAGTGAATTCGGCAAGGTGCTTGATCAATTCTTGATAGACGGCCTGGCGGTCCAGGCTGGTATCGATTTCGACACATTTGTTTTTGCTGCGAAACAGTTCGACCGTTGGCAGCGTTTCTTGCTTAAACGTATCAAACCGCAGTTTCATGCTCTCGACATTGTCGTCGGTCCGCCCGGAATGCTTGGCGCGGCCCAGAATCCGCTGCTTCAGCACCTCGTACGGGCACTCGAAGTACAGCATCTTGGGCAACTCGGTTTCTCGTCCAAAGATCTTGTACCACTCTTCAAGATTAGATAGCGATCTGGGAAAACCATCCAGCAAGAAATTTCGCTTGCCGGTCGTGCGAGTGGTATTCTCCATCTTGTTTTTCAACAGCGTGACCACGATCTCGTTTGGCACTAACTTGCCAGCGGCGATGTATTCCTCGATGACTGGAGCATTGTCACCGCCCGCTTCCAGTTCCGCACGACATAGGTCGCCCATCGACAGGTGTACCCAATCCAATTGCGATTCGGCCAGTTGGCACATGGTCCCTTTACCAGCGCCGGGACCACCCAACACGAACAAAACGTTTGGGGCAGGGCAGGGCAGTCGCGGATCAAAGTGATGCAGTACAACACGCGGCGCGGGCGCAACGCCCATCTTGTAAACATCCCACGGTCGATCGGTTGGGGGCAGCGGGTCATCGCAAGTGATGTGGTATGCCAAGTGCCCGTCTAGGCGAGCGATCCGCCACGACGTGTAGCTGTTGGAGTAAGAAAGTGATGGGTTGCGTTCGCACTTCCCGTCCGCTCGGTCCCAAGCCATTTTGCCGTTCCAGTACCCAAGGCTGGAGACAGTTCCCGATTCGGATTCCTTGGCAGGTTCCGTCGACGGCACAAACAGTCCGTCAACTTCAGGAATACCCGCGCCGGAAACCTCAATGAAAAAAGTATTGGGTTTAAGATTTTCTGGATTGGTCATGGCGTATCGATTTTTGATCTTGTGGTTCGCTTAACGACCAAATCTTAATCGATGAATCCAATTTTGTCGCGCCCACTACGCCGGCAATCACAGTACAACACCGCCAAATACTATTCTTGAACTCGTTGTAGTACGAAGTAGGCCAGTGGAATCGGGATGGGTCCCAGCTTCACTGTCGCTCGACCCAACATATGATTGTCATCCAACTTAACCACACGATCGACGATCAAGTTAGCTGGGTCCAATGGGCGATTTCCGCCAGCTGAGTAATTTAGAATTGCCGCATGTCGGAACGCTCCGATACCTCGTGGACTCTGAACCTTGAAACGACCTTGGCGAACCAGGCCACCGGAACCGTCTGTTCGTGGCTGCCATGTTGGATTGCCGTTGCCGAACAAACCTGGTTGCTTGACCGCCACATTGTCACCATAAACTTGGCTGCCGTACGACGAGAACTCTTTGATGAAGTAACGATCGATGGCGACCGTTGCTAGCCCTTTGTTGACACCTCGCCATGTACCCTGCAGTTCCGACGGGTGCGGAGCCGCATGACTGACCATTAGTCTGCGGTAGTGCAGCAACCCATAATTGTCGACATTCAATGCCGGATGATCGACCGGCTGGTAATGAGTCTGGTGAACCACGTGAGATTGATTTTGTTGGTGGTAGTGAACGACAGGTGGCTGAGTTTGTTGGTGGTAGTGAACGACAGGTGGTTGAGTTGTTTCGACATACTGATCAGCGTAGTACGGTTGGTGAGGGACCACATGATAGTGATTGTGTTCGTCAATGATGGGAGCGGCCACAACATTGGGAGCAACCGGCAGTGTCTCGACTGCGGGTGGAAAGTAGTCGATTACAAAAGGCTCGTTTTCGGCGATCGGTAAGTCTTGATCCGGTACGGCGGGTTGGCTGTCTTCCAGAACGTAATTCGCGTCGGTGTCGGCTGGCAAATCTTTCGGCGACGGAACCTGTTCCTGGACATCGGGCGCTTCCTGCGTGGCGAATGAATTGAGCGAAGGAGCGAGTAAACCGACGGCTGATTCGTAGCTACTTGATTCGGGGTCGGGTACGGGTACCGGCGAATTCGCTGCCGCTGCATTGGCTTCGTTGGTTTCATTGTTGTTGGAGGAGGAGGGCTCAATTTCCAGTGGGTAAATTGAAAACGAGACGATGGCGAATAGGGATACTGGCAGAGCCAAGGCAATGACGTTTTTCACTGGGACACAAACTCCGATGGTTTACAGGGATAGCTACCACCTGTGAACGCAGATTATGTGCCAGTCGTCAGAACTATCGTTTTTCAGCGAGGATCCCATCGCAGGTGGGAAGTATTGCGTGGGCCCTGTCGATTTAAGTCTACAGCGATGATGCTAAAACGCATCAGCGTTGCCCAGGGGCTCAGCCCATACTGGGTTTTTGTTTACGGCTGAAGATGCCCATCATTTTGGCTTGAATGGTGTACATCGAATCCTGCAACTCCTGCTTCTCGCCCTCGTCGAACAGCCAATTGTATTTAAACGCTGCCCAAGACACGACCAGACAACTGGCCATCGCCAAGTTGACAGGCAACATCAGCAAAAACGGAACGGCAACGGTCAACCAGACTCCCGAATCGGGAATCCAACCAAATTTGCGATTAATGCAGTACAACACAACCAATGCCACTAAATTCGAAATCGCTGTCGCCCAAACGGCACCGTACAAGCCGAAGGCGGGGATAAAGAAGAAGTTCAATCCAACGTTAACCACCAATCCAGAAATAATGGCCAAGCAGGCCCACATCCCTTTTTCGCGGCACCATAGATAGTCTTGCCCCACCGTCAACAAGCTGTACCAGATGCAGTAAACCAAGGTCAGCGGCAACACGGCCAAGCCGTCATTGAATTTCCCCTGCAACACCACATCGAACAGTAACGGCGACACCACCAAAACGCAGACTCCGATAAACGTAAAACCCAAGCCTATCAGTTTTAAAGTCCAACGCAATTGTTGAGAGACCTTTTGCTTCTCGCCACGTTCCCAACTTGCCGTGATGTACGACATCAGGATCCCGCTAAGCATCGCGGACAAACCGACCAACACCAACGGAATGATTCGCCCACTGTGATACTGGCCGACTAAAGCTTGAGCGTCAGATGGCGAGACAGGTGCCAAGTGCAACAACATGTTTCGGTCCGCCACCTCGTATAGATTCGTGACCACATTGCTGACCCATAACCAGGCGGCGAATGGAGCGACTCGTGACCACATCGTCTTTTGTGGTAGCGGTGTTGAACTTTCAGAAACCACCGACCAGTTGCGACGGAAGTACCAAATCCCGGGGACCAAAGCGACCAAGCAGCTCAAAGCAAAACCGATCGTCACGGCCTCGGTGCCATTCTCCCAGATGAATAGCAAACTCATTGCAAGACCGGCAAACGCCAAACCGTTGATAAACCGCATCACGGTCACCAAGCGAACTTGACGCAGCGCCTCAAGTAGCGACGTCATGAAATTGAATGCGGTCACCAACACTAACGACGTGGCCATCACAATGACCAGACGCGTTTGACTGGCGTCGCGAAACAACCAGTGCGAAACGGACTCGGCAAAGAAATACAACAACACGGAAAACGCCATCGTCATCAATACACTGATGCCGGTGATCCGAAACAGGAACTCTTTCAGTTGGCCGCGTTGTCGATAGAGCTCGACGTAGCGATTGAAAGACCCCGGTAGCCCCAGGACTGCCAAGGGTGCCAACAGCATCAAGTAGCTCCAAGTCAACGACCATTGCCCAAGTTGTTCCTCGGGCAGGTAGCGACAAAACAGAACGCCACGTACCAAACCGACGATTCTTTGTATGGCGGTTAGCACCAATGCGAAAATAATTCCAAACTTTAGCGAATCGACTTTTAGCTCGGGTACGCCGCTGTTCGGATCATTCAATTCTGGCGAAGGCTGGGGCATTGCGGGGTTCTGCGAATAGGAAAAGAGAGTGCCGTTTGCGTCCAAACGGCTCGAAAGTGTTGGATATCTCGGGACAATTGCAACTTAGGGCTTCCAGAACGGGGACGACTGGGTCGGTCACCTGATCAATTGCAACGACTATGACGGTTGCCATCAACAAGCGAGCAAAAAACGGACCAGCACCAAAAACCTGGTGAGGGTGACCATAAATTTTCGGCCTGCACCGATTGTGAGTTTGGAAAGGCAAATTCAGTTTGTTATATTCACGGGCTACTTTTCGGATGCTGGTTTCGAAAAGCACTTTGTCGCTTTGGGCGAGTCGCTGGTTGTCTTTCCAGTCCGCTTCAATCTTGAATCGGACGGTCCTAAAAATGATGAATCAGTTGGTAACCAGCGCGCCCTATCCCGTGCGTCTTTGACGCCAAGATTGATACCATTGGCCGACATCGGTAGGTCAACTTTTATGGAAAACTCCACAAACATAGATCTGGCAAAAATTGCCAAGACACTGGAACTGGCCGAACCCCGTGTGACGGCCGCTGTTAAGTTGCTCAGCCAGGGAAACACGATCCCCTATATTGCTCGCTATCGTAAAGACGATACGAGCGGTTTAGGCGAACGCCAGCTTCGCAGCATTAAACAGGAAGTGGCCCGTGTCACCGCTTTGCAGGAACGCAAAGCGTTTATCCTGAAAGCCATCGAAGGCCAGGAAAAGCTGACACCCGATCTAAAGAAACAAATTGAATCGACCAGCCAGTCCCGGCAACTGGAAGATCTCTACCACCCTTTCAAACCAAAAAAGACCTCGCTGGCAGAGACCGCTCGCCAACAAGGCTTGGAACCTTTGTCACGTGACATCCTGGAAGGACACCAACCGGACATCGACCTGGCTGCACGCGCCACCGAATTTATCCGAGTCGACAAAGGTCTGTCTTCGGTCGACGAAGTCATCAAGGGTGTGCAACACCTGCTGGCCGAACGGTTCAGCGAACACGTGCAGTTACGCAAACAACTAAGAAAACTGTATTGGCAAAACGGCAGCATTCAAACCGAACTGATCGCCCAACCAGAACCTAAAAAAGACGAAGCAAAAAAAGACGAAGGCAAAGACAAACAGCAAAGCCAAATGGCCAAAGCTGATTCGCCCAAAGAAACTAGCGAATCGAACGATGCCGGCGAGACGCAACCTGAGTCCACGGACGGCGCTGAAAAAACCGAGTCCCCAACAACCGCTTCTCAACCCAGCGAAGCGACAACAACAGATCCGTCCGCGACACCAGAAACCAACGCCGATTCTTCCGTCGATACGAAACCCGAACCGGCAACTGAATCGCCAACTGAAACGCCAAATCAAGAGACCGAAGTAACAGCCGCTGTAAACACTGGCACTGAAACCACTGGCGCCACTGCAACCGAAGCTGCAAACTCTGAAACCGCGACTAGCGAAACGCCGTCCACTGCCGGCGCTGCTGCCGCTGTTGAAACTGCGGCACCTGCCAAGAAAAAGAAGAAGAAAAAGAAGAAAAAGAAAAAAGCCAAGCCCGAACCGTTTGCAGCATTTGCCAACTACAGCGAATCGCTCCAAAAACTGCCACCTCATCGCTGCCTGGCGATCAACCGTGGCGAACGCGCAAACAAACTGAAAGTAAAACTGAAAACGGATTCTGAGAAGCTGAATCAGTTAGCTCAGCAACACTTGATCCCCGAGAACCATCCGTTTGCGGACTTTCTACAAACGGTTTGCCAAGATGCCATGAGCCGCTTGATCGTGCCAAGTATTGAACGCGAGATCCGTCGCGACTTGACCGAGAAATCGGAAACGCATGCTATCAACGTGTTTGCCCGCAACCTGCGACAACTGTTCTTGCAGCCTCCCGTTCGTGGCAAACGCATTCTGGGAATCGACCCTGCCTACCGTTCTGGTTGCAAGATGGCCGCCATCGATGAATTGGGCCGACCATTGGGACATGGTGTCTTTTCGATCGTGGGAAATGACGAGCGAATCAAGGCCAACAAACAACGCTTGGTCGATATGATCAACCAGCACCAACCCGACTTGATCGCAATCGGCAGCGGCAGCGGTTGCCGGGCTGTGGAGTTCTTTGTCTCGGAACTAATCGCCAATGAATTGGCTGGTCGAGACCTGAAGTACGCGATCGTCAACCAAGCGGGAACCAGCACCTATTCGACCAGCGAAATTGGCCAACAGGAATTGCCCGATCACGATCCGGTCATTCGCAGTGCCATCTCGATCGCCAGGCGTTTGCAGGACCCACTAAGCGAGCTCGTGAAAGTAAACCCCGCCAATATCGGTGTGGGTCTTTACCAACACGACATCAAGGCCAACCACTTAACGGATTCGCTGGAAAACGTCGTCGAATCGTGCGTGAACTTTGTCGGCGTCAACGCCAACACGGCCAGCCCTTCATTGTTGAGATACATTTCGGGACTTGGTCCAACCACGGCTCGAAAATTGGTCGACCACCGAAACACCAACGGTTCGTTCCAAAATCGCGAGCAATTAAAACAAGTCCCTGGTTTGGGTGACGTCACCTACGTTCAAGCGGCTGGATTCCTGCGACTCGACAAGAGTGATAACTCATTGGATCGCACGGCCATCCACCCCGACGACTATCAAATCGCTGAAAAAATCCTGTCCAAAATCGACGCCAGCGTTGAACACTTGGACCCGTTACCGTTAACTCCTCGAGCCACCGAAAAGGCAAGTGCTGCCAGCCCACCTGTTGACGTAACTCCAGTAGCCGTGACAGAACCAGCGGCGGCAACTCCTGAACCAACTTCTGCTGTTGTAGAAACGGTGGCTGCAGAATTACCGACCGCCGAAGCCGCTACTGCCCCGCAGGAAAACGATGCTGCTGCGAGTGAATCCGCTGGTTCACCACAACCGGTGGAATCGACCACGCCTGCTGCAGTGGCAACGACTCCGGCACCGACACCACCGCCGCAAGTTTCAGCGATCTCGCCCGCTCAAAAGGCCGAGCATCAAAAACGCCGCAAGGACTTGCTGCAAAAATTGCGTGGGCTAGACCCGAACGCTTTGGCAAAAGAGTTCGGGATCGGCGAAATGAAAATGAAGGATCTTTTGCGGGCACTGCGAAATCCATCGCAGGACCCTCGCGAGGACCTACCTCCGCCAGTCTTCCGAAAAGGCATTCTGAAATTCGAAGACTTGAAGCCCGGTATGCAACTGCGCGGTCAAATCGTAAACGTGGTCGACTTCGGTGTCTTTATCAACATCGGGATCGGTGAAAGCTGTTTGGTTCACATCAGCCGTTTGGCAAACCGCTTTGTTCGCGATCCGCATTGGTATTATTCCGTCGGCGAAGTGTTGATCGTGTGGGTTCAGGAAGTCGACCCTGAAAAACGCCGAGTCACACTGACGGCCATCCGCCCCGAAGAACAACGCACGGAACGAAGGCCAAGAACGCGTCGCGAATCAGGCGAACGTCCGCAAGGTAACAAACGTCAAGGCAATCGCGGCAAACGCTTTTCAGGTTCAGGTAAAGGCCGCAGCAGCGCTCGACCGCAAAACCGTAAACCTCGCAAACCAAAACCAGTCAAACCCATCACCCAAGAGATGGTCGAGGGCAAGAAACCGATGCGATCGTTTTCTGACCTGTTGCAGTTCCATCAAAAGAACAGCGAACCCGACGCCGATGACAAAAAGAAAAAGAAGAAAGATTCTTAACGCTTCAAAGCGCGAGTGTTCCGTATGGTGAAATAGCCTAAAGAACCGTCACTGCTTCTTTTTAGGTTTGCGTTTCTTTGCTTGCTGAAGATTTGAATTGTCATTTCGACTGTTTTCTGCGACGACGACGATCGTCCAGAAAAGGTAGATGGCGATCACCAGCGGTAGCGCCGTCACGACAATGCTAAGGAACATGCCGATCGCTCGACTCGTCATCTGAGGCGTCATCACATCGTTCCATCGGAAGATGCAGGACCAAATATTGGCTCCAGCCCACACGGTCAAAACACAAGCTAGACCGAGTCTCGGCCAAGGGTTTCTGATTATTCGCTGAGTTGTATTCATGCTGTTTTTATAGCGACCAACTGCTTCTGGAAAAACCCTCACTGGTCACCTCCTTCACCCAAGTTCAACGTTAAGCGTTCAAACTGCATCAAAACCCACGAATTACTGGCCGCTTTGTCCGGCTGACTGCTTTTAAGCCAATTCACCAAAACCGCCAGCCGTATATAATGAGACACGGCTAGGACAGGACACTGGTTCGACGAATTTACCGCCGAACGGTCTTTGTGAACCCCTTGGCCCACTGATTTTCTTTTTCAATCGCCTTCCCTTTAGAAGGTGATTCAATCAATACATTGGAGTTTTTATGAGTACCGCATCTACCCCAGCCACATCCGCGCAAGCTGGATCTGGCAACGATCCGTTGCAGCTTCGCGACGTCGACTATGTGCATTTTTATGTAGGCAACGCCAAGCAAGCCGCCTACTTTTACGCTCAAAGTTTTGGCTTTGAGATCGAGCAAGTTTCGGACCTGACGACCGGCAGCCGCGACACTGCCAGCTACCTTTTGACGCAAGGCAACATTCGTTTTTTGATCTCGACCGGATTGACCAAGAACAGCTCGATTCAAGACGAGGTCGGTCTGTACGGCGACGGCATTAAAGATATCGCGTTTACTGTTGGCGACGCCGCAGCAGCCTACGAACAGGCCATCAAAAATGGCGCGGAAAGCGCCTACGAGCCTTACGAGGCAACCGATGAAAACGGTACCGTCGTGCGAGCAGGCATCAAAACGATGGGCCGTGTTTGGCACACATTCGTGTCGCGAACCGACAAATACGATTTGGATAACGTTAAGAAAAATCGAGCCCAATTCATGCCCGGTTTTCGGTCGATCGAAAATCTGGCCATCAACCGCTACAACCAAGAAAATCCAGTTGGCCTGTTCTATGTCGATCACTGCGTCGGCAACGTGGAACTCGGCAAGATGAACTACTGGGTCAAGTGGTACGAAGATGTGTTAGGCTTCAAATTGTTTAAGCACTTTGATGACAAAGATATCTCGACCGAGTACTCGGCGTTGATGAGCAAGGTTATGGATTCCGGTCGTGAACTGATCAAAATCCCCATTAACGAACCGGCAGAAGGAAAACGCAAAAGCCAAATCGAAGAGTACCTGGATTGGCACAATAACACGCCCGGCATTCAACACTTGGCTCTGTTGACCAAAGACGAATTGCACACAGTCGGTCGCTTGCGTGACCGCGGCGTGGACTTCCTGGAGATCCCCGAAACATACTACGACTTGGTATGGGATCGCGTTGGCGAGATCAACGAAGACACCGGCTCGGTTAAAGATTTGCGAGTCCTGGTTGATCGCGATGACAAGGGTTACTTATTGCAGATCTTTACCAAGCCTTTGCAAGATCGCCCGACACTGTTCTTTGAGATCATTTGCCGGCGAGGCAGCGAATCGTTCGGCAAAGGGAACTTCAAAGCTCTGTTCGAATCATTGGAGCTGGAACAAGAACGCCGTGGCAATCTGTAGTCACCAACGCGGTCGCTAGAAAGGTTTACTAGCACAAGTAGATCCAGACAAAGATTAAGCAGGCAGGTTGTGATCAACAACCTGCCTCTTTTTTTTCAGAATTCACCAAGAAATCGCCTGTCTGAAAAAAATCTCCCGAATTCCATACAAAGGCCATTGATAGGGCGCATAGCCTTAAATGTGGATCAAAAACGTCGACGCGTGTTCAAATGTTTTGAATCCATCTATCGCAGAAGATATCGTAGGCAATGGAGGAAATTTTTATGAACGCCAGCACTCCCATCGACGTTACGTGCCCTGACCGCAATCGTTTGCAAGGTTTTTTGAGCGGTTCACTGGACGGCCTGGAATTACAAGCGATCGAAAAGCATCTGTTGGATTGTTTGTCGTGCGAGGACACCATCCGCATGATGGATGTCAACGACACCTTTGACCAGTTGGCCCAGCAAGCGCTATTGCAAGCTCAGGATTCTGTCGCACCACGCAACCCTAGTGACGATTCCGCAGTCGCCGACCTGATTGAAAAGCTGCGGAACGCAGATCGCAATGGCCAATGGGATGTCGGGTCCCAAACCGGGCAAAACCTGGCTCGCTTTCAACGCAATCAACAGGACGAGCGAGCGGCCGAAGTGATCCTGCGCTTACCGCCTAGCAACGAACCTACTCACTTAGGCCGATTGGGCAGCTACGAGGTTGTACAACTGATCGGCACGGGCAGTAGCGGCGTCGTCTTTCGTGCATTGGACACTGAACTGAATCGCTTCATCGCTTTGAAAATTTTGCGACCGTCGTTAGGCTCGGCAGCGAAGCAGAGATTTTTGCTGGAGGCTCGTGCGGCCGCCGCCATCGATCATGAGAACGTAGTCACGATCCATCAGGTTGGTGAAGAGGACAGTTTGGCGTTCCTAGCCATGCAGCTGTTGCCCGGCCAGACGCTTGAGCAGCGACTTGTCGAATCCGCAACGATTGAATCGGACGAAGCGGAACAGATCGTTCGGCAGATCGTCGCCGGACTACAAGCGGCTCATGATCTTGGGATGATCCATCGGGATATCAAGCCCGCTAACATTTGGCTGGACACCGAACGGGGTCGCGTCAAACTGCTGGACTTCGGTTTAGCACGCATCACTGAACAGGACCCGGGGTTTACCGATACTGGGTTGATCGCTGGTACGCCCACCTTTATGTCCCCCGAACAGGCCCGAGGCAGTGAGCTCGACGAGCGGTCGGATCTGTTCAGTTTGGGTTGTGTGATGTATCGAATGTTGTCAGGCGAATTGCCCTTTTTGGGCAAGAACATTCTGGCGACCTTGCAGTCGATCCAGCGAGACGACCCAGCACCTCTTCACGATCTGGACGCGCGGATCGCTTTGCCGATGTCGAAGTTAACCCAATGTCTACTGGTCAAAGAACTGGCAGGACGCCCGCGGAATAGTCGCCAAGTCCTGCAGGCACTCGACAGCGAGCCCAGCGATTGGCCATTCGCGGTTCCTGAAGACCAAACGATCGCACTAAAATCCAAACCTTCTGCGTCTCAATCACGATTCAGTCGTTGGTGGATTTTGACTGCCGTGGCGACATTGATGCTGGGCTGGGGCGGGTTCATGTACGGGAACCAAATCGTCCGCATTGCCACCGATCAAGGGGAACTGGTTATTCAATCGGATGACCCGGACATTCGCATCAGAGTTTCGCAAGGCAATGATGTCCAGGTACTGGACTTGAAGACTCAACAATCTTTCAACATCAAGTCAGGAGTCTACGAGCTGGATTTCGCCAGCGATGCCAACGAGTTTGTGATCTCAAACGAATCGATAACGATGAAACGAGGCCAGCAAACTGTCGTAACGATCACGCGAACGGCATCCAACGCAGGACAAAACCCTTCGAGTGTTGGTGAAAGGTCCAGCGACGCCCCACTGCACACAGACGGAGGCGCATCCGCGAACGCTTCGACACCCGGTCTAGACCTTGGCCATTACATTGACTCCTCTGGCGATTCGCAAACCGACGAGCCAGTTTTTCAAGGCCAAACATTCGACCATTGGCACGCAATAGCAATGCGAGAGCGCGACAGGGACGCTTTCTTGCAGTGTTGCACGGCAATGCAAGCTTTGTTCGAACCCAACAAGACACCCAAAGTTATCGCGATACTCGACCACTTGACGTCTCGACCTCACCCGCAGTTCTCTGATGAGTTAAAGCTGATTCTAATACGACTTCCGGACGAGGAATTTAACGATTACTTTTTGAAAGGAATCGCCTCCTCGTACCCGGCTCGACTAAATCTGATGAATCGAATGATCTATTCTCCGGAATCACTTGATCGACTTAGTGTCAGTAAAGTCGAAGCAGTCGAGATCTTAAGGCGTCGCGAAATCGAGGCAAAAGACGATTTAGAATTGCAAAAATGGATAAACACGTTCGTTCCCTTATACATACAAGAAATGAATCTTTCATTTGATGTTTATAAGCCTCTGT
>CAZJBW010000052.1:11194-35666 GCA_964543985.1 uncultured Pirellulaceae bacterium | reverse complement strand
TTGCGGGGGTTTGCCGGCCGCGCATAAAAAAGCGCTCCCGGTAGGACTCGAACCTACGACAAAGCGGTTAACAGCCGCTTGCTCTACCAACTGAGCTACAGGAGCGTTTTGAGGGTGAAGAGAGGTCGCCCGAACGACTGATTTGGCTGTCGGACGATCCAAGAGTTTAGGTCATAGATTTCGTAGCTTCAAGGCCTTCGTGAAAGTGACTCGAAATTGTCTGAAATCTCGTATTTCGCCACGGTTTACCAGCATTCTTCTGACCCGTTGCCGATCTTATCGAGGCATGAATTCACCGCCACCAGGTCGCGCGCCAATGTGAGCCACTGGTCCTTTGGTCGGCTGACTTTTAGCGGTCGATTCGTTAATTTCCTTGATGCGTTTGATGACGTCTTGCGTGATATCTACATTTGGTCCGGCCGCATAAACCTGGCCAACCGTCAGAACAATCTGCATACCCTTGGCTTGTGCGATGTTGTAAGCGACAGGACGAATATCGTTCAACAGTTTCTGTTGAAGTTGAGACCGGTGACCCAGCAATTGTGTTTGGAAGGCTTGGCTTTGTAGAGCCAATTTGTTGTTGTTGTCACGGATCAGTGATTGCAACTTGGCCTTGGACTCTTCGTCCGAGTCGGTGGTGACGGTGGACTGTAGCGTCTCGACGCGGCGACCAAGTTCCTCTTTTAAGCCGTTCAGTTGTTTGGAAAAAGCCTCTTCCCGTTCATTAACTGAAACGTCAATCTTTGCCTGCGCACCGATCTCTTGAGCCACTAAATTCAAATCGATGACGGCAACCAAGTCGTTGACGTCAACTTTCGTTTCCGTAGCTGGGGCTTGTACAGCCTCTTTCTTGTTGCAGCCTAGCATGCCCAAAAATGTGAACATCAAACCAGTCAACAGGATGTGATAACGGCACATGCAGCGTTCCTTCGTAGCTTCAACCGCGGCGGGTGCTCCATTGAGTGGTTCGTCCTTTGAACCCAGAGCGGCGAGAATCTAGCAAGCTTCATCGGTCGTCGCTACTGAGAAATTCCGTCAAAGTGCAAGCACAACACCGCTACCACCGTTTCGTGGTCCAAACAACCTCTAAGATAGATAACGAAACTGCATTCCCCAATCTTGTTCGCTGAACGACACGACCTAGGATTAAGGTATGAAAGCAATCTTTTTTATCCTGCTGCTGATTCTGGCACCCACCAATGCTGTCGCGGCCCAAGAATCCGCTACCAACCAGGTTGTGCAAATTGAAGTCTCGTCGACAAACGGCAAGATTCAATGGAGCAAGATCGCCGACGCGGTCACTCGCGAACTCGGCTTGAAAGTGCCTTTTATTGACCAAATGTCCAGTCAAGAATTGGACCTAAAAGCGACGTCGACTCGCTGGCTGCTATTCGGAGTGAATCAAGCTCTGCAACCCGCGATTCGAATCTCGATCGACCGGTCAGCACTTGCGGTGGTCGTAAAGATCGACCCAGCCGAACTGAAGCATCGCACGCGGAAAATCAGTAACTCGTTTCGAGCGAGTCTCAACTGGATCAAAGGCCAACAAGAAAGCGGATTGAGGCCATTTTTTGAATCGGCTACCGAAACGGATACGTCGGAACTGGAATCCGCCAAACACATCGTTGTCTTGGTGCACGGATTCAATTCCAGTAACGACCGCATGAATACTTTGGCCCAGCGAATTAAGAAGTCGGGGACTAGAAAGGATCCGCGTACGGTCGCTCGGTTCGACTACGTCACGAGTGATGGCGTTCAAACGGCGGCCGATCTACTGGATCAGGAACTCCGCCAGTTGGTTGCGAAAAATCCAGATTGCCAGATCTCGTTAGTGACCCATTCCATGGGTGGACTCGTTTCACGCGCCGTCATTGAACGAGAAGCCTTTGATGTCACTCAAGTAAAACGGATCATCATGATCGCGCCGCCAAACCACGGCACCAACTTGGCGGACTTGCCACCGAACACAGATCAATTCATTACCTTGTTGAGTCAATTCGATGTAAACGGGATCCGTCAAGCGTTGCAGGATTTGGCTGCCGAGGCCAATTTGGCGATCGAGGATTTGCAACCCAGTTCCGAGATCCTTGGTGAACTGAACGATCTAGAACGCAATCCAAACATTCACTACTCGATCCTATTGGGGAACCAGGGGCTGCTGACCGTTGCGCAAAACAAAAAGCTAAATCAGTTGGCCAGACGGATGCAGAAAGCGGACCAACAGCTAATTGTCCAAGGTGGTCGAGAACTTGCCGCTTTGATGACGCTGCTTGCTGGCGAGATCGTGTCGCCCAAGGGTGACGGAGTCGTCAGTGTGGACAGTGGGAAACTGGATCAGGTCGATGACACTTTGGTAATGAAGTTTCGCCACAGTGATCTACTGCGTGACGACGCCTCCAGTCAAGCTCGGGTCATTCGCCAAATTGTCAAGCGACTCGATAAGACGGTCGCTGAAGACGAATAGCGTTACATTCAACATTGGCTGTAAAATATTGGCCTGAATCGACGACAACCGTCCGAACCCAACGATGCCTTTATACTTCTAGAAAGGTATCTATCTGTTCGTTTCCCAAAATGCCGAGCAATCAATGACTCTACCGACGACGATCGAAAAATTGACTCGCTTTATCGGCCAGGACGACCCTACGTGTCAGAAGATTGTGGGTAAATTTCATGCTCATTTGACTTTGAATGTGTCGGTCGACCAATTGGATTTGTGCCGCGATTTCTGTCGTGAACAAAAGGTCAAGTTGACCATCATCGACCTGGAAAACGCCACTGGGCAACAGCAAACGGATGTCATGACGACGTCGCACTATAAAGATACTCAGCCGGGTGCCGTTCGACGAATTACCAATCATCTGTTGAACCTGGCGAAAGTCGCCGAACAGCATAAGTTTCCGGTGCTACGAGCCAAACTGGAACACGAATCGTTGCCCTCTTTCGAAACCTTCGACGAACATCGGTATCACGAGGTTCATATTAAACTGGACATGCCTCGGGCTTCTTTCGACAACGACTACCAACGTTTGAAGCAGTTGGGTGCCGATCACGGTTTCGTGCCCTCCAGAAATCCTTTGCAACGAGGCGAGACGTCGGTGACTCAATTCGTGAACCTTAGAATTTACGAAGGCCAACATTGCGATGCCGACGTTCAAGTGCAAACGATTGAGCGGTCGCTGGATCAAGCCGGCTATCAACGGTTGGAAACCAAACGAGAAACGGTCGTCTTCGATACGGCTCAAGAATTGGACGGGTGGTGGGCATAAACCAAGGCGACATGTTGATGTCGGCTGCGACTCGGTGGAGCCGCAGCCCGCATTGCGATCAATGGCTGATCCGGGGCAGCTTTGTAACCGGACTGTGGATCGGCCGTGAGAAACGAGTGTGTCAGGATCTGGATTTTGTCGGGCGGCAACCCGCTTCGATTCCATTCGATACAACGGTCCGTCAGTCCATCAATTGGCTGAAGACTGCGTTGGCGATCGACCTGCCCGACCAACCATCACTAAATCGCTGGCGATTCGATGTTGATGCATTGGCGTCTGAGATCATTTTTGGTGGGACTCCTTTTCCTGGTGTGCGAGTCTGTGTGCCGGTGGCGGATTCTGACGATGCGCTTCAAATCGACATTGCGTTCAACGACCCGTTGCCTCTGCCACCCACTGCGTTGTCGTTGACCGACAAGGATCAGGTTTTGTGCCCGCCTGCCGAGTTGGCGTTTGCTTGGAAACTGCACGGGTTGGTTGAGTTCGAAGGGATGCGTTGGCGGACCAAAGACCTGTCCGACATGTGGCTGATGTTGAATTATCTGCCGCTGGACCCCACGAAAACGTTGACTGCCATTGAATCCAGTTTTGTCAGCCGCGACGGTCCATATTGGCGTTTGCATCGGTTGCTTAATGAGACGCTGGGCCAGACGGCCGGCAGTCGACGTCGCTGGAAAAAGTTATGCAGAGATAATCCGCTGGCCAAGTATCCGGAACTGCCCGATGCTATTGGCTCGGTCGCCAAATTTGTTCGACCGTTGATCGAACAGCTGGATGACTTTGCCACGCAACCGCCGATGCAACCAACGACATTTGGTTTGACGGAATTGCTTTCCGCCGTCGACGACAAGTCTATCCGCAAGTATCCATGGCCCGATCCGCAGGACCATGCCGTTGTCGTGGTCTGCGAACGAGCAACCAAGCAGTACTTACCAAATCCGATCTTCGCCGAAACGTCGGCCAAACATCAACAGTTTCTGTTGCGTCGCGAAGCGCGAGGAATCACGTTCGATCAAGACGGTTCGCTACTCGCTAGACCCTATGCAAGCTTCTGCCGTTTGAATGAATTGCGAGTGGACGATCACGATCGATTTGCCGAAGCCGAGATCTTGGAAAAGCTGGACGGCTCGTTGGTCTTTCCGACGCGTATGCCAAACTCGAACGGTTGGTGCTTTCGAACAAGACGCGGTCGATCGGAAATTGCAAATGCTGCCGAACAGTTCGCCGCATCATCCAGCGGACGTTACTCGGACTTGATCGACCAACTACTAGACGCGGGCCGATCACCGATGTTTGAGTGGTGTAGTCGCAGCCGCTTGATTGTTTTTGATCACCCACAAGATCGCTTGGTACTAACCGGGATTCGCGATCATCAGTCGGGTCTATTGGATAACTATTCCGAGTTGCAAACTGTCCAAGCAGAATTTGGAATCGAGATCCCCGAACGCTTTCGAACAGAACTTTCCTGGACTCAGTGGGTTGAGCACGTTCAGCAATGGACGGACCGTGAAGGGTGCATCGTTCGTTTTCCTGACGGTCGGCAGTTTAAGATCAAGTCCGACCGCTACCTGTGGTTGCACCAAGCTATCGAAGGGTCGCACAAAGACGCCGCTCGATGGTTCCTGCACGTTAACGGAGCGACCGATCAGCTCTTGCATTGTAGTCGAGGCCGAAACATCGATCTGGACAGTTACCTGCAACAACTCGACCAAGCCATGGCTCGGTTGGTGGACCAAGCGGTCGAACACGCCCGCCGGTTTTTACCCAATAACAGTCGCAACCGACAGAAATTGGCCCGCGACATCCAGTTTTTGCCCAAAACAAAATCGCGTTTCATTTTCCTGGCCTTCGACGGCAATGACGTCTCACTGGCGTTGCGTGAACTAATCGCCCAACGATGTTTGAGCCATTCCGGATTCGCCAATTTGGTCAAATGGTTGGACGGACCGACCCGCGACGATGGGTAGTCACCGATGGCTGTTTTCTAGCTGAATTCGTGTTTTTGGCTGCTGAAACACATCTTTGGGCAAAGATTTGGTGAACTCGGACGAAATATCACGGCCTAAATTGTAGGATTAGCCAAGCGGTACCTGCGGTCGAAACGGTTTTTCGTGGAATAAGTTGGCTGGCAGGGAATCGCCGGCCTCTATAATTCGTAGAGGGATTGAGAGACGATGTTATTTCGGTCCCAGTGACTTCTAATTTACGTAGCCGAACCATCTAGATTTATGATCCGAAACTCCAAACACCTGATAGCCTGTTGGCCCCTGTGGTTGTCGTTTGTGTTTTTGGGTGCTGTGATCGCTCAGGACCCTGCCGTTGAAAACCCAGCAGGTGAAACCACTCGTCAGGGTTACCTGGTGCAAATCTCGTTGCCGATCACCGAGACGGTGGCCGCGCGAGTCAAACAGCAAATTCAACAGGTCGCCGAGAAAGTATCGGACAAATCTGGCGACGAAAAGCCAGTCTTGATCCTTGAATTCGATACGTCCAACGGCGTGACGGGGCAGGGTAGCGAGCTAGGAAACTGTTTGAACATTGCCCTGTTGTTGACGGATCAAAAACTAAGAAAGCTGTACAAGGTCGCCTACGTGCCTCGGTCGCAAGGGTATGTGAATCGTAATTTGGACGGACCCGCCAGCCAATTGAAAGGGCACCCGATCTTGGTGGCATTGGCTTGTGACGAGATTGCGATGCACAATGATTCCGCCATTGGACAGGCCGGCATCGACATCGACGGCGACGCCTCGTTGGAGGTTGCTAACTACAGCAACATCGTCGGTCGACGTTATCGAGTTCCCTTGCCGGTAGCCAAAGCCTTGGTCGATCAAAAAGAATCTTTGCATCTGGTCGAGACCAGTTTGGACGGTCAGCGGTTTGTGAATCGCAAAGAGTTTGACGAGTTAACATCTGCTGGCCAAATCGACGACTCCAGTACCCTAAGCGGACCTGGGGACCTGCCGATGTTCACGAGTCAGCAAATGTTGCAGATGCAGCTGATTCGAAATCGAGTCCTGTCGAGTGTGGACTTGGCTCGCCGTTTGGACGTCGATCCCGGCTCGCTAGAACAGAACTCGCTGGCTGGGAAACAATGGCAACCCGTTCAATTACCGGTTGGCAATTTTATTGATACGCGAGAAGCGGATTGGACGATCCGCATGTTGACTCAGCACTTAAACAGTAACCCGGATACGAATCTGGTGATCGTGCGATTGAATTCGCCCGGTGGTGAAATCGAACCCTGTTTAAGGATCGCTCGGGAGCTGGCCAAGTTGCAGGCATCGGACATTAGCAGCGTCGCCTATGTCGAATCGACAGCGACCGGCCCTAGCTCTTTGATCGCCCTGGGTTGTGATCAACTGATCATGAGCAGCGAAGCCGAGTTCGGCGGCTCGGGCGATCAACCGATCGAACAAGAGGCGTTGGAAGATTCACGAGGCCTGATCAAACGATTCGCCGAACAGCGACAGATCGACTGGTCGGTGCCGATGGGTTTGGTGGACCCGGAGTTACAAGTTGCCAGTTATCGCAACAAACAGACCGGTCAAATTCGTTTGTTGTGCGAGGAAGAACGTACGGATTTGCCACAAGCCAACCAATGGAGCAAACAGAACGACGTCCGTCTGGGTTCCTCGATGTCGGGTGTCGAAGCTCAAAGATTGAACCTGTCGCGTTCCACGTTCGATGATTTCGAACAACTAAAACAATACTACCAATTGACGGAAACGCCGATCGAATTGGAACCGTCACCCACGGACCGCTGGATCGAAGATATCGCTCGACAACTGGCCACGCCCTGGGTCGCCGCTTGGCTGTTGTTCGGCGCGGTCTTCCTGTTGTCCACAGAAATGTCTAACCCCGGGATCGGCATTCCAGGATTTTTGGGAACGATCTGTTTGATGTTGTTCTTCTGGAGCCAGTACCTGGACGGCAACGCTCACTGGTTGGAGATCATGTTGTTCGCGGTGGGAATGGTGTTCATCGTTTTGGAGGTCTTTGTGATTCCAGGATTTGGCGTCTTTGGAATCGGTGGATTGTTGATGGTGATCGTCAGTATCGTTTTGGCCTCGCAAACATTTATCTGGCCTAGAAACTCGGAAGAGTTAGCTCAATTGCCCACGTCCTTGATGATGGTGATCGCGGCTGGGTCTGGATTCTTTGCGGGTATTTTTGTCATTCGAAAATATATGACAACGATCCCCTTTTTCCGTCGTATCATGTTAGACCCGCCTGGTGCCGACGATTCGGTTTCACCAACCCAACGCGATAAACGTGAATCGCTGGTCGACCGCAGTCACATGCTGGGCAAGACCGGACAAACGATCACACCTTTGGTGCCAGCCGGAAAGGCTCAAATCGGGAACGAACTGATCGACGTGATCACCGACGGTCGGTTGGTGGAACGAGATCAACCAATTAAAGTTGTAGAAGTGGTGGGCAACCGAGTCATTGTCGAACCCGACGAATAAATAGTGTTTCCGATCGAAACGATATGAACGGATTAACCTGGTCCATAATTCTGCTGCTCATTGCGCTGGGCGTCATTGGCATTGAGATGTTCGTGCCCAGTGCCGGTCTGCTGGCGATCGTTTCGGGCAGCCTGTTAGTCGCTTCGCTGATCGTTGCCTTTCTACATAGCACAGCCGCTGGCGTCGGAATCCTGATCGCCATCGGGTTATTGTTGCCTCTGATGTTCATGTTGTTTGTCAAGGTTTGGCCCAACACACCGATTGGTCGCCGCGTCCTACTGAAAACGGCGACCGCGGACGATGTCCGACTGACAGGTGAACACTATGACAAGCATCTAGAACTGATTGGCAAGACAGGTGTCACTCGTAGCAAAATGATCCCCAGCGGCCAGATACTGATCGAGGGCAAAAAGTACGATGCTGTCAGTGAGGGTTTACCTATCGAAAAGGGTGACTCGATCAAGGTCGTCGCCATTCGCATGTTCAAAATTATCGTGCGAAAAATTGATCCTGATCAAGCAGCAGTGGCTGGCAGTTCGCTGGAAGACGACGACATTCTGTCTCGCCCAATCGATGACGTCTTGGGCGAATAGCCTGACTTTTTTAAGTGTCTTGCTGCTTTTCGGTTGCCATCGTCGCAGGAATTCACCACCCATATCAGCATCCCTGGCCTGTTCGGCAACCGGCATCGACGACCATGGTTGGCTGCTTCTAGAATAGTGTCGCTGTCCACTATCGGTGCCCAGCGATTTTCCTACTCATCCCAATTCTCCTTTCATCTTTCGACGATACCTTCCACACCTCTCTCGCCCCCTCATAAAAACACAGGACAAACAAAATGGACTGGCTCTACATCGTATTGGTCGTACTTCCCGGAATGTTAATTTCCGGGGGTGCCAGCATGTTAGTTAAAAAGACGTTCAAGAAATATTCGACAGTACAATCGCGTAACGGTTTCACCGGCGCCCAAGCCGCACAACGACTGTTGGACGAAGCGGGTATCAAGGATGTGCAAGTTGTTCGCTCGCGCGGCTTTCTTAGTGATCACTACAACCCCAAGTCCAAACACCTGGCATTGTCCGAGCCGGTTTTCGACAGTACCTCGATCGCAGCGCTAGGCGTGGCGACTCACGAAGCTGGTCACGCCATTCAACATGCTACGTCCTACGGACCATTGGGATGGCGTTCGGCGATC
Organism: uncultured Pirellulaceae bacterium; assembly: GCA_964543985.1. Lineage (GTDB taxonomy): Bacteria > Planctomycetota > Planctomycetia > Pirellulales > Pirellulaceae > CAJQPP01. The sequence goes on along the minus strand of CAZJBW010000052.1, from coordinate 26,733 downwards.
GTCCCCGTCGCACACTATGGTTCTTCGTTAGGCCAATACGCAATGATGGGTGGACTGGCGTTGCTAGGTGTTTCGCAAGTGTTGGGTCAGTGGGTCGTGATGATAGGCGCCGTTCTATTTGCGGGGATGCTGTTGTTTCAACTGGTGACGCTGCCCGTTGAGTACAACGCCAGCGCGCGGGCCAAACGATTGGTCGTGGAATCAGGGATTGTTGGCGCCGATGAACGAACAGGTATCGATAAAGTTTTGGGCGCTGCGGCGCTAACCTACGTGGCCGCTGCGGTCAGCACCGCCCTGACGCTGCTGTATTTTCTAGTCAAGGCTGGCATTATCGGCGGTCGCAGGAACCAACGAAGGTAGTCCGCGGACTCTCCATTAAAACTGTTACGCCACCGTTACAACCTATTTTGCGATTACCAGGCCCTATTTTGTTGACGAAACGTTAATAGGGACGCAAAAACAAAATTGAATCGTCAGCGATATCTCGATAAGATCTAAAAGGATCAAGAACAGGGGATACTGATGGCAAGTAACAAACGTCGGTGGCTTAATTACATTCAAAGCCGACTTCAATTGGGACTCTTTCTTAAGTCACTGACTGACTGGTGTGTCGTTTTCTGTCTGTTCGTGGGTTGCATCTTCTTACTAACCAAAATTTTCTGGGTTACGTTTTGGCCACATGCTTTGTGGCTGTTGTTGTTCGCGATCCCAGTTGTAATTGGTGCTTGGCGGTTTAGTCGGCAATGGCGTTATCGCGACCAACAATCGGTGGCTTTGTTAGATCAACAGCTGAACGCTGGTGGTCTGCTAATGACTGTGGTTGAAACTCCCGACGATCAGTGGGAACAACACTTGCCACAAGCGGAAAAAATTTGGCGGAAAGCCATGCCCGTTTGGCGACCATTGCGAGCACTCAAGATGGTATGCCTGCCAATTCTGTTTTTGGTGGTCACCTGCCTGATCCCTCCACGTACCTTACAGTCTTTAGCTACCGCACCATCGGTCGTTTCCCAAACCGAAGTGACTCGGTTGGCCGAGATGCTGGAAGAGTTTGAAGAGAACGAAATTCTGGAAGATGAGCAACGTGACGAGATTGCCGAACAGATTGCGAAATTGGAAAAGGATACGCGGAACAATCCGCTGACTCACGAAGACTGGGAAACCGTCGATGCCATTCAGAAACAGATGGAACTGCAATTGGCGAACCGTGAAAACCAAATGCAACAATTGGCCAGTGCCTTAAGCGTCTTGCAACAGTCCGTTCAGAATCGCTCGTCCGATACCGAATCGAATAAAGAACAATTAGAGAATCTGCTTGAGAAATTGGCCAACGCCTCTCAGACCGACAGTCAATCCAACAACCCGTCTGATTCCGGCGGCGAAAATGGTGACCTCTCAAAATTCCAAAGTGAAAATGGTGACGTCCAGTTGCCAATGGATATGGAAGATCTGGCCGCTGCACTTCAGGAACTCGAAAATTTCATTCAGTCCGAATGCGACAAGGTCGGCCAATGCAAAGGCAAATTAAAACCGTGCGATTGCGACGAGTGTCCAGAAGGCGGTTTGTGAGAGGGCGACGGAGAAAGTGATACCGGTACGGTACACAAGATTGCTGGAATATCTCGTGGTCCAGGCGATGCCGAGATGTCATGGGGTGACGAGTCTGACGAACAAGGGATCAAATTCCGGGACTTGGAAATGCCACAAGGTGTTCCGGACCCTGAAGGCGAGCTTTTGCAAACCAAGATGACCGCTCCGCAGGAAAACCCAATCGCTCCCAACGGTCGATCGGGACCGCGAACAAAAACGCAAACGGCGGCCGGCGAAGCCTCGAAGCAGACACTACGTCCGCGACATCGCGATGTCATCAAAAAGTACTTTGGCTCTGACCAGTAACTTTCATCAGCTTGATCGTTTTTTACTCGGCATGATGGATTCGCCGTGTCGACAGCGTCAAGTTTTGTCCTAGCAACGCGTGTCCAATCCTACGACAACAATAAATGGGGGCAGCCACCTTGGCTAACCAAAATCAATCCGATTCTGTTTTGCTTACACCGGAACAGGTCGCCATGGCTCAAACCGATTTGAACAAACTGATCGGCGGCATGCAGAGCGTCATTTTGGGTCAGGAAACGATGATCGAATCGGTCGTCATTTGTTTGTTGGCGCGGGGGCACGTTCTTTTGGAGGGCTTGCCCGGCCTGGGAAAAACGGAGCTTGTTAAGTCGCTTTCGAAATTATTAGGGCTGCAGTTTCGTCGTATTCAGTTTACGCCTGACCTGTTACCTAGCGATATTGTCGGAGCCCCCATCTTGCAGGACTCGGGTGGCGGGCGTGAACTCGTTTTCCATCCCGGCCCGGTGTTTGCCAATCTGGTTCTGGCTGATGAAATCAATCGAGCCACACCCAAGACTCAGGCAGCCATGCTGGAAGCGATGCAGGAACATCGCGTCACCGTGATGGGCGAGTCCCACAATCTGCCGCAACCATTCTTTGTCCTGGCCACGCAAAACCCGATCGAACTGGAAGGCACCTATCCGCTGCCCGAAGCGCAAGTCGATCGATTCACTTTCAAGGTGAACGTGTACGGTGTGGACAGTGCCACATTGCAACAAATCATTACTACTCGCCAACGTGGGCAGCCTCCTCAACTAGAACAGACTCTATCGGGTGATCAGTTTACGGCTCTATTCGATATGGTCGACCGAGTTCACTTGCCGGAGGCCGTCGCCGGTTACATTTCGCGATTGGTCGCGGCTACCAATCCGACCGCGGATACTTCCAGTGAACAGGTCAGAAAGTTCGTCAAGTTCGGCGCCTCGCCTCGCGCGGCCATCGCCATGGCTGGCACCTCGCGAGCAGCGGCTTTGATCGCCGGCAAACCCAACGTGGGCTTCGAGGAAGTTCGCCGAGTCGCTCCGCAAGTCTTGGGGCACCGCCTAATCCTGGACTACTCGGCAAAACTAGATGGTTGGACATCCAGCAAAATGGTCGAGCACTTGTTACAGTCGGTTGGTGAATTGGATCGCCCACTGCCTCCGGACCTTAGTCAACCAGCAAATACAGCATCCTAAAATTGACACTATGAATCGTCGAAACAACCAAACCTTAATAACTCTGGCCTTGTTGTTCGCTTGTTCGTTAAGTAGCACGTTACTGGGGCAGGGACAGTGGAATAGCGGGCTTAGCCAAGCTGATATCCAAGTTGAATATGACGACCGTTGGCTACCGCCACGCGCTGGCGGTTACTATCCATTGCGAGTCACTTTGAAGAATCGTGGCCCCGATGCCAACTTGTTGGTGTTCACCGATCCCGACGAAGAATACGAAACAAGAGTCGCTCCGAGATGTGAAAAGCGGATTGCGTTAGCCCAAAACGCAACGGTCAAATTCACTCTGTATGTGCCCGTCTGCGGGGAGCGGATTACGACGGTGGTGCGAGTTCACAAAAATGGCCAAGAACTAAACGACTTGCGGTTCAATTTGTCCTACGTCGCTGATTCTTGTTTGCCTTACAATCATCTGGTGATCGACAAAGACCTTGTTGACTTATCAATTTTTGACTCCTTTTCCCTGCACTACTTCTATTTTGAGAATTCTTTTCTGCGAGTATCACCCTCGCAGCTTCCCGATTCATGGCTAGGTTATTCTGGCATTGATGTCGTCATCGTTGATGCCGCTACGCTAGTCGAGTCGATGGACGATGGTCAAAGAAGCGAATTGCTGCGTTGGGTTAGCACTGGCGGTGCCCTGTTGATTTCCAATACCGATCAACTAGCAAACCAACTGGCTGACGTTAACGACGCGGTCCAAAGTGTTGGTTGGAATCTGAAACAACGATGGGAAACCTTAAATTTAGAAACTCGTCGGTTCGTCGGCACCAATCGGGCCAAAGTTGATTTTGATATGAGATTGCGGCGTGTCGGCATTCTGTTCGGTACCATAATCGCATGCGACGAGAACATTTTGGAAGCGCGATCGTTTTCCAACTACACCGAACTTTTAGATCGCGGTTCAAGGGTGGCAGAAACTTTCCATTCCGGCGATACGAGACCAGCTTTGCAATTCGCATTCGAAAGCATTCCAGCTAAAAATCAATCATGGAAGGTGCGTTATGGCGCTTCGCCTAAATTTGAAGCCACTGGCTTTCTCGAATTCTTGAACAGTGGTGTTCGCAAGATCCCTGTTTGGGGTTTCATCTCTTTGATCACGTTATTTGCATTTTGTATCGGACCTTTAAATTACCTAGTTCTACGACGTAAGAACAAATTAGGCCTGCTGTTGGTAACCACTCCCATCATCGCTTTGATCACCAGTCTATTGCTAATTGCCTGGACCACGGTCGCTAATGGTACGGATACGCGAGTCCGCCTTCGTAGTATCTCGTTCCTGGACCAAACGTCCCAGTCCATGGTGTCTCAAACTCGAATGGCTGTCTTTTCAGGAGTCACCAGACGAGACGGATTGCAATTTGAACCTCAAACAATGGTGACGCCTTTGTGGCCCGATGGCGATGCGTTCCAAGGTGGTACGATCGATTGGACTGACTCGCAGGTAATGAAGAACGGCTTCTTGAAAGCCAATAATCGCACTCAATTTTACTTAACGACCCCGCGAACCGAACGAGGCCGGTTACTGTTCGATCAGGACGGCTCCAAAATGAAGGTCCGCAATGGTCTGGAATGGAATATCGAGTACTTGTTGGTACGCAACAAAGATGGAAAGTACTTCTTTGGCCAAACATTGGATGCCGGCCGAGACATGCAATTAGAACCAGCCACTGAAGAAAATTTCGAGTTCATCCGCGAAAGCCTTAGCCAACAAGAACTGAAGTCGCCGGTTCCAAGGCGGAACAATCGCAATGACTACATCTATTACTACAGCGAGGAAGATGACTATGGTGGCCAAATAAACACCAACTTGTTTGAAGGAAATTTTCTATCACGTATGGCCAAAGATTTGTCCAATATCCCTACGAAAACTCGTTCCAATGAAGTGATCGATAACGGTATCCCCGAATCCAACTACCTGGCGATTCTATCAGAACCACCTTCGTTGGACTTAGGTATCGACGACATATCGATCACCGAACAGCTGCATGTTTTGTTGGGAGTTTTCGAGTGAACCATACCGCCGTCGCTCCAACCCCTGCCGATCTTGACGTAGCCGATGACAATGATCTGGTGCTGGATATTCGCAATCTCACTCGTCACTTCGGAAAACTAAAAGCCGTTGACGATGTTTCCTTTCAAGCTGGTCGTGGACAAGTCATTGGTTTTATCGGTCCCAATGGCGCTGGCAAGACAACCACCATGCGGATGCTGGCTACCTTAGACGTTCCCACATCTGGTAATGCCTACATTTGTGGTCACTCCATTATCGATCACCCCGATCGTGTTCGGCGCTTTTTAGGGTATATGCCAGATAGTTTTGGCAAGTACGCCAATATGACGGTCGAAGACTATCTAGACTTTTTCGCTCGCTCGTATGGATTGCGAGGTCAAGCAAGGCGAGACGCCGTCAATCACGTTCTGGTGTTTACCGAACTAAGGAAACTACAGCACAAATCTATCAAAGCTCTTTCCAAAGGAATGTCTCAACGATTGGGTTTGGGTCGGACACTAATTCACAACCCACAATTACTGATTTTGGATGAGCCAGCGGCTGGCTTGGATCCGCGAGCCCGAGTCGAATTGCGCGAATTGGTTCATCTTTTGGCCACGGAATTGGGCAAAACCATTTTTATTAGTTCGCATATCTTGACCGAATTGGGCGAGATTTGTGACTCGGTCTTGATCATTGAAGCTGGCAAAATTTTGATCAGTGGTGATGTCGACGCGATTCAAAAGAAGCAACGTGAACTTCGCTCCCATGCTGACAGTAAACAGATTTCGATTCGCACGTTGGATACTGTCGACGAACCGAACAACGAAACGATGGAAAAATGGTTACTGGAACAACCATTTGTCGTTGGATGTCATCGGAACCAAAACGAGTTTTCCATTGAGTTCAACGGTACCCTATCGCAGCAACATGACTTGCTAAAACGATTGATTAGTAACGATTTTGAAATCATTGAATTCCACGGCAAAATTGAAACCCTGGAAGATGCTTTTATGAGCATCACCGAAGGCATCACTCAGTAAATCAAATAACGTCCTGGAGAATCTTTTGGCGACGACGACCACCAACACTGATACCAATACCAATCAGTCCACTGGCTACGGGACTGGCAAAATTTCCTGGGCCGAGCGTCTAGTCGATCGCATGAACCCCATATTGGTGAAAGAAGTTCGCCAAGCCATGAAAGGCAGAGTGTTCGTGATCACGTTCTTGCTGCTAATTGGCGTTTGCTGGCTGATTTCTTTGTTTGGCGTTTTGGAATCTGGCGCGGCATTAGAGTATCACTCCTACGCGGAGCAGTTTTTCCGCAATTACTTTATTCCGTTAGCCATCGCCATTGGGTTCATCGTCCCGTTTTTGGCTCACCAAAGTTTGCAGAACGAGCGTAACGATGACACGTTCGAAATGCTTAGCATTACCACACTGAATGCCAGAAAGATCGTTAGTGGAAAACTGACCAACGCGATTGTTCTGGTGTTTTTGTGCTATGCCGCCATCACACCCTTTATCGCTTTTACATCTTTGCTTCAGGGATTCCGACTGTTTCCGGTCCTGCTGGCAATAATTGTCGCCTTCTTTATGTCACTCGCACTTTGTTCATTTAGTTTATTGGTAAGCTCGCTGGCCAAAAAACGAATCATGCAGGGCATTTTAACGTTGGGCTTGCTGATCGTGTTGGGCTACAGCTTGCTGGCCTGCGGGTTGCTATTCACACCCGAATTCTGGCGGATTCCTGGCGACTGGACAACCATTGGCGTAGTCGGGCTGATGTGTCTGAACTTGTTTTTGACGACGTTGTTCTTACGCGAAATAACCGTCGCCATGGTCACTTTTCCAAGCGACAACCGAACCACTGGTGTGCGTCTGATGACCACCATCATCCTGCTGACGGTCTTTGGTGTTTGGTATGGTTTTTACTCATATAATCGCACGACCGCATTTTTCTTTCACGAGGAAGTTACTTTTCCAATTGTGATCTTCAGTCTATTTTTGTTGATTTTCGTAGGCTACTTTTCGACCACTGAACCGATCAACATGTCGAATCGAGTTCGTCAACAATTGGCTGCGCGACATCCATTAATTCGTCTAGGATCGCTGGTGTGGATGCCTGGCTGCTACCGTGGCTACTTGTTCGTATTGGTTCACCTATTGCCTATCCTAGGTTTGTGTTATTACCTGTTTTACGATGCACCAACGAGTCCTGCCTACGGCGGTAACTTGTGGACTACCACTTGGTTGATTCCAATTACCATAGGTTGGTATGCCTTGGCATACAGTGGGATTGCGGTCATCGTCTCTACTTGGTTTTATCGTCGAAATGAAAACGAACGTTCGACGTTTGTTCGTTCGATCTTCCTGGTAATTATTGCTGCGCTGGCCTTGATACCTCAAATCGGCACTATGGTGATCGAAGAAATTAAAGAATCCAGAATTCCTTACGGCATTCACTTGGCGATGTCGCCTCAATCGACCGTTTACGAAGTTCATCAATTTGCTGAGAACGGGATCAGGGGTATTCCAAGCGACACGTTAATATCTTCGCTGTTCGTCATTGACATTGTTGCAATGGCTGCTCTGTTGATCTTGATGGGTGGTCTTTTTCGAACCATACCCAATACCTTAAATCCTTTGGGTGCTACGCCAACATCTGAGCTCCAGACGACGGAACCGACACCAGCTACGAGTGAGTCCGACGGTGAAAAGTAATCCTGAAGTCCGGCAAGTCGTCGATCAATTTCAATTGGGTCTGCCCAATTCCCCCGTCTCTGGGCAATCGGGCGAGTTGTTGGGTCGAGGAACTGGCAGCTCGTTGGAATTCCAGGAACATCGCGAGTATCTACCAGGCGATGATATTCGACATTTGGATTGGGCGGCATACGCGCGTACCGATTCGCTGATGATCCGTATGTATCGCGAGGAGATCAGTCCTCGCACCACCATCTTTTTGGATGGTTCCAAAAGCATGTCTACCGGCGATGGTGAAAAATCGAAAGTAGCTCGCCAATTGGCATCCGCATTTTCGTTAATGGTTGGCGCGCTGGGCGCCCGACCGACTGTGATGGTCTTGGATGACCAGGTGCCACCGCGCCCGTTGGTCGGTGACCAGATTGAATCGTTAACCGACACGGCACTGTCAGCAACCGGCAATCTAGCTACTTTGGTTCAACAAGGTCAGATCCCATTGAAGGCTCAGTCGGCACGCATTTTGATTAGTGACTTTTTGTTTCCGCACGACCCGGCAACTCTTATTCGGCGGTTTGCCAACAACTGTAGTCTGTTCTGGGTCGTGCAAGTTCTGACGCGTTTCGAAGCCGATCCCAAGTCGATTGGTGGACGGCGTTTGGTTGATGTGGAATCGGATGAATTTGCCGACCTGAGAATTAATTCGACAGTCATCCAACGCTACAAACGACGATTGACTAACTTGCAATTGCAACTGCGCGAGGAGGTGCGACGAACGGGCGGTACCTTTGTGACGGTCGTGGCCGAAGAAGGCCTACAACGTATTTGTATGGATCATCTATGTCGTTGTGGAATCCTGAGGCCTCGCTAATGTACTTCGCCAATCCATGGGGACTGTTGGGATTGTTAGCTATTCCGCTGATCCTATTCATTCATTTGTTTCAACGCCGTTTCCCACGCTTGGACGTCGGCGGATTGCATCTTTGGATCTCGCCCGAGCAAGTAAAAACGGCTGGTGTGCGACGCGACCGAATACCAATCACTCGTTCGTTGATTTTGGAGTTATTGATCGCGGCGTTGCTGGCCTGTTTGTTGGCACAGCCAAAACTGGCCAACCTTTCCGGCACCACCCATTGGGTATTTGTGTTGGATGACTCGGCGTCCATGTTGGCTGAATCCACCGACGGTGTTTCGTTTCGAGAAAAGGCAATTCAGGAAATCGAGGCTCGTGTAGACGATTCAGGACGCGGGGCACGGGTCACGTTAGTTTTGACTGGCCCCCGTCCGACCATGTTGGCTGGACCGGCGGTCGATTGGAAAACCGCTAGACAAGCTTTGTCCGAATGGACCCCTCAAAAAACCAAACATCAATTTCAGGCTGCCTGGGATATGGCCGCCGCCATGACAGTATCCAGCGGTAGACTTGCCTTCCTAACCGATTCCGTGTCCGATTCTCTGTTGGTCCCCGGTAAAATGGAAGTTGTATCGGTCGGTTCCGTCTTGCCCAACCTGGCATTCGAGACGGCTCGCTGGAGCATCGATCCGGCTTCTTTACAGGCCAATCTATATCTTAGGATTCGCAATTTTGGCGACTCGGCCGCCGACACATTCATTATCGGATCCGTTAATAACCAGGAAATCTTCCGCCAACAAGTTGAACTACCCGCCAGTCAAAGCCGACCCTTTTCGGTACCAATTCCCGGTGGGATCAAATCAGTAAACGTCTCGCTGGAATCATCCGCTGATCGACTGGCAACGGACAGCCGGTTGGTGTTAATTGAACCAGGTCTTAGGTCGCTCAAATACAAAAACTTGCTGCCGCCTGATCATTCGGCTTATTCGTCCATCGGTAGGCTAGTGAACAGCATGGTCAACGTGGTCGAAGCCAGTTCTTTGGAAGAAGCGGACCTGGTATTTAGCCCTCTCGATCAATTGAATTCCGTAACCGAATCGATCAAGTCGAACCATGTTTGGCAAGTTTCGATCGGACCCGCCAGTTTGGATTCCGCGACTCTGGAAGACGCCACGAATACAAGCGGACCTTTTTTAGTGGATCGACGCAATCCAATCCTGGAAGGTGTGGCATTACAAGGTACCATTTGGAGCGGCATTCAATCTGTGCCCGTTGGCATGTCGCCCATGATCAGTGTGGGTCCGAAGATTTTGTTTGGCGAAAATGAATCTGCAAACCATCGTCGCTTTCTATTCAATATCGATTTTCAACGCTCCAATTTTGCCGATAGCCCGGACTTTCCCATCCTGTTTAGTAATCTCATTCAACAGTGTCGCAATACCAAGCCGGGGCTGCGTCGCTGGAATTACCAACTGAATGAAATCGTGGCTTTCCAACTGGATCCCAAGTTAATAAACACGGAACGAACATCGCCGTTACGAATGGTTCACCAAGCCAATGAAACGGTTTTACCTCGGTTAGCTGCAGTTGAATTGCCACCTCTAACCCAGACGGGCGTCTACGAAATTTTTGATCAGCAAGCTTTACTAGCTCGATTCGCGGCAAACTTTTTTGACGGCGAAGAATCTGATTTAAGCAAGCTGAAAACGGCAGTGGTGGCTCCTCGGATCTCCAGCAATGCGGTAACCGTCGAAACAGAGTTATCACCTTGGATCTGGATTTTGTTGATTGGACTGGGGTTGGCGTTGGCTATTTGGAACTGGATAGGTCTACAAACTGGTGCGAAAAAAAGGGTCATGGGATGATTCAATTTCTATACCCTGAAATGCTGCTGTTAGCCGTCCCGATGTTGTTTCTGTTGCGCCGATACTTCTGGCAACCGGGCCCCACTGGATGGCTGCGGACTTTATTTATGCTCTCGCTGCTTTTCGCGTTGGCGTTCCCGCAATGGTTCGCTGCTGGTCGAGGCATGGACATCATTGTGGTGGTCGACCGCTCTCGATCGATGCCTGTCACCGAACAGACCGTGAAAGATTTAATCAACGATTTGGAGGATAATCGCGGACTGGGTGACCGCATATCAATTGTTACCTTTGGTACCTCGGCCGAGGTTGAACGGGAGCTTTCTGAAACCGCGATCACCAACGAGATGATCAAGGCGATCGACCCCAATGGTAGTGATCTGAACGAGGCCATTTTGACGGCCATGGATCGTCGAAATAATCCTCAGCGGCCTGCTCGAATTATCGTTTTAACTGACGGTCTGTATAACGGTCCTTCACCCCTGTATGCCGCGCGACGAGCTCGTGAACAAGGCATTCCCATCGACTTTCGCCAATTCGATCGACCGGTTTTGGGTGACGTCGCGATCGATTCGATTCAACTACCCAGAGAAGTCGCTCCCGAAGAACCGTTCCAGTTTTCCGTTTTGGTTTACGCCGATATGGATCGGCAAGCTTCCGTCGAAGTCCGTCGCAATGGGCAGCCAATCGCTCGGAAACAAGCCGACCTGCGACTGGGTATGAATCGGTTGATCTTCCGAGACTGGGTACAGAAACCTGGTACGCATGAGTATTCGGCCCAAGCGATTTTCGATGAGCAAGACGGCGGCGATGATCCCGTTCCGCAAAACAACAAAGGCGTTTCGGCGATGCGTGTCAAAGCACCTCCACGAGTCCTTTTGGTGACGCACGATGGACAGCCGGGCAATGTTGGTTTGGCGCTGCAAGCTGGCCAAATTCCATTCGACGCCATCAAGCCCAGCGACTCGCAGATGACTCAAGATGCCCTGGACGCCTACCGCGCTGTCATTTTGGAAAACGTATCTGCCGATTCGCTTGGTCGAATTCGCATGGAGCGGCTGCGTCAATTCGTCGAGGACCTTGGGGGTGGCTTAATGATGACCGGTGGCACTCAAAGTTTTGGCAATGGCGGATACTATCGTAGTCCAATCGAAGAGTTGTTACCCGTCGCATTGGATTCCATCGAAGAGACTCGTCGCAGTCGAGCCGCGATCGTCATCGTCCTGGACCGTTCCGGAAGCATGTCCGCACCGGTTGGCGGCAGGACAAAAATGGATTTGGCAAATCTAGGGACCGCTGAGTGCATTCGCCTGATGACGCCTGAGGATAAAGTTGCCGTCATCGCCGTCGACAGTTCACCTCATCTAATTCTAAAGATGACGAATGTTTCCGATCCGAGTGCCATTTGTAGCCGGGTTAAGAAAATCCAAAGTATGGGTGGTGGAATCTATGTTTATGACGGGTTGGTGGCTGCCGGACGTGAACTGTTGTCTGCCAAAGGTTACGCCACCCGACACGTCATTTTGTTTTCTGACGCTGCTGACTCCGAGCAACCGGGTAACTACAAAGAACTGCTGTCAAATTTCGCCAAGGCTGGGATCACCGTCAGTGTCATTGGCCTGGGTTCCGGTTCCGATGCCGATGCCGACCTATTAAAAGACATCGCCAAACGCGGCAATGGCAATATCGAATTTACGAATGACCCACTGGACCTGCCACGACTGTTTACGAAAGACACGATGTCGATGACTCGCAACATGTTCTTGACGAAAGAAAGCGAATCAAAACCGGAAGGCTTTACTGGAAGATTTCTGCCGGATATGAACCTGGTCGGTCGCATCAAGTCGGACCAAACGCCGACGGTCGACGGTTACAACTTGACCTTCTTGAAACCCGATGCCAACCATGGTTTAGTTTCCAATGACGAAAACAATGCTCCTCTGTCAGCGTTTTGGTACCGCGGGTTGGGTCGCGTCGCCACGATCGCCATGGAACTAGACGGCCCGTATTCTGGAAACTTGAATTCTTGGAATGACTACGATGCGTTCGTGGCAACGCATGCCCGTTGGTTGTTGGGTGAAGAAGAACCGGATGACGTGTTTGTGTCGGTTCGACAAGAGGGTTTGGACGCTGTCGTCGAAGTCGAATTGGATCCCAATCGCGCCAACGCGAAACGAGGGATCGCGCCCAAGTTGGCCGTCATCCCGCCAAGTTACGATCGATCGGAAGTCATCGCGCCCGAATTCACTTGGACCGGTCCCGATACGTTGGAGGGCAGGTTTCGCTTGGACCAACAAGGTACCTGGCGAACGCTGGTCAAAACAGGTGACCAGGAATTCACTCAAGGACCTATTCTGACATTACCGTACTCGCCCGAGTACATGCCTCGCGACGGTTTGCCATCCGGCAAAGTAACGTTGCAAACCATCAGCGAATTATCTGGTGGTGTCGGTCGCGTCAATTTGCTTGAAGCTTTCAACGACATACCCTTTCGCGCGCGGCAACTAAGATCTCTGGTCCCATGGCTTTGCTTTCTGGGCATTCTGTTTCTGGTTACCGAAATCGCTGGTCGCCGTTGGAACTGGTGGGACCGACTGGCGGCTGCGTTTCAACAACGATCGGCAAACAGACAAGCGTCCAAAGAATCGGTGTCGGAAAAAGTATCTTCTGACCGTAAAAGCAATAAGTCAAAACGAGCTAAACCGGTTGCGACTAAAAACCAAAAATCTGGTTCCAAGTCCACCAAACAATCAACGCAGCCAGTCCAGAAAAAATCGGAAACACCTGTCGATAGCCCGGCTGCTGGCGATATTTTCTCGAAAGCCAAACATCGCGCGAAGAATCGTACAAAATAGTCGTTCGCTCGTACCAAAACTGACAAGATCAGCACAATCAGCAAACATTGCTTGTTTTACTGGGCTTAACTGTCTGACAGCGTCTTCAATCCTTGGATTTTTATTGGTCAGATAGTCTTTCCGCTGTTCGCACTCGCGTCAGCATTTTATAATTGAGTTTCTATCGACTCGTAATGAGCCAGAGCTTTTGGGACGACGGATTCTCCCGACCAACAATACGCACGGACGCTACCTTATCCAAGTGCGAAAAGTCGCGGAGACACCGATGGTTGATCCTTACTTCCTCTCTTTGCTGCAAGAACGGAACCCTTCTGAAACTGGTAATCCGTTTCTGGAGGAACAACCATCTGGAACTCAGGAACAGAATTCGGATCCTGTTACACCGCAAGACGACTCAGCCAACCAAGACGGTGAATCGAGTACCAGTCAGCAGAATGACACTGGGACCTTTGAACCAACCAATCAACAAACCAGCATGCTGGATGCTGTGCCATTCAACCCGTTGTGGCTATTGTTGTTGATCATTCCATTCCTGTGGTTGCTGGGACGTTTGCGAGGTGGCGGCAAGTCAAGCCGTAATCATCCAAAAGGAAAGCAGACTCGTTTTCGGGAAAAGGTAACACCCGATTTTGATTCGACACAAACGGGTCTCAAGGTACCTGATGCGGAATCCATCGCCAGTGACGGATTGACCGAAGACTTTAATGACTTTGCCAAAGAATCTACAGTCAAAGTCGCTGATGAATTTGTACCAGAATCGGAGTTCGCTCAAAGTGACGAATTCGGCGACTTTGGTTTCGATGACGACCAAGCACCTGCTAGTGAAATTGTCGTTGATTCCGCAATGTCCGAACTCGCTGAACCTGTCGCTGCGACGTCTGGTGACGATGAGGAATTTGAATTTGAGTTCAGTAAAGAAGACATGAACTTAGGCGAAGAATCAAAACTTAATTTTGATATAGCGGAACCGGTCGTAGCGGCCAATTCCGATGCCAGTGATGAGGAACAACAGACGGACGACGACGATTTTGATTTAGATGACGAAGACGAGTTCGATTTCGACAACGTCCCGGCTCTCGACATGGACGCTGACGAACAGCCAGAACCAGTCGCTGTAGGCATCGAGGCTGTGAAATCGGAATCAACTGAGACTTTTGCTGATCTTGATTCAGCATTCTCTAGCGAAAATGAAAACGAACCAACAGCTGACTTGGCCGCCGATTTGGGTGTCGCTGCTGCCGTCAGTGCTGCGGGCGGCGCCGCCTTGGCTGTTACCAATACGGTTGCTGATGGGGGCGAGTCCTTACCGGACGCTTTGGACGATGGCGAACTGACGGAGGCTGTCGAGCCTCTTGATGATGACGATGAATTTGATTTTGTTGACGACGATGAATTCGAACTGTCGTCCGAACACGTTTTGCCAGCTGGTGCTCCCGATGTCATCGATGACCAGGTTGTTGCCCAGCCTGATGAAGTTGCCTTACCGGATATCAAAATGCAAGACGATACTTTTCGTCTACCGGAAACATCGCTCGTTTCGGCCGATGAACGAGCCAACGTCATGCAAACTATCTCGGAACACGTGGGCCCTGAACCAATCGTCCAAGCCGAAGAACCGTCCATACCTGAGGCTGAAGAAATTGAAGAATTGGAATTGAACGATGACTCGTTCGATCTCGATGATGTTCCGGATATGGAATCTGGGGCTGTCAACGAAACAGTCGAGCCCGACTTGTCTTCTGGTGCCGTTGCCGATGACGAATTCCAAATAGCCGATGATGATTTTGACTTGGACGACGTTCCCGTCGCGGAACAAGCTGACGATGCTGTTGTCGCAGAAACTGTTCCTGGATCGATCGACAACGAATTAGAACCGGATGAAATCGAGGAATTCGACTTACTAGACGACGAGCCAGTCACTGAACAAGCTAACGATGTTGTCGCCGAAACTGTTTCTGAATCGATCGACAACGAATTAGAACCGGATGAAATCGAGGAATTCGACTTACTAGACGACGAGCCAGTCACTGAACAAGCTAACGATGTTGTCGCCGAAACTGTTTCTGAATCGATCGACGACGAATTAGAACTGGATGAAATCGAGGACATCGACTTACTAGACGACGAGCCAGTCACTGAACAAGCTGACGATGTTGTCGCCGA
>CAZJBW010000052.1:9224-11094 GCA_964543985.1 uncultured Pirellulaceae bacterium | reverse complement strand
TCGACTTACTAGACGACGAGCCAGTCACTGAACAAGCTGACGATGTTGTCGCCGAGACTGTTTCTGAATCGATCGACGACGAATTAGAACTGGATGAAATCGAGGAATTCGACTTACTAGACGACGAGCCAGTCACTGAACAAACGAATCTTGCTGACGCTACCGACGAACCTGTGGAAGCCATCGTATCTAGTGATGGTTCCGATATCAGTCTTGACTTAGACGATGACGATGAAGAACTGTTCGATGAAGACGACAAGGTTTCTCACCACTATTCACCAACCATTACCGAAGTGAAACCAGCATCGGAATTGGCAAAGATGGAGACGGATGAGCCTACGTCTGACTTACCGCTAGGTACTGCTGCAGCGTCAGCTGCAACTGCGGGTATCGGAATCGTTACGGGTGCTGCCGCAATGATGGCCTCCGGTACGGACGAGGCACACTCTGATGCTAAATTGGATGACTCCGCGGCTAACGCCCAATTAATGGAAGAACTAGAACAGCTTCGCGCGGAGAAAATTGCTTGGCGAGAGAACAAAATCAATCTAGACCAGGAAATTCAATCGCTAAAAGCAAATCCTGACACCAGTCTCCTAGATGCCGAATTGGATAAGTTTCGCGAAGAACTAGCTGTCGTTCGTAGCGAAAAAGAGCAGTTACAAGAATCACTCGATGAAGCCGGTGCTCAATCCAACCAAGTCAGCGATCTGTCAGCGAAATTGGAAGCCGCTGAAAAAGAACTGGAGCGAGTGCGTCTTGAGGTTCCTGAAGATGTAGCCAGTCAATGGCAAGCGAAGTTCGAAAATCTTGAAAACGATTTGACGCTACAACAAGAACAAAGCGAATCCATCTTTAACGAACTCGCTGACGCCCGGAAGAAGATAAAAAATCAATCGGAAAACGGCATTGATTCTTCTACCGCCGGTGGTATCGCCAAACGCCTAGAACAAAAAAGCACGAAGCTTGCCGTCGTAAAAGCCAAACTCCGTGAAAAACTAATTCAAATCAACGAAATGAAATTGGAGATGGAGGCCAACAACAACGAACTTCAAAATTTGAAAGATTCTGTTGATGGCAATGACAAACTGGCCAAAGCGAACGACAGTTTGCATGATGAGATCGCTGATCTAAAGATTCAGTTGGAACAGTCTGCAGCAAGCCTGAAGATCGAAAAAAGGAAATCTGAAACTACCAACGAACTTCAAGATCAACTTTCTGCTTTACAGTCCGAAAATACTGCTTTGCAACAAACATCAACGGATGTTGATACGGCTCGCAGTGAGCTAAAGGTTGTTCGTGACGAACTGTCCGCAAGTGTGGAAATGAATCGCACTATCGAGCAAGCCCGTGACAACCTGAAAACGGAACTGGAAGCGATGACATCTTCCAACGAGAAACTAAAGAGTGACTTGGAACTTCAAACTGCCGCCGCCAAGGACACTGCTGCTTTGGACCAAGTCCGCGAAGATGTCAAATCATTGGAACAGCAATTAGCACAAGCTCGCGACGAGTCTGAGCAACTTAAGAACGACCTTGATTCCAAGTCCAAAGCCGTTGAACAAACCAGCAAAGCTGTCGATGAACTTGAAAACTTCAAACAACAAACCGAACAACTGCAACAAGCCAACGAGTCTCTAAAGAAAGAACTCGATCAAACCAAAACGGCCTCGGCCGATGAATTGGCAAAAACCGTTAAGCAATCTGAACTGTCTGTCAACGAACTGAAGACTTTCAAACAGCAAACGGAACAGCTGCAGCAAGCCAATGAGTCTCTAAAGAAAGAACTCGATCAAACCAAGACGGCTTCGGCCAATGAATTGGCAAAAACCGTTAAGCAATCTGAACTGTCTGTCAACGAACTGAAGAC
>CAZJBW010000052.1:0-9124 GCA_964543985.1 uncultured Pirellulaceae bacterium | reverse complement strand
ATGAATTGGCAAAAACCGTTAAGCAATCTGAACTGTCTGTCAACGAACTGAAGACTTTCAAACAGCAAACGGAACAGCTGCAGCAAGCCAATGAGTCTCTAAAGAAAGAACTCGATCAAACCAAAACGGCTTCGGCCGACGAGTTAGCGAAAGCTCATGCTAAAGCTTCTCAGATGGTGGATCCTGTGGAAGTCGAGCGATTGAATTCGCAGATCGACCAACTGACAAAAGCCAAACTCGATCTGTCTAGCGACGTCAGTCGCCAGCACGAAAAAGTTACCTCGACCGAGAACATGCTGCAAGTTGCTAACCAAGAGTTGGACGGACTGAAGAAGCAAGTATCTACTTTTGAAACTGAAAATTCCGAGATGTCCAAGGTCGTCAAAGAACTGAAGGATCAAATTGCCAAGGGTTCCGACGAGGCCCAATCGGCTAACCAGCTACGGCTTCAAGTTAAAGAACAAACGTCCGAAATCGACCGTTTGAAGAAGGAGCTGGTGCATCAAAAGCAGGCCGTCGCCGATGCACAAGTCGCGATTCAGAAGGCAAAGACTACCCGAAAAAGCTCTTCCTCGAAGTCTGGCCACGACGACCTGACCTTGATTAAAGGTTTGGGTAAAGTAATGCAGAAAAAGCTAAACGCTGAAGGCGTCAACCGTTTCCAGCAAATTAAGAATTGGACAGCCCAAGACATCGCTCGCATCTCGGAAAAACTCTCTTTGAAAAACCGAGTAGCCAAAGAAAATTGGGTTAAGCAAGCCGCCGAATTGTCCAAAAACAGCGACTCGTAACTTGCGATCAGCACTTGAAACGACAAAAAACCGCTGCACTCATTGGCTCAATGGGCGACGGCCTTATGCGGTGTTACACGTCCAAGTTTTTGACTTCGAGTGAATGCTTCTCGATGAATTCTCGTCGTGGCTCCACCTTATCCCCCATTAGGACTCGGAACATTTCGTCGGCTTCAGCCGCATTAGTCATGCTGACTTGAATTAGGCTGCGGTTATCGGGATCGAGCGTCGTTTCACGAAGCTCTTCTGCGTTCATTTCACCCAACCCTTTAAAGCGGGTTAAGGAAAGGCCTTTCTCACCAGCGGCTCGTACGGCCTGCAACAGTCCTCGCAAATCTTCGATTCCTGATTCACTTTCTCCGCGTTTAAGTATAAAGCGTGGTTCTTCGATGCCTGTTCGTTCTTGAGGCAACAAAGCTTGAATGTCGAAACCGAAGTTTGCCAGTTCTTTGAGACCAGCATTGATCGTTCGAACTTCGTGAAATTCTTTAATCTGGATTGTGGGTCCCGAATCTTCTTCCGTATTGCTATCGTCGCCCGAATCGCTCGCTGATTCTTTCTTATCGTCGGTCTGCGATTCGCTCTCTTCCAACTTCAGTGCGCCACCTGCGGCTTTTTCCTGTGCTTTCAAGAACTCATCCAGTTCAGCTCGGTTGCTAAACCAGTTGCTATCGTTGTCCAGAATGACGTGAAATACTGGTAAGCGACCCGTTTCCAGGTTAGCTCGTTCGGCATGAGTTCTAAGGTTCACGCCACGACGTTCCAACGCAAGAATTGCGTCTTCCAAGCTGGAAAGAGTTTTGCAAACTTTCTGAATGTCTTCGCCGCTAATGGTTTCGCCTGTCTCCGCGATCAGTTCAGCATCACTGACACCGCGTTCCATTAGTTGTTGTTTCATCTCTTCGTCGGTCTGTACGTAGGTAACTTTTTTCTTACTGCGTACTCGATACAACGGTGGTTGAGCCACATAGACGTGGCCTTTTTCAATCAACTGATACATTTGCCGATAGAAGAAACATAGCAACAACGTGCGAATGTGCGATCCATCGACATCGGCATCTGTCATGATGATAATTTTATTGTAACGCCGCCGACTAAGGTCCAAGTCTGCTCCCACACCGATTCGAATGGCGTTGATAATGCTCTGAACTTCTTCGTTGGCCAGCACTTTATCTTCGCGAGCTTTGTAGGCGTTGATGATCTTACCGCGAAGAGGCAGGATGGCTTGGAATTCTTTCAAACGGCCACCTTCTGCGCTACCGCCCGCCGAGTCACCTTCGACCAGATACAATTCGCACTTTTCCATATCATTGCTCAAGCAATCTCGCAACTTGCCGGGCAACCCGCCACCGCCAAGTGCCGATTTGCGACGGACCAATTCCCGCGCTTTTCGAGCGGCTTCGCGCGCTTGTGCTGCTTGAAGTCCTTTTTGCAGAATGGTTCGAGCGTTCTTTGGATTTTCTTCCAAATACTTCCCAAGAAATTCACCGAACGCCGAGGTGATAATGCCTTCGACCTCGCTATTACCAAGCTTCGTTTTTGTCTGCCCTTCGAATTTCGGCTCGGGTACTCGGATGGAAAGAATAGCTGTCAGTCCTTCGCGAAAATCTTCGCCGGTGACCGCTACGTCCTTGAAAATATTGTTCTTCTTGCCGTAGTTGTTCAATGTTCGTGTGAGTGAACTGCGAAAACCCGATACGTGTGTACCGCCCTCGTGAGTGTTAATGTTGTTGACGTACGACTGTACATTTTCTGTCAGGTCGGTCGTGTATTGGATGGCGATTTCGAATCCGACACCCTCGTTTTCGCCGTTAAGGTAAACGACATCTTTGTGCAGAGCGTCACTCGATCGATTCAAGTGCTCGACAAATTCGATAATCCCGCGTTCGTAATAGAACTCATCACTGTCACCGGTTCGTTCGTCGGCAAACTGTATTCTTACGCCACTGTTTAGAAACGCCAATTCCTGCAGTCGTTTGTGCAAGATACTGAATTCAAACCTGGTGGGATTAAAGATTTGAGCGTCTGGTTTGAAAGTCGTTTTCGTTCCGACGCGATCCGTCTTTCCAACCTTGGAGACCTCGCCTGTCGGCACGCCTCGTTCGTATTCTTGCTGATAGACCACACCGTCGCGACAAACTTCAACTTGGCACCACTCAGACAAAAAGTTAACGACCGTAACACCCACGCCGTGCAAACCACCGGATGTTTGGTAGACGCCTTTTTCAAACTTGCCGCCAAACTTCAGCTTGGTCATTACCCCTTCCAACGTGGTGATGTTTCTTCCTTCTTCTTCGCTTAACTGTTCGTGTTGGTCGACGGGGATACCACGACCGTCATCCGATACGGTGACGGATCCATCGTTATTGATTTGCACGCGGATCTTTGAAGCAAAATTCGCCATCGCCTCGTCGATCGAATTATCTACGACTTCGTAAACCAAGTGGTGTAGACCACGGCTACCCGTGTCACCGATGTACATGGAAGGTCGTTTACGAACGTGTTCCAGATCGGAAAGGTGCTGGATATCGTCGTGTGTATATTCCTGTTTAGGTTTATTTTTGGCCATCGTTTGGTTTTCAGGTATTAATTTTTCCAACCTTGAAGCGAAGAGCTTTTATATTCGCTTCTGGCAGTTGGTTTTGAATTTGTTTCAGTAGTTTCGTTTTGCAAAAAGCCAATTGTTGCATGGCGGGTGAACTGTCCACCAAGACTTCCAATGTGCCGCGTTTGATAATCGTGGCTTGAGTTTTTTTGGCGAACTTTTCACCGGCTGCGATTTGCCAAGCTTGTTGAAGTTCGTCGTTAAATTGTTCTTGAGTAAATCCTCGTCGCGATATCAAACGACTAATTAAATCGGACGCCTGTTGAGGCTTGCGTTCGTATCGGCGATACCTGGCGAAGTGGCCTTGGGCTTTCTCTAAATTGTAAATTTCTTCGTCCATTGGCTCGCCCAAACCTTGTCGTAGCGGACCCCTCGCTTTTCACTTTTTGGCTTATCGACGGTCTCGCGACAACGGCATGATTACGTAGCCGTATTGGTCATCGGTTTGACAGTAGGCCGCTTGGTCGCCGTTTTCTATATCAAAAGTAAACGACTTGTCAGCTTGCAATACTTTCAAGAAGTCGGCGACGTAGCGATGGTCCAAGGTAATTGTCATCTCTTCCTTGTCGTACGCTACTGGTAACTCGATTCTGGATTGCCCCACTTCAGCGGTACTGTTGGATAAGACCAACGACCCGTCCTTGAAAGTAAAGTCCACCCCTCGGCTCTCTTCGCTGGCCACAATGGCGGCTTGTCGCAAAGCGGAGAACATTGGGCCGACGGGCAAGTCGATGCGAGTCGATTCGGTTCGCTTGGGCAAGACCTCTCGCCATTTCGGGAATCGGCCCTCGACCAGCCGAGTGTAAAATACCCCGTTGGCGTGTTTTACCAACAAATCATTTTCTCTGGGGCAAACCTGAATGGTGGCATCGCCGGCGGGCAATGTTCGTTCGATCAGCTGCATGGCGCGTGAGGGCACGATCGTGGTCATGCCTTTGCCTGGTTCGCCTGATTTAGTTATTTTGGCCTGCATCTTGGCCAGACGTCGACCATCGGTCCCGACGGCCGTTAGGTGATCGTCCTCGATCTCCAGCAGCACACCACTGAGCGCGAACCGACTACTTTCTGCGTCCGTGGCAAACAATGTTCGTTTGATCAACTCCTTCAGTCCACTGGCTGGTATTTCGAAGACGTCTGTTTCCTGGAAATCGACTACTTCAGGAAACTCATCTGGGTTCTGTCCTTGCAACTCGAAACGAGACTGCTTGCCAGTGACCAGGATCTTGTTGGAGTCGGCCGTAATACTCAGTTCTTCGTCGCTGGATTCCCGCAGAATGGCATTTAATCGGCTAACCGGGATTACGGCACTGCCACTGCTTTCGATTTCCACATCATCCACTGATAGCCGGACACCGACTTCCATATCGGTGGCGGTTAACAGCACTTTGTTGTCTGTGGCTTCCAATTTCACATTTTGCAGAATCGTTTTGGGGCTGCGTACAGGAGCGACAATCGCAGCGATCTGAAAGACATTAGCGAATGGTTCGCGTTTGATTTTGATTTTCACGTTGATGCTTTCGTAGGTTGTTCATCCGGGAAGGGATGCTGCGTCCTATTCAATAAGTAAATATTCTTTATTCAGTAGTATTATTAGTATGCCGGGCAAACGTGTTACTAAGTGCTATTTCTAGTCGTAAACCCTATTCATCAAAGCACTAAGCCAAAGTCAGAAAAAGGGAAAACATGTTCACCAGATTTCAATTGAGTGTTTGGCAAGGTTCAAATGTTTGTTGATAAGTTGGCAGTGAACGAAGGCCTGTTGGTTGGCTTGGAATACCTGACGATTAGCTACAGTTAATTGACAAGTTATCCATCGTAAATTTAGTTGAGTACGGTTAGTTGACTGTTCAGGATATCCTGAATTTGCTGGACGGTTTCCTGAAGGGCCGGGTCATCAGATAATTGCTTGCCGACCTGTTGGTAAGCGTGGCGGATGGTTGAGGGGTCACGACTACCCAGTTGCTTGCCAATTGCCGGGAAGGGCAGTTTCAAGAGTTCACGGCACAAGTACACCGTTACCGATCGAGCGCGAACCACCTCTTTGCGGCGACTGGGACTTCGCACATCGGACATGCGTTGGCCAAGTTTGCGACAGGTTAACTTGAGGATCTGTTGAACTGCACTCTGTTGATCGACGGTAGACGACAATTGGTCTAAGTGATTTTCCATGGACTGGCGAGTCAGCCGAGTTTGATGTGTGGCCAAAGCCAACTGAGCCAAACGGCTTTTAATTTGAGGTACGGTGCTGGGCAGCTCGGACACCAACCAATCAATATCTTGTTTGGCGACATGCAAATCGAGTTGTCGAAGCACGTCATCTACGATTTGTCGCCGAGCTTGAGGACCCGGTCGATTGATTTCGATAAACAACCCACTGCATAAACGAGACGAAATCAAATCATGTCCCATTAACCAAGGGGCAATTCCGGTCGTGATCATCAACGGGCGTTGGTTTTCCTGGAAGAAATCCAGCAATTGGACCACATCACGTGTAAAAGGCTGGTCATCGGGTAACAGGTTTAAATGCTCTAAAATCAGGCATTTGCACTGGCGAATCCGCTCTTGATAGCGAGGTACTGAGCGGGTAGCCAAGGCGTTGTGAAAAAGTTGACGCAGCTGAGTCACCGAGATTTTCAGGCAATCTTGCGGCTTGCTGACCAACCGAGCCGCCAAAGTTTCGACCAACGCCGTCTTGCCAACACCCGATGGACCGTACAAAACCAATGGCCAATTGCTGTTTTCAGGCGTCATGAATTTAGGGTCGCACCAACAGCGGACCAAATGGTTTGGCTGGTCACCGTGAAACCGAGACAACAAGAATCCATAGCTGGCAGACGCACCTTCGGCGGTCGCACACACTGAGCGCAATGGAAACGAAAATGTTGTCGAATCAAGTGTCAAAGCGAACGGTCCCCAGGATCAATTTGGTTTGAATTCAGAGGGTGGGCATCGACAGGAATGTCCGCGTTACAGGACCGTCGTAAAAAGCAGGGAAACCCGAGCTTTGACCAGTCGTCGAACGAGCTTCCAAAGGTTCCTCGAAAAACGCGGTCTATCGAACCGCGACCCAACCATTTCAGGTCCGAATTTTAGCAGTTTTGGGTAGTTTCGAGGAGGTGCGAAACCCTATTTTTGATGGCTTTTTTGTCGTCGTAAGTGTCTGACAGCATTGATGATACGTTCGGCACCTTGGATAACTTCCGTTCGCTGATTCAACGTGCTGAAGCTAATTCGAATCGAACTGGCGATTAGCTCGGACGGGCAACCCATAGCCGTCAACACGTGAGATGGTTCACTGGAGCCGCTGGAACAGGCGGAACCGGTCGAAATGGCAACGCCGGCGGCGTCACAGGCCATTAGCAATGCTTGCCGATTAACGGTCGGTAGATCCTGGGAGCCAGGAAAACTTAGGTTGGAAGTATGCGGAGCTCGCGTTTTCCCGCTGCCATGAATCACCACGTCGGGTATCGCCTGGCGAATGGTCGATTCAAACAGATCACGTAGTTCGGACAATTTGGCTTGCCGCTGGGGCAACTCAGTGACTACTAACTCGACCGCTTTGGCAAAGCCAGTCACCAGCGCGACGTCTTCGGTGCCCGGTCGTTGTGCCAGTTGTTGGGCTCCACCAAAAAACAACGGCTGAATCTCGACACCGCTCTTCAATATCAAACAGCCTATGCCCCGGGGACCATGAATCTTGTGAGCTGTCACGGTCATCGCCGCCACGTCCAGATCACGAAAGTTGACCGGAATCTTACCGACCCCCTGAACCGCGTCGCAGTGCAACCACGCCCCATGGTTACGGCAGGCCTTGCTGACAGCCGGAAGATCTTGAATAACACCCGTTTCATTATTAACCAACATCAGGCTAACCAAATCAGTAGGAGTCTGTAAAAGTACCGTTAGTTGATCGATACAAACGACTCCATCGGAATCGACCGGAATCTTTCGACTGAGGGCTCGGCTGGCCAAATGATCGGCGGCGCCCAAGACCGACGGATGTTCGATACCCGAGACTAACAGCGATGGTTGTCCGTTGTATTGAACGGCCGTAACTCCTTCGGCCGCTTCAGTTCCCTTCGCCTCGCGGTCGGCCGCCTTCGCCACCAATAGACCTTGGATAGCGAAATTGTTGGATTCGGTGCCTCCGCTGGTAAAGATTACCCGATCGCCAGGGTCGGCTCCCAACCGTTCGCCAATGCTACGGCGAGCAATCTCGATTTGCCGTCTAGCCAACTGGCCGGGTCGATGTTGACTGGCTGGATTCACATATTGCTGCTCGTAACATTCCAGCATGACCTGCCGAACCGGGTCAGCAAGGCGAGTCGTGGCGTTGGCGTCGAGGTAAATGTGAGTCATAAAAAAGCGGCACAAATAAAGGCGGAACGAGTGGCTGCAAAAACGAATTCGCGAGTATTTTATATCGAACCTTGGACAGCGATTTTTCAACTGGACTGCTTCAGCCAACGATTCAACACCAGAAATTTTCCGGCATCGCTAAATTTGAGGAATCCGAATGCCGATTGAGCTATCACTAGCTGTTCCATCATAGCGATTATCGAAGCGGATCGGGGTTGCCCGCCGCTGAATCCTGCCGCATACTCCGACGAAGACACCAGCATGCCAACCGCGTCGATTGTGATGAACGAGCCGAAGCCGCTAACCGATCCAATGGATAATTTCGCAAACGACGAACCAGTCGCTGAAAACCAGGTCGATGCCAATTTAGATTCCGACCGCCAAAGAATTTTGGAGCAACTGGAATCGCTGGAACCCATTGGTCGTCTTGAGGCGGTCTTGTTTATCGCTCGAGAGCCTCTGCACAGCCGAAAACTAAGCCAACTGGCAGGCCTGCAGGACGGAACCGAGGCTCGGTCGCTAATTCGTCAACTGGACAAACGATACACCGAACAGGGCCGCGCCTGGTGCATCAAACAAGTGGCCGGCGGGTTCCAATTGCGTACCCGACCCATGTTCAGCGATTGGTTACGAAAGATCCAAGCGACCGAAAGTGCCCCAACCAGGCTGTCCAGCCCAGCAATGGAAACACTGGCCGTCGTAGCGTATCGACAGCCAGTCCTGAAAGCGGAAATCGAAGCTGTGCGAGGCGTGGCCTGTGGTGAACTACTCAGACAGCTGCTGGACCGTGGATTGGTGCGAATTTCGGGACGCAGCCCCGAACTAGGGAACCCTTATCTTTACGGCACCACACGCAAATTTCTGGAAGTTTTCGGATTATCCAACATCGAAACGCTGCCACGTGCCGACAAATTGCGTGGTAAGGGGCTGCCATCGTGGACAATTGCTCCAAATGCCCCGCAAACCCCCCAATCAGAAAATCCTGCCAAAACAGGCGCAAATCCACTCGACGAAGTCGAATCAAATTCTCAAAATGTTGTCGACTTAGACTCTTAAACGAAACAGCTCCAAACCAGTGGACGCTCAGGAGTGACCATCGTGACCGCATCGATTGCATCAACAAACCCAACTGAAACCGAAACCGATTCACAGTGCGTGGCGCAGGCTGCGCTACTGACCGTCGGATCGTCCACTTCATCTCTACCAGGCAACGACCCTTCTTGGTTGGTTGCCGAAGAAGAAGTTGAAGAAGAAGACGACGAAGAAGAGGAGTGGGACGATGAAGAATGGGAAGACGAGGACGAAGAAGAAGTTGACGAAGAAGAAGTTGACGAGGACGAAGTTGATGAATACGAAGACGACGATGAAG
>CAZJBW010000051.1:0-36262 GCA_964543985.1 uncultured Pirellulaceae bacterium | reverse complement strand
CGATGAACCGTTTGCTGTCGCCCCTCCGGGGCTGCGTGTTTCTTTGACTATGCACCTTGGGCTGACGCCCAAGGCTAAATGCTGTCGCTCCTCTGGAGCTATTTCGTCGAAAATCGTAACTGCTTTACGTTAGCCCCGAAGATGGCGGCAGTACTTAGCCATGGGCGTCAGCCCATGGAACGCGATCACCCGCGACTCGAAAGCCCCGAAGGTTGCGACAGCGCTTAACAATGGGCGGTCTAGTCGTTACCAAACGAGTCTTTTTCGCATCCCTGCACGGTCGCGTTCTGCCAGTCGACGGTCATCATCACGCTGTTGATTCCCGAGCCAATTCCCAGCAAGGCTAGTTTTTCATCTTGGCTTAGCCGTTGTTCCGTAATGGCATGAGCGAATGTGATTGGCAACGCCGCAGAACCGGTGTTGCCCAGAAAGGGAAACGTTGAGTAATCGGTTTCGGTTGGCATCTGAATCGATTCCAACATTAATTTTCGATGTGTCGATCCGACTTGGTGACAGAACGTATGGTTGATGTCTGGTCGCTTCCAACCGGAAATTTCCAGTAGTCGTTCGTATGTGATGCGGCCTGTTTCGACGCCTTGCAACATCATAGTTTCAGAATCGGTATCCATTAGCGGTTGCATGTTACCACCCGCTTGATCGCTCAAACTTTGGCATAGTTTGTGATGCTGTGTGTTAGCCGTTACCACACCATGCAATAGGCGACTATTGGATTTGGAAAGTGATTTGCCAGTCATCAAGACGGCGCAGCTGGCCGAGCCGATCGTCAGCGATGCGATCGATTGCTTGATCGATTTTCGAGTCAACGAAAGATCGTTGTTCAGCGCGTCAACGGTTGCTGACACCAAACCACAACCGTTTTCCGAACCGACGACTAACGCAGCTTCGATGTGCCCCAGCTCGATCATGTTTGCTGCTTGTAACATGCCGTTAAGAATGCCCAGGCAAGCGTTACTGACGTCGTAGATCATGCACTGCTTAGGCAACCCTAGTTCGCAATGCACACGACAAGCAGTAGCCGGTTCCAAATGATCGCGACACACCGAACCGTGAATCAACAGTCCGATGCGATCGGCGTTCATTCCAGCGGCCTGCAAAGCCTGTCGACAACTGGAAACGCTGATGTCCGCAATCGAAGTATTCAGTGGCCAGAAACGACGTTCTTTGATTCCCGTCATCAGTTCCAAACGACCCTCGGGCAATTTCAAGCGTTCGTACAACGGTTGCAGCTGATTTTCCAGCTGATCGCTGCTGACAACTGTCTGAGGGAGAGTGAAGCCCAGCGATTCGATGTAAACTCTTTGAAATTCCATACTTTTGGCTTGTCTTTTGGGCTTGTTTGCGTGAAATCGATGACATTTAAGGGGTGGTCAAGCAGTGATTGTTGCACGCTAGCGTTTGGTTGCAAGCACAATTGGGTGTGCTATCGAGCCCGAGTCTTCCAAGATGTAGTTAATTGCTAGACAGGGGTTTGGTGATCGAACAAATTCTCTCTTGTCATTGAATTCATTACGAGTTGAGGCGAAACGATTTGCCTTTCCAGTGACAGTAGGAAAGGGATTTTTCCAAACGACCTACCGACAGGATCAAGACGAGCCAAGTCGGATGGCCATCAAAATTAAAGATTGATTTTGAATTTGGTCAACGAAAAACTTGCCGTCATATTGTTCCCACTCGGTTGATCGCCAACCACATTTTGGCCCACGACGGGTCATTTGCTCAAGAGGGAGTTTTTCATGTCTAAGCATATCATTGGGATCAACGCAGATTTTCGCCGAGCACAAGGTAACCAGCCTGCATTTACCTACCTAGCCGCTGGTTATTACGACTGCATTGTTCAGGCTGGTGGCATTCCAGTCATTTTGGCTCCGATTGAAGATGAAGATGACATTTCGGTCATGTTGGACCGCTTGGACGGTGTCGTGATGATCGGCGGAGCCGACTTGGATCCACGTCGTGATGGTTTCATGTTGCATCCAACCGTCCGACCAATGGAACCTCGCCGTGAAATTTTTGACCGTACCCTCATGCAGAAGGTCGCCGAGCGTCGGATGCCCGTATTTGGTATCGGAGCTGGGATGCAGTTGTTGAACGTTTCTCAAGGTGGAAACCTGTTCTTGCATATCCCTGAAGACCTGCCATCGGCGATTCCTCACCGCGACAACCAGGACATTGGTCACCGTCACAGTTTGGACATCACTTCTGGTTCCGTGATGGAACGAGTTTATGGTGAAGGCGAAATTCGGGTTTGCAGTCGGCACCATATGGCGATCGACGAGGTTGCTCCTGGGTTTGATGTAACCGCTCGTTGTCCAGACGGAGTGATCGAAGCGATCGAAAGCAATCAACCTGATTGGTTCGCCATGGGCACTCAATTCCACCCCGAAAGCGATTCCGCATCGGCCTTGGATTTGCGAATCTTTGAAGAGTTTATCGAAGGTGTGGAAGCTTCGGTTAATCCCGGCAATCAATTGCGAGTGGTCGCCTAACCTGGCTATCGGTTGGATTCACTGACCAAATTCTTATCGGCGGTGAGCACGGATGTTCGCTGTTCAGTAACCTGAGGATTTGGAGCGGTTCTTGCAAGGATCGGCAAAAGGATTTGTCGATCCGCAAGGACAACTCGTTGAATTCAACTAGTCGTGGTAGAAGTGTTTCATATTCCAGACGGAAACGCATCTACCCAATTCTCGGCTGAATGTTGCAAGTTTGGGACAAGGACTAGTCTCGGACTAAGTGACTACGGAAAGGATTTCCGTTGGATGCGATCGCAACAGCAAGCCGTTTTTCTATTTATCTGAATTGCTGCCATGCGCAATCGAAGTGAATTTGTTCAACTTGTTGATCGTTACCGCCTGGGACGGGCTCAACGACTTTCGATTGGTGTTTCGATCAGCGACGATTTTCGCATGTTGCACAGCACGCTGATGTTGGCCACGGGTCGGGGCAAATTCCTAAAAGCCAGGTGGTTCGAAAACTTGGCATCACGTGTCCCCGACGAAATTGCCGATGCCTGTCAAGAATGCCAGTCAGAACATGTTACAGTGCAGGACTTCAGTCGCTTGCGTATTGATCTTTCGCGATTCATTGCTGGGACGGTCAATCAGCTGGCGGCTCGGTCAGGCGTGCATTCCAAACTGTTAATGGCTTGTTGCGTGTCCGAACCAGGTGTGTGGGTGGAAGACTACGATGGCCAGCAATCCTGGCAACCGTTCTTGGAACCGGAACAGCTTGCCGAGTTGGCGGGTTTGACGGTGATCGATTCACTATTAGCACGAGACTTGGCGGCCGGTGGGCGTGGTGGCCCTATCGATCCGTTGGCTCATTGGTTACTGTTCGCAGACCGCAACGAAACGATTTCCGAACACCCTCGAATGCTGTTGAATTTGGGGCGGTTTTTAGAACTGACATGGCTACCCGAATCGGATGGTTTGGACGAGGAACTGCCGGCGTTGCGATTTCGACGAGTGCTTGGACTGGAAATCGAAAATTTAGTCATCCAGGCGTTTGGCAAGAACCCGATGTCGCCATCCCAGCGAGACGAATCTGGTGCTCAAGGGCAGACTCACGAGACCTTGTTGCGACTATTGCAAGAATTTGAGGCCAGTCAAGATTTAGGTCGCAAACTTTGTGGGCGACAAGAATTGCAAGACTTGGCGAAACAGTTAGTGGATGTTGCGATCGAGCAAGGACTCGATATTCGTGACATTCTAAAGACTTTGGCGACTTGCGCTGCAAAGTCGATCGAGCAGTTTTTGGATCGTTTTTCGAGAAAAGCGATTCAGTTGATTGCTGGCGGAGAACTGCGCCAACACGGTTTGTTGCTCAGCGAATTGAGCAACCGCGCTGACGTTGAGTTCTTAGAAGGTGATGACCGAAATTACGTCGCGGAATTTGCGAATGCCAACGTGGCGGCGTTACTGGGTTTGATGCATATCGACCAGATGCCGATGACGGTTCCGTGGTTGACGGGCACCGAGATCCCCAGAGTGCTTGGTCGGATTACATCGGGTAGTCCAGCGAATTGGCGACGAGTCATCATGGAGATGGGCGATTGTCGCCCGCCCGTCATGAGTCTTCGCGAGGCCGTGTAGCGATCGCCCACGCTCATTTCCAACATCTACGTCAGTACTTCTTTGGGGCGCCAAATCGCGACCAGTTCTGCTTGGCAGTCAGCGTCAAACTGGTGCCAGTGGAAATCGTCGGCAAATTGGATAACGGCAATCGCAGCTGTTGGCATCGTTTCATATTGCTCGGTTAACTGGTAAACCAGCTCCTCGGATCCCGGATTATGTGAAACGATCATGATCCGATTTTGGTCTGCGGCCTCGGTCCGAATCACCTCGGCATAGTTTTCGAAACCAGCGTGATACAGGCTCCGTTTGGTCGTCAAATCGATTTCATTGTGACCGATTCCGTGTCCATCGGATTTGTCACTATCTTTTTTGTTTTGGCAACCTTCCAAAAACATTTCGGCTGTAGCGAGGGCTCGGGCTGCGGTTGACGAAAAAATGGTCTCCGGCAGGCAAGAATTTTCGGCTGCAAAGCGACCCATCCGTGGGGCGTTATCCAAACCGCGAGGGTTCAGCGGTCGGTCGTGATCGGCCAGCGATTCGTCCTTCCAGCATGACTTAGCGTGTCGCATGATCAACAGTTGCTTCATTCTGGCCCTCATGATTGGTAAGGTCTGTCGTTTGTACTGGTCGAAATCGGCGGGAATCTTTGATTGCACCTTCTCTTTTCAACGGCGACCAGCGAAAATATAGTTCCTGTGTGCTACAACCCAAGCGTAGCACTTGGCAGGTAGAGTGTACCTTTAGATCTTCCCTTCATCACTACCGTATGAATCCCGAGCGAGCACGAATTCAGGCTGACCTGCGAGGGCTCATTTCGGGTGAGGTCTATTGCGATGATTTGAACTCGCAAATGTACTCGACGGATGCCAGCATCTTGCAGATTAAGCCGTTGGGAGTGGTCCATCCTAAATCGGTTGCCGATGTTTCCGAGGTCGTTAAATACGCCGCCGAAAACCATTTGCCGATTCACGCTAGAGGTAGCGGGTCGAATGTTGTCGGAGGTGCGATCGGTAGCGGTCTGGTCGTCGATTTTTCAGTGCACATGCGGCGTTCCGTTTTGGACGCCAATCATGTGCGAGTCCAACCAGGTGTCGTGTTGGCCAATCTGAACCGTCAATTGGCACGAAGCGGATCAATGTTCGGCCCTGATCCATCCAATCGCAGTGTGACGACAATGGGTGGTGTGATTTCCATGGACAGCACCGGCAGTCACTGGATGAAGTACGGTTCGCCTCGCCAAAAAATTCGCAAGCTACAAGTTGTGTTGGCCGACGGCACGATTGCCGAACTAGGACCCGACGCGACGGAGCATCCGGCGACGCGACGGATCGGCGACCAGATTGAGATGGTTTTAGCAAGACGCCAATCAATGATTGACGAGCATCTTCCGAAAACGAAAACCAATCATGCCGGATACAACCTGGTGGACTTGGTACAGGATGGGCGTCTGGACCTGTCGCGATTGATTGCAGGCGCGGAAGGGACTTTGGCACTGGTTACCGAAGCAACTTTGGAGATCCAACCGGTCCTGCAACATCGTGGGGTCGTCTTGTTGTTTTTTGACCAGTTACAGGCTGCCACCAAAGCCGGATTGGACGTCATCAAAAAGAATGTAGCAGCATGCGATTTATTGGACCGACGTTCTTTGTCAATCGCTCGATCCGCCGACCCGCGATTCCAGCGTCTGGTTCCGCAGGAAGCCGAGGCTATGTTGCTGGTGGAAATCCAAGCTGATGAGGCGGCAACATTGCGTCAGGAAGTGCAGTCCTTGGCCGATCGAATGTCACGGAAGAAGCGTTTGGCTTTTGATGCCAGGACCACATGTGCCAAACAAGAACGAGATCTGTATTGGAAAATTGTCCGCCGCGCGATTCCGATGCAATTTGGAATGCGAGGGCGAACGCAAGCGCTACCGTTTGTGGAAGATATCGCAGTGGCGCCGGAAAAGTTGCCCGAGTTCATGAAAGAACTGCACCAGATACTCAATGATTGCGAGGTAACGGCGTCGCTGTTCGCTCATGTTGGACAAGGGATCGTACACTTGCGACCTCAGTTGAATCTACGCGATGCCCAGGACGTGCGGCGGATGAGCCAACTGACCGAAAAACTGTTTACGGCTGTGTTGGATCGACAAGGGAGTATTAGCGGTAGCCACGGTGATGGCATTATTCGTACCGGATACCTACGACGCCAGTACGGTCGTTTGTACGACGTTTTTGGCGAGATCAAACGGGAATTCGATCCGTTAAACATTTTGAATCCTGGCAAAATAGTGGACTCGCCACCACTAGGCGTCACCGAAAACTTGCGTCAATTGCAAGTGCATCAACGGTTGGATGCCTCCGTGGATGGTGACTCAACCGAAGGTCAGCAAGTCGCGCCAGTTGAAACGAAGGAGAAAAGGCAACGCAAAAAACGAATCGACTTGCCGATCATCGAACCGCAATTGAACTGGACGCCTCAGCAGATGATGGATGCAGCCAGTCAGTGCAACGGTTGTGCTAGGTGCAAGACCGGTTCGCCTGACGAGCGAATGTGTCCCATCTTTCGACTTTACCCTCGGGAGGACGCGTCGCCACGAGCGAAAGCCAATTTGATGCGGGATCTGTTGGCTGGCAACATCGGTCAAGAGAATCTGAATTCGGCGGAATTCAAATCCGTTGCCAACATGTGCGTCAATTGTCACCAGTGCCGTTTGGAATGCCCTGCCCGAGTAGATATTCCCAGTTTGATGGTCGAGGCCAAGGCACAGCACGTTGCCGTCAACGGTTTGCGGATGTCGGAATGGTTGTTGACTCGACTGGATGTGCTGTACCGATTCACGGGCCGTATGCCTCACTTTACGAACTGGATGATTCGCAATCGGACGATACGTTGGGTATTGGATCGGCTGTTTGGGATTGCTCAAGCTCGAAAGTTACCACGGTTTTCGCATCGATCGTTTATCAAGATGGCGACACGCCGCAAGTTGACTCAGCAAAGTAAATCGCGTGAACGCAAGGTGCTGTATTTTGTGGATGCGTTTGCCAATTGGAACGATGTCGAGCTGGCCAAAGCTACCTGTGCCGTTTTAAAACACAACGGCTTCGATGTATTTGTGCCTGCCAATCAACAGGTCTCGGGGATGTCGCTGATTTCGGCCGGTGTTTTGGACCGAGCGAAAAAGATCGCTGCCAAAAATGTCGAGTTGTTGGCCGAAGGAGTGCGGCAGGGTTGCCACATCGTGACCTCCGAGCCATCTGCTGCTTTGGCGCTAAAGCACGAGTACCAACGATTTTTGGACGATTCGGATGCTCAAATAGTCGCCGAAAACTGTACGGATATCAGCAATTTCCTGTGGCAGTTGCACCAACGTGGAGATTTGGAACTGGATTTTTCTCCATTGAATTACCATGTTGGGTATCATTTGCCATGCCACCAGCGGGCGTTAGCCGAGGGGGTGGCAGGTATGAGCTTGATCGACTTGATACCTGGTATGAAAGTTGAGCAGATCGAAAAAGGGTGTTCGGGAATGGCCGGTACCTACGGTTTGATTCGTCAGAATTATCGACGGAGTCTGCGAGCCGGACTCGGTTTGATCAACGCCGTGCGAGCACCTCAGGTGGTGGCGGGTTGCACTGAATGCAGTACCTGCAAAATCCAAATGGAACAAGGAACTACGAAACCAACCATCCACCCTGTGAAAATTCTTGCATTGGCCTACGGTTTAATGCCCGAATTGGAAGACTTGTTTGACCGAAGAAGCGAGCCGCTTGTAGTATCATGACCGTAAAGATTGTGTTGTTCGCGCGAGCGAAAGAACTTGTTGGCCAGGAAAAGCTTAGTATGGAATTTCCTGCGACCGCTACCGTGCTGGATCTAAAAAAAGAACTGACAGATCAGTATCCAAAACTGTCAGATTTCCTCAAACATTGTGCAATCGCCGTTGATCAAAATTATGCGAACGACGATCAAATTTTGACCGAAGGTTGCGAAGTTGGACTAATTCCACCGGTCAGTGGTGGATAAGTATTGATGATTGAATTGACTCACGATCCGATTGACAGTGAAGCGGTGTTGAAGCACGTTGCAAATGCCAACGCAGGCGCGAACTTGTTGTTTTTGGGGACTACCCGTCAATGGACGGGCGACGTGGAAACCCAGCAGCTGACTTACGAATGCTATAACGAAATGGCGATTGCCGAATTGCAAAAGTTACGGTCGGAAGCAATGAAACGGTGGGATTTGACCGATATTGCCATTGTTCACCGATTGGGCGAGGTTCAGGTTGGTCAAGCTAGTTTGGCAGTGGCGATTAGCAGCCCGCATCGCGTGGCATCGTTCGAAGCCGGCCAATGGTTGATTGACACTCTGAAAAAAGTCGTTCCTATCTGGAAGCAAGAGAATTCACCCGATGGGAAAACGGAGTGGGTGCATCCGCAAGATTCTGAAGAGGCGAAAAGTTGAAACTGGTTGATTCTTTTGGCCGTATCCACACCGCTCTGCGGTTGAGTGTTACGGATCGATGCAACATTCGTTGCTTTTACTGCATGCCTAGCGAGCAAGTTCAATTCTTGCCTCGCCCGGAATTGCTGTCGTTCGAAGAGATCGTTCGAGTGACCAAAATCTTTACTGACATGGGTGTCAACAAGTTGCGGTTGACTGGGGGCGAACCCTTGGTGCGACGTGACTTACCATTATTGGTTTCCAAGTTGCGACAAATTTCGGCGGTAAAAGAGATCGCCATCACGACCAATGCCATCCTGCTGGAAAATATGGCGGTCGATTTGAAAACCGCTGGTCTGGATCGCATTAACGTCAGCTTGGATACCTTGGATGCTCAGCAATTCTTGGAGATCACTAAGCGAGATCAACTGTCTGCGGCATTGGCAGGAATTGCTGCGGCTCGCAGTGCGGGTTTTCAAGACATCCGCTTGAATGCCGTCGCCATCAAAGGGCTGATCGAAGAACAAATCGTACCGTTGGCCAAGTTCTCTTTGGAAAACCAACTGACGCTAAGATTTATCGAATTTATGCCACTAAATTCCACTGGAAAGTGGTCGACAGAAGAGGTGCTGACGGGTGATCAAGTTCGCGAGATTCTAGAATCCGAATACGGGCCGTTGCAAAGCTTGACTCGTCTGGACGTGTCGCAGCCGGCCAAAGATTTCGGATACGGTGCCGGCGGTAAGGTTGGCTTTATCAATTCGGTTTCTCAACCATTTTGTCAGGACTGCAATCGGCTAAGATTAACGGCCGAGGGGAAGATTCGTAACTGTTTGTTTTCACAAGCAGAATGGGATGTGCGTCAGCCGCTGCGAGACGGCAGTAACGATCAACAAATCATGCAACTGATTACGGATTGTGTGGCGAACAAAAAAGCGGCTCACGGGATCGGGTCTGAAGACTTTCAAAAGCCCGAGCGGGCGATGTATCAAATCGGGGGGTAGATGTGTCGGAAGAAACGCCTTGGTACAAGGACGGATTGAAATTCAAATGTTCAGGTTGCGGTGATTGTTGCACTGGCGCACCCGGATACGTTTGGGTGAACAAGGAAGAAATTGCTGCTCTTTCAGACGCGCTCGGCTTCGACGATGTCGAGAAGTTTGAAGACAAGTACGTCAGGAAAATTGGAATTCGCAAGAGTCTTGTCGAGTTCCCAAACGGTGACTGCGTTTTCTTCGACACCGACAGTCGCAACTGCATGGTTTACGAACACCGCCCACGGCAATGCAAGACGTGGCCCTTTTGGGATTCCAACTTGAAGTCTCCTGAAGCTTGGGCGGATACTTGCGAATCCTGCCCTGGAAGCGGAAAAGGCAAATTGTATTCTCTAGAGAAAATTGAAGTTCAGCGCAAAGTGATGCGAATCTAAGTCCTGTTGGAAGTGCTAACTGTCTAAACCAACGCTGCCAGATTGTCTGGGATTGTGGCGAACACCTGTGGTGATGGATACGTAAACCGTCTGACACCGTTGATGTCTCGGATCGTCGATATGGACCGCTGGGGAACGTAAGTGTCTATCTGGCAATGGTTTGTAGAAACTCGCGAAAACTCACGGTCGTTTGCCCCAAATTTAGGCGGCAGTTGACTCTAGTTATTGCTATTCCTACACTTGTGACGATTTTTGCCCGAAGAACTAGACTTTTCACCATTCATACAGGATCCCATGACGAAAAAGGAAATCGTCAAAATTATCTCCGAGGAAATTGGGCTGACTCAGCTCAAAACCAAAGAGATTGTTCAGCGAACTTTTGACGCCATCGTAGAAACTCTGGTTACCGAAGGCAGGATCGAGCTTCGTAACTTTGGCGTGTTCGAGGTCAAAAAACGGGCCGCTCGAAAGGCTAGAAATCCGCGGACTGGTGATAAAGTGGACGTACCTGAAAAGTTTGTTGTGACGTTCAAGCCGGGCAAAGAGATGGAGGCCCGTGTGCGTCAGATGGAATTGGACGCTCAGAAAAAGAACCATCTGAATCTAAATACCGAATCGCCAACCACACCGTCTGAAGGTGTCGATCATCTGTAGGCGAATTCTCGGGTCCCTCTTGTTGGATGTCATTGCGATGGCTGGATTGCAATTGCTAGAACAACGTTTCAACGTCCACTGGTTCGATGGAATTCCAATTCGGTTATAGTGTGGGGCGTCACCTGTCGTCGAATGGCGGCACCGTACTGGATTACCAGGTGGAACTTGAAATACAGTGACTCATTGAACAATCGCTTGAGTATTTTTTACTTTGCGAACATGATGGAATGAACAACATCGCTTGACCGGAACACTTCTATGCCAACCAACCCATTTCGAAACTTACCCTCTGTTAATCAGTTGCTGGAAAGTCCGCAGTTGAAGTCGTTGGTTGAAAACGCCAACCACAGTGTCGTGGTCAGCGGCGTCCGTACCTTTATGGATCGATTGCGAGATCAAGTGGCGACGGCGACCGGTGATGTGTCGATCCCTACGGCGCAGGAATTAGCCGAGAAGATTGCCCATTGGATCACGCGTGAAGATCAACCTCACCTAAGACCTGTCATCAATGCCACGGGTGTCATTCTGCATACAGGTTTGGGCCGAGCTCCATTGGCTCAACAGGCAGTCGACGAAATGTGCCTAATGGCCACCGACTATGCCAGTGTGGAAATCAATCTACAAGACGGCAAGCGTAGCCAACGGGATTTAGCAGTAAAGCGTTTGTTGTGCGAGATTACCGGTGCCGAATCGGCGACGGTGGTTAACAACAATGCAGCGGCCACTATGTTGGCACTTTCGGCCATGGCTGCGGGTAAAGAAGTTATTGTGTCCCGAGGTCAGTTGGTCGAAATCGGCGGCAGCTACCGTTTGCCTGACGTCATGGAATGTAGTCGAGCGAAGCTAAGAGAAGTGGGTACGACGAACAAGACCCGACTTAGCGATTACGAAAACGCTATTAATGAAAACACAGGCGCTATTCTGCGAGTCCACCCCAGTAACTTTCGCGTGGTCGGGTTTACTCAATCGGTAGACCTTCCAGACTTGGTCGCTTTGGCCAAAAAACACAAATTGCCTGTGATCGATGACGTGGGTTCAGGTGCG
The DNA here is from genome assembly GCA_964543985.1 of uncultured Pirellulaceae bacterium. Lineage (GTDB taxonomy): Bacteria > Planctomycetota > Planctomycetia > Pirellulales > Pirellulaceae > CAJQPP01. The sequence goes on along the minus strand of CAZJBW010000051.1, from coordinate 24,616 downwards.
CTTGTGGACTTCAATCAGTTTGGTCTGACGGATGAACCGTTGGTGCGGAAATGCGTTGAGCAAGGCGCGGACGTCGTTTTGTTCAGTGGCGACAAGTTGGTTGGTGGACCTCAATGCGGTATCGTTGCCGGTACCGATCATTGGGTCGAGAAAATTAAGAAGCATCCAATGACGCGAGCTATGCGAGTCGACAAGTTGACCTTGTCTGCCTTGGCCGCGACTCTGCGTATTTACAGAGACCCTGCGGAAGCAAATGCCAAGATCCCATTGCTTCGCATGCTTTCTACCAGTGAAGAGAACCTGAAGCTGCGTGCCGAACGAATGGCTTCGCAGGTTAGCCAATCTAGTTGGGTACAGAGTGCTGAACCGGTACAGGATACCTCGACAATGGGCGGTGGCACGTTGCCCGCGCAGTACTTGCCAACGTGGTGCGTCGCCATTCGACCGGAAGGGATCACGGTCAACGAATTAGCTGGGAAGCTACGAACTGGCAAAACGGCGATTTTTGGTCGTATCAACAACGAACAACTTTTGTTGGACTTGCGAACTGTCGATCCAAAATTCGATGTCACGATCGTCGAGATCATCGGCGATTCAAAGACTTTCCAATAAGACTTGCTGCTTAGCTAAGTCGATTTTGGAAGAAACCGTTCAATACGGTCTCGGACGGGTCCCTCGATCTTGCTGCTCTTCTGGTTTTGATAGTCAAACATGACAACTGTGGAATCCCCGTTGGCCACGATTTGTGATTGAGCCGAGCTGTAAATGGCGTGCTGGATTGCCAAGCTGCTGTTGCCAATCTTAGTGACTCGGGCACCCGACAAAATGGTGTCTGGGTATTTTACTTGGAATTTGAAGTTGCAATTCACGGCTGCCAGGATTGGCCCGACGCCCTTGGTCGTTAAAGGCACGTCGATCAGTTGTATGAACTGGATTCGCGCGGATTCGAACCAGCGAATAAATACGGCGTTGTTTACGTGACCAAATCCGTCCTGTTCGCCCCACTGTACGGGGATGGCGACGCAGGCCGGGTATTGCTGTTGAAATTCTTCAGACGTCATTTCGATTGGCTATTCCATGCTTCCCAACGTTGTCGTTCTTCCGTGCCGTTCGGTGGCGGGTTGTTTTTAATCCGCTCGAAAAATTTCGGCACAAACATGCGGTGATAACGTAGCCGAGAAATTGCGTTGGGCTGATCGGGATCGCCGTTCCAGCAATGTTCGTCGCGGTCACCGTACGTCACTTCGCCACCGTAATCGGTTGTCTTCAGAAACTGCTCGGTCAGATAGACGGCATTGTTCAGGTAGTAGTTGTCCATGTCGCCAACATAGATGTGGACTTTGCCGTGCAGTTTTGGGCCCAACGTTTCCCAGTCTCGTTGCATGATGTGCGTTAGGTCGTAGTTTTCGCGCCAGTGTTCGGCAACTTTTGGATCGATTTTACCCGTTCGTTTATCCCAAATCGGAATCGGGTAACCATCGTCACCGCACGGCGAGTACACCGCCTGCCAGATATCCCACTGTTGCCCCGAACGCCCCTTGGTGCCCAGAACCAGTTCCAAGTGGTTCATGTTTTTAATCGTAGAATCGATTTGACCTAAGTAGTTTCTGCGACCGGGTCGCGTTACTTGGCCAAAATGTCCTCGTTCGTAATAAGCGTTTTCGTCTTCGTACAGATTGATCAATGTGTAGGCACGAAAATCGATCGGGTCGGGACACGCGGCATAGCAAGCGTTGTATTCGTCGGGGTACAGCACTTGGGCAGCCAATGCTTCCCAACCACCTGTTGATCCACCGTATAGACATCGAGCCCAACCATCACCGATGCCCCGGAATTGCTTTTCAATTTCGGGGATCAATTCGTAGGTGAGTGCGTCGCCGTAGGGACCTAGGTTTTCGGAGTTCACGGCGTACGAATCGTCGTAGTACGGATTGGCGTGTTGGATCACGCAAACGATTGCTCGTGGAAAATCGGGTCCAGTCCACATTTTGAAGAAGTCGTGTTCTTCCTGTTGAACGATGCAGTTGTAGCCATCCATGTTAAATCGTTGGCTAAATTCTGGCTCGAGATCTGGGTCGGGCGGATCCGATCGAAAACCACCGAAGCGGGCTGGAAAGTGCCCATGCATGATGCACAGCGGGTACTTGACGTCAGGGTTCTCGTCGTACCCTTCGGGCAACAAGACGAACGCCCCCAAGTGCATCGGGCGTCCCCAGAATTCCGTTAGTCGTTTACTTTCGATACGCAAATGTTTGATGTATTTCGTATCGGCGGGTGTTTGCAGTTCCGGGATGGCCTGGTCCAGTTGAACATTAATGGCATCGTCGGACTGCGGGTCAAATTCGACTTGAACAGGTAGCGAGAAAAGGTTTCCGGGAGCACGGTTCCATTGTTGACCTTCGCCGCGGTCCATCGGCAATTTGACCGTGTGTCCGTCACTGCGTTGAAAAGTCTCGTACTTATGAAACAGTGCTTGCACAAAATATGAACCCTTGGGGATATCGCTACTTGATTCCGCTGGAAATCCAAAGACTTGATCGCCTATGGTTTGTGATGTTCCAGGTTGCCAATCCTCCACATCGATTCCAAAAATCTGTTGCGACGAAAAGCGATCAGAGATCTGAAAGCGTGGTTCGTTCGATTCGTCGGTCGACAGCATCAGAAACAGTCGACCATTCAATTCACCGGCATGCATGTCATTGCGAATTGAGATTCGGAATTCCGGAGATTCCTGCGCTTGAGCAATAGAGTGCCCTCCGAAAAAGATCGGTAACAGACTGCAGATTACGACCAGCAAATTGCGATGGAATAGATTCAGAAACATCGTTTTAGTTTCGCTCGTGCGGAGACAAGATTTGTTAATCGCTTGGCGACCTGTGCAGGTCAATTGGACCCTTTGCCGTTGGTCCATGGCATTCGAGTTAGATAAATAAACTAGTTCCCAAACCCAGGGACGCCGGGGATGCTGGGCGAGCCACTTGGAAGGCCTAGATCAGAAAACGCTCTTTTGGACATGGCTTTGAAAAAGCGATTGCCTACTTCTTCCAACTGATCTTTGTATTTGACTTGTAATGCTTCCTTTTCTTCTTTCGTAAGATTCAGTTTCTCGGCCGCTTTGCCTATCTCAGCCATCTCTTTCTCCAGGGCTTCGAATGTTGATTTGGGCGCTTCGTTTTCGACAGCGTCGGCATAGTCGCTCATCAAATCAATTTGCCTTTGAATCAAGCGGTCCTCCGGAGTTCCGCAACCAGACAGCATCAAAAATGAAAACGTAAACAGAACGAAAACTGACAACTTTATTGAATTGGCCATACTAACCCCTTAGAAATGCCCACGAAGATTACTTCGTTTGCTAGAAAAAACGCGAATTGGAACCCCAGGTCAATTCCATAAGTTGTACCAAAAATACGCAGCAAGTGGTGATCTTGCTGCTTGAGCGATTGTGAGCTTCGTTGTTAAACGCTCCAGCCCAGAACAACGCATAGACTTCAGGAAAGAACCTTCGGCCTTCGGTTTACGGCTTCAACGGAACGTTGGGGGCTTTAGCGAGCGAGAAGTTGAGGTTCTCGTACCAGGAGTCTTCGGAGTCGACGAGTTCCAAGATGTTTTTCCAGATCTCGACGGGTGGTCCAAAACCGCTCCAGTCAACCGACAGAACCTTGACGCCTCGTCGACGCATTTCGCTAATCAGTTTTTGGTAGTTGTCGTAGAGTTGTTGCAGGTAATCCAACGGAACGCCCTCTTCCTGACTGCGACCGCGCGAGTGCATGCGGTCATAACATTCTTCGGGCGAGACGTCCAGGAACACAAAAATATCTGGAGGCATCACATCGCGACTCATATTGCGATAGACGTCCACGTACAGATGGTATTCTTCTTCCGTCATGAAGCCACGTTCCATAGCCGTGGTTGCAAATACCGTGTCGCCATAGATCGGCCGATCCTGAACGATGACTTGCCCTTGGTCTCCCCAAGCCGTTTCAACCGCCAAGCGGTGTTGTTCGTAGCGTTGCGTCAGCATGAACATCTGCATGGCAAAGCCACCGCCGGTGTTTTTGCCAGACGTTAGGTCGGCGTAGTAGCGTTGCAAGAAGTGGTTGAATTTAGGGTGATGAGTTGGCTCTTCCAGCACACGAGCGGGAGTTCCGGACGCGGTTGCCGCTGAGGCGATGGCGTGACATGCGTTCGTTTTTCCAGCACCGATGTTGGCGTCGATAGTGACGAACAGGCCCTTGCGCGGGCGTTCCGATCCAAACGGCATAAAAGACTCCTTAAAGCGTAACAAAGACGCTGTATTCGCATGATTTGGGCGAGGCGGATAAGTTACACGCATCGCCAAAAGCTGACAAGGATCTAAATGGCGGGGAATTTGGGAATCGTCAATTGATGTGGAAAGTTTTGATTGTAGTCTTAATAAGAGACAAATTCGGTAACCTTAACGCTGACAGAATCTAAATTCCAATCCGAACGTTGACCGTTCAATTTGTGACAGGCTAAAATCTAGGTTGGGGGATCGGCTCTTTTTACACTAGCCATTTAGCACTTGGCAACACTTCCAGCGCGACCAATCATTTATGCCCTTTTTGATCACTCATTCTGATAGCGATGTCGAACAACGTGTAAACATTGGAGACGATATCGTCGTGTTAGGGCGACACCCGGATTGCAGCGTGGTCGTCGACGATCCATCGGTTAGCCGCCGGCACGCTCAGATCGTGCAAAAGAACGGCAAGTACCTGTTGGAAGATCTAGAGAGTCGTAACGGCACGTTTCTAAACCGACGCATGATCCAGCAGTCGACGCGTTTGTTGAATGGCGATCAAATTCGGATTTGCGACGCGTTGTTTACGTTCTACCTGGACGAATCGATTCAAACGCCGATGCCTCGGCAGACTCAAGAGAATCCGTCGCAAAGTATAGCGAATTCGATTCTGATGGAGGATCTATCGGACTCCAACGAGTTGTCTTCGATCATGCACCAAATGGATGTGGGCAATGAGGATGGGACTCATTATCCAACGGAGATGGTTGCCAGTCCCGAAGCCAAGTTGACAGCTTTGATCGAAATCACCAAGGCGTTGGCCAAGACGATTTCCATGGACAAAGTTTTACTGCGAGTCCTTGAGTGTCTTTTCGATCTGTTCAAACAAGCCGATCGAGGCTTCATTGTGATGGCTGATGCCGACGGTGATCTGAAACCCTTGGCCATGAAGTTGCGTCGCGAAGACGAAGAGTCCACGATTCGAATTAGCCGCACCATTGTGCGACACGTTTTGGAAAAACGACAAGCGATCATCTCGACGGACGCGGCCTCGGACGAGCGTTTTGATTTGAGCCAAAGTATTACGGACTTTCGCATTCGATCGATGATGTGTGCTCCACTGTTTGACGCCGAGGGTAATTCGGTGGGTGTCATTCAATTGGATTCTCTGCGAAACAGTGTCAGCTTCCAAAACGAAGATATGGATGTTCTGGCGACGGTTGCATTGCAGGCGGGGGCGGCCATCGATAAGGCCAAACTGTATCAACGAGAAATTCAACAGCAAGAACTCAGTCGTGATTTGGAACTGGCCAACGAAATCCAGCATCGCTTGCTGCCCAACGACCCTCCCGAAATGGATGGTTACGAACTGTTCGATTATTATCGACCCGCTGAACAGGTTGGGGGTGACTACTACGACTACATTCCATTGTCCGAAAACCGGATGGCGATTTTGGTTGGCGACGTTGTGGGGCACGGGATTGCGGCCGCTCTGTTGATGGCCAAGGTCTCTGCGGAAGCTCGCTTCGCTTTGGCCAGTAACCACAGCGCTTCGCAGTCCATGGCTCAATTGAATAACGCCATTAGCAAACTAGATTTGGATCGATTTATCACGATCGTTTTGGTGTTGCTGGACTTCAATTCTAACGAGGCCACGATTGTAAATGCTGGCCATTTGCCGCCCGTTGTGCGACGCCAAGCGGGTGCCGAAGCGTTAAGTACGGATCAGTCCGGTCTGCCCGCTGGGATTATGGAGGACACTGAGTACGAAGAATTTTCTATTCCCATTCACCCAGGCGATGTTTTGGTGCTATACACGGATGGCGTAAACGAAGCACAGGACCGGGATGGTCAACTTTTTGGAAATAACCGAGTCATTTCGCACTTGGATGAGAAGGTGTGGGAGTCGGCAAGTGACTTTGGAAACTCGTTGATTGCTGGCGTGCGTCAACACTTGGATGGATCAAAGCAAGAGGATGATGTTTGCTTGGTTTGTTTGCGCAGGAAGTAGCCGCCTTTAACCAGGCGTCGGATTGGAATCCTGCCTACGAAGGATGAGTGTCGCCCATTGACCGTTGCGAGCGGATGACGTTGTCGACGAGTTGTTCGAACCAGTCGAAGATGCCTTTGGGTTGGCCGCTAACGTCTATTAGGCCGGACAATGGGAAGCGCTGGTTGTCGCTGTCGGAAGCGCGGCGCCAGGCAACGACGTTCACGGCGGGTCGTCTGACAAGTAAGTTGAAAACTGTGGTCAAGTATCTGCGGTAGCCATTGGCGTCGGTGCTGTTTCGAATGGTTTGCGCGAAACGACTTGTGCCGACGGATTCGGCGTCGCCCGTTGGTACGGTCAAGTAAACCGCTAATGGCAGCCCGAATTGTGACCAGCGGTCGATCAGGTCGACCCATTGCAGTGGGTCTCGCATCAACGTGCCTTGCGGCCAGTAGTCCATGTTGAATTCCAAGCCAAACGCTGAAATTCTGGCACCGTAACGCAGCAACTGGTCGGCGATCTCCATCGACTGAACTCCGCCTGTGGCCATCGACAGCCGCTCGCCCCATGGTTGATCGAAGCTGACCATCATCGATGTGTTTGGCATCACCTGATCCAGCGACTCCAGCATTTCAAGAGTGACTTGTAATTGCTGCGGGTAGTTGAAGTGTTGATGGCCGACTCCGTTGAGTCCTGAGCTGACATGCAGGATCTTGATGCGTTTTTGGTACTCGGCACCGAACCGGCGGCACATCCGTTTGATGGTGTCCATTCGAGCTTCGAAAGTTGCGTCTTCTGGCAACCATTCAGGAAGCTGAATGTTATCGAATTGCATCAAGGGGCCAACAATTCTGGCCGTGTGAATTGACGGTTCGTTAAGCCAATCAATGACACTGTCGGTTTTCGAAAAATCGTATGTGCCGTTGGCGTCCTTGGCGTTTTGTAGACTGGTCGGGTGAGTCATCCGCTGAACTGAAAAGTCAGTTAGCTCGTCCAAGTTTTGCGGTTGGCATTGCTGAGTTTCAAAGACCGAGCCAGCAATGATGGGAACATTCTGCGGCTGGGCGTCATGGATCTGAGCGATTTGGTGACTGAATTCATCAGTGATTTCGAACATCAAGTCGACTGCGCTCTCAATCACCGATTCGCAGATTGCCGCTCGCCGTTCGGCGTCATCCTGGCAAAAAACCGCTTCGGAAAATTGAATGGTGACTTGATCCAGTCGGTCCAGGAAATCATCGGAGATATTGAGTCCACCTTCTTGCCAAATCGAAACTTGATTTCTTAGGCGGCACAACGATCCACGGGCCAATTCCAATTCCAAGAAGTAGGCTGTCTCGGTTTCCGGCAGCGTTCCGGTCGTTAGCGCCAATTCGCCGTACTTGGTCGATCGGAAGGGGGCCAATAGACGGCCCGACAGTTCCTCGTTTCTGGCGATGAGCAATGTGTCATCTTTCAGCAACGATTTGCAGGGCCACGGGATACCCTCAAGACCCACGACCTGGGCAGCAACCAGGGATTCCGCTGCGATTCGTTCGCTTTTCGGAATCACAAAACGATATTGGCCCATAGGTTGTTACACTCGATTTTGAAGTTTAGGAAACGTTTGGTGGCAGTCCCCCAAACCAGGCAAACGTCTGTTCGCATTCCAGCCTGTAATCGTAATCGGAAACGGAACTTATTGTAGCCCCGGATTGTCGTGACAGACGTGGTTTTTCAAGGAACAAAACTTGTTAGACCGCATGATTTAGCTACTTTCCCGAATTCGCGAAGTCCTTTAGACTTCTCAAAATCCGATCATGTTTCAATTGTAGAAACTTGGTCTACATACTTACGAAATTGATTGATCTTTGGTGCAAAAAAAATGACCAGCACGCTAGTCCGACAAGGTAAAGTTCGAAATGTTTATGACTTGGGCGATCACTATTTGATGGTGGCGACTGATCGCATCAGTGCATTTGATTGGATTTTGCCGTCAGAGATCACTGATAAAGGACGAGTGCTGAACTTGATCAGTCTGTTTTGGTTTAATCGTCTGACCTCGATCCCAAACCATATCGTCTCGGATAGCGTTGCTGGGATCGAAGTGCCCGAAGGGTTGGATGCCGAGTGGCTTGAGGGCCGCAGCATGATTGTAAAAAAGTGTGAAGTCGTTCCGATCGAATGCGTTGTACGCGGTTATTTGGTTGGATCGGGCTGGAAAGACTATCAGAAGACGGGTAGTGTTTGCGGCATCGACTTGGAACCGGGTTTGCAAAACTGCGTCCGATTCGACGAGCCAATTTTTACACCGGCCACCAAGGCAGAATCTGGGCACGACGAGAATATCTCGTTCGAAAAAATGGTTGATGTCGTAGGTCAAGAAACGGCTGAAACTCTACGCGACAAAAGCCTCGAGATTTACTCGCAAGGCCGCGCTTATGCTCAAGAACAAGGCTTGATCTTGGCCGATACGAAATTTGAATGGGGCTGGCATGACGGCGAGTTGATTTTGATTGACGAAGTGCTGACTCCGGACAGTTCCCGATACTGGCCAGCCGATCAGTATCAGGTAGGTCAAAATCAACCGTCTTTCGACAAGCAGTTTGTTCGCGAGTGGCTGGAAACGACGGATTGGGACAAAAACAGCCAACCCCCTACTCTACCCGAAGATATCGTTACCAGAACGCGTCAAAAGTACATCGATGCGTTCGAGATGCTGACGAAAGAAAAGTTTGGCTGGTAGATCGCGACCCGAACCTTTGACACCGATTTGCAGGTTCGCAGTTTAGAAATGCACCTGAATTGGGCTTGGCGTATCGGCATCAAACGCTGATATTGATCCAGATCAATCGACGGATTCGTTCCCTCAGGAGCCAAAAAATCAGAGCGTAGAAAATTTTCGGGATCGATTTTTCAAACGTTCCAGTTCCGTTTTTGCTCTCGGAAGTGGGCAGGCTGTGTGGCCGGTCTGGGCGAATCCAAGATTGTTAAACAGAAAAATGCCCAGCGCAAAAGCCAGCAGTTTGTTCGTCGCGTGGAAAGAATTTCGACGCACTGTTCCACCTGTATAACTGTCATTGGATTGAGTCTGGATGCCGCAATCCAATTTGTTACTATGGATTGGAGGCCTCTGGTTTATCGATTAGGCGGTTGATTTGTCTTTGTCGCAAGATCGAGCCATGTCTTTGAGGTGATTTGTCCTTGCCGTACGACATGGCTGCTTCTTCGTACTCGCCAATTGATTCGTGAGCTCGTCCGATGGCGTACGGCAGGTACTCGATCCAACGTTCGTTTTTGGGGTCTTCAAAGCTTGGCAATCGTTTAAGCCATTTAAGCGACGTCGATGGTTTTCCATTTTCGTAATTGGAATGTGCCAGAAAGAATGCAGCGTCTGCTCGTACCAGTTTCATACTGGCTTTCATATTGCTCAATTCAATTGCCCAGTTATCGAAGGATTGGTTTTCCCCTTTCAGGATCCCCAGTCGTTGTTGCAGCAAAACGTCTTGATCGATTTCGGCAATCTCATTATCCGAGTACATGAAACTGTAATAGTAAGACATGGCGCTGCGGATATCTCGTTCACGATCGTTGACGAAGATCCCACGTAGCAAGCAATTCCTGGCGGTACGCAACATGACGAAACTGTCGACGTAAGCTTCTTGACGGGCTAACCATAGAGTCCGTTGGCGGATATTTTGGTCATAGGATGCCGTGATCAAGGCACTGTTGTATCGGTCCCGGAAGATGTGATTGGAATAGGGAGCGTGCCATAAAACCGACTTGCCGATTCCTTCGATGGCCGAAAAGTCTGTGGCCAACTTGTCCACGTCAATTGTCAGTTTTAGTTTGTTGTTGCCAGTCAGTTTCTTTTGCACGCCCGCCATCCGCTTGGATACCGATTCGGGTGCGGCGACTACCAGGGCAATTAAGTTATCCAACTGCTCCGCTTGAACCGGATAGTTTGTTTTCTCGACGGATTCCTCGACGGTCAAATCAAGATCTCGCAACAATTCGCGATTCTGTTTTAGATATGAGAGCGTCGCGACTTGCGCAGGTTTCTCACCAGGAATCGGCAAACCCAGGTACGTGTCGAACAAATACATTTGCCCGTCGATCAAGGCTGCACAAATCCATTCGTCATAAGGTCGCTTCAAGTTTTCATCAGCCACTTCATCGTTATTGGGAAAGGCTAAGACCGCTACCGGCACATCGATTTGATGGCATAAGCCGCTGAAGACGCGAGCTCGTTCAAGAAAGTCGCCTTTGGCGTATGTAAATGTTTGCCACGGGAAACGCACGTAACCTGGTCCGGCGGTACCAGATGCTGCTGGCCAATCCGTTAAGTTGGCGTCCGGGACGATCGAAGTTTTTTCGGCGATCTCTTTGTCGGGCCAAGGCAGCGTTTCGACCAATTGCACGTTGCGTACGGTCCAGTCGAAAAGGCGAATGGTTTGGGCCAGTTTTTGGATGCGGTCATCATCGTCTGCACCGACCAGTTCCGGGTGAATCAACGTCAGGGCGTCTGCCAACAGATCTTCAGACTCTTCCCATTCGGAAAGCGTATCTTGATTGGCTAGATTTCGTCCCGCTTGAAAAATGTACTCTTGGTGCTCGGTGAAATTGCTGTTGGCAATTCGGTTGGCAATCTCGTGGAACCAAAAAGACTGCTGAAGAAAATCGGCATCGTTATAGTAAAAATTCTCATCGTCGATATGAGTAAAAACGGGTTCCGTCTTAATCGGTTCCGGTAGGGTGTCGGTTAGTGAAGGCAGCGCCCAATCGGCAGCGACTTCTTCTTCAAGGCCAGCCGTCCAACGGTTTAGTCCAGAATTGACTTTATCGCGGAAGTTATCCGTGCGGTAACGCTCGACGCTTCGGATGTACTCCATCGTCTGAGCGAGTTGATCCGTCTGCGAGTACAACGAGACGGTTTCCAGGTCTTCGATCTCACTAACAGAATTGTTTGTACAACCTGGAAGACCAATGACCGCGGCCAGTAGTAAGAAAGTGGCCAGTTGAATCGGAAGTTTAGCAACGCTTTGACGATTTGAATGATGTGGTTTGTTCATCAAGCCGCAGTGTGAATTAGATGAGTTCATAAGTTGGAGTGAGTGGGTCAGGTTTCACCCGTGTTTTACAGGTATTGTGAACGGAATCAGCCGTTTTGCAAATGAGGCAAATTGCCGGTCGAGCAATTTCGTATGGCAATCAGTGTCGACAATAGGTCCTGGATGTCGGCCAAAGGAAAGATGTTGGCTGCATCACAGGGCGATTGGTCGGGTTCGGGGTGAGTTTCAATGAAAATGGCGTCGACCCCGACCGCAACGGCAGCTCGGGCCAACGGAGCCACCATGGCTCGGTTGCCAAGCGTGATTCCCGATCCTCCGCTGGGCTGTTGGACGCTGTGGGTGGCATCGAAAACGACGGGTACGCCTAAGGCTCGCATGCTGACCAAACCGGCAAAATCGTTGACCAGTTTGCCGTATCCAAAAAAGGTACCACGTTCGGTCAACATGATTTGGTCGCAATTCGATCCGCGAAGTTTTTCAACAATAAAACGCATATCGCCAGGCGCCATGAATTGACCCTTCTTTACGTTTACCGCCCGACCCGTTTGAGCCGCCGCCACCAGCAGGTCCGTTTGCCGAGCTAAGAATGCCGGGATCTGCAGAAGTTGACAAACTTCGGCCACGGTCGCCGCTTGACTGGCCTCGTGGATGTCCGTGGTAACGACCACCGAATGTTCTTTGTGAACCCGTTCCAGAATCCTTAAACCTTCGTCCAAACCCGGTCCTCGGTACGAACTAAGGCTGGTGCGATTGGCCTTATCAAAGGAAGCTTTGAAAATCAGTGGCAACGATAGGCTGTCGCAAACAGCAGTAAGCTGCTCGGCGATTTGCAACGTTAACGATTCGTTTTCCAAAACGCAGGGGCCCGCGATGACCACTAGCGGGTGATCCGCACCACACCGGATAGATCCAATTTCAGTGATATTGCTTGGAGTATTCAATCAAGGGCTCACGGATTCGGGGAGTGTGTTGTTAACGGGTAGGTTGTGTTTCTCTGCCCAACTGGCGGGCACGATGATGTTCAAACGTTGCGGTACGATCTGGATTTCCAATGGCAGAAATCCACCCGGGTCTCCATCGATTTGATAGGGAACCGACTCGTTCGATTCAATGCGTATCCGACTAGCGACGGCAATCCGAGTATCTTTCCAGCGTCGATGGCGACGCAACAAAATCCCAGCCAGGTACAACAGGCCATTTGCCAAGTTGCCACCGCGAAACGCACACAGGTCCAGTTTGCCATCCAGTGCATCGGCTTGATCTGCGATCGGCAAACCCATAGCGTAACGCGGCGCATTGAACACAAAAGACCACTTCGCCTTAATCGGCTTTTTCAAGTCGTCACAAAAGATCGATAAAGTTGGATACTTGTACTTACGAATCGAATCGATGATTGGTTTGGCGTAGGTCCAATGAGTAATGTGGCCTTTTCTGGCTTTATGAACCTGATGCACTACTTCGGCATCAAAACCGCAACTGGCCATGACAAGAAAAAGAGTGCCGTTGGCGCGTCCGGCATCCATTTTAACGAATATGGCTTGCTCGATCATTTCGGCAGATTCGGTCGGCTCAAAGGGGATTTCCAAGTGCTTGGCCAGCAGGTTTTCGGTGCCTTGTGGCAGGATGGCAAAAGGAGTGGATTCGGGCAAACGATTGGCCAACAACCCGATCGTGCCGTCCCCACCGGCAGCGACCACGGCTCGCAGTTGAGGGCGAGACTTTACGATTTCCACCAGTTTTTCAATGTTCGACTCGATGCCGACTTGAAAGCCCTTTTCAGACAAGATGTCGGCAAGTTGCTGCGCCACGACGCCAGTGGCAGAGCTTCCCGCATTGGGATTCACTGCAATCACAATTTGTTTTCGTTCTGACAAAGGAATGCGAGCTTCCATGAACTTTCCCGCAAGTATTCGGTTTGCCAACTGAGATTCGGTTTGCCAACTGAGCGTAACGAACCACTCCTAGCCATCAATTTCCCTGCAATTTTCAGCGAAATCGGCAATTGTTCAACTGGACGGATTCAATGATGTTCAATTCCGCCACTAAGAAACAACGCAGTTGTATCGATATGCTACAGCCATTTGCAGCGACTTTCTTCGATGTTTTGCGGTGCCAGCGGCTGATTGACTCAAAATGCAGCGCCAAATCAATTTAGCCAATTTTTTTCAGTTCTGGCACGGTTGATGCATATACAGGTTTATCAGCGGCTTACTTCGGTAGGCAGCTGATCGTGAGGTCTCTGACGAATATAGATTAAATGGTTGCCTTGCCCCTGGCCATTTAACTGCCAATGCGTTTTTGGCACGGATGAGACCTCGCATTTGTAATCTTCATTAATTTTAGCTGGTCCATCACTTCAACCAACTTTATTAATGGACTGGTCGCAAATTTTGCGACGAGGTCTAACGAAAAAACGTGTCCATCAACAATTGTCGATGGACACGTTTTTTTATGCGCTGATTGGAAACTTCGCGTAACTCATCAATCCACGCCGTCCTTGCCTAAGGAGTCTCTTCTTCAAGGCAGATCAACTGCCCTGGCGTACGGACAAACAACTGGTCGCCCGCGATAGCGGGAGTCGCCATGATGACCTGACCGATATCATTTTCGGCGATCTGTTCGTACTCGTCACCCGTTTTCACCACCGTTACGATCCCTTTTTCATTACTGAAGTACAGGCGATCTTTGGTCGCGACTGCCGAGGCCGTGTAGGTGCCTGATTCCTGACCAACACGTTGTTTGTAAATTAACTGGCCATTCAATGCGTCGCGAACCGTCAAGCGGCCGTTGTCGTTGCAAGTGTACAGACGCTGGCCGATTACGATCGGGGTCGGCATATACGAGCCGTCGCGACCCTGGTACCAAGCCAAGCCATCGGGAAGTTTGTCCGAGGGGTCATCGGAGGGTGTTAAGTCGCCACGGGCGTCCGGTTGGATGGCGTAGGTAGGACTGCGACCGTGTCCATTCGTCAAATAGATCAAGTCGTTAGCGAACAGCGGTGTCGGCACCGGCACGTCGCCTCCGCCCTTCAAAGTCCACAATTGTTCGCCCGTCGCAAGATCGTAACTGGCCATCTGTTTGTAGCCATTACAGACTATCTGAGTACCAGATTCCGTTTCGAAAATGGCTGGTGTCGACCAAGTGGCAACATCTTCGCGAGCAATACGAAGTGACTCGTCGCCACTCTTAATATCCAGTACCGCCACGAAGCCTGTGTTGATGCAGTCGCATTGCACGATGACACGATCTTGATAGATGATGGGCGAACTGGCGAATCCCCACTCCAAATCGGTCGAGTTATAAGAACCGCAGTGCAGCTTGCCAAAATCTTTTTTCCAAAGCAGTTTGCCGGCGGTGTCGAAACAATAGAGTCCCTCGGACCCAAAGAACGCCACGACGTGTTGGCCATCGGTCGCTACCGAGCAGTTTGCGTGCGAGGCCTTTAGGTGCCGTTTGGTGATCGGCTTGCCTTTCGTTACATCCTTGGACCACACCAACGAACCGTCATTGCGATTGAGACACAAGATTTGCCATGTCCAATTCTCTGAGTCCTCAGCCGCCTTACCGGTCCCGCCTAACCAACCGGTACCTAACGATGGCTGGTCGGTCTGTCCGTCAACGGCGGTTGTTAAATAGACATGGTCACCCCAAATCGTGGGTGACGAATGTCCCAGACCGGCAACGTCGACTTTCCATTTGACGTTCTTCCCAGATTCCAAGTCCCATTCGACAGGCGGCTGGCCGGCAGCGATTCCAGATGCCCCAACGCCACGGAACTGAGGCCAATTGTCTTGAGATTCCACTTGAGCCTGTAGACAGGCCGAAGTCAGCATGCCTGTCACTGCAAACAAACAAACCAACAACGAATAAATTTTCTGCGAGCGATCCATTTCGGCAATCCATAAACCAACAGTCTGTCAATTCACTAATGGTATCCTACCAAAAGCTTTCGGTCGTCTGTTTCAGTGGTTGCGTAAAATCAGGCCAGTTTGACAATCGTCGTTCAACCGTCAAAATGCCTCGGAAACGGGCCGATCCATGAGCGCCGTGACTCGCCATCCTCCATTCGCGTGCCTTGAGAATAAAGAAACCAGGAATTAAAAGTTGGAACAGAATTCCACGAATCAGGAAAGGACGGAACGTCCGGAACCAACAGCCGGCGACGCGAATGCTGGCCCTGCCCCCAAAATCTTGATCGACGCGGACGCGTGTCCGGTTGCCATCAAGGAGATCATTTTCCGGACCATCAAACGATTGAATCTAAAATTGATCGTCGTTGCGAATCAGACGATGCGAGTTCCTGAATCGGATCTGATCACGGTCGAGACGGTTTCTCATGGAGCCGACGTGGCGGACAATCGAATCGTGCAATTGATGGTCGCCGGCGATGTCGTGATTACAGGTGATATTCCGTTGGCCGCGCGAGTGGTCGAGGGCCAAGGCATCGCCATTGGGACGCGTGGCCAACTGTATGACGACAAGAGTGTGCATGGCCGCCTGGCAACTCGCAATCTAATGGACCAGATCCGCGCTGCCGGTATTGAAACGAGTGGCCCCAAGCCGCTCTCCAAAAAAGACGTGCAGAATTTCGCTAACACCTTGGATCGCACTCTGACGCGGCTCAGAAAATGAAACTGCGGTAGGATGGAATATCATTCCGTCACACGTTGCCGCACGTTGTTGACGTGCGACTAACGTTTCCGTTGCTTCTTTCGCCAATTGGTGGGATCAACCTTGTAGTACTTTTTCAACAATTGAAACAAGTCAGGTTTCTCGGACGCCAACTGCCTTGGTTGCTCGAAAAAGGTCTCGCTGGCAACCGCGAAAAACTCGGCCCGATTCGTCGCCCCGTAGTGGTCCAGCAGAGTTCGCAGGCCACGTTCTTTGGCTTCCTGTAGCTCGATGAATTCTTTGGAGATCATTTCAGTCCACTGCTCGGCGGTTGATTTGTCTGAGAACGCAATGCTACCACCCATTTCTCCGTCCAAGCCATCCAAGGCATGAGCGAACTCGTGCACCACCAAGTTACGGCCGTCATCTTCGTTTCTTCCTCCGCTAAGCGTGTCGCGCCACGAAAGAATGATGGGCCCTCCCTGCCATGCTTCGCCGGCGCGGTGACTGATCGTGCCGTCATCTTGTTGGCGAGTAAACGATTGAGGGTACATCAGGATCGATTTCACATTGTCGAAATAGAAGTCGTCGACTCCTAGCAGCATCATGCAGGCCTGAGCGGCAACGGTGACCGTCACTTCGTCGTTGATCACTTGCCCTTCAATGCCTTCCCAATTCTTTTCGGCAACGAAGATTTTGATGCGAGCCTGAAGCGACTCCATTTCTTGCGGAGTCAAATTCCATGACAAACGCACATTGCGGTTGAGGTGCAGCGACCACGAATCCGGCCAAGACGTTGCCAGCAATTTTTTTCGACGTCGTTTTCTAAACCAATTGAACACGAACGGTTCCTTCGTTGTTAACTCTCAAACCGACTTCCTCAGTAGGATAGGTTTTCAGCTCGTCTTTCCCATCCCTCTTTCTTCTCTTTTGTATACTTCGCCAATCTACAGCTTTCCGGCTAACGCTTCAGGCCCTTCACCGGGCTGGCGGCACAAATTCTGTCAAACGCACTGGAATGCGATATACTGGCGGCAGGAATTCCGTCGTCTATCACAGGAAACATTCATGTCGACCGTCATCAACAAACTTCCAGATTCCGTAAATTCGTTTCTTTCTGCTCCCAAAAAGCTGCTCATTAATGGGCAGTGGTCAGACGCCGCCGATGGTCAGACATTTCAAGTTGTCGACCCAGCCACCACGAAAGTGATCGGCCAAGTCGCACATGGCAAGCAGCAAGATATCGACGTCGCCGTGCAAGCCGCTCGCCAAGCGTTCGATCTGGGACCGTGGTCGAAAATGACGGCATCCGACCGAGGCAAGTTGCTTTGGCGAGTCGGTGACTTGATCGAAAAACACAATGACGAACTGGCTGAATTGGAGACCGCTGATAACGGTAAGCCGTTCGGAGTCGCCCAGGTGGCCGACGTGCCATTGGCGGCCGACATTTTCCGCTACATGGCTGGTTGGTGTACCAAAATCGAGGGCAACACCATCCCGATCTCAGTGCCCTACGCTCCGCAGGCGAATTTCCATGCGTTCACATTGCGTGAACCGGTTGGAGTCATCGGCCAGATCATCCCTTGGAATTTTCCGTTGCTGATGGCCGCTTGGAAACTGGCCCCTGCATTGGCCTGCGGTTGCACCATTATTTTGAAGCCTGCCGAACAAACTCCGTTGTCGGCACTCCGTTTGGGCGAGCTAATCATGGAGGCCGGAATTCCTGACGGAGTCGTCAATATCGTCACCGGGTTTGGTGACGCCGGGGCCGCTCTGTCCGCTCACCCCGACGTTGACAAGGTCGCCTTCACGGGATCGACCGAGGTTGGCAAGTTAATCGTCAACGCGGCTGCGGACAACTTAAAGAAAGTCACTTTGGAATTGGGCGGCAAAAGCCCCAACGTCATTTTGAAAGACGCTGATCTGGACACCGCGATTCCTGGCGCGGCCAATGCAATCTTCTTTAACCAAGGCCAATGTTGCTGTGCCGGTTCTCGTTTGTACATTCAAGAAGAAATCTTCGACGAGGTCTGTGCTGGGATTGGTGAGCAGGCCAAAAAAATTAGTGTCGGCAACGGCTTCGACCCCAACACCAACATGGGCCCTTTGGTTTCGCAAGAACAATACGATCGAGTAACAGGTTTTCTCGATCGTGGACGCACGGCCGGGGCCAAGGCCGTCTGCGGTGGCGACTCGCCGGACATGCAAGGATTCTTTGTGAACCCGACTGTGTTGATCGATACCGATGAAAAAATGGAAGTCGTCAAAGAGGAAATTTTTGGCCCCGTCGTCGCTGCCATGCCAGTAAAGAATGCCGACGAATTGATCGCTCGTGCCAACGACACCTACTACGGACTAGCCGCCGGAGTTTGGACTTCGGATGTTGCCGAGGCGCATCGGATTGCCAAAGCGATTCGAGCGGGCACGGTCTGGGTCAATTGTTACAACGTCTTTGACGCGGCCATGCCGTTCGGTGGGTACAAACAGTCGGGCTGGGGTCGCGAAATGGGCCACGAAGTACTGAACAACTACCTGGAAACCAAATCTGTGTGCATTTCAATTTGATTGAGTGTAATTCAATTCGACTCGCTCACAGACTACGATAGATGGCCAGCCAATAAATGCCTTGGCCAAAAAAGTACCACGCCGTCGATTGCAGAACGCAAAGACGAGTGCTGGAATCAAGAACTGAAAATCAATAACCCAAAAAGACAATATAGGATCTCACCATGCGAATTTTCGCTCTACTTATGATGACCTCGCTTGTAACCTGCGGCTTGCAGGCTCAAGAATCAACTCTGGAAACTGCTGATGGTAATTCCGACGGCAAGGTCACGGTCGCTGAGTTCATTGACTACGCTTCAGGACGTTTGCAAGGCGCGAGTGAAGAAGTGCTGGAAGCGTTTGCCAAACGAGTCGACGCTGATGGAAACGGTGAAATCGATGAAGAGGAGTTCGAGGGTCGACGCGATGTTCTGCAGGCGATGGCCAATGGCGAAGCGGAAGCAGACGATGAAGAAGTTGTCTTGTTTGACGGAACAGATCTTGAGCAGTGGCGAGGCTACAAAGAGGAAGAGATCGGTGAAGGTTGGGTCGTCGATGACGGAATTTTGAAGTTCAAAGGCAGCGGCGGAGACATTATCACCAAGCAGAAATTCGAAAACTTCGAATTCTCTTTCGAATGGTTGGTTACGGAAGGTGCCAATAGCGGGATCATGTACATGGTTAGCATGGGCGACAACGCGCCGTATTTCAGCGGACCCGAATACCAAATTTTGGACAACGAAAAACATAACGACGGAAAGAGCTCGAAAACGTCCGCCGCCGCTCTGTACGGTTTGTACGAAGCCAAGGATGCCGAAGTGAAACCCGTTGGTGAATGGAACACTGGCAAAATCGTGATCAATGATGGTCAGATTCAACACTTCCTGAACGGCACGAAAGTTGTGGACGTTGAACTTGGTAGCGACGATTGGAAAGAGCAAGTCAACAACAGCAAGTTCAAGGACTGGGAGAAATTCGGAGTCAACAAGGAAGGTCACTTGTGCCTGCAGGATCACGGCAATGAAGTCTGGTTCCGCAATTTGAAGGTGAAGGTCCTGAATTAACCGAACCCAGACGTTCGAACCAAGTCGCGGCACGGTCTTACCGTGCCGCTTTTCGTTTAACAGGCATTTCCATTATGTCCGCTGAGTATCAAACGGAAGCGTGGTCCAATTGCGCTGCCCATCGCGCCGTGGTTACAAACCACCTAGTCCACATTACCAAAGGACGCAAAAAGCCCCTGTCCCTGTGCGTGCTGGGTGCCGGTCCCTGCAATGACCTGGACTTGGACCAGTTGCTGGAAGCTTATCACCACATCACTCTGGTCGATTTCAATGACCAAGTTTTGCAAGACGCGATTCAAAAACGTGGGCTCGCTGATTCGCCAAAACTGACGCTCCGTACAAAACTGGATTTGTCCGGCACGCATTCTGAAATTGTCAGTCAATTGAATCGCGAAGATGGCGAAGCCTTTAAGCAGTTTCTTGGACAAGCCCTCAATTGGCGACCGGATTTGCAGGGCCCCTTCGATGTCGTGGCGTCGACCTGTCTGCTGTCGCAATTTTTCGAGCCCTTGATTCAAAGACTGGAATCGCAGACCGATCGTTTGATGCACTTGTTGAAGGCGGTTAGGCAGCGACACTTGGAATTGCTCTGCGAGTTACTGGACGTGGGAGGCAACGCCTTGTTGATCACGGATGTGACTTCGTCAGAATCACTGACCGCGTTACAAGAACCGAATCCCAATTTGTCTCAGTTGTTAACCGAGCACGTTTTGACGGGCGAGCACTTTCATGGTTTGAATCCCCGCGCGATCGAACAGGAAATCGAAAAGAATTCACTCATTCAAGAAAAGATCCATCGGCACTTGGTGTCCGAGCCTTGGGTGTGGGACGCAACGGCTCGCAAATATTTGTGCCTGGCGTTTCTGCTGCGAGGAAACTAGTCGTCGCTTTTGTTGTTAATCTTTATTTCCCACTTGTCGCAAAAACTAAAATTGATGGAAATCGGCTTGATATCAGATACTCACGGTTACCTTGATCCGCGAGTATTCAAACTGTTCGAAGACTGTGACGAAGTTTGGCACGCCGGTGACTTTGGAATAGGTGTGGCCGAGTCGTTGTCTGAAAAGTTCAAACTACGCGGTGTCTTTGGAAACATTGATGACGACCAAATCCAATCGCAGTTCCCCGAGGACATGCGAGTGGAAATCGAAGGCGTCGACATTTGGATGACTCATATTGCTGGTCGCCCTGGTCGCTATGACCGTCGCGTACGCCAAGTGCTAAACAGCAATCCACCACAGGTGTTGATTTGCGGCCACTCGCATATTTTGCACGTAGAAACTGATAAACGATTTCAGCTGCAATACATCAACCCAGGTGCGGCTGGACATCACGGTTTCCACTTGCAACGAACCTTGCTGAAATTCACGCTGGACGCAGGCGAACTTTCTCGCATCCGCCTCATCGAATTGGGCCCTCGCGGTCGAATGCCCAAGTCTTAAGTCCTGCAATATTCGTGCGGTTCGTATTCGACGTCCGTCACAATGGTCTTCCGTTGGATTATTGGTATTCCCGATTCGACGATTTGCTAATTGGTATGTCAAATCATATCTTCATAGGACGCTGGGCCCGCCAGATTGGTACAGCTATTTTTTCGATACCTGACTGAAAATGAATTGTTATGAAAAAGCCACCCGCCGGCACCGAAGAACGCATGGCTAAGATGACCTTCGCATCTATCTATCCGCTTTACGTTGAAAAAGTTGAAAGCAAAGGTCGAACTAAAAAGGAGTTGCACCAAGTCATCAAGTGGTTGACTGGCTACGATGAGAAAAAGTTGAAGACGTTGATCGCTGACGAGGCGACTTTTGAAACCTTTTTCAAGAAGTGCAAGTTGAATCCGAACGTGCATTTGATTAAGGGTGTCATTTGTGGATATCGAGTTGAAGAGATCGAAAGTCCATTGATTAGAAAATGCAGATACTTAGATAAGTTGATCGACGAATTGGCCAAGGGAAAGAAGATGGAAAAAATCCTTCGTGTCGCGGAATAGCAGCTCTGCTGGGACTCGAAGTGACCCCGTGAACGGATGAATCTTTTTCATGTGTGGTCTATTCTCGGATCGTGTGCATTCCGAGTATAAATCAGGTTGCTGCTTGGTAGCAGTGATGAATTTTCCCGCAAGAGGTTTTGAAGCGAAACGCAAGTTCTACGATGGACCCAAACCAATACAACCAAATCGCCTGGGATCGAATCGCCAAAGATCAGCGACAGTGGTTTGTACCGCCTACGCCGGAACGAATTGCGGCTGCTGGCCGAGGTGAAATTTCAATTCGCTTGACAGCGACAAAAAATGTCCCAGCCGATTGGTTTGGTCCTGTTGAAAAGCTTGCAAATTTAAAAGTCTTGTGTCTGGCAGCTGGTGGTGGGCATCAAGGGCCTTTGTTGGCAGCGGCGGGTGCCGATGTGACCGTGGTCGATTTCAGTGAGGGCCAACTTGAAATCGACCGACAGGTTGCCGCTGAACACGACTTAACTTTGAAGACTCTGCAACGCGACATGCGAGACCTTGGGGACATCGGACCGTTTGGCATGATCATCAATCCGTGCTCAGTCAACTTCTGCGACCAAGTGGAAAGAGTGTGGCAGGAAGCGTTTCGTGTGCTGTCACCCGGTGGCGTTTTTATGGCTGGTTTGATTAATCCTATCAATTATTTGTTCGATGATCACGAGATGCTGAGCGGAAAGTTTGTTGTTATAAACTCGATTCCGTTCCGCAGTCATTCAGCTGTTGTCATCGATGTGCAAGACGAAGATGTCCCGCCTGTCCCTGCCGAATTTGGCCATTCTTTGGAGCAGTTGATTAGCGGTCAGTTGAAGGCTGGATTCTTGTTGACGGACTTTTACGAGGATCGATGGGGTGCCGGCGACTTGCTTAGCGAACGGATCTCCGTGTTTATGGCGACGCGTTGCATCAAGCCTGGCAAGTAAAATCGCGCCAGGTTCTCTTGCACAACCGATACAGTCGTTAGAGTGGTGCGCCGGAGAATCGGGATTCTTCGAACGTTGAAAAGACTCGGCAGAGTAAGCGGTTTACGACCTAGGTTTTGGCACAGAGTCGATTTTGATCAAGTTGAAGGAAGATCCCAATGAACCTTATTCAAATCCGTGAAGAATTGTTGGCAGATGGAAAAATCACTGTCAACGAAGTTGAAAAAATCAAAAGTCATATGGCCGAGAATGGTGCGTTGGATATTCAAGACGCACGTCTGCTGGTCGAGCTAATGCGAGACGCAAAAGAAGTTTGCAGCGAATTTGACGCGTTGTTTTTCCCTTGCCTTCGCGAAATCATTTTGCAAGACGGTCGTGTCGGTATGGACGAGCAATTCATCTTGCTACAAATGCTGTACTCGGATGGTTCCGTTCGCCAATGCGAAAAAGAGTTCCTAAAAGAGCTTTACCGCGACGCCGATGAAATCACTCCGGAATTCAAGCAGCTGTGCGTCACAGCCTTGGAATGCCCTGAAACAGATTGGAAACTCGACTAATTCTGTCGAATATCCAAATACGATGAATGCAAAAAACCCGGCCCTGGTGCCGGGTTTCTTGTTGCGCGAACCGGAAAGCAAAGAATTTGGGTTAACGACCGTCCCATGTCACGGTATACTTAGTGTTGAAATAACACTAAGGAGCCGTCGTGAATACCACAGGAACGATCTACCGTCACTCGTTGGCGTTGCTAACGGATTTGTATCAATTGACGATGGCGTACGGCTATTGGAAGTCGGGGCGAGCGGACGTGCAGTCGGTATTTCATCTGTTTTTTCGCAAGAATCCGTTTCGTGGCGGTTATGCAATCGCGGCCGGCTTGGAACCGATCATTGAGATTCTGCAGGACTTTCGTTTCGATCAGCAGGATCTGGCTTATTTGGCCTCGTTGACCGGCAACGATGATCAGCCATTGTTCGAGCCCGACTTCTTGAGCTACTTGGGCAAGTTGCAATTCAATTGCGACGTCGACGCTGTTCCGGAAGGAACAGTGGTCTTTCCGCACGAGCCGTTGCTGCGAATCAAAGGACCCATCGTGCAGTGTCAGATTTTGGAGACACTGCTACTAAATACAATCAATTTTCAAACCTTGATCGCCACTCGAGCATCGCGTCTGGCAAAAGCGGCCGGTGACGAACCGGTTCTTGAGTTCGGTTTGCGACGTGCTCAAGGGATCGACGGTGGTCTAGCGGCTAGCCGCGCGGCCTACATCGGTGGCTGTTCGGCAACTTCGAACGTGTTGGCTGGAAAATTGTACGGCATCCCGGTCAAGGGAACTCACGCACACAGCTGGGTAATGTCTTTTGACGACGAAGCCGCTTCGTTTCGGGCCTACGCTGCAGCCATGCCCAACAACTGTGTTTTTCTTGTAGACACCTTTGATACGTTGGAAGGCGTCGAAAAAGCGATCAATGTCGGGCATGAATTAAGATCAGACGGACACGAAATGGTGGGTATCCGACTGGATTCGGGTGACTTGGCTTGGTTAAGTATCCAAGCTCGGAAGTTGTTGGACGAAGCTGGTTTTCCGGAAGCCAGTATTGTCGCCAGTAATGACCTTGATGAAAACTTGATCGAGGATCTCAAAACGCAAGGAGCCAAGATTAACGTTTGGGGGATCGGAACCAAGTTGGTGACTGCTTACGACCAGCCAGCGTTGGGCGGTGTCTACAAGTTGTCGGCGATTCAACAGGAAGACGGAACTTGGGTGCCCAAGATCAAACTCTCCGAACAAGCCATCAAGACTTCGAATCCAGGCATGTTGCAGATACGTCGATTTTTGGAGAACGATGGATTCGTTGCCGACATGATTTGGAATTTGTTGGAAACGCCAGGTAGCGAACCGACGATGGTCGATCCGCTGGACCCGACTCGCAATCGAGCGTTACCACACGCTCAATACATCGATTTGTTGGAACCTGTTTTCCGAGATGGCCAGCGGGTTCAAGAGCCGCAGTCCATTGAGGTAGCTCGTGACCGCGCTAAAAATCAACTGAAGCAATTTTATCCTGGTGTAAAACGCTATTCCAATCCGCACCAATATCCTGTTGGATTGGAGAAGTCGCTGTTCGACCTGAAAACCAGTTTGATTCGCAAGCATCGAGGG
>CAZJBW010000050.1:32181-36522 GCA_964543985.1 uncultured Pirellulaceae bacterium | reverse complement strand
ACAACCCAGCCACCTTTTTCCGTCAGCGACTCGACCTCAACCAGCACAACATCTTCTGCTTGATCATGCGGCTGGCCATTGCTTGTCGCAGGACACAGCAGGCCAGTAGTCGCTAACGTCAAACAAAACAAAATTACACGAGTCATCGATTAACTCCCTGCACTATGTGCGAATCGCGAGTCCGACAGCTTCTGGGGCCCACTTCCGTGGGTCCTTTTTTTGTTGGAACGATCAATCCTGTTCCGCGTCCGTGTCTTCTGTTGTTTCCGTCTTTCGATCGACCGGTTTCTCCCAGGCGTAGCGTCCATCCAGGGCCTTCAAGAACGCCACCAAATCGTCGACCTCGTTCTCGGATAGATTCAGGGGCCTCATGTCCTTGTCCAAGTGCGGGTTATCATTTCCGCCTTTGTTGTAGAACTCAACGACTTCACGCAACGTTTTCATACTGCCGTTGTGCATGTAGGGAGCCGACGAAGCTACGTTGCGTAATGTCGGAGTTTTGAATTGTCCTTTATGAGACTCGTCTTTGGTATGTTCGAACCGACCCAAGTCCAATGGTTCCAGCCCCCAGGATACGCCAGTGTTGTGAAACTGTTCGTCGCTGTAGTTTTGGCCAGAGTGGCATTGCCAACAGCCACCTTTGCTTTCATACAACCACAAGCCCTGTCGTTCCGATTTCGTCAGCACTGATTCGCGAGCGGTCACGAATCGATCGATCGGGCTATCTCCTGTCACCAAGATACGTTCGAAGCCAGCAATCGCGTTGGCCAAATTCGTTCTCGTTAAACCGTCATCGAAGATGTCAGAGAACTTCTTTTGGTAATCAGGATTGGCGGCTAACTTTTGCATCACCTCTTCGATGCTACTGTTTAGTTCTTCGTCGCTTTCCAGCGGTTGCAAGGCTTGCTCTTCCAAGCTGCCAGCTCGTCCGTCCCAGAATTGTGCGTCGCTGGAATAACGGTTCAAAATCACTGGTGGGTGCCGTTTGCCGGTTGTGCCGTTAACGCCTTCGCCGATTGGATCCGGAATGCTAAATCCGTGTTCGGGGCGGTGACAGGTGGCACATGATGTTGAACCATCCGACGACAACAGAGGATCAAAGAACAGTTGACGACCTAATTCGGCAACCTTGATATCGCCTTTGGCTTCCTCGTCGATTTCGGGGATGCCGGCAGGCGTCGAATCAAACTTCAAATCCACTTTCAAGAATGGGTGACTTAAATCTGCCGGTGGCAGTTCCTGCGCGGACAAGTCAGGTTCGGTCCAACCTGTCGCACACAACAGAAAGACACAACAGATAGATTGCAGGTTACAAAAGCGAGACATGGATTTCATAGCGAATTCAAAAGTATCGATGGGTTTGTAAATTTCTGTCGATGTCAAAGCCAATTAATCATCGTCGTCTTCGTCGGAAGGCGAAGCAGTACGCTCGAGCAACTCGACCATCATCTCGGCCGTCAATTTGATTTGAGCGTTTCGTTCCTTGGTCAACTCTTTCAAGTAGGGGATTGCCGCCTCGCCCAGAGCCAAAATTCGATTGGTCGCATCTTGGCGTTCTGCGTAGCGATCCGACTTCAGTTTTTCTAACAGAGGCTGAATGTACTCCACAAGACTGTAATCGATTTGCAAGTCATATTTCAGTGTATGAGTTCGCAAAGGGAGCGGTTCACTAAACAATTGAACGGATAGCACCTGATTACCGGGCTCGGGAAAGCCAGGAACGACAAAGGAATCCATCGCATCCTGCCATTCTGACCATTCGTTTTGACCGAAACGATACCGCATTTTGAGACCGGGTAGGTCCACATTCGTCTGCCATTGAGGCATCACTTTTTGGTCGGGTGCCGTGATCTTTCCCAGGTCCTTCTGGACAGGATCGATAGAAATATGTGGGGGATCGTAAACGATATATTTGTGCAAGCCATTGACGCTGGGGTACTGAAAGAACCAACGGTTGTACTTGTCCACCCAAATTTGATCAAAGCTACTGTCGTTTTCAAACGGCGTGCCATGGGCAGGAATCACGTTCCAGATGCCGGACGGATAATGAATTGCGAGCTTATCGTGAGCTCGCAAAAATGTCAGCAGGATATTCGATGCGCGATAGCCCCAATCCGATTCGTCACTGGAATATGGGCCCTCGGGATAGTCGGAGGCAATTCTGAAGTACTGCTCGCCTTCAAACGGATAATCAATCGGATCGCCCTTCTCCCATGGGCGCGGTTTGTTCGTTTCCCAGTGTTTGTCCCACTGCTCATCCGTCAGCTTCCAGGAGAATTCTGTGTCACCGTAAATGTAGGTAACGCCATCGATCATGCATGCTTGCTGAGAAAACTCGTAGTCTTCCGGCAGCTCGGTACCCGAATTCGCAACCGACCAACGCGAGTTCCTAAAGTAGGTGTACCGATTGTGTTGGTTCTTGTAGACGATCTTCTTTCGTTCTGCATCAAACGTTACTCGGTAATCATTAAAGCGACGCCCGATCACGTAGTTCGAATCGACACCTTGTGTCAGTCTTGTTTCGAACGCAACCTGTTTGCTTGTTCGGTTGGCGTCTGCTTCGAAAGTGATCCACTTTCCGTTGCTGCGCCAGAATGTTGCATCTTGGTTGCCATTTAAAAAGATCCACAGCTCATCGTTGGTATCTCGTGTCACCGACACCTTGGCCGTTTGGTTTAGCCGCGTATCAGCGGGCAAAACAACCGAAGCGACCGACTCGTCCTGGAAATCCATTAGTCCCTGTTCCGGGTCTAACGAAAACAACATAAGCCGGTGGCGTTTGTCCCATTCCAATGGAATACGCGAGAAGATCACTTGCCAGCCAGCGCCCAATACACTCTTCGGTTCATCGCCGAGAATTTCTTTCGGATCGCGAAAATGCAGAGTATCACTTTCATGATTGACCGACAGTAATAAGCCACTTTGATCGACCTTTAGAAAGTCGATACTGGAAGGACCAAATGCTTTGTCGAAACTGACCAGCTTGTATTCGCCGTCGGGTGAAAAATAGGCCAGTGAACTTTCGCTGGCGCTTAGCCAAACGCCTCCGTCACCGTCCTGAACTTGAAACCTTTGGTTTCCCAGCACCAAATCCAACCCGCTATTCAACATTGTCCAACGGTCGTTTTCGAACTTGGCAAACTGGTTGTAGTAACCGATATCCATTGGCAAAACATCGTGTTTTCGATACGACTGATAGGGCCTCCGCCACAACGAAAACTGGTCTCCGTTGGGCAAGCGAAAATAGTTGTCAACGATCAAGTTCTGTCCTTGCTCATTTGGCGAAGGAAAATCGGTGACTTTTAACTGACCGTCATCTAACGAAGCGTCCAGGAACCCGTTCGTTGTGCAGAAACGTAGAGTCCGCGAGTCCAAGGCACAGGCCGGACCTGTCAGTTTGTTTTGCAGTGAGGTCTTCTTAGGCACGGGGCCATCGAATACCAACAGATCGCGTAATTGTTTTTTGG
The DNA here is from genome assembly GCA_964543985.1 of uncultured Pirellulaceae bacterium. GTDB lineage: Bacteria > Planctomycetota > Planctomycetia > Pirellulales > Pirellulaceae > CAJQPP01. The sequence continues at coordinate 33,055 of CAZJBW010000050.1, read as the reverse complement.
GATACCGAGGGTCACACAGCGAGTAAAAACAAACGGACTCTCCGACTTGGGCCACTTTCAATGGCGCGAACATGTTGCGCCGAGTCTCTTCTATGTCGCTCGGTTTTTCGATCTCGTACCTCGCCAGCCCGTCTTGCGTCGACCAGCGATAGATCACTCCGTTGCGGCCATAAATAAACAGCACTCCATCTTTAGTAATGTGATACTGCGGGCGAGTGATCGATTCGCGGAAAAAGGTAACTCGCTGGCCCGACGTGGAACCGTCTAATATGTGGCGATAGAGATAGTGGCCGCCCTGTGCTTTCTCGCCAACGTGATAAACCGCGTACACATAGTCGGGGTCTTCAGGCACTGTAAAGATTCGGCGGTATTGTTTGTACGCCGCCGTGTTGACCCATCCGATCGGCATTAGTTCTTGTTCATCGAAATCGTATCGACTGGGGCCATAATAGTTTTGCAGGTAGATGATGCGACTACTTGGCAAACGCAAGGCGTCGCGAACTTGCCACTCGGAATACACCAGTGGGTTGTTGCGAGGGTGCAGATTGCTGGTCAGCGGCAGTTCCTGCTGATCCTCGTTTGTATCTTCCGATTCGACTTGAAAAGCAGAAAGCTGGCAGACAGGACTGGTCAGTAACCCAGCCAACAGGATTCCCCATGCGATCAGCCGACGAGTGCGGGCGAGACGTTTCATACGCTTTTTACAAGGTTGCCAACACATTTACTGGACTCGAATGAGACAAGGAGGGAATGGACCTCTATTCTAATCAGTGAAGTTGGCCGCTGAACAGATTTAGTCGCACCTGTTAAAGTGTAATTTGCGTAGAAAACTGATCCTGGGACGTTTCGCAGTGTTTTGGATTGCATTCAGGAT
>CAZJBW010000050.1:0-32081 GCA_964543985.1 uncultured Pirellulaceae bacterium | reverse complement strand
AACGCCTGGCTTGCCAAACACTGCCCACGCAAACGCCACCCACGCGATTCACCGAACTTAGAATACGAGAGCACGCCCCGGATGCCTGCGTTTTCATATTTATTTTTACCCACGCGAAAAAATTCATTGGGCTTGTTGGCCTGGATGATACTGTCGTGCCTGGTCGTACAGTCTGACTGTCTTGGTATTCAGCAGACGCCTCAGGACGCGGACAGTAAACCGTCGTTAACGATTGACGAGTTCGAACCTCGGTCGATGCTAAAAAACATTCGCCTGACCGAACTGTCGGGAGCCAAGTTTCCGGCCATCGACATTCATACTCATTGCGGTTTTCGTTTGCGAGGTTCCAAGGAACGGTTGGACGAGTTCGTTCAGTTGATGGACCGTCAAAACATCGCAATGTGCATCAGCCTGGACGCTCGGCTTGGCGATACGGTTAAGGAACATCAAAGCTACTTGTTGGAAAAGTACCCCGATCGCTTTGCCGTTTTTGTACATCTTGATTGGGTGGGAGACGGCAAGCGTGACGAGCCTGGAACCTGGGACTGCCACCGCGAAGATTTTGCCAGACGAATCGCCCGACAACTTGAGGCGGCAAAAGAGCAGGGCATATGCGGTTTGAAATTATTCAAACGATTCGGCCTGAACTACAAAAACCCAAACGGCAGCTTGGTCAAAATCGACGACAGTCGCTGGGATCCCATTTGGGAAAAATGCGGCCAGCTGGGGCTGCCCATCATCATGCACACGGGTGACCCGGCAGCGTTCTTTGAACCCATTGATAAATTCAACGAACGCTACGAAGAACTTTCGCGACACCCTGACTGGAGTTTTCACGGAGACGAATTCCCATCACGTGAGGAATTGTTGGCGGCTCGCAATCGAGTCATTGCCAAGCATCCCAACACCACATTCATTGGCGCGCACATGGCCGGCAATCCAGAAGACTTGTCGCAGGTGTCGGAATGGTTAGACAAGTACCCCAATTTGATCGTAGAAACGGCCTCGCGGATCGCCGAACTTGGCCGCCAACCGTATACCGCTCGCGATTTTCTAATCAAATACCAAGATCGCGTTTTGTTCGGGACCGACGGACCTTGGCCAGAAACGCGGCTCAACTATTACTGGCGATTTTTCGAAACAAAGGACGAGTACTTCCCGTATTCTGAAAAAAGTCCACCGCCGCAGGGGCTCTGGCAAATTTACGGCGTGGAACTACCTGAGCCGGTTTTGCGTAAACTGTACTTCGAGAACGCTCTGCGGGTCATTCCCAGTTTGCGAACCAAGTACGAAAGCTACCAACAATAGACCCGGAGAAAGAGGACCTTGGATGACCAATCGAATTCGGTTCGCTTTATTGACCGCACTGATCTTGTTGCCCACAGCAGTGGTTTCGGCTCAATCAAAATTTGACGCCATGGATCCGCTCAGCAAAATGTTCTTGCTGCCCAAGGAAGACATTTTCAAGACACCGGAACAAGTCGGTTTGGTGGCTGACGAAATCGAGTTCGCCAACGAACAAGGTCACCAACTTCGCGGTTGGTACATCAAGACTGAAAATGCCACGCAGACGGTGATGGTTTGCCAAGGTAATGCCTACAACTCGTCGGTGTTCCTGCCCTATGCCAAGGTGTTTGCCGACGGTGGGTTCAACGTTTTGCTGTTTGACTATCAAGGGTACGGTCGCAGCGACGGCATCCCGTCATTTGCATCGCTAATGGGCGACGTTCAGGCGGCCTATGATTTTTTGACTGGTGACATGCAGGTAACACCTGACAAGATCGGTGTGTTCGGCGTCTCGCTTGGATCGGCACTATCGCTGTACCTGTGTGCTCGCAACGAAGTGGCGGGATTGGCCGTAGAAGACGCATTTGTACCGGGCGATATGCTCCAAACGTATCTGGATAATCAGAAACCGGGCCAGTTCATGGAAACGCTTATTAAATCCACAAGTGCCACCGTTCTGCCACGCGTCGACCCGATAGTGAACGTCAAAAAAATCGACTGCCCGATCTTTTTAATGCACGGGCAAAACGATTGGCTGTTACCACCTAAGGGCAGCTTTCGAGTTTTTAGCGAAGTCGAAACGCCGGCCCGAATATGGATGATGAAAGGGGTAGGGCACGCCCCTGAATCGCTGGAGATTCACGACCGTGAATACGCTTGGCAGTTGCAGAGATTTTTTCGCGAAGTGTTTGCTAAGACCGACGATCTAACGTCGCCAAATATCGTTTGGTCTTCGACAAAACTAGAATCAGCCGAAGATGAAGAATCGCCAGCGACCTTTCAGACCGAGCTGCAGATTGAAGTCGACGGCCGCGCGTTTTTAGACGTCTGCTTGATGGACAAAGACGGCAAAGCAAAATTTTGGCGTCCGATTGTGGAAGGCAAACAGACGATCGTTCAAACCACAGCCTTCGAACCGATGTACGCTTCGGCCACCGTCTGTCGATTCTGCCTTGCCAACGATTACGACTCGCCCAACACCGCTGACCAATGGCGACCGGACTATTCGAAAATGTCTCAGGATCGAGCTGACTTTTTTAGCTTTGCAGCCAAGTTTCAAACTGAAATGTCGAACCTTCACCGTCAATTGAGGCTTAATAACGACCAAAGAACAGTCGCTGAGGCTAACGAATTGAGATGGGAAACTATTGATCAGTTGTTACCGAATCCTGAATCCATTGACCCTCACATCCAACCCTACTACGTGCAGCTGCCAGCTTTCTTTACAGCTCAGTTGCCAATCGACGACAACACTATTCGAATTTGGGAACGCATCCTTGAATTCGTACCGGAAAATCCAAAAGACCATTTCCGACTAGGCAATGCTAGTTTCGACGTCGGTTATCGAGACCTGCTGCTGGCTAACATTTTGGCCAGAATGATTCCATTTGAATTAGAACGAGGAAACGTGGAACGGGCGCGGCAACTGCTGCAAGTCTATTCGGACACTACAAATTTTGATTTCTCGGCGGAACAGATTGCCGCCGTCCAAACCCTGGACGACTATCAGTCGTTAATGCAATCGTCTGGCGAGTAGTTTGATGGTGAAAATAGCTAATGGCGAATGACCAATGGCCTAGCCATTGTGTTCAAACCAGAAATGCACGCGATCGGTTCCACTGTCTTCGTCCAACTGTTTCTCGCGGAAGAACTTGCCATCAGCAGGTTGTGCTGCGGCGCCAGTTAGAGCCTCATTCATGTCAATCTGGCTTTGGTCACAGTTGCATTCGAAATGCAAAAAGTTGGCTGAAAATTTTTGGCCAGCGTTTTCTCTTAGAAACGAGCGGACCGTTTCACGAGCAAGGTCTGAATTGGGTCTTTCCATGACGAGGGCTCTTAGTATTCGATATTGAATTGCTATTAGCGCATAAAAAAGCGAGGCAAAAAGCCTCGCTTTTTTTCATAGAGGCGTCGGTGGGAGTCGAACCCACGATGGCGGATTTGCAATCCGCTGCCTTAGCCACTTGGCCACGACGCCTGATTTTCGCATGTATGATGCGTCTTGCACCCGAAATTATCGCAACGGACTTTAACGGTCAAGAGGATTGGTTGCTTTGGGACGCGTCGGCAAGCTGGGAATAGACCGTCAGGGTCCAGTTTCCGCCCGAGCACTATCCCTACAAACGACATCACTGCACCAGAAAGGTTCGGCATCAAACGGACCAAGACTTAAGCTGAAATTTTCCCTTAAAGGCGTTCTCGTACGGTTTAGCAAGCTACTTTTGGTTGATCGCGTGGAAATTCCAAAAACGGCGGAGAATTCACCCATAGGGGTAGCGATCAACTACTCCCAGTAAATCCGCAATTCAAAAAGGTCGCTTCGGTGTTTAAGAAAAAGAAAAAAACCAAATTCATCAATTTGGCTGAGCAGCTGGCAATTGAAAATGACATCGTCAGCTCGACGGTCGACAGTATGATCCAGTTCGTGTCTGAAAAAGAAGATATTGAGCAACGTTCTGACCTCCAGGAAATTCAAAAGACGGCAGGCGACTGCGAATTGAATCCTAACCTGGACTTTCAGGAAAAAGGGACGAGTTCCCTACCGCGACCCAAAATGCCGCGAGTCAATCAGAACGCGACGCAAAAAGAAACCATCTAAGCCGAAAGCGATTTTGGGACATAGATAGCCACGACCATTGCTTGGTTGTGGCTTTTTGCTGCGCCATCGGTTTTTGCGAACGAGGCATTTACGAACGAGGCAGTTCGCGTCGCCGACGATACTGTTGACTGATCCGATCCAGAAACGATCGCTCATCGTCGGATAGCGATTCTATGCCATTGGCGTGCAGCTTCTCCAAGATCATATCGACTCGTCGATCTTCATCGACGGCGACTGATCGTTCGGCGCTTTCCGAGGCCGACTGTTGGTCATGTAGCCAATCGGCAATCACGTCTTCTTCGTAGTCGCTAAGCCAGTTGTCTGTCGATTCGAATTCTTCGTCCAGAATGTCGTAGTTGATGTAGTCGTCCAGCAATTGCAATTCTCGCTGGGCTTCGGTGACCTTGCAGTGGAATCCGTAGCGAGCCGAAAAGATCAACAAGATTCCGGTGACCACCAGCACGAACCATGTCGGTTGGATCGGGCCAGAGTTAAAATCGCGGAACAGCCAAGCGAACAGGAACATCAGCAATCCTGACGCGATGCCCATGCCCAACAGCGCGTTCTCTACGCTAAGGCTGGACGTTCTTGGGTTGTACGACAACACGCACGAGCGAATGATTTTGGAGGCGTCAAAAGGACTGGCTGGGATCATGTTCACAATGAACATTTGGAAATTCACCCAAGTGATAATCTTGACCATCGAGATCTCGAACATCCCCGGTCGCAACGCATTGGGCATCAGCGGATTACACAGTTCAGCCAATGTCGCCTGGCCAGTCATGGTCAGCAGGATCGTGCCAATCAAGAACATGACGGCGTTGATAAACGGACCAGCAGCGTACACGATCAGCTGTTCTTTGTGGCTGGGCGGCAGCAGCATTTCGGAATCGCCGCCCCACGGCATCAACGTCAATTCGCGAACTTGTCCACCCAATGTGGTGGCCGCGAATCCGTGAGCCAACTCGTGTATCAGTGCGACCAAGAAGATCGCGATCACCGTCGCCAAGCCAGTTCCAACTTGGTTAGTCGAATGATTGACGTAGTGCCACTCGACACAGAAAACGACCGTTGCGAATAGCAGGAAGTACAAGTGTAGGTGCAGACCGACACCCCACCATTTTCCAATACTTGCGGTCCATGAAAATTTATCAGACATGAAACTTATGATAAGGTCGCTTGAGAAGCTTGAACTAGCCGCCAATCTCCACCGTCGGCTGAGATTATTTTAACATGGCTGACAAATTTCACAACTTAAAGACCATTGGAATTATCGTCCTAAAGCGAATGGTCTACGGGCTTTGCGTACAAAACATCGTTTATGTTTTTTGGTTCAAACACCTGTGTTGCGGGCCGTTCGTAGTGCCATTTACGGTCGGTGGGGACCCACTTTTCGTATAACGGCCACGGATCGATCGTCAGATCTGGAAAAGCGTTTAGCAGTTTTGACGAGTCCATCGTGACATTTCCGGCGCGAGGCGGCATCGGTCCGGCCTGGATTCGCAAACATCCTTGTAGCAATTCAGGTGAGTAACCGCCAACACGATTCACGACCTGGGCGATCTCGTAGAGGCTCATTTTTCGAGGGCTGCCACAGTGAAAGATGCCCGAGTGGTCGCTAGTCATCATTCGTCCAATTACCTCGTTCAGGCACTCGACGTAAGTGGGCGTACGGATCTCGTCAAAATACAATGTGGCCGGTTTCTGTTTGGCAAACCGACTCTGGATCCAATCGATCGCACCAGCGTGTCCGTTGAAGCTGATGCCCATGGGCAACGAGATTCGCAAGATCGGTGCGTCCGGACGGCGCTGCAAAACCAATTGTTCGCTCTGCACCATCGTCTTGCCGTACACCGTGACTGGATCGGTAGGATCCGTTTCCACATGGTTGCCGTCACCGTCACCCGAATAGACCAAGTCAACCGACAAGTGTATTAAGCGGTTGGCATACGAATCGACAGCGTCCAACAGGTTCTGCACGCCGAAGACGTTGACTCGTTGAGCCATGCCAGGATCAAGTTCGCAGCTTTTCAGCGCGCAACATCCGCCACAACTTAGGACACTGCGGAATCGATATTTATCGACCAAGCGCTGCATGCCTGGGGTGTCCTCAAGATCGCAAGGCTCGATCCCAGCTGCGTTCAATGGCCAGTTCTTGATGGGTCGTTGCCCAATCACTTGGTCGCCGTAGAGCGATCGAAAATAATGAAAGGCGTTGTATCCAGCGACTCCCGCAGTGCCTGTGATCAGCATCGGTAATGGGAATTTTGGATCGGCGAAGGTTTCTAAGTCCATAGCGTTAGTCTAATCGATGCCAATGAATACGATGCCATTAAATCGTATTCGGATACGTCTTGGTGAGTTGCGTTGCGGTCCATTGTTAGGGCAGCACGTCTTCGGGATCCACCATTGATTCGGTTACCACCAAAGAATTTTGTTGTTGTGAGTTTGAAAGTCCTCTAGAATTTGTCGACTGATCAATGAAAGCATTTCAAATTACATAACGTTTTGTTTTCAAAATCGAAATGCTCAAGAAAAGGCGGCAAGATGTTTCAGCGAATATCCAATGGTTGGAAACTGGCAAAGCAATCGGCAGGCGTGCTAAAACAAGACAAGGAACTGATTCTGTTCCCGTTAATTAGCGGACTGGCGTGTTTATTGGCGATGGCCAGTTTCGCGGTGCCCGCTTATTTTTCAGGAATCCTGGAAGCGTTTATTGCGGAAGAAGAAGGGGCAGCAGCTGGCGGTGGCCAGACGGCTCAGATCATGTTTTATGTTCTGGTATTTCTGTTTTATTTTGTCAGTTACTTCATTGTCATCTTTTTCAATTCAGCCTTGGTGGCCTGTGCGATTATTAGACTGAAGGGTGGCAACCCAAATCTGAAAGATGGATTGGGAGCCTCGATGGCGCGACTGCCGCAGATTGCCGGTTGGGCGCTGGTCGCCGCAACCGTCGGGATGATCCTGAAGGTTATTGAATCGCGCAGTGAGAAGGTTGGTCAGGTTGTCGCAGGCCTGTTGGGGATGGCTTGGTCGGTGACCACATTTTTTGTGATCCCGGTTTTGGTTGTCGAGAAAGCAGGTCCAGTCGACGCGTTTAAGCGTTCCGTTGCCGTGATGAAAAAGACTTGGGGCGAATCGCTATCAGCCAATTTTGGCATCGGATTTTTCACTTTCCTGGCCACACTCGTAGGCTTCATTCCACTGGTCGCGGGCATTTTCTTGTGCATGTCCGAGATGGTGGCGCTGGGAGCAACCCTGATCGCCGTCGGTGTCATTTTGGTGTTGATCGTTTCGCTGATTTCTTCGGCCCTGGGATCAATCCTGTTGGCGGCACTTTATATCTACGCAGAGGAAGGCGAGGTGCCGTCGGGGTTTGACAGGGAAATGATCAGCGGTGCTTTCGCGACGAAGTAGGCGACAAAGTAGGCAGCCCGTCCGATCAATGGCACTTAGCCGCAGATCCAGTCACTGGCCCTGCGTTACCGGAAGTCAAAGCGACCCAACGCAGGTTCTTGCGGATGGCCCGACGGGGTTTGGGTGGGCCTCGTGGAACATTTAGGCGGTCAGAAATTGAAAAATTATCCAGAATGAATGAAATCGAACCGTTGGTTTGCGGTTCCATTGTGGCGAGCAGCAAGTGATAATGCGGTTGCGATTTACACGCGAATTCACAGCCTGTACCCGACTTGGGTCAAATTGCTGTTACTTACCACCGTTCATCAGCCCCATATTTTGGCACTTTAAGACCCGACCTGTTTCAAGTTCCCTGAACAAATTGATCAAACAGCCGCGATCTCTGCCAACCACTGGTGAACACCCCAAAGACTCGATGAAGCAAATCAAGGAGACGTAAGTGTCTGACGTAAAAACTGATCGACTGCCCTACAAAGTTAAAGACATTTCTCTAGCCGAATTTGGACGCAAAGAGATCGCTCTGGCCGAAAACGAGATGCCGGGCCTGATGGCGCTTCGCGAAAAGTACGGCAAGACCAAGCCGCTAACAGGCGCTCGGATCGCTGGTTGCCTGCACATGACCATCCAAACGGCGGTACTGATCGAGACGTTGGTCGAACTGGGTGCGGATGTCACCTGGAGTAGCTGCAATATCTTCAGTACTCAAGATCACGCCGCCGCAGCGATCGCTGCTACAGGCGTTCCGGTCTACGCTTGGAAAGGCGAGACCGAAGAAGAATTCAACTGGTGCATCGAACAGACTTTGTTCTTCCCAGACGGCCAACCATTGAACATGATCCTGGACGACGGTGGTGACTTGACCGCCATGGTTCACGACAGCTTCCCGGAACTATTGACCGGTATCTATGGCGCCAGTGAAGAAACCACTGCCGGTGTTCACCGCTTGGATGCATTGATGAAAGCCAACGCTTTGAAAGTTCCGGCCATCAACATCAACGATAGCGCTACCAAAAGCAAATTCGATAACCTTTACGGTTGTCGCGAGTCGTTGGCTGACGGTGTGAAACGTGCCACGGACGTGATGTTGGCTGGCAAAGTAGCCGTCGTTTGCGGTTACGGTGACGTCGGTAAAGGATGTGCTCATAGCCTGCGTAGCTACGGTTGTCGAGTGATCGTGACCGAGATCGATCCGATCAATGCTTTGCAAGCCGCCATGGAAGGTTTCGAAGTAACGACCATGGAAGACGCCTGCAAAGAAGGCAACTTGTTCGTTACCACAACCGGTAACAAAGACATCATCCTGGGCGAACATATCGTGCAAATGCCTGACGATGCCATCCTGTGCAACATCGGCCACTTCGATACCGAAATCGACGTCGCTTGGTTGGAATCGCAAGTCTCGGCTGGCAAAGTCTCCAAAGACGAAATCAAGCCTGCCGACATCGGTGCGGTCGAACGATACACATTCGGTGACAGTGGTCGCAGCGTGCTCATTCTGGCCCAAGGACGTTTGGTTAATCTTGGTTGTGCCACCGGCCACCCAAGCTTCGTGATGAGCACCTCGTTCACTAACCAAGTTTTGGCTCAACTGGAACTTTGGGAGAACCGAGAAACCGACAAGTACGACGTGTCCGTTCACATGCTTCCCAAGATTTTGGACGAAGAGGTTGCTCGTCTGCACCTGGACAAGATTGGCGTCAAGCTAACCAAACTGACTCCAGAGCAAGCTGCCTACATCGATGTACCGGTCGAAGGCCCCTACAAGCCAGACCACTACCGATACTAAACCGAACAATAAACGGCTGATCCATTTAGCCAATTCGTTCGATCAATCGCACAACAAAACCCTGCTAGACGACATCCGTCCAGCAGGGTTTTTTCGTTGTAACAATTGAATGTGTTTGCCGTGCAATCCTTTGGACTTGAGCAGGCGAAATTTCATCTACTGACCCGGTTGTTGCGACTGCGGAGGAGTTGGGGCTGGGTAAGTGTTCGAAGGAAGGTAAGTAGATGGGTTTGAAACGTTCCTAGGCTTTGTTTTGATGATCGCTTGTAGAAACAGCTCGACCGTTCGTTGCGTTGTTGGGTTGGTTGTAACCATCAGAAGAGCATCATCATCATCATCATCATCAGCGGCTTCCAATTTGCATTCGATCAACGTCAGGTTCTCATCCTCAAGCAGGTTCTTAAGTGATTCCGCGACCGATGTGGGCAAGGTGTACGTAACTCGCTCGAGTGTGACCCGAGAACCAGCAAACTTTGTACTCGGTCTTTGTTGAACGCTACTTGAAGGTAACGCCGTGCTGCCAGGAAAGGGGAACGTCTCACCCCCGGGCAATTGCTGGGCATTCGACCGCTTATAATGCGACAACGAGAAAACGACCGCGGCTACCAAAATTAAAATCGCACTGGGAACTACAAAATGACGTTGTGCATTCATCTTCAAATCCTTCTAAAACTAAATCGGTGTTGGTCTAGTCACGAGCGCATCGTACCAAGTCTCACAAGCTAGGAATACGCTGCTTGCCTTGTTTCGTCCATTGGCCTGGGCGTGGACTCATAGTCATCGTGACCGAAAATAGCACGTTCAAAATCTGGTTTTACTGTCCGCTGACGGCCTCGGTTACCCAGGAACTCGATCGATTCTTTGGCCCTTTTGGAAGATGGGCCCAGTCGCTGGTTTCCGGCTTATTTCGATTTTCGGATTCTGTCAATCGGCACTTTCTCGGCCCCGTCGTTGGCGACGTTTGGCTACCCCTTTTGTTGCGTTTGTGCTTTCGTAAACTATCGGTTGAAAGGTCGCTTTCGACGACCGCTAGCACTTGCACCTGACGCCTACCGAGGGAATACCGTGGCCGACATTCAATCATTCCGCGCCTACCGTTACGACATGTCACACGTTGGCAACCTGAGCGACGTTTGTGCACCGCCCTATGACATCATCAACTCCGAAATGCAAACGGAGTTATACGAGAGACACCCTGCCAACATCGTTCGTGTGATTCTCAACCGCCCAGAACCCGGTGACCAAGAAGACGCACATTATTCCCGTGCCTCGGAGTTCATTCGCAATTGGCTACGGCAGGGCGTGATGGCCCAGGACCCGAAGGCAGCGATCTACGTCTACCATCAAGAATTTGAATTGGACGGACACTCGGTAACACGACGCGGATTTATTTCGCGAGTTCGCCTGGAACAATTCGGTGACGGCCGCATTTACCCGCACGAGGAAACTCACTCGAAAGCCAAACAAGATCGCCTAAAATTGACTCGCGCTACTTCATGTAACACTAGTCAGATTTTTTCGATTTACGCCGACGACAAAAACGAAGTCCAGGAAACTCTGGAAGCAGCGATCGACGATCGGACACCGTACCAAGCCACTGATCAAGCGGGTGTCGTGCACCGACTTTGGCCGGTTTCCGATCCCCAAGCCGTGGCCACCGCTACCAGCCTGATGGGTCCCAAAGCGTTGTACATTGCCGACGGTCACCACCGCTACGAAACGGCATTGAACTACCAAGGTGAAGTGAGCGAATCAGAAACGCTAGCTGCCGATCACCCGGCCAACTACGTTTCCATGTGCTGTATCAGCATGAACGACCCGGGCATGATCGTCCAACCGACTCACCGTCTGTGGCGTGGTGTGCCAGAGATGGCTTCGACAGAATTGATCGAAAAAATCTCGTCGGTCTTCGATTGTGAAGTGTTCGGTAACGGTGGCGACAAAGCTAAAGAAGCTTGGCAGAAAGTCGCCGCCGACAACAAGCAGGAACAGATGGCATTCTACTGCAATAAAGATGATAGCTGGGTCATGGCCACGATGAATGCTGAGGGCGCTGAAATGATGGCAGCCAAACTCAGCGACAAGACCGATGCCTGGCGAGAACTGGGTGTCTCCATTCTTCATGAATTGGTCATGCCCTACTTGTTGAAACTGACCGACTTGCCAACTCCCAAATACGTCCGCTCGATTGACGAGGTAATCAACGGGATCTCAAGCGGCGATACCGCTGGCCGAGACGCCACTGGCCAGGAAGGTACTGCTGGCAAATTTCAACTTGTATCGATTGTGATGCCTGCAACGATTAATCACGTTCGCTTGATCAGTGAAGCGGGTGAAAGAATGCCAGCTAAAAGCACCTACTTCTATCCCAAGCTGCTTAGCGGCCTAGTCGTGAACCCACTGACCAAGTAACCGCCGTGGGAAACAGTTGGCTTCACGTGGAACGGATCCCTTAATGGTGCAGCCGCCATTGCCTGCTCAAACGGTTTCACGTGGAACTGACTAGATAAATTGCGTGCTATAGGTCGAGTTTCACGTGGAACCCGATTTTGGCCTCTGCACAGACCCGGCAAACTGGATCGCCCGTAATGGGATTGGTCCTAGGTTATCCGTAGTGGGTTTTGCGTGAAATTCTTCTACTGCCTGAGTTCTGGCTGTATCCACTACTATCACTGCTACTGAGAAACCGAACTGGGATTTTCGCGACTCAGTGGTCCTGCTATTTACTGGCTGCCAAAAAACGTGTCCGCCACAACCGGACCGCTTAAACCAGTATGCAGCAGACCAAAGTGAGCCTCGTCGTGCCAACAACGATATGTGTCGCCAACCAGAAGGGAGGAGTGGGAAAGACCACCACCTCTATCAATCTGGCTGCGGCATTGGCGATGTCTGGCAAGCAAACTTTGCTGATCGATATGGACCCGCAATGCAATGCCACATCTGGCTTGGGTCACGAACCCATGCCAACCCATCCATTGATTGGCGAACTGCCTTTGCGAGCCCACGCCAAGGAAACTCACTTGGAGACTCTTAGTGTGTTGCCAGGCAGCCATCGATTTCATGATGTGGACTTGCTAGCGAACCTTGGCGACGAGCGTAGCCAGCTGGTCGTCGACCAATTGCAGTCGTGTACTGGTCTTTTTGATTTTGTCTTAATTGACTGTCCGCCGTCGATGGGGCGTTTAACCCAAACTGCCCTGTCTTCCAGCGACGAGGTGCTGATGCCTATCCAGTGCGAGTACTTCGCGATGGAAGGATTGAAGCAAATGATCGAGGTGATTCGTGACGTGATGCGGAGTCGGCCGGGCAAGTTAGGTTTTGCTGGCATTCTGTTGACGATGTTCGATGAGTCCTTAGATCTGACCAACGAGGTCGAGCAGCAGGTGCGTGAGTTCTTTGGTGAGATTGTTTTTGAAACTGTGATTCCTCGTGATGTCATGGTCAGCGAAGCGCCCAGCCATTGCCGATCGGTAATGGAGTATGCGCCTCGGTGTCGTGGTTCGCGTGCGTATATTGAATTGTGCATGGAGGTGCTTGGACGTGACTAAAAAGAAAAGATTGGGACGAGGTTTGGAAGCGCTGTTGAGTGCTACGAACGAAACTGAAGAACAGTTCGAAGATGGTAGCACCGACGATTCGACGGGCACGTCGACAACCAGTGATGTCGTTCAGTTAAGCGTCTACGAAATCGACGACAACCCATTTCAGCCGCGTCGTGAATTCAGCGAACCTGAAATTGCTTCGTTGTCTGAGAGTCTAAAATCGCACGACATGTTGCAGCCGATTTTGGTGCGTGTCGTCAACGGACGCTATCAGTTAATTTCTGGCGAGCGGCGCTTGCGAGCGGCCATCCAGGCCGGCTGGTCAACCATCCCGGCTCGCGTACGCCAAGCCGACGATCGCTTGGTCGCCGAGTTGGCCATCGTTGAAAACTTGCAACGGAAAGATCTGAACGCGATTGAAAAAGCACTCTCCTTCCGCCGGTATATTGACGAGCACAATTGCACTCAGGAACACTTGGCCAACCGGTTGAAGATCGACCGGTCGACGGTAACGAACCTGATGAGACTGCTGGACCTTCCGGATCTGGTCCAGGACGCTTTACGAGCCGGCAATATCACGATGGGCCACGCTCGCGCTTTGTTGCCTTTGGGCGACGATCACGCTCAGCTGGAATTCAGCAATCGAATTCAACGAGAAGGACTAAGCGTTCGTCAAACAGAACGCGAAGTTGCCGATCTGATTGCCAAAGAAGACCAAACTGGGACGCGTGCCAACAGCAAGGCACGTTCGCTGAACCACCAAGTGGATGCTCTGCAACGCGAGCTAAAACATGCCCTGGGGACAAAAGTTGAAATTCGCCAGAATACTCGTGGCAACGGACGGATCACCATTCACTTTTCCAACAATGATGAGTTCGATCGTTTGAAGCGCGTTTTGGCCAACAACCAAGCGGAACGTCGGGCGGCGTGACAACCTGCTGCGATTCGACCCAAAACAGAAGGAAAAACCGCAAAAAAGGGCGAAAAATGCCCCCATATCGCATTGCGGCCAATCGGGCATATCGTTAGTATTTACCGCTTCACGGGGTGTAGCGCAGCCTGGCTAGCGCGACTGGTTTGGGACCAGTAGGTCGTAGGTTCGAATCCTATCACCCCGACTATCAAGGAAGCAATCGATTGGAAGGCCGATCGATTGTTTTTTTGTTGACAAAGTTCGGAATGGATTCCGAGTTGTTGATTGCGAATTTAGGGACCCTTGGCGGCTTGTAATCGACGCGGCGATTCCTCTGAATTCGGTATATGTGTGCGACGTTCCGACGGCGTTCTGATGGAGACGATAGATGTCAATGCCCCTGGCCCGACGTGATTCCAGCGTGACCCCAGCTTGCGAAAGTGAGCCTGCGTTCCCTAAGCTGTTCCCAGGAGAACAACTTGAATCGTCACGGACAGACATATCGATGGAACGCCTGTCATTCGAACAATTGGCCGTCGGCCAGCAATGGACTAGCCCGTCCCGTACGGTAACCGAGACGGACGTGGTTAACTTTGCGAACTTCACCGGCGACCATAACCCATTGCATGTCGATCACGAATTCGCAAAGAACACACCTTACCGTCAGCCCATCGCGCACGGCCTGATGGGATTGTCTTGGGTCGCTGGTCTAGGCAGCAACTCGCCCAGCGTTGAAACGGTTGCCTTCGCTGCCGTCCGCAATTGGGAATTTAGCCGTCCCATCTTTTTTGGTGACACCGTTCACGTGCTAACGGAAGTTATCGGCAAGCAAGACAATGCCAAGCGAGCCGGCCGAGTGGTTTGGCGTATGAAGTTGTTGAATCAACGCGGCGAAGTGACTCAACATGGCGAGTTCGAAACGTTGGTAAAAGTGCGACACCCAGTTCGTCGTGCCGTTCGACCGCACTTCAATCCGAATTCCAGCGATTCGTCTAAGTCCGATCGACGTTTGGAATCTTAGTTCGCCGCAGCATTACTTGCGTTGCGGGAAACCCCTCTTTTGCGTGAACCATTCTAACTTGGGCATTTTTTGCTCAAGATTTCTACCGTTCCTGCCGCACTCTGCAAAAGCCCATTCTGCCAGCGGTATCGGATTTCATGCCAGCGTTTGAGGCTGAGTTTTCCGATTAGAGCGACTTTTATGCTGAATCGGATTAAAGCGGGTGTATCGTTCGTGCCGATACCTCACAAGTGCACCGGTCTATATGTGTAGACAGACTATTTGCGCCAACAAATAGGGATCACCCTGAATTATGAACAACCCAGCCGAAAACCCAATCCACAACAAACGCGCGTACGTTTGGATCATAGTCACTAGCACTCTGGTCCTTTTAGGACTGTTTGCGTGGCCATTGTTTGTGGACGACTTTCGAACGACGTCGGTATTTCAATTGCGTTACGAGCCCACCTCGGGCTTAGAAAAATCGTCATTGAATTCGCTCGTCATCGAATCACTACGTGAACAAACCGATCGCAATGCGTTGTCGGAAATTATCCCAGCGATGGAAGGGGTGATGTCCAGTTCCGTGTTAAACACGCTTGACCCCACCGCCATTCGTGACGCTTTGAAAATCCAAGGTCGCCCAGGCGATTCGGCGAACTCCATTGAGTATCGTCTTTCGATCACGGGCGATGGATCACCCGACGAGATTGAATTTCTGAACCTTGTTGTTTCACGCATCAAGGCTCAGTTGGATCGCGAACTGGTCGACAAGAACAGCAAGATCGTTGTGCAAACGTTGAACGAGAACTTTTCCACGTACCACAACGGCGCCATCGGTCGCATCGCGGACCAAATCGATTCCGTTATTGGAAACGTGTCAACTGCCCAAAACGATTTGCGAATTGCCGCCGGCGATTTGCAAGCGATCACCACGGCACCCATTACGAACCGTTCTCGCCCACCTGTTTTGGCACGTCCAACAGACGCTGAATTGCAAAATGCGATCGCTCAAAAACGGAGTTTGCTGGGGCAGGGTTTGACCGAGTACCATCCACAGGTGGTCGAGGTTCAAGACCAGATCGAACGTTATGTAGCCGCACGTGCCGCCAAACCTGGTAGTGGATCTAAAACGGATACGGCATACGTTGGCAACACTTTCCAGACGAAGCCTAACGGCAACAGCACCGTCGTCACTAACAAGTATTTCACGCCTCAAGAATCCGCTCCGACGATGACGGATCTGCCGGCACTGGAAACTTCATCCGACGATTTGATCGCTGACTTTACCGCGCCGCTTAGCCGGATCGTTAACGATATTGAAATGATCGACCTGACGCCTGCGACTCGCGAATTGACGAACCTTCGGGAGACTCTTCAGAACACCGAGCCGGTTGAGGTGGTTGCCCAACGACTAGGCGATCAAGCTATTGAACAACTTCATTATTCGTCACCGATCGCTCTGTCCAATTTGGATATGGCCAAACGCTCGATTCCGATCGGCGGTTCGCCAACGACAATGCAATTTGCATTGCTGTTCCTGTTTGCTGGCATCTTTGGCGGCTTGGTTTCGTGGAACTACGACCCGCAACTGAAATGTCGTCCCTTCCGTTCCGTCGATCAATTGCAACGCAAGCTTAGTTTGCCAGTAATTGGTGTGCTTCGTGGAAGAAACGCTGAATCCAGTCGCCCATTTCAGAAAGTTGTCTTCTTTCGGTTTGTGCAATTTTGCGAGTGGACTTTGCTTGCTCTGGCCGTTTTGCTAATTCTGGCGGCACTGGTTAATAGCGAAGTCGCGGCAGCATTTATTGAGAATCCATTCCATGGGATCAAGAAAACGATTTGGCTCGTTTCCCCAAAACACTAGAACCGAGTCCTTTCAAGCCTCGGAGTGAGCTTTAATGTACATCGAACATTTCAAACTCAGTCACCGTCCCTTCAGCCGAGTTCCATCTGCTGAGCGGTGTGTGATGTATCCAAGCCTGCAATCCTGCTTCGACCGTGCGGCCGAAGGGATCGCCGAAAGCGCTGGTCCTGTCTTGGTGATTGGGCCAACCGGTTGCGGCAAGTCCACTTTGTTGGCACTGCTGGAAGCCAAGTTCAAAAAAGAATCTTCGGTGGTCACGCTTAACTGCGCCGCCATCGAAACGCGACACGAACTGATTCAGTGTCTGTTGTTCGAGCTGGGGCTTCCCTTTCAGTCGGACAGCGTCGGCGAACTGCGTTTGAAATTGATCGACCATTTGAAATCGCCGGACCATTGTCCAGACGGTTTGTTGTTGTTGATTGACGAGGCCCATAGCCTACCAATGGAGGTCCTGGAAGAACTACGCATGATCACCAACCTGGTCTGCGGTTCCAAGCATCAAATCCGTTTGGTCATCGCCGGTGGACGAGCTCTGGAAGAGAAGTTCTTGCATCCGATTTTGGAGACGTTCAATCAGCGGATTGGCGTTCGTTGTTACCTGCAACCGATGTCACGTTCTGAGACTATGTTCTTCGCCTTGGCACAAATCAAAATGTGTGGGCAAGATGGTCGCGACATCTTCAAACCAAGCTCGTTGGAAAAGACCTACGACATCACAGACGGCGTGCCTCGCCTGGTCGCTCAACTGTGTGATCACTCGTTGAAAATGGCCGCTCAATCGGGGCTGTCCGAGATCTCTCCAGCTATGGTGCAAACCGCATGGCTGGACTTGCAGCAATTGCCGGCAACCGCCGCCAACGAACAAGAATTCCAAGCCGGCCCTGCCAGCGCAGTGATCGAGTTTGGAACGTTGGACAGCAACCCAAGTCCCATCGAGTTGAATTCGGGTGAACCGGAACAAATCGCGGGTGCGCACGGCGAGACACGTATCGATCCACTTTCAGAAAACCACGACGCCGACCTTGCCGATCCGTTGGCCGACGAGGTCATCGAGGAATTAGCCAAGGATTCACCTGAGGGACTCGCGTCGAGCGATGCCCAAGAGCCAAACGATCAACCCTTCCCAGCACCGCACATAGCTGAGCCACAGACTAGTGGAACAACTAACGATCAAAAGGGGAAGGCGATCGAATCCACTTTAGAATCGTTGCTGGAACAACTCGATCGAATCGATGAAGAAGAGCAAGACCAAGGCGAATCCGCGGTAGCTGAAAACACAGGCGCTGTGTCCGGTCCATCGCCGGTCAAGGAAAGTCCGGCAGCCGCATCGCAACAGACTGCCGATCAACCAGTCGGCGCTCAAAACACACCTTCGCCGGAAGCACCTGCCGCTTCAACTCCTGAATCAGCGAGTGGCAACGAGGGCGTTTCACCGGAAACTCAAGAGCGGATGCAATCGCTTTCCAAAGCCATTGAAGAAGCTCAAAAGTTGGCGGACCAAGAATACGAAGTGAAGCGTAAAAAACGCGCCGGGCTGCAGTATGAACTGCCGGTCGTCCCGATCAACGTTCAGAAAACCGAAGACAACTCAGGGACGGAAACCGATTCAGGGCTGGAGCAACCTGTCGCGGACGCGCCCAACACGGGGACCGATCTGCTGGATTCCGGATCCAATGTGGTGCCCACGGAACACTTCGATACACTGCCGGCCAGCACGACCACTCCCACGATATCGAGTGAGGAATTGTTCGGAGGGTTTGACGAGGAGGAGCAAGTCATTGACTTGAACTCAGCCCGTATGGCCGATCAAAATCGCACTTCTGCGTCGATGACCACTCCGGAAATTGCCAACGTGACGCCTGTGGACCACGGTCAAGAAAACGATCAGCCAGTACAACAAGCGGAACCCCAAATTGTTGTCACTCCTTCACCAGCGACGATGACACAGCAGTGGCCGATCCAGGAACCTGATGAGCCCAGCCAATCGACCGCGCCGCCTGCGAATCCGGTCGAACCCACCAAGTCGCCAGCATCTGCCAACGCGACACAACAATGGCCGCCAGCCGACTGGGACCGACAGACGCCCTCAGCTACACCAACTGAAACGCCGACCGCCAGCCAAACGCCAGTCGAAAATGCGCCTGCACCAAATCCGCCACGCGAAAACATGACGCAACAATGGCCCCCACACGAGGAAACAGTGGCCGAGGATCAAGATCGCCAGGACGATTCGGACATGTTGGTTGTCGAGGAACGAGAGGTCCCACCGACGCCGGAACCCAAATCCGATGACCAACAAACTTCCACGGGTCAGGTCGTTCGCATGAACTATCAAGATTTGTTTCAGCAATTGCGAAACCAGTCGAACACTTAATCACAACAGAACTCAATCACGATATCACTCGGGTTACATTGTTTCTTAAAACGTTGAGCCGGAGCCCCCTTCAGGAAAATCAAATGAGCTCGATGATCGAATTTATTCGTCAACTCAATCAAACTTCGGTCACTCTTGAATCTGATTGGCTGACGCGGTTGAGATATGTAGACGTGGGCATCGAAGACGCCTTGCCGACTCCGGAAATCGTTATGACGACCGACGGTACGAAAGTCGCCGATGTTGGCGTGCCGCCCGTCACGATGGTGAAGGCCACCACCCCACCACCAGCCGGTTTCTCGATGGAAGCGACTGCGGTCAGCTCCTACGAACAGGTGGCCAGTCAAACCAGTACAACCGAGCAAGTGACTCGCGACCCCGTTTACGCGACGACCACAAACGTTACCGCTAATCACAACGTTGCACGCACGAAAACGGAAGAGTCCGCCGAATCGCAGAAATCTGTTCCGCAACCGCCAACTCTGGAAGACACAACGACGCTAAGCACTGAGCCAGTGACTACTGACGACAGGCCTGTCTTCGTGGAAACAGCACCAGGTCCACAAACGACCTCAAGCCAAGCAGCCCGAGTTGAAACGGCTTCCATCCAAACAGCACCAGAGTCAGTACCAGAATCAGTACCAGTTAAGCCGCCATCATCGACCACTTATCAGACCGTCAGCGCTATCGGATCCATGATTCCACCGGCAGTCATGAACCCGGACGCCTTCAGTGGAATCGTGGCACCAACGATCATTCCCGATCGTGGCCCCACGGCAGACATGCAACCTGTTCGTCCAGTGCCAAAAACGGAAACCACTCAATTTCAGGTGGCGACGCCCGAGTTGACTTCCGGCACCACGGCTACGACAACGGTCAACAGCACCACGCCAAACCAGGTGGAACTGCCCGAGCACTTAGTGACTGATGCCGATGTTGACACCGTCGACCAGGAAACCATCCAGCAAATCAAAGTAGATTTGGACCGGCAGACACAGACCACCGAGTGTTCAATGCAGCTTCCCGAAACAACACCAACCATTCCATTGACCAGCTCGAACTTGACCGTCGACCAAACCAAGGTGGTTGCCTATCCCAAAGATCGGCGAGGCCAACGTTTCGATTACACGCAAACCAAACGACAAAAACTGGTGGACTCGATTGTCGATCAGGTCGTCGAGCGGTTTCCCAGTCCGGCCAACGCTACGCTGATGTTTGTTGGTGTGACACGTGAAATTGATGTAGACAGTGCGGCCTCGCGGATTGCTACCTGTATGGCCAATCGTGACTTGGGCCAAGTGGCCTTGATCGATGGGAACCAGATGAGTGGTCAGATAACTCAGCTGTTCGGATTGCAGTCGGAAACAGGTATTGCGGATGCCATTTTCGCAGATGAACCGGCCAATCAATTGGCTGTCTCGACCGAGAACACGTCGTTGAAAGTCATCGGTACGGGTTTGAAGGATCTGTCTGGCGTAGGCAACCAAATTCCTAACGCTAAACGAACCACCGAATCGCTGCGGAATTCATTCGAGTACTCGATTATTTCAGGCGGAGTGGCTGGCGACGAACTAACCGATGCTTGGTCCAGCCTGGTAGATGGCGTCTACGTGATCGTCGACATGGACCAAACGGACCGTGACGCCACCATTCGCACCGTCGACTACTTCCGGCAAAAGGGCGTTCGAATCGTCGGTTGCATTGCAACGCGAGCATAATCGCCGAATCCATAATCGTATTATCGAATGGCGTCTGTCTCTTTCATGGATGCCAGTGGAGCAATTAGGGTCTCGCTTGAAACGCAACCTTAATTCTTGACCACGTGAATGATTCCCGTCGTCGGTGGGGACTCGACATTTCCTGACGTGTCCACCGATCGGACGCCAACGTACAAGAAACCCTCAATGTGAGGGTGAGTGTACGCCCAGCGTTGTGATCCACGCACCGGCACGTTGATCACCGTCCAGGATTCGCTCCATCGATCACCAGTCCAATACATCTTCGTGGTTTGATTTCTGATCACCAAACGCACCGATTCCACTGAATCGTCATCGTACGACTTTCCGCGGATGTCAAAAACAGGTACGGGTTGGTCTTCGAGTTCTGGAAATTTGAATTCCGACCTTGGTGGATTGTAATCCAATCGAAATACAACCCAAGCTGGGTCCTGGTCAACGTTTCCTTGCACATCGGTCGCCTCGGCCCAAACCGCGATCAAGTCATTCGGGCGAGTAACAAACGGTACTCGGTCGTAAAACCAAGTCGTTAGTTGCTGCCCGGGGTTAGTGACTCTGGCTGGATTCGCAACGCTTTGCCACTGCCAATCGGTTCCATTCCAAAACTTGCCATCTCGCAATCTTTGAAAAGTCAAATCTACTTTGGCGATTCCTGTGTCATCGTCTGCCATACCTGAAATTGGTTTGGTGCGAGTCTGAATACCGTCCA
Source organism: uncultured Pirellulaceae bacterium (assembly GCA_964543985.1). Lineage (GTDB taxonomy): Bacteria > Planctomycetota > Planctomycetia > Pirellulales > Pirellulaceae > CAJQPP01. The sequence goes on along the minus strand of CAZJBW010000050.1, from coordinate 10,632 downwards.
AATCAAAAGGTTGGCTGACGGTGGTCGTTGGGTTTGCTGGATTTTGACGAAAGGACTTGATCAGTTTTCGATGCGATTCCTGTTGTTGTTTGGTGAGTGAATCATAGACATTTTCTAACTGAAATGGATCCTTGGTCAGGTCATAAAATTCCGGTGTCCCATTTGCCCACTCCACGTACACACTGTCGAAATACCGCAACGCCAGACAGGCCGCGTTGACCTCGCTGCCGTTGATGCTTCGAGTTTCGTAGTTTTCAATCAGCAACGCCTTCCGCCACGCTTTCGCGTCTTGTCGTTGCGGGTTCGTCAGCACAGATTTGAACGAGATGCCGTCGAATTCAGAGAACGGTTCCGCGTCGGCCAGCTCCAAAATCGTCGGCGCGATATCGATGTGTCCCAACAAATGCTTGGCCTCGCTACCGGCGGCAATCCCCGGCCCCATCACATACGACGGCACACGCGTGGAGCGATCGAACGCGTCCGACTTGCCAATCATGTTGTGGTGAGTATTCGAGAAGCCGTTGTCCGAGGTCAAAATGATATACGTGTTGTCCAGCATGCCATGCGTCGTCAAGCGACTTAGCAAATGCCCTACCATGTCGTCGACGGATTTTAGCGAGACGATTCGTTGCCGATAGTGTTCATCAATCGTGTTCGCTTGATTCTTGCGGACATTGGGGATGTTGCGGATCGCCGTCGACTTGTCCGATCGATCTTCCTCAAGCACGTCAGGCGAACGAGGCATTGTGACGTCGTGCCACAAGTCTTTGTATTGCGGTTCAATCATTCCGTGTGGAGACGAAGGCGACTCCCTGTGCGGAGCAAGCGGAGCGATATACATGAACAGCGGCTTGGCATTTTGTCTCGCCACGTGACGCTCGACGATCTGCAGAACTTCGCTGGATTCTTGAGTGGTTCGATAGGTCTCGAACGACTCGGAGTAAATGGAAGGCTGGTTCTTGTTTTCGCTGGTCAGTCGAGCCGTTCCAAAATAGTTTGCACCTCGACTAGAATAAAAATCGTCCCACCCCTGCGGCACAATATTAACAATCGACCCGTGTAGGAACTTACCCACCATCGCCGTGTGGTAGCCACCATCCTTCATCCATGTGCTGATATCGTTTTGATGGAACCCTTGTTTGACATAGGAACGCATCCCACCTTGAAATCCATTGGACCGAGGATGAGCCGGATCATTGATGCGGATTTCACATCGATGGGCATATTGGCCGCGAAACAAACAAGCTCGTGATGGCCCACATAAGGGAGTCGTCACATGGAGATTGGACAGGTAAATCCCGCCGGTCCGCAGGCGGTTCATGTTGGGAAAGTACTTAGCCAGCGATTCTGGCGACAACGCATCGATATCCGCGTCGTCCAAATTGATCAAGACGATATTTGGTGCCGCGCGGTTTTGTGGTTTCGTTGATTGAGCGACCATGGCGATCGGCAGCAAAAAACAAATCGCGATCCCAATCATGCATTGGCAAATAAATTTGCGATGATTCATTTTGGGATTCTCGTGCCGGAAAAGGTGGGTTGAATTCTGCATCTTATAACGTATCACGTCAGCACAGCTTCAGGGGTGGGAACTTCGCAAATTTGCAGTGAACGATACAATCGTTGTGATCCGAAAAACTTGGTCGTTTATTGGCAAAACGCTCAAACACCTACCAGATAAATTCTCAAATCGACCACGGTCTTACGCTACCCTTTCGCTACCCCGTATTCTTATCTTGGAAATGTCAGATGCCTAAATATTTGGTTACCGGCGGTGCCGGCTTCATCGGGTCGCATATCGCCACGGCTTTAGTCCAGCGAGGCGACCAGGTGCGCATCTACGACAACCTGTGCACTGGCAACACCGACAACTTTGCCCACATCGCGGATGACGTTGAATTTGTCAACGCAGACATTTTGGACGAGCAGTCGTTGGCCAAAGCCATGAATGGTGTCGAGGTCGTCTTTCACCAAGCCGCACTAGCATCGGTTCCACTTAGTCTAGAGAAACCGATGGAAGTGCATCGTGCCTGCGCGACCGGCACGTTAAACGTCCTGAATCAAGCTCGGCTAAACGGAGTCCGCCGTGTCGTTTACGCTGGATCCAGCAGTTGTTACGGCGACCAGCCGTTTTCGGCGAACCGCGAAATCGACACCTTGCGTTGCTTGTCGCCCTACGCGGCTGGCAAATTGGCTGGCGAATTCTATTGCCAATCGTTCTTCCAGTCCTTTGGTTTAGAGACCGTTGTGCTTCGCTACTTCAACGTCTTTGGACCTCGCCAAGATCCCGACAGTCCGTACTCGGCCGTTATCCCACTGTTCATCACCTGGTTGTTGTCTGGCAAACCGCCCATCGTTTACGGTGACGGAGGTCAATCGCGTGACTTTGCCTTCGTTGGAAACGTGGTCGATGGAAATCTATTGGCAGCCGAGGTTCCTGAAGCGGCTGGCAAAACGTTTAACTTGGCCAACGGTCGTTCCACAACTCTGTTGCAACTGATTGACGAACTGAAATTACAATTGGGCGTCGACCTGGAACCCGACTTCCAACCCGCTCGCAAAGGCGACATCCGCGACAGTCTTTCGGATATCTCGCAGGCTGTATCAATACTCGGGTACATTCCAAAGATTGATTTGCGAGAAGGCCTTCGCCGTTCTGTCGACTACTACCAAACGATCGTCCAACCTTTGGCGAAGTAGGCGTTTGGTCACTTTCGACGTACGACACCGCGACCATCACCACGCTCGTAGTTGAAGAACAGCAACAACGCTGCCACCAGCAACGTGCCGCTAACGAACAGAAACGTTATTGGGTAGGCGGGCAGGTCCATCGATCGAGCGACCGTGACCGAGATGCCGACCAATGGCGATCCGACTAGCACGCCCACGTCGTACATTGCCAACACCAAGCTAGTTGCCAGCCCTCGATTCTCTTTCGGAAAAAAAGCGGTGCCTCCCGCGACGACCGACGGAAATAAGAACGAGTGAGCGATCCCGCCTAACACGGCTGGAATGACCAACGCAATTTTGGAATCAACAAAAACGTACGACGCCATCGACAGAGTCATAAAACCCAGCCCCAGCAAGATGGCGTTGCGAATCCCAATCACTTGCGGAGCTCGTCGAAACCCGACTCGCGCAGCAAAGGCAACCACGTTGTACACCACAAAAAAGAACATGATCTGCTGAATGCCAATTTCAGCCACAAAGGGTCGCAAGAACGTCCCCGGTATGCTGATGCTTAGGCCCATCAAAGCTGCCACGACTAAAACGAAGCCTGGGTGGTACTTTCTCAAAAGCTGAATCGGATTGCTGCCGACTCGTTTGGCCGGATTAGAAACCTCGCCAGACGTTCGCGTGCGTTGCTCGATCACACCACCCAGCACGGTGAACAACAAGCTAAAGCAAACCAGTCCCGCCGACACATAGAACATGGTGTCGACTTGTTGATCCAAAGTATCTGAACTGGCGAAAATCCAATCGCCGACGACGGGTCCTAAAGCCATTCCAACGAACCCTGATGAACCGACCATCCCAATGACCTCGGCCACTCGGTTTACGGGAACACGCAAAGAAACGAAAGACAACCAGGCGCCAAAGGTTCCAGCAATACACAAATTCAATAACAGGCGCACCGCGTAGATTGCCCACCCATCGACTTGGTCAATGCCCACATGCAGTAGATTGGCAATGATCAAACCGATCAGCGACAGTATCCAAACGATCAAAGGACCGAAACGATCAATCGCCACTCCCTGAACGATCCGAAAGAAGATCGCTCCCACGGCACCCAAGCCAACGATCCAACCCAGATGCCACTCGGTCCCACCCAACGACGAAACAAAATCGGCGTAGCGAAACAACAGACTGACTGAAATCAACATAAAGACATTGGCGAAACATGCACAGAAAAACACTGCGTCGTAGATCGAGTCTTCGTTGTTTAAGTTGGGCTGCGCAGACACGGTGTTGTCCGGTGAAAGGAATCGCAGTACCTTACGAAGCACGCTTTGTTCCCACAATGGCCTGGACTGGATTCTGCCAGATTTAACCAAAAGCAGTTTTTTCGATATGACCAATCTGCTGATCGTGATTGCGACCTTCAACGAACGGCAAACGCTGCCTGACCTGGTTCAGCAAATCTGGAAGCATGTGCCCGAGGCGCAGATCCTTGTCGTCGACGACAATTCTCCCGATGGAACAGGGCAGTGGGTACGTCAGGAACAACAAGCCAATCCGCAGCTTCAACTGTTACATCGTGAACATAAGCAGGGGCTTGGTGCGGCAACAATTGCTGGCCTTAAGCAGGCTCTGACATACGACTGCCAGTGGATCGCTACGATGGACGCCGACTTCAGTCATCGGCCGATTGACTTGCAAAAACTTTACGCGGCAGCGCAAGCCAACACTCACGACGTCATCGTTGGTTCGCGGTACATTACCAGCGGACGTATCGAAAACTGGAGCTGGCGACGTCGGGCCATGTCGCGAGGCGTGAATCGACTGGTGCGGTGGAGATTGCGATTGCCCGTGAATGATTGTAGCGGAGCGTTTCGTATTTACCGCAAAGCGACTTTGCAGGCACTGGATCTGCAGCAAATCGATTTGCCAGGTTTTGTGTACCTGGAGCAAATTCTTTTGCACCTGCATCAGCAACAGGCCACGTTTTGTGAAGTGCCGATTGTTTTTTCGGAACGCGAACTGGGAAGCTCCAAGATCAACGTCCGATCGCTAATGGCAAATATGATCGATTTGTTTCGTCTGTTAAAGCGACGCCGGTGAAACTGAGCCACCAAAATTCTGGCCTCAAAAAGCTCAGTTACTACAAGGCATCGCTCAAATACGGTAAATTGAGTTGATCGATTGGGATCGCCACAGGCAACCGCTGTTCGCAACAAAGAGAGATTAACGTGATTCGACGCACCCTATTTTTGGCTACCGGAATTCTTGGCACTCTTTTTTCACCGGGCTTGATGGCTTGGCAAGACGAGAAAGCCGAAACGCCCAGCGAGACGCAAGTTGCTGAATTGCAAGCTGCCGAAACAGCCGCGGCTGAATTTGTTGCCAACTACAAAGTTTCGGAAGAAGCCCTGCAGATTCATAACTCGGGTATGTTGTTCGACGGCCACAACGACCTGCCGTGGGCCATGCGTCAACGCGCGAACTCGTCATTCGACAACGTCGACATCGCCAAACCGACTGAATTCCATACAGACATCGAACGCCTGAAAAAGGGCGGCTTAAAAGCTCAGTACTGGTCGGTGTACGTTCCCGTTTCCACGATGAGCGAAGGCAGTTCGTTCGTTACGACGATCGAACAAATCGATTTGGTCCACGAGATGTGCAAACGCTACCCGGAAGTTTTCGAGATCGCGTTGACAGCCGATGATGTCGAGCGACTGGTGGGGCAGGGCAAGATCGCATCGCTGATCGGCGTCGAAGGCGGGCACTCGATTGAGAACTCGCTGGCCCGACTCCGCGATTTGTACGACCGAGGCGCTCGCTACATGACACTGACGCACAGTCGCAATTTAGATTGGGCGGATTCCTGTACTGACGAACCAAAAGTTGGCGGGCTAAACGCGTTTGGCGAAGAGGTCGTTCGCGAAATGAATCAGCTAGGCATGCTGGTCGACATATCGCACGTTACCCCCGAGTGCATGCGAAAGACTTTGGCAGTGACTCAGGCACCCGTGATCTATTCGCACTCGTCCGCTAAAACGATCTGCGACCACGTTCGCAACGTCCCCGACGACGTCTTGCAACTGACCGCTGACAACGGAGGCGTCGTGATGGTGAATTTCGCCACCCAATTCATTTTGCCCAAAGAGACCATCGCGATCGATTCCCGAGCACGCGGCGATTTCCGAGTCGTTGTTGACCACATCGAACACATCATCAAAGTCGCTGGCATTGACCACGTGGGAATCGGCTCGGACTATGACGGTATTCGTTCACTGCCCCGTGGCTTGGACGACGTCTCGTACTACCCGTATATCACTCAAGAAATGCTAAATCGCGGCTACGACAAACAACAGATCCACAAGGTCCTAGGTGGCAATGCACTGCGAGTCCTCCGCGAAGCCGAAGTCGTTGCCAAACGCCTGAAGGATGAAGCGGAAGAGAAGCGGGCAGAAGCCGAACGTCGCCGAGCCGAACGGAAGAAGAAACGTTAACCGAGTTGACATGTTCGCCGTCGTTTCATCCTACGTAACTTGGGCACGTCTGCCCGTGCATCCTCATTTTCTTGTCATTCTCACATCATCCACTCAAAACCATGAACCAAATCGACAACGTCTTAAGCGAAGAACGCCTGTTTCCACCAAGTCCTGAATTCGCCGCTAAAGCGAAAATCGGATCGATGCAGGAATACCAAAAGCTCTACGACAAAGCCGCCGCTGACCCCGTCGCTTTTTGGTCCGAGTTAGCTCGTCAAGAACTACACTGGTTCCAGGACTTTGATCAAGGTTTGGTGTGGAATGAGCCCTACGCAGAATGGTTTGTGGGCGGCAAGACCAACGTTTCGTACAACTGCCTTGACCGGCACTTGGACACCGAGGTCGCTGATCGCACCGCCTTCATTTGGGAAGGGGAACCTGGCGACGTACGCACGTTTACTTATCGCGAGCTGCATGCCCAGGTTTGCAAATTCGCCAACGTGTTGAAACAGCAAGGCATCGGGCAGGGCGACGTCGTTTCGATCTATATGCCCATGGTCCCGGAACTGGCCATCGCCATGTTGGCTTGCGCAAGGATCGGCGCCGTGCACTCTGTTATCTTTGGTGGCTTTTCCGCCGAGGCCATTGCGGACCGCAACAACGACGCTCAGGCAAAGTTACAGCTGACGGCCGATGGCGGCTGGCGTCGCGGTAAAGTGTTGGAACTAAAGAATGTCGTCGACGAAGCTTTGCAAAAGTCACCGACGGTCGAAAAATGCATCGTCTTGAAACGCTGCGAAAACGAAGTGCAAATGCAACCGGGCCGAGACCATTGGTGGCACGAACTGGTGGAACAGGCAGATGCCGACTGTCCCGCCGAGCCCCTGGACAGCGAGGCACCTCTATTCATTTTGTACACCAGCGGATCGACCGGTAAACCTAAAGGTATCAAACACACGACCGCCGGCTACAACTTGTTTACCAAGATGTCGTTCCAGTGGGTTTTCGATTGGCAACCGGAAGACATCTACTGGTGCACTGCCGATTGCGGTTGGATCACCGGTCACAGCTACATCGTGTACGGTCCATTGTCCAATGGTGCCACGGCCGTGATGTACGAAGGCGCTCCGAACTTTCCCGCCGAAGATCGCTTTTGGGACCTCGTGGAAAAACACAAAGTTTCCATTCTGTACACGGCGCCGACGGCCATCCGTGCGTTCATGAAATGGGGCGACGAACACGTCGAAAAACACGACCTGTCCAGCCTACGTCTACTGGGCACGGTGGGCGAGGGGATCAATCCGAAAGCTTGGATTTGGTATCACGAAAAAATCGGTGGGCAACGCTGTCCGATTGTCGATACGTGGTGGCAAACGGAAACGGGCGGCGTCATGATGTCGCCTCTACCAGGTGCCGTGCCGACCAAACCTGGAAGCTGCACCAAACCGCTACCCGGCATCCTGCCCGCCATCGTGGATGAAGAAGGTAAACCGGTGCCCGATGGGGCAGGCGGTTGGCTGGTTATTACTCACCCTTGGCCCAGTATGTTGCGAGGGATCTGGGGTGATGACGAGCGATACCAAGATGTGTACTGGTCCAAAGTGAAGGGCAACTATCTGGCCGGCGATAACGCTCGCCAGGACCAAGACGGTTACTACTGGATCATGGGCCGTATCGACGATGTTATTAATGTCTCAGGGCACCGCCTGAGTACCATCGAGGTTGAAAGTGCGTTGGTTTCGCACCCCTGCGTTGCCGAGGCGGCCGCCATCGGTCGTGCCCACGAATTGAAAGGGCAAGCCATTGCCGCATTCGTGACCATCAAGGAAGGGACTGCCGGCGAGGAACTACGTCAAGAACTAAAGCAACACGTTCGCAAGGAGATTGGCGCTCTGGCCGTTCCCGACGACTTACGCTTCACCAGCTCGCTGCCGAAAACTCGCAGCGGAAAAATCATGCGTCGCTTGCTAAAAGATATCGCCGAGGGCAAAACGGAAGTCGGCGACACCTCGACTCTGGAAGACTACACCGTCTTGGCCAAACTACGCGAAAACAACGAGTCCTAAAGAGCACTCATCCAACACCCAAGAAGTCATTCCTAAGTCTGAGTAGCCACGCTTGCTTTAGCCCATCTGCTGCATCTTGTTAACCGTCGGTGGCGTCCAAGTTCGCTGGCCCGACATTTTCAGATACGCCACCGCCCAAATCATGGACACGATCGGCAACGAAACTAACAAGCCCAACGTAAGCAACGTCATCCCTGCAATCGTCAGCACGACCGAAACCACCATCAAAACCAAGACTTGCAATACATTTGGCAAACTGATCGATACAGCTGTACCGATCGAACTGATCGCCGACTCCTTGCCGTCCACAATAAGATAGTAAATCGGCCATAGAAAAAGGGCTACCAAGCTCGACGCAACCAGGGCCACGATTGACGATAGTTCTGGCGAAACCAAAAATCCGATGCCCGCCGTGATAAGAAATAACGGAATGCTGATAAGTAGATAAACACCAAACAGTGGCATATAAAATTCGCTACCAGAACCCAAGCTATTTAGCTTGCCGGTTCCCTTGCGGCCAATTTCTAAGCACATCAATGCATAGCCAATACCTAAACACCCTGTCAGTATCGATCCAAACAGCAAGATAATTCTCACGAAAATACCTGCGACCACTTGACCCAGTGGATCAACAGTAAGAATAGCAACCCCGATCGCCACACCGAATGACACCATCATTGACAAGAAGATAATCACAATGCCGCCAATCAATGCGCCCAAATTCTTGAACGCTAACTGAAACCCAACTTGCAATACAGTCATCAAATTGGCCGACACAGGTCGCATTCGACGGGAACCACCGCCACTCTTGTTGTAGATTTCTCGTCGCGTAGGCTTCTTCCGTGGAGGCGGCGCGACACTACCATCCAATCGACGAGCCGGTTGACCGGCCGCCTGTTGATAAGTTGTTTGAGCTTGATTTGCGTCCGTTCCAAACTCCGGCAGATCAAGACCCGTGAACCCTGCCGGTTGACCAAACGCGTTCTGATCACCAAGTGGATCGCCTAATGGATCACCAAGTGGATCACCGTAAGGATCTGGCTGAGCGACTGCAGCGGGCTGAGCTGGCTGAGCAGTCGGTGGGTGAGGTATCACAAAAACCGTCGCACATTTCGGGCACTTGACCTTGCGACCGGCCAAGCTATCTTTCGCCCTTAGTACCTTCGCACATTTCGGGCAGCCAATCTCAATAGCCATTCTGCTTACTCTCTCCCATTTTTGTAAAACTGTGAACACTCAGGATAGCTGACAGTATTCCAGTTCGCAAATTTCTGTTCAATTAGTTGGAAAACATGCATTATGTTTTTTGTCGTTCCTCATCATGGTGCTTCAAGAAGACACCCTGCCTTCGGACAGCTTTCTGCATAGACACCCTCCCGAGGGAGGGTCGGAGCTCCGCTCCGGGGAGGGCCATGTGATTGTTGCCTCTTCAAAAGACATTAACTTTGAAATCCCCTCCGGCCGCTACCGCGTCCGACCCTCCCAGGGGAGGGTAGCTGCCAGGGGAAGGTAACACCTGGCGCAGGCAACTGCCGATGCAACAATGGAGCGTTCATCCAAAAATCCGCGGAGTAACTTTCAGCACAGACACCCTCCCTCGGGAGAGTATCTATCAGGGAGGGTAGCTATCAGGAGGAAGGTAACATCCGGCGCCAATCAGCCACTTTTCAAAAGTCGAGGGAACTTGATCGGTGTGGCGCTCGTCATAAATTCGTTACCGACGATGGTTGATGACTTTTTTTGCAAGAGTGTTTTTTAATAGAGCAAGGTGAACCGATGTGGAATTTCTGTTGCCAAATCACGGCGTTTGGGATGTTGCTTGTTTCCTTTTCAGCCGGCTGTAGTGCCAAGGACCAGATGCCAGATGCAGTGAAGAAAGCACTCGAGGCTGCTGAAAAAATAGAGTTCTTTTCACTTAATCCGATTCAGGTGGAAGACGAAGAGTTTGAAGGTGAAATGTTTCATCACTTCGAAGTGCTCGGAAAGACGACCATCGCGGAAGAGACCATGCAATCGTTGCTGGAAGCATTTAAAAAGGGAGTCAATGATAACGATGGAACTGTCGCTGCCTGTTTCCTGCCGCGACACGGGATTCGGGTTACCTTTGAAGAGAAAGTTTATGACTTCGTGATTTGTTTCGAATGCATGCAGGTACAGTGGCACATTGACGACGAGAAACAGGAAGGGTTCCGGACTACCAAGTCACCAGCAACTCAATTCAACAAAATTCTGTCCGACGCCGAAGTTCCTTTGCCAACCAAATAGCTTTCGGTAATGGTCAGTTGATCAACTTCCAGCACAGCCACCCTCCCGAGGGAGGGTAACTATCAGGGAGGGTAGCTACCAGGAGTAGAGGGTAACATTCGGCCGGCGCAGACAGCTACCGATGGAACAGCGGAAAGTTCATC
>CAZJBW010000049.1:11804-36987 GCA_964543985.1 uncultured Pirellulaceae bacterium | reverse complement strand
AGAGCAAAACGTTTGGTGGAGACTCTTCCGTGTTGTCTTGTGCCAGCGTTTGTGAAGTCATTGGTGACCAGAGCATGGTCAACAACAATATCGCGAGTAATCGACGATTCATTAACAGTTGCATTGTAGATCCTTCGACAATGGGCAAATTCGCCAAGCGAATGTTGCTTGTGCGTTACGTGTTTTCAAGGCGTAGACGTCGTACACCTATCTATAGGGCTGGCGACCCAAAGAGGTAACAACTTTTTCGCATCAATCAGAAAGTGAAATTATGCCAGCATTTCACACGGACAGCATAGCCCGATTTACTACTGGCAAATCCGTCAGCAAATCCGATGCTGGTCTTTCAGTCAACCGATCCACAACGAGTGCAAACAGCGAATTACTTTTCGCCAGCAATCGACTCGGCAATGTTGATCGTGTGATCGCGGAGCCTTGAGTAGGCGTTCAGTGCCGACAAAAAGGCCACACTCACTTGCGGCTCAATTTTGTCATTCAGCAGATTACTCAAATGCTTGCGACGTAGTTGCTTTACGTCCTTCTTGACTCGATCAGCCAAAGCAGTGATTTGCGTAGGCACGTTTCGATTGTTCTGCTGAAGAGCAAGATTAACGATCCGCAACAACTCAGCGATTTGCTTATTAAGGAACCCTAAGCCCTCTCGTTGCTCCTCGGAGAACCGAGAGCCTTTCCGTCTAAGTTTGCGATCAAACTTATCAAGGTTCACGATGTCATCACTCATGGCCTCGTATTCGTTGACCATCCGCAATTGACGGCAAGCTTCGTCTGCAATGGAGTAGGGGACGTTGCCCGAAAGTAGCTCGGTAACAAATTCGGAGACTTCGTCCTGCATTGAATTCAGAACTTGCTCGCGACGAGTCAAACGATCGGCTAACGCTCGATCCGGATCATCCTGCTCCACTAATTCTGACAACCAAGTCAGCATCTTTTCGCAGCCGTCGCCCATCTTTTCGATCTCAACTCGCGATTGCTGAATGGCCAGAGCAGGAGTGCGGGCGACTCGCATTTCCAAATCCGTCAGTCGCGGCTTCTCTTTGAAATCCTTGGCCGGCACCACTCGTTCCAGAAACTTGACAAACCATGGCAGGAAAGGAATAAACATCAGCGTGTTCGTGATATTGAACACGGAATGGGTCATGGCGATTGCCAAAGTCGTATTGGGATAACTGGTAACACCGTCCACGACCACTGCTTCGGAAACATTGCCGCCAGCCAGCCAGTGAATGAGTTCAATGTACCAAGAAAAAATCAAAGTGATCCAGACCACTCCGATCAAGTTGAAGACGATGTGAAAGTAGGCAGCACGGCGGGCATTGGTCGTCGCACCCAACGAAGCCAAGAACGCTGTAATCGTCGTGCCGATGTTTTCACCAAGCACCAAAGCAGCGGCGGTTTCGAACGGAATCACGCCTTGGAAGGCCAACGAAATCGTGATTCCCAATGTCGCTGAAGATGATTGCACCATCACGGTCAAAAGACAGCCCACCAAAGCACACTTCAGAACACCCAAATAGGAATCTGCTTGAAATTGCAGAAACCAATTTTCGAATTGAGGCATCTCTTTGATCAGGCCACAGGCGTCTTTCATCAGTTCTAGACCGAAGAAAATCATCCCGATCCCCATGATCGCCATCGCCCAATATCGCGTTCGGTCCTTTTTTGAAAACAGATAAACGAAGGCGGAAAAACCAAGTATCGGTAACCCGTACTTGCCAACCTTCAAAACCAAAATCCATCCAGTGATCGTCGTCCCAATGTTGGCTCCCATGATGATCCCAATGGCTTGCGCCAAAGTCATCACGCCACTGTTAACGAACCCGACCACCATCACGGTTGTAATGGAGCTGGATTGAACGATGCAGGTCACAAGTATGCCACAGGTCGTGGCCAGAAGTCGGTTGGTTGAAACCGCGCTGATAATTCGACGAAGACTTTTACCAGCGACGGCCTGCATCCCTTCGGACATGTGCTTCATGCCCAGCAGGAATAAACCAAGGCCGCCAACAAGTTCTAACACCAACGTGATAAAGGAGGAGATATCCACGTTTGCAATCAAGGTTGGGGATGTGCTATTTTCAATACCTAGAGCCGGATTCTATTGGCCACCACCAAGCACACAATGCCCCATACGGAATTTAAATCCAACTTAACCTACCCTTCTCACAGACCAGTGATTTCCAAAAACCAATCAATAGCTCACCCAGCTAACCCTAGAGCCGAATAAGCCTATTGCTCGCAAGTCGTTCAAAGAAGCCAATTTCACGTATGAAACGTCAGCCACGACCCATCGCTACGAGTCGACCACGGACCAACGAACACCCGAAAAATTCTTCGAATCGGCGACTATGAATTCTGCAGAATGGAACACCCCAGCGGATGACAGAATTTTGTGGGTCGATTGCCTGGGCGGACTGGTAGTCGGGGTCCTTGTCATCTTGTTGCACCACCAGATTAGCGAATGGGAAAACCTTCCGTTGTGGCTAGTCGTTTCGTTTGGTGGTGCGAACTTGTTGTACGGTGCGTTTTCGATGTACACGACGACCCGCCGTCCACGCCCAAAAATATTGGTGAAGATACTCGCGATCGCCAACATGCTTTGGTTGTTAGTCTGCCTAGCTACCGTTGCCACATTCTGGCACCAAATCACGTTGCTGGGTGTGTTGCATATTTTGATTGAGGGCGTCTACGTCGCCGGACTCGGATTTACCGAATGGAGATGGCGACACAGACTGGCTACCTATCCGTCCACATCATGCGGTCCGGACAGGGTGGAAGTTCTCAGCGACCTGCAAAAAACGCTTGAATGATGCCACTTGTCTGGATAACTGCGAGCACCTGAGGAAGTCTTTTTTTCGATAGTGCCACCTGCAATCGACACCACTTGACGATAGCACCTTCAAACTTTGACGAACACGGCCGCCCCTAATTTACCTGTTTTCGCTGATCGTCGTGAATTGCCAGCCAGCCCAATTGTTTCTTAAACAAACGGTGAACAGCTCACAAATCCCTTCCGATATTTGAAGTGGAGTCCAATCTGCGCACCCAAAAAATGCGCAATCTAGGGCGACTTTTACAGTAAATGGATTTGGAGAATCACGACGATGAACAGTCGAGTGATATGTCGCGGCACAGTCGCGGCCCTATGTGGTGCTCTTCTTTTTGCCACACAATTAACCGCGCAGACTTTCCAGCCCAGTGCAGCTCAGCCAACGACGAAACCCAACATCAATTGGGACAGCACCGTCGTGCAGGTCGAGGCACTGACGGCCGCTCATAAAGCACCGGTGATCACATGTGTCACCGTGCAACCTAATGGCACGATGGTGGCCATGGTGGGCGACGACCATGTGATCAACGTGTTTGATCGCAGCACTGGTCGTTTCATTCACCAGTTAATGGAGCACACAGATTGGGTGCGAGTCGCCAAGTTTTCGCCCGACGGAAGTAAGCTGGCCACGGCCGGCAACGATCGTCGTTTGGTCATTTGGGATTTGGAAAACACGAGTCGACCGCGTGTCATCACGGATCACCCGGCAGCCATCGTCGATTTGGCGTGGTCACCTGACAGCAAGCAATTGCTCACAGCCGGCTTCGAAAACACTCTGCGTATGTATGACATTGAAAGTGGCGACCAAGTGGGAACGCTGCAATCTTCGTGTAACGATATACGATGCGTTGAGTATTCCAAGGACGGTCAATTCTTGGCGTCTGCGGGGCGCAACGGCAAAGTTCACATTTGGAAAACCGATACGTTAAGCGTTTTTCAAACGTTGGATCTGCACACTCGTCGCATCCGAGACATCGAATTCACAGCGGATAACAAATTGATTACCTGCGGCGAAGATCAGATGGTGCGAATCGTCGACCTACAAAACGCTGCTCAGGTGCAATCTTTACCAGTCCACGCCGGCAAACTGTTTGCTGTGTGCGTTTTAGAAGACAACCTGTTGGCCACTGCCGGCAGTAATGACACGATCACGATCTGGGATCTGAACGAGTTGACACAAGTTGGGAAACTGACGGGTCACACTGGAACAGTCACCAGCCTCGATTTTTCCGACAACGTCCTGGTGTCGGGAAGCTATGACACGCGAGTCCGCATTTGGACGACCGAAAAAGTCGCTCGCCAACCTCAGGATATTGGAAGTTTTCGTCGCTAACCCCTGGCGCGATCTCAACCTTGACAACGGATAACGTCGCAACAAACAACACGTGGAACAACTCGAACGGTTGCTCCCAGGCAAACCACCAACAAGCGGAAATCTCCGCAGCAGCTGTTCACGGAGGGCACTGAAATGGGACTTTTCAAAAAACTACGTAAGAAACACCGCAATGACGAAGCTCATTCGCGCCGCGCGACTCAACGTCGTTGCCACTTTGAAAAAATGGAACCACGTCAACTGTTGGATGCTGATCCAGTGGTTGCCGGTATCACTTACCTGGAAGATGACCTTGGACAGGATACCACGCCTGACTATTTCGAAGTCACCTTTGCAGGCGGTGCCGACACGACGCAGCTAACACAGTTCGTCTTGAATGGCGATCAAGACCTCAGCGGCGGCTTGACTCAAGGTGACGTCTTCTTTGATGTCGACCAGGGCCAACCGGGGGCTGGAATCTCGCACGGTTTCGAGTTCAGCACGACAGGATCGCAAGGCATTGCGGCCGACGACATCCTGGGCGTGTCCGTGTCCGACGATGGCTTGCAGTTGATCGTCGACGTTCAAAACTTCGAAGCCGGTGACATTCTGGCGTTCACGATCGACGTTGACGAAGTCGAACGGCTACGTAACGACAGAATTGCTTCTGGTGTCGAATTCGAAGGTACGCACTTCGACGCAACATTCGTTGACGATAACTACACCTTCGAAGGTCGCGACATCACTGTTCAAACGACACTGAATGACGGGCAATCGCAATCGCAAACCCAAGGCACTTTCTTCGACGAATACGACCAGCTGTTGCAGGCGGGCGAAGACATCGCCTTCACGCCACTCGATTTGGTCAGTGACAACGGCGAAGGCAACGCCGACAGAACCGCTGCAGCAGTCGATGTCTTTGACGCAGTACCCAAACCGATCGAGATCTCAGGTACCGTTTTCCACGACGCTAACTTGAACTGGGTCCAGGACTCGTCCGAAGAGGGCATCGAAGGTGTGCAGATCGTCCTGGAAAAACTAAACACGGCAACCGGCGAATACGAATCGGTCGCTCAAACGTTAACCGATGCCAATGGCGACTATGAATTCGGAACCGCATTGGGACTGACTCCAGGCACTTTCCGTTTGGTCGAAATCCAACCGGACGGATTCCTGGATGTTGGCGCCACAGCCGGCACCGTGCAAGGTCAAGAACAAGGCGTGATCGCGGACGACGCCAATGGCAACGAAAACATTATCGGCGACATTCAAATCCCACTGGGTGGCACCGTCGCCGAAAACTACGACTTCAAAGAAGTTCGACCTGCTTCATTGTCCGGTAACGTCTGGCATGACGAAAACAACGACGGTGTATTCGATCCAAACGAGGACGGAATCGCCAACGTACTGATCCAGGTTACCCGAGTTGGTGCCAAGGAAGATATTCCGGGCCTGCCCGACGCCTTTGCCAACACCGATCCAATCTTCGTTCGCACCGACGCCAACGGGCACTACGAAGTAACCGGCTTGCCACCTGGAATTTACGAACTGACCGAGATCAACAACTACCCACCAGGCCAAAACCCTTTGGTCGATTTCATCGATGGCAAAGACAGCCTGGGTAACATCGATGGTGAACTAGTTGGCGAGGTCTCCAACGACTTCTTCGGACAAATTCACCTGTGTGCCGACGAACACGGCGTCGAATACAACTTTGGCGAAATCCAACCAGCTTCGATCTCTGGCTACGTCAGTGTACAACTGCCCGGCCAATCCAAACTGGACCCAACCGACCCGAACTTTGATCCGATTGCCGGTGTTGAGATTCAGCTGTTCGACAATGACGGTAACTTGGTCGACACCACAACCACCGACGCCAACGGCCTGTATGAATTCGGGGCTTTGGTGCCAGGTACCTATACGGTCGTGCAAGTCCAGCCCGATGGATTCCTGGACGGAGCTGACGCGGTCGGTAACGTTGATGGTGTTCAAAACGGCGTTCAAATTGCCAACGACCGAATCGGAAACATCGTGCTGACCTCCGGCGACGAGGGCGTTCGTTACGATTTCTGCGAGCACGAACCGGCGACCATCAAGGGTACCGTGTTCCACGACCGCAACAACGATGGCATTCAACAAGACGGTGAAGAGGGCATTGAGGGCGTTCTGATCCAACTGTTCGACGCCGATGGTAACGTCGTTCAAGAAACTTTCACTGATGCCAACGGTGATTACTGTTTCGAAGAACTACTGCCTGGCGAATACAAATTGGTTGAAACTCAACCTACCGATTTCCTGGACGGCATTGACACTCTGGGAACCGTGCTGGGTGCTGATGGCACCGAGACGACATCCGGTCATGCCTTGGACGACCAATTCTGCGAGATCATTTTGGTAGGTGGCGATCAGGGCGTCGAGTTTAACTTTGGTGAAATCCGACCAGGTTCAATTTCCGGTAACGTCCATGCAGACGCCGACGGCGACAAATCAACGTTCAATGCAGCGTTGGGCGATCGTCCGCTGGAAGGCGTTGTTCTGGAGCTACTGGATGTTGATGGAAACGTTCTTGCAACGACGACCACTGACGCCAACGGTGATTACTCGTTCAACAACTTGGCCCCTGGCGAATACGCGGTCCGCGAATTCACCCCTGAAGGGTTCATCGATGGCACCGGCGAAGCTGGAACGATCAACGGACAAACCGTTGGCAGCCACATGGATGGAATTATCGAGGGCATTGTGCTCGGTTCCGAACAGAACGCGGTCAACTACGATTTCTGCGAACACATCCCTGCCGAGATCAAAGGTACCGTTTGGTTCGACGTCAACAACGACGGCATCCAACAGGATACGGAACAAGGCATCGCAGGTGTCACGATTCAGTTGTTTGATGCAGATGGCAATCTGGTTGCTGAGCAGATCACTGACGCCGAAGGTAACTACTGCTTCCATGATCTGACGGCCGGCACGTACAAGGTACGCCAAATCCAGCCGACCGACTTCGTGGACGGCCAAGAATCACTGGGCAATGTCGACGGCGTCAGCAATGGTGAGATCTCTCATAATGACGAGTTCTGCGAAATCACAATCCGCGGCGGTCAAAGTGGTCAAGACTTCGACTTTGGCGAGATCCGTTTGGCTAGTGTCAGCGGCCACGTACACATCGACAGCAACGGCAATGGTGTGTTCGACATCGATGACGGCGATTCGCCATTGTCCGGCGTCACATTGCAGTTACTGGACAGCGATGGCAACGTCGTGACCGAAACGTTGACAGACCAAAACGGCTTCTACGAATTCGACGCTCTGTTGCCTGGCGAGTACTCGATTCGTCAGATACAACCTGCCGACTTGTTCACTGCCGGCGAAACGGTCGGTGACGGTGGCGGCGTAGCTTCTGAGAACCTGTTGACCGGAATCGTGGTCGACAGCGGACAGAACTTGCAAAACCACAACTTCTGCGAGCACGAAGCGGCTGAAATTCACGGGCGAGTCTTCGAGGACGGTCCCGCGTTCCGCACCGAAGACGGCGACGTGCCAGATGGATTCCGCGATCTACGTGACGGACAGTTCAATGCCAACGTGGATACCCCATTAGAAGGTGTACGAGTCGCATTGTATTACTACATCGACCCAGCGACTAACGAAATTGCTCCGCGACCCGTGTTGCTTAGCGAGGTCCTGGATCAAGGCGATTACGCTCACCTGAACGGCGACCCGAACGCGGAAGTCTTCATCGAAACCAACGCTCAAGGCGAGTACTGGTTCACTGGTTTGGCCGCGGGCAACTACATCGTTGTCGAAACGCAGCCGGACGGACTTGTGGACGCCAACGACATTCCCGGAACAACCACCGGATTGGTTTTCAATTCGGAATCCGAAGCTTCCACTCAGTCGTTGCTGCTGGACACGTTCTCGTCCAATGAGATCATGGACTCGGTCGTCAACATTCGCGTTGAGGCCGGCGGAGCCTCGTTCGAGAACAACTTTACCGAGGTCCGTGCGTTATCGCTTCCAGACCCGCCACCACCAACACAGGATGTTACGACCGTTCCACGGAATCCGGTAATACCCGGCAACCCCGTTCCACCATCACCGCCTGGTAACCCAGGCCAAGGTTTAGCGGGCAACCAGTCGATCAACTTCACAACGTTTGTCGGTGGTGGTCGTGGCATTGTCGTAGAAGCATTGCCCGACGCCCCAGATCCTTACTCGTGGCACTTGAGTGTCGTCAACGGTGGCCAACCGCGTGGTGGAGACGCCGATTCATCGCAACCAAACTGGTTACAAACTAGCTACCTTTCACAACAGGACTGGCAACGTTTCGATATGGATGCTGGCGAGTGGACCTTTACGACTCGCCAAGACAATGGCTCTTTCGAACTGGATTCCAGCGAGGCAGTCTTCTTTGGCATGATCGGAGGCACGCCATTGTCGGGTGATTTCGACGGAGACGGCGACGACGAAATGGTGCTGTATAAAGAAGGCTACTGGATGATCGATCTAAACGGCAACGGCCGATGGGATATCGACGATCTGATGGCTCGATTGGGTGACGAACACGATCGACCAGTGGTTGGTGACTGGGACGGCGACGGCAAAGACGACATCGGTATCTACGGTCCCGCTTGGGAAGGTGACGATGAAGCGATCGAGGCCGACCCAGGTTTGCCTGATCCAGACAATGATCCGTTGACTCGCCCGAAAAACCTACCTCCACAAGTTGTTGAGGCTGCCGAGGGAGCCCGAGCGATGCGTCTTAGCAGTTTCGGTTCCTCGCGTATCGATGTGATCGATCACGTGTTCGGATATGGCGAGCGACAGGACGTGCCACTGGCTGGTGATTGGAACGGTGATTCCATTCGCACCATCGGTATCTTCAACGATGGAAATTGGCAGATCGACTTGAACGGCGACGGTCGCTTCGACTACGAAGATGCCGAATTCACATTCGGTCGGGCAGGGGATATCCCACTCGTTGGCGACTTCGATGGCGACGGTATCGAAGAGGTTGCAATCTACCGCGACGGGACCTGGATCATCGACAGCAACGGTAACCAACAACGCGATGCCACTGATCAAGTCTTTGAACTTGGTGGACGCGGCGACTTGCCTGTGGTCGGCGACTGGAATGGTGACGGCATGGATGAACCAGCCATCTATCAAACCGGTGGCAGCCAAGCAACCAATCCTTCGGCATTGCAATAACACGAAGTGCTGCAGGCACCTTGATAAAAAACAAAAGCCTTCCGTGAAAACACGGAAGGCTTTTTTGTTTCTGGTCTGACGATTCGCAGCTTAGTCGTTGCTGGAACCTTCAGTGGCAGAACCTTCGTTGGTGGCTGCACCGTGGTCGTGGTCGCCACCATCGTGATCGTGACCATCGTGGTCGTCGTGGTCAGCTTGCTCGGTGCTTCCACCGCCGCTACCACCATCGGTATCGGTACCAGCATCGTCAGCACAACCTGAGATCATGACGGCCGCACCAAAGCAGCACAGCAAACCAAACAATTTTTTTAGATTCAAAAGTTTCATATTAATGACTCCATAGATTTAAGTAATTCACCCAATTCTTGCAAAAATTTTCAGAAAGGCAACTAACCCGCTAGACCTACAAAATGACCTGTAATCTAGCTCGCTTTACCTACTAGACACTCGACTTAGTGCCAAATTGGGGCTCAATCCTATCGGCGAGCAAAGCACCGTTGACGCTCATTTAATGCCCAAAGTCTTTGCGATCTTGCGAAGATAGGCGATGCTTTCGACCGCCGTTCTTTCAGCCGGAACCGACTCGTCGAAAACTTCCACGGACAGCCACCCCGAGTAATCAATCTTTTGGAGAGCTTCAATGATGCCAGTAAAGTCCACGTCGCCCATTCCGGGTCCGCGACGATTCGGATCATTGGCGTGAAAGTGCACAAGCTCATCGGCAGACGCGGCGATCAAGTCCCGAATGGGTGTGTCCTCTGTACTCATGGCCTTAACGTCCAGGTGCAATTTCACCAACGGCGAATCGATCTGTTGCACCAATTGCCGCCCCCATTGGGCCGTCAACAAAAAGTTCCCCTCTTCCGGCCCCAACGGTTCCAAAGCCAGACAAACGTTATGGGCCTGAAGTGCCGGCAACACGCGCCGAATACAATCGAGCGCATTTTGATTCGCCGTTTCGACCGACATTCCTTCTGGAATATTCCTTTGTTTCGGCGATCCGAAAACCATCACTTGGCCGCCCAACCGTCGGCACACTTCGGCCAGACGAGCCAAGTAGTCGGCCGTTTTTTGACGGACCAGTGCATCCGAAGACGTTAAGTGGTAACCGGATGTAAAAGCCAGTAGCCAATGCAAACCCACCACCTGCAGATGGAACTGCTTGGCCAACGCAACGACCTCACTGATCTGTGAATCGGAGATGGCGTAGGCGTCCGGGTTCAACGTAAAAGGAGCGATCTCGATCCCATCATAGCCTTGGGCACTGGCGTGCTGAAACGCATCGACAAACGACCAATCGCGATAAGTCTCGTTGCAGATCGCAATTTTCATAGTCAGGGCGCACCAAACATGTCGACAATAGCTTTCATCGCGGTCACCAGACTGTTTACAATTTGAGCGGCATTCTCGTGACCCGCTTCGACAATCACCTCGTTTCCATCCACCGTGACTTCGGCGTTTTCGATCACTTCACTAAATACACCGAACAGCGTCGAAAACTCCTCTTTGAAAGCAGGACTGGGATCCATGGAACCAAAAATACCGGGCATTTTGTTGCTCCAATCAATGGCTTGTGCAAGAAACTGCTTGTTCAGTTCTTGAAAGGCCTGAACGTCGGTGTCCTCTTTCAACTGAAACGTCAACTGAAACTGACGGTCCTCATCAAACCTAATTTGGCCACTGAACGAATCGCACTGTTCCATCATTTTACGAACGAGTTCTTCGTCAATCGAATAGGCCGTAATCATTTCAACCAAAGATTCTCGAGTCGATTCTTCGCGGAGATCAGCATGCAACCCTACGGCCGCCGAGAGCGAAATCCTTTCGACGATCTCGGATTCTTTGTCGCTTGCCTCTTGTTCGATAAGCCATTTAGCATTTTGGACCTCGCAGATCATCAAGGAAGCACCCGAGAACAGGAACGCCGGTTCCCGGCCTGTCGTATAAAACGTTTGGCCTTCGTAAGTTGACTCGTCCAATGAATAACGTTCGGCTAGACCTTCGATTTGATCGGCGTCGATGTCTTCTTGGGCTTGAAATGTAAATCCTAACGATTCATTTAGTCCGGTTCTGCTCGATCGCAATTGGATGGATGCTTGAGTGCACTTGGATGTATCCAACAGCAGGAGCTGTTCCAACCAATCGTGAATTTCCTGCAACTGCTCTGCCTGTTCGATGCCCAATTGTTCCTCCAACAGATTCAACTGGACGGCCATCACAAACGAAGCGTCAGGAAAGATATGCTTCGAATCGATACCTTCCATCGACTGAGCGTTGGCGGTCAGGCTGGCAAACACGACGGCCAAGCCGCCAACCAGTGTTAACAGAAGCTTTGTAACGTAACGAATTTGCATTTTGTTAGCCTTTCTTGATTAGTCGTGTTGTGCCGTTTGGCAGCTTGTTTGACGCGCACAAAAAAAACTGCCCCACGATATTACTCGTTTGGCAGCTTGTTTGTTACAAGGAAAATCACAATTTATGATTTCACAACCAAGGTCTCTCGGAGTCGCCAGACTTCGGGCTTGGCGACTGACCTGAATTCTGGTGAATCCAGCCAGCTACCTTGAAATCTTAGTTAGCCTTCGTGCCGTCTTTTGGCTTTTCCAACGGCAAAGCTCGGGGCTCGCCGCTGCTGCGATGTCGTTCTGCAGTACCAGGCACGACGAGCGGCCCTGGCGAGTTTTCATCGATCAGCAATTTCAGTTCCTCGGAATCAACCGATTCGACTTCCATCAGACGATCAGTCAAGGCGACCAGGGCCTGTTTACGAACCTCCAAAATGTGCCGCACTTTTTCGATGCCTTCGTCGATTATGCGACGCACTTCGTCATCGATTTCGCGAGCCGTCTTTTCCGAGATCAACGGAGCACTCTCTTCGCCTCGCGCTGTACTGAGAAATGGCGAGGTCGTGGAACCCGAATAGTTCACTCGCCCCAGTCGGCTCATACCGTACTGAGTCACCATGGCGCGAGCAATCTTCGAGGCTCGTTCCAGGTCGTTCTGAGCACCCGTTGAGATGTCCGGATAGATCAACTCCTCGGCCAAAGTACCTGCTAACAGGATTTGGATTTGGCTTTCCAGTTCCGACTGAGTCGCCAAAAATCGATCGCCTTCGGGACGTTGCATGGTGTAACCGAGCGCCGCAAAGCCGCGAGGAATAATCGAAACTTTGTGAACCGGGTCGGTATTTGGCAAACTGTAAGCGACCAATGCGTGCCCACTTTCGTGGTAGGCAACACGGTGTTTTTCGTCCTGATTCATAACACGACGTTTCTTTTCCAAACCCGCCGTGACTCGCTCGACTCCGTCATTAAACTCGTCCATACCGACCATCGACTTACCACCACGAGCGGCCAACAAAGCGGCCTCGTTAACCAGGTTGGCAAGATCCGCGCCGGCGAAACCAGGAGTAATGGCAGCGATGCGATTCAAATTGACATCCGGATCAAGTTTTACATTTTTGACGTGTACTTTCAGAATCTCTTCGCGACCACCTAGGTCCGGTCGATCAACCAGAACGTGACGATCGAAACGCCCGGGTCGCATTAACGCTTGGTCTAATGTTTCTGGGCGATTCGTAGCACCCATGACAATCACGCCACTGTTGGACGAGAAACCATCCATTTCAACCAACAAGGCATTCAACGTTTGTTCTCGTTCGTCGTGACCGCCGACCATACTGCCACCCCGAGACTTACCCAGAGCATCCAGTTCGTCGATGAAGATAATGCAAGGTGCTTTGGCTTCGGCTTGTTGGAACATGTCACGAACACGTGCGGCACCGACACCAACGAACATCTCGACAAAATCACTACCCGACATACTGAAGAACGGCACACCGGCCTCGCCAGCAATCGCTTTGGCCAACAACGTTTTTCCGGTTCCCGGCGGGCCTACTAACAACACACCTCGCGGAATGCGGCCACCAAGTTTCTGATACTTTTCTGGCTTCTTCAGAAAGTCGACAACTTCTCGAACTTCCTCAACCGCCTCGTCGATCCCTGCCACGTCATTGAATGTGATCTTCAAATCTTCTTCGGCATGCAACTTTCCGCGGCTGCGTCCGAATTGCATCGGCCCACTGGCTCCGCCGATGCGTCGCATCATCCACAGGAAAAACAGCAGCAGTAACATCGTTGTAAATAACAGGAACCCGTACCGTTCCATGAACGACGGGACGCTGGCATCGTGTCGAATGTTGGCTCGTCTTAACTTGCTTAACAAATCATTGGTGAACTGGTCCGAGTCCACTTTCTTGGTCACGAATTGAACCGTCGTCGGTTCGCTCCAGTCATCTTCACCGGGCTCTTCATCGCTGGCGTTGGCCGTTCGCAATTTAATGGATCCGCGAATCGTGCGATCGCCGACCTTGATGTCCTGCAATGCACTGACTTCGTTCCAACGTTTTTTCAATCCGACGTTGTTGATCCTGATAGCACCTGTTAGGGATTCACTCAAAACCTGAGCGTCTCCGTTGGCATCCTGGTACATGGTTTCTTCCAGCAGGCGATCGAAGTGGCTATAAGATAGCCGGTATTCCCGGATACTGTTGATCATCATCAGGGCCAGCATGGCGATGCCGACCGTGACCAGTATCAGAAAGAAGGCCATGCTCGGCCGGTTTTTCGATTCCGTTGGTTTATTTTTGCGTTCTTGATCCATGACGATCCTTGAGTCTTCCGGTCATGACGAGGTGACAAGCTTGAGTTTTAATAATCAGTTTGAACGATGAACTGTAGGCTGATCATCGTCGGCGGACAAATCGGTCAAAGTGACTATCTGGACACCATTTCCAAGTGTCCCAACCATCCGTGCTTGGGATGGCCAAGTTTAAAGTTTAGAGTGAAGGGATGGCATGCGGGATACGGCGAGCGCGGTTGTAGCCGATTTTTGAGGTCTCGGTAGCCGGATTTTGCAATTATCAACGATAAAAACGTCACTTTTGTCTCTCCAGACGACCACCAACCAGCAATGTCCATCGAATCCACGAACTCGCCA
This sequence comes from uncultured Pirellulaceae bacterium, assembly GCA_964543985.1. Lineage (GTDB taxonomy): Bacteria > Planctomycetota > Planctomycetia > Pirellulales > Pirellulaceae > CAJQPP01. The sequence continues at coordinate 22,621 of CAZJBW010000049.1, read as the reverse complement.
AGCAATCAGTCCATCGCCGTTTTCGGATCAACAGGCAGTATCGGCGTCAGTACTTTGCAGGTTGCCAGAAGCTTGCCCAGCCAGTTGAAGGTTGTTGGGCTTTCAGCGCATCGCAATCTGGACTTGTTGGTGGAACAGACGCAAGAATTCCGTCCCTCATGGATTGTGGCCACCGATAGCCAGTTCGCCGAGCAGTACAACTGGCCCGCCATGCCCGGTACCGAACTGTTGATTGGCCCACAACATTTGGATCGTCGCGCGGCCGAGCAGTCGTGCGACATGGTGGTGGCGGCCATCGTCGGAATCGCCGGACTGTCCAGTACGTTGGCAGCCATTCGCTCAGGAAAAAAAATCGCTCTAGCCAACAAGGAGACTCTGGTGGCAGGCGGCCCGCTGGTGATGGACCTGGCGGCTGAATCCGGGTCAACGATCCTGCCCGTGGACAGCGAACACAACGCCATCTTTCAATGCCTGCAGGGCGGTAAACGAGACGAATTGGTCAAAATTTGTTTGACGGCCAGCGGGGGTCCCTTCCGCCAGTTCAGTCGCCAAGAAATGGAAAACGCCACTCCCCAGCAGGCCTTGGCACACCCGACGTGGAATATGGGACAGAAAATCAGCATCGATTCAGCCACGATGATGAACAAGGCCCTCGAAATAATCGAGGCAAAGTGGCTTTTTGATCTGTCAGCGGACCAAATCGAGGTGGTCGTACACCCTCAATCCATCGTACACTCTTTAGTAGAATTCGCAGACGGATCAGTGATCGCCCAGCTCAGTCCTCCGGATATGAAGTTGCCGATCCAACACGCGTTAACTTGGCCGCATCGTGTCGCCGGGCCGGCGCGTCGTCTAAAATTTCATGAAGCTATGTCGCTGGACTTTCAGCCGCCAGACATTAGCCGCTTTCCGGCATTGTCCTTGGGTCTGCAGGTCGCTCGGCTGGGCGGTACATCGGGCGCGGTTTTGAACGCCGCCAATGAAGCAGCAGTCGAAGCGTTCCTTCAAAAACGAATCGGCTTTTGCGACATCGCCCGAATTTGCCAAAACGTATTGCAAGATCACCAACTGGAATCGCAACCCACGATCGAAAAAATTTACGAAGTCGATCGTTGGGCTCGTGAGGAGATAAACAAGTGGATTTAAGTTTACTGGCCGCACTATCCGACTGGCTGGACCCCTCATGGTGGTGGGCCGTTTTACAAGTCGTGCTGGGTCTCGGACTGGTTATCTTTGTGCACGAACTTGGACACTTTATGGCCGCCAAAGCTTGTGGCGTGAAGTGCGAAAAATTCTACGTGGGCTTCGACGCGTTTCCAATCAAGATTGGCGACCGCGTCATCGTGCCCGCCAAGTTGCTGCACAAACAAATCGGCGAAACGGAATATGGTATCGGTATCCTGCCTCTGGGCGGCTACGTAAAAATGCTGGGCCAAGACGACAACCCTTCCAAAATGGCCGAAGAACGCGAACGTGCCATGATGGAAGAAGGAGACGGTGTCGATGGTACGGCTTTGGATCCACGCAGCTACATGGCCAAGTCCGTTCCGCAACGAATGCTAATTATTTCCGCCGGCGTGATCATGAACCTGATCTTTGCCGTCATCTTCGCGGCTATCGCATTCGGATGGGGCGTTAACTACGAACCACCCAAGGTTGGCAAAACCATTCCCGGTTCGCCTGCCTGGCAGAACTCACTGGAAGGTTCCACGATCAATGAAATATCGGGAGTCCGCACGGACAACCCCGACGTTTACTTTGCGTTTCAACACTTGCGCGAATTGATCGTTTTGGACAGTGACGACGGACCCTTGGATCTGGAAGTCCAACGTCCCGGCGCTGAACCCGTCGATGAATCAATCTTGGCCGTCAAAAACCTGATCGGCATTAAGGGTGGCGGCAACTTAAAATCGCTGGGCATCATGCCCATGTTCGATACTAAAATCGGCGCGACCCAAGATTCCCAAGCCGCTGATAACTGCGACCCGCCTTTGGAAACAGACGACGTTCTGGTTTCAATCGACGGCAACCCCGTCACCAGTGGTTACGAGATGACGCGTCTGTTGGCAGTCAGCCCAGATAAAGACCTGACCATCATTGTTGACCGTGGTGCCGATGCCGACAAAAAGCAGGTGCAACTGACCATGCCGGCCAACGCCATGAAGCAACTTGGCTTCATTATGCAGCTTGGCAATGTCCGCGCGGTCCGCAAAGGATCTCCTGCCGACCAAGCAGGAATCAAACCGAAAGATCGGCTTGTGTCCATCGACGACCAAGAAATTGGCGACCCTTTTACTCTGCAATTTCGCATGCTGCAGAAGGCCCGACAGCAGGAATACGTCAAAGTGACGATCGAGCGTTACGAAGACACACCGCAGTTGGTGCAAAAGACTTTCCAAATGAAACCCGTCCTTCCCATCACGCCGACCGTGATGGATGGCGAAAATGGAATGACGATAGAATCTTTGGGCATCAACATTTTGGTGACTCGCACGGTCAAAGAAGTCACGTCTGGCAACAACTTGCAAGCCGGTGACAAAATCGTTTCGGCACAATTCGAACTGAACGAGCGACAAGCTGCATTGCCAAGCCACGCCAGATACGACGAAGTATTCGACTTTAAGAAACTCGAGTTCATGTTCCCTGCCGTTTTCGCAGCCAGCCAAAGCGTCGAAGCCGGTACCAAGTTAAAATTGAAAGTGGAACGTGGCAACAAGATCGTTGATACGTCCGCCACGGTCTCGGTTTCCGACGAATACTTCATGGAGACCCGCGGCTTCGTCCCCGGCTACGCTCAAGAGTTCTACCAAGACAAAACGGCTTGGGCAGCGATTAAGAACGGGTTCCGCCAGACCGTCGATGACGCCTCGCGAGTATTGAAGTTTCTGAAAAAGTTGGTCAATGGCCAGCTATCGGTTACCAATTTCGGCGGGCCGGGTACCATCGCCGTTGTTGCCACCTCGGAAGCCAGCCAAGGTACCAGCCGCTTGCTGCTGTTCCTGACGCTACTGAGTGCCAACCTGGCGATCATTAACTTCCTGCCCATTCCAGTCCTGGATGGTGGGCACATGGTCTTCCTGGCCTACGAGGGCATTTTCCGGCGACCGGTTGGCGAACGAATCCAATACGCGTTGACGCTGGTTGGGTTCCTTCTGCTGCTGGCCTTGATGGTAACCGTCATCGGCATGGATATCTGGCGACTAACCTAGAATCGAATGCCCTCGCGTTTTGAACATCAACGACACAAACCACCTAGCGATCTGAATCAAGATCGCCAGTTGGTCGTCGTCAGCCCATCACTTCGCAGCCGTGTTAACCTGTCGCGGATCGTACGAGCGGTAGGCTGTTTCGGTGTTAGCAAAGTCATCGCTTGCCGACCTTTCAACATCGACGCCGATATCGCTCGGGACGCTACCGACTTTGTCGAAGTCGAATCGCGTGGCTCGTTGGTCCCCGTGTTGAAAAAGCTGCGAGAAGACAATTACGAGATCATTGGTTTGGAACAAACGACCAACTCAACCAGCATCTACGAGTTTCAATACAATCGCCGAACCGCACTACTGATCGGCCATGAAAGATTGGGCATTCCAGAAGATCAATTGGCTTTGGTCGATCGAGTCCTGGAAATTCCAGTATTCGGAAAACCACTCAGCTTCAACGTCGCCACCGCCACCTGCATGGCCGTCTACGAATACTGTCGCCAATTCCCCACGGGTTAGCCGTTCATGCCGGCATCCATCAACTCCAAGCAAACCGTCCCCTTAGCTGGCTGGTCACTTTGCAATGTCGCTGTTCACGTTTTCATTTGCCGCCGAGGCAGCAGCCGATCGTCGGCGTCGGCGAAAAGAGAACCAGTGATAGGTGATGGTCACAAGAACCAGGATTGCCAAGAGTCCATGGGTTGGCCAACGCCATTTTTCAGAGACCGCCCAAGGATCGTCCAGGTACATTGAATTTGGATCAGCCAACCACGGCCTAGCAACATAGGAATAGGTCACCATTTGCTCGCCAATTGGCAACAAGCCAAAGGCGTACGAGCGCCTGATAGATTTTCCATGTTTCAACATTCGCGGCCAGGCGATTGCTTCGCCCGTCGTTGCCACCACATCGGCCCACTGCCGATCACCGTAAATCTGAGCCAAGCCAATGGTCATGACTGTGGCAGAGGGGCTACAACCAAAAATCAACGGGCCACTATCAACGTCTCCCCAACCGCTCAGCCCATTGGGGAACTCTTTGATACTGGGATACCCAAACGTGGTTGTAAAAAAGTGTTCGCGGAATTTTCGATACTGCTGTTTTGCAAGTTCAGCATCAATATCCGGCAACATCCTCAAAATGATGGTTTGGCTGGTCGCTCGAGCTACCGACAAAGGTTCGCCATTAACCGGATTAGCCAAATGGCAAATCAAACCAGTTTCATCATCAATCCCAACTGAGATATTCGCCAACCAATCCTGAATCGCTTTTTCGTACCGGTTTTGTTTCGTGATCGCATCGTGTACCGCCATCGCATGTATGCCAGGAAACGAGTCACACGGCCAGGAACTGTTTTCATAGGAGGGCGGAAACGGAGTTGTTGAATTTGCCAACGTCTTAGCAATTTGATCGCACTCGTCTTGCAAACGCTGCACCGTTTCGGGCCGAGTATCTATCCGTGCGATTCCCGCAACCAAGTGCGCTCGCCAACAGGCGTAGAACATTCCATGGTCGGGTGGTAAATCTTTTGGAAAGGGTGCCGAGGCTTCCTGGCGATCGACGAATGTTAAAGCCCATTTGGCCCTCGCAATCGCATTTTCCAAGTGCCATGGATATCGCAAACCGATTTCGACCCACGTCAACCCATGGAACAGGTAACTGAACGCATAGCCTTCTGGAAACAGATTCTGCATATCCACTGCCGAATTGTTCTTCAAATATCTCTGCTGAGCCGCAAGCTGGGTAAAAATGTTACGCGTCGAACTATCCCCAACCTCCGGCAAAGGCGACGGCGAGTACAGACGCAGGTTGACGATCAAGAAAGCGGCCAGCAGTAGCCACCAAACCGCGGCACCAACGTTTCTTAAGATTTTCATCCCTAACCGGCCCCACTGAATTAACCTTCAGCCGCTGATGCAAAAAAGTCGGCCAGCGCTTAGTTCGGCAAACAGAATTCTCGATGTCGCTGGTCGATTTGTTGGTTCATCGTCAGCACATCGTAGACGACTCCCAGTCCTATCAGCCCGCCAGACAGTAAGTACAAAACGCCGGTCACCCAACGCCCTTGCACAAAACGGTGGACGCCGAAGATTCCGCCAAACACCAGCAAGACCCAAGCCAGTGTGTAATCTGTGATACCGGGGGCAAATCGTCGATCGGCTGCTGCATCCAACCAGGGAATCAAGAAGAAGTCGATCAACCAACCCACCCCCAGTAGACCAAAAGTGAAGAACCATAGGATCCCTGTTTTCGTCTTGCCGTAATAGAAGCGGTGGGCCCCAGTGAACCCGACAAGCCAAAATAGGTAACCCACGGTCTTCGAATGCGTATCGGCGTATCCCACCGGAACGTATTTTACGTAGCGACGGTTTGGCGGCGCCTTATCCACAGGCGGCTGATTGCCAACCTTGTTTGGAATCTTCGATTTAGGAATCTTCGATTCGCGAAAACCGTAACCGTTTTGGTATGCGTTCCAGTTAGCCGTAGACATCTCTTCTCCCTTATCCACCTTGAGAATCAATAAGCGGGTGTTCGGGTTGTGAGTTTTGATCTTGGTAAAATTCGGCTGGATTTTCTGATTCCGTTCGAAAATCACCTCCAACTCTGGAATCGAGTGGCCTTCAAGACTAAAACATACCCCAGATACGGCAAAAATAATGGGACGCGGCGTCCCTAGAAACTCGTAGTGGCTTTCACCAGAAACCCCCTCCTGCCCATGATTCGCGTCGAGCAACTGACCAAGATTTTCCAGCGAGACGAACGTCCGTTGGTGGCCGTGGACCACTTGAATTTCCAAGTCGAGCCTAGCGAGGTCTACGGCTTGTTGGGTCCCAACGGTGCCGGCAAAACGACCACCATGCGAATGATCCTGGGCCTGATGGATCCGGACGAAGGGTTTGCCGAGGTCGAAGGTTTTCGTTCATCGGAATCGCCCGACGAGGTCAAACGACGCATCGGATTCGTCTCGGCAACCGCTGGCATCTACCAATGGCTGACTGTTCGCGAAATGCTCAGCTTCTTCTGCGACGTCTACGGCATCTCGGGCAAAGCCGCCTCATCGCGAATCGACCAGGTCACTGAAATGTTGGACTGCGGCGCATTCTTGGACCAACGCTGTGCCAGCCTTAGTACCGGTCAACGTCAACGCGTCAACTTGGCTCGCGCGATCGTTCACGATCCACCCACCATGTTGCTGGACGAACCCACGCTTGGTCTGGACGTCGTCGCCAGCCAGGTCGTCTTCGAATACATCGACATGGTTCGAAACTCAGGCAAGTCAATCATCCTGTGCACTCACCGACTGGAACAGGCCGAACGCGTCTGCAATCGATTCGGATTGTTACACCAAGGCATCTTGGCTCACGAAGGCACCCTACCTCAGCTACAATCGCGGACCGGTCAATCGACCTTGGTTGATATTTTTCTTCAAATGATCGACGAAAAGAAAGAAGCCGCCGAGCCACCCGCCGCCTGATGAACGACACTCCTGAAAAAACTGAATCGGCATTGCCGGACGTGCCCCCTGCTGGCCGCACGACGAACTGGACTCCTATTTCGTTTTGGCGACTCGGTTCCAAAGAACTTCGTGAAACGCTACGCGATCGCCGCACCATTGGCACTTTGTTTCTGATGCCACTAATCGTCTACCCCATCCTCAGTTTGCTGTTCCAAGGTTTCATCGCCAACGGACTCAAACAACAAACCGATGCGCCGACCGAATCTTTGGGTGGCGAAGTCCAGCAAGAAGTCGAAGGCGATCAGTATCTGTTTGTGTTCGACAACGAAGAGGACTTCAACCGAGTTGCCCCCATCCTGAACAACGGCTACCTGTTTCTGCAAGGCAGACAAGCCCTCCACGAGGACGTTGCCAAGGAATTGGAAGCCCAGGGAAGCCCTGAAGAACAACGCCACACGAACCTTTTCAACAAACACATTTTTCAGGCCGCAGACCCATCCACCGGGCTGACTCTGAAACAACTTGTTAGTCAGGGATTGGCCGACGTAGGTGTGGTCGTTTCACAGACGAAAGATGAACAGGGTCGCGACAAACCAGCCGATTTCACTCTGTACTACCAAGACTCGCGGACCAGTAGCGTCGAAGCGCTACGGCTTCTCGAAAACATTCTTGATTCGGTTACCATCGGCGCGTTCCAAGGTGCCTTGGCGCGTCGCGGAGTGGCATCGGGGGCCCCCGTCAACATCAAGGCCGAATCTCTGGAACCGCCACCCAGCAAGAAAAACAACATCTCGTTCGCGGCCATCATCCCCTTGGTGCTAACCCTGATGACGATCACCGGTGCTGTTTATCCAGCCATCGACCTGACCGCTGGCGAACGTGAACGCGGCACTCTGGAGAGTCTAATTGCGGCACCGATCCCGCGAATGCGGATCCTGTTGGGCAAGTTAATCGCTATCGTTTCCGTCGCCATGTTGACGGCCATCGTTAACCTGATCGGCATGAGTATCACGTTGTGGGTATTTCAATTCGATAAAGCTCTGTTCGGTGAACAAGGGCTGACGATCGAAACCGCCGGACGCATTCTGGGATTGTTGATCCTGTTTGCAATCTTCTTCTCGTCGATCCTGTTGGTGATCACCAGTTTTGCTCGCAGCTTCAAAGAGGGCCAAGCGTATCTGATCCCGGTCATGATGGTGGCACTGGCACCTAGCCTGATGAGCCTGAAACCAGATCTCGAGTTGCAAGGATTGTGGACAGTAACACCGCTGGTCAACATCGTCCTACTGGCCCGAGACGTACTCAGTGATACGGCGACCTGGCAAAGCGCAGTTGTGACTGTCGGCACGACGATTCTTTACTCGCTACTGGCACTGACGTTGGCCGCGCGATTTTTTGGAACCGCCAAAGTCCTTTATGGAACCGACCAAGGAATTGGATCGCTCTTCAAACGACCTCGCAATAAACGACCCTACGCCAGTGCTTCGTTAGCTTTGGTCAGCTTGGCGTTGTTGTTCCCCGCCAGTTTCATCTGGCAAGGTGTAATGGTTCGTGCCGCCGGACCGACCGCCGCCGAATCGTTCGATACGGTCGAACGACAACTGTGGTTCGCAGCACTCGGACTGTTCATCGTCTTCCTGTTGATCCCGTGGGTGTTGGCTTGGTTCCACCGAGTAAAATTTTTCGAAGGCTTCGCGGTCAAACGAGCATCGGTGTTGGCCATCCTGGCTGGAATACTGATGGGCGTTGGGTTCGGACCATTGCTGCTGCAAGGCATCGCTTGGTCGGCAACCATGCTGGAACAATTTGGCATGTCGGACGAGGCACTTAGTCAATCACTGATCCAGCGTGGCGAACAACACGTCGAGAAATTGAAGACCGCGCCGATCTGGTTAATCCTGTTCGCGTCGGCAATCGTACCTGCCGTTTGTGAAGAGTTGTTTTTCCGAGGTCTGTTGTTTCGCGCTCTGCGTCCTCGAATGACACCTTGGAAAACCATTTTGTTGACAGCAGCTCTGTTTGGCTCGTTCCACTTGATCTCGGCCAGCGGCCTGACCATCAGCCGCCTGCTTCCAACAACGATTCTGGGAATCCTGTTAGGCTGGATGTGCTATCGAAGCGGCAGTGTGATCCCTGGGATTCTATTCCACGCCGTTCACAATTCGTTAACGATCTGTGTTGCCTATTATCGTGACGACCTGATCGCCAACAGTTGGATCACTAAAGATCAAAGCGACGTCCCCGTCGTCATCCTGGCAATTGGCACCGTTGTCGCCTTAGTCGGAATCATACTGCTGTTATTGCAACGAGCCCGCGACTTCGAAATCGTTGAAGACGACGAACTTTGAATCGGTAGTTGAAATCCAACCTGAGCAAGTTCGAGTTCTAATACCGTTTCTTCCGCTCATCCATTTTCCGTTTGGCCTTTTGCTTACGTTTAAAGGCACGCTTTCTTTTCTCTTCCTTCAAACGTTTCTTTTCTGCCTCGGCGACTAACCGGCGTTCCGTCTCAATCTTCTCGCGTTCCATCATCGCGGGAGTCTCCAGCGTGACTGGCCCCAATACCCCGTTACGAAATTCGGTGACCAAGATCTTGGAAGCACGTTCGATATCCACCACGCCGCTACGCCCCAAGCACCCTCGCTTGCGGCCGATCGCTTCAATCAACTGCTCGTTATTTTGAGGTGTTTCGGGAAGATCGAACCGCTCGACCAACCGGTCCACATACTTTTCGATCAAAAACCGAGCCCCAAAGAATGCGACATCCGAGTACTCCATGGCCGTCTCTTTGATCGAACCGATTAACGCCAATCGATAGCCGCTGCTGATATTCGCGACGTTCGGCCACAACACGCCCGGCGTATCCAGCAGATGCACTCCATCACCGATACTTATCCGCTGTTGGCCTTTGGTAATCGCTGGCTCGTTTCCGGTTTTCGCAACTTTCCGTCCAGCCAACACGTTGATGATCGTTGACTTTCCGACGTTCGGGATACCGGCCACCATCGTCGTAATTGCCTTGCCAGCCTTATTGGGCAGCATGTCGATAATCGTTCGCTTCAGCTGGCGGATCGTCGGAATCTGTTCCGTCGTTACGGCCTGACTTCTTACTCCGTTGGTTTGTTCCAGATAGTCCTGCCACACAGCAGTCATTTCGGGATCTGCCAAATCGCTTTTGGCCAGCACCTTCAAGCAAGGCTTGTCACCTCGCAATTCGGCCAGCATTGGGTTCTCGCTGCTATACGGAATCCGCGCATCCAACACCTCGATCACTAAATCAATCGTGGGCAGAGTCGACTTCATTTGCAGCCGGGCTTTGTGCATGTGACCCGGGAACCAATTAATTTTCATATTTTACGATTCAAAAATCTGTTGAGAACATTTGCTTGACCAACCGGGCCGCTCATCTCTTGCGAGCGAACAACAACTTAATTCTGCGAAACGCAGCCGGTCCAACCATCGCTGCTCCCACCCACCAAAATACTTGCACACCTACGAACAGCCCCGCCGCCAACCCACTCTTCTGCCCCGTAGATAACGGAAACCAGGGCACAGACAACATCGTAAAAAAGCAAACCCCAGACAACAGAATCAACACCACCCCCAACGTCTGCATCCACCTGGCCGGTCCACGATTGGCGTCGTCTCCATCTTCATTGGCAAGGTTTTCATCATTCATTTGATCTTTCCAGTCATCCACTCTCCAGACCCAGCCGCTTGTCGGTTGCAACCATCATCCATCAGTACGCCTGGCGGGACTTGAACCCACGACCTTCGGTTTAGGAAACCGACGCTCTATCCAGCTGAGCTACAGGCGCTTCATTTTTCACCGTCTAAAATCGGCATTGCGTAAACATTTTGACGCCATCGTAACCTTTGTTGAGTTGAGGCATTGAAAAAGTCGGTGATGTTGCAACGGCAGACACGTGTCACTGTCGACGGAGCCAAGCATGGCGGAATTTAAAAATTCTACCAAAGGCGTCCCGAAAACCAATATCCGGCCAAATACCCTCACGCTGGGAGTTAATTTACGACACAGACACCCTCCCTCCGGGAGGGTGACTCCGGTGTAAACAAATAGATTGCTGAATCTACAACGGCACCAAACTTGAAAAACCCTCCCCGGAGCGGAGCTCCGACCCTCCCAAGGGAGGGTGACTAC
>CAZJBW010000049.1:0-11704 GCA_964543985.1 uncultured Pirellulaceae bacterium | reverse complement strand
CTTGAAAAACCCTCCCCGGAGCGGAGCTCCGACCCTCCCAAGGGAGGGTGACTACCCGGGTCCGTTAGCTTCCAACTCAGATACCCTCCCTCCGGGAGGGTGACTCCGGTGTAAACAAATAGATTGCTGAATCTACAACGGCACCAAACTTGAAAAACCCTCCCCGGAGCGGAGCTCCGACCCTCCCAAGGGAGGGTGACTACTGGTGTAAACAAATAGATTGCTAAATCTACAACGACACCAAACTTGAATATCCCTCCCCGGAGCGGAGCTCCGACCCTCCCAAGGGAGGGTGACTACCCGGGTCCGTTAGCTTCCAACTCAGATACCCTCCCTCCGGGAGGGTCGGAGCTCCGCTCCGGGGAGGGCAACAGCAGACAAACAAGGCAAAACAGAACACAAAAAAAGGGCAGGCTAAATAGCCTGCCCCCGTTTTCTATTGACCAATCAGGTCAGAGTAAACTCGATACGTGGATCACCGATTCCCAGTTCCTTGTTGTGGCGTTGAGCCACCGTGTCTGGAAGCTTCCGGTGCTGGAAAGCGAGTGATCGTCGCAGTACCTTCTAGGATCTCACGTCTTTCTGCTGCCAGTTGAGCTCCGCAGGCATTCAGTATCTCCCTTGTGACCGTTTCGTCCTGAACCAATGTGGCCGATTGACTAAGGTACTTGGTTATGGCCGAGTTGACACTGGCTTGAGCAGTGTCCAAATCGTTCGCAGCCTTCTCAAGTTGATTGGCTTGATTGGACGTATACCTGGAACGTTCCTCCTTCATCATAGGTCGCAACATCGCGCGAGCGATACGAACACGTCGACTTAAAGTCAACGCGCCCTGGACGTTGGCGTTTTCCTTGATGTACTGTTCCTGCACCTCGTCATTTTGCAAGGTCAGGTAATGTGAAGCGACGCCTTCCAGAAGCATTTGCATAGTTTCTGTATATGCAAACGAGTCAGGTTGCAGGTACTGGTAAGGATCGGGGTGTTCGGTAAAGCCCGCCAGAATGGCTCCGAATTCCAAACGAGCCAAGGCGACTAGCCAAGGCAAACCAAGGTTCGCGCGTGCCAGTCCAGTTTCACCAGTCTTACTTGCAACTTGATTACGCGACTCATCTCCAGTTTCCTCAAATCCTTCCGGCATCGTATTGAACACGGAAAATTCACTTCGAGTTCCAATAATCGCGTCGTAGGCTGCCAGATCTTCTTCATCCGACATGCTGACTAGCTCACTAAAGACATCCAATGCTCTTCCATACTCCAGATAGCCGACGACTCGCCGTGCCATCCGAACATCAATATCTGACAAATTCAATTCAATCTTTGTAATGACTCGTTTCGTATCAGAGACAACTTCCCTGACTATTTCGTTCCGGCCTCAGTAAAACCGTGACAGGTGTGTGATCGATCCAAGTCGCCTTTCACTACTAGCAATGATCTTACTATCCTTAGTAGTTTGGGCCGTCACAGTACGATATTCCCATGCCCAAATGTAGTGATGCCGACGATCCAGTTCAGGTACGGGATACCGTGATTCAATGGCCGGATCGGTTGGTGTTGGCGGTTCTGTTGGCATCATCAAAGCGAAAGCGGCCTGGTCCGAGGTGACCGCTTCTGGACCCTTCAAAATTCCAAATGCGTAGGTACCCATTCCGTAACGACCACGGTACCACCAGTGCATTCCTTCGAATAACAAACGACTTTTAGTTTGCAATTCGTCACTGGCCAATTCACTGGCTTTTGCAATCATCGGACCGAGTAATTCCGCTAACTGATTGTCTTTCAATTCCGGATGTCGAAACGGTACTTCACCAGCGGCCTGCAGAGCCTCGTTGAGCAATTGAGAATCCTGGTTTACGCTCCACGCGGCCAAAAACTGATCCGTTCGACTGGCGTCCGCTTTTCCCAACACATCGACAGAATATTTGAGCCTTTGCCAACGCGCGACAATTCTATTCTCGGCCAAATCCCGCTGGATGGTTTGCAGTTGTTCCAAAGAAGCATCAAAGTCAAAGTCCATGATCTCTTGCTGAGCTTCAGGCAACTTGGCGATTTGCTTTGGTTTGAATCGCCGGTTTATGGCACGAAGTTCAACCGCGTACTCGGCTTGCTTGATCGAAGTCACAGCTTGTTGAGACATCACGTGCATGTCCCATAAAAGACTTTCCAGTTTGTCGAAAGACGGCTGAGATAAAGCCTCCGTCAATTGACTCGACAACTTCGACGAGCTTTCCTTGAACGTGTCGATTTCATTGCGAACGTATTGGAAAGTGAGCGCTGTTTCGCGGAGACCTGGTTTTGACAGGTCTTTAGCAGACATCTGTTGCAGCAGTGCCAGTCGCGACTCCACAAGCAATTCACCCGACGCAGGGATTCCTTGCTTTAACAACAGAGCATCCAGTTCTGCCAGTTGTTCTTCATCCATTGTGCGAACCGCTTTGTTCAACGATTCCAACACAACAAACGTATTGCCCACATTCCAAGCAGGCAAAAATTCATTTTCCAAAATCTTGATCTGATTCTTTGTTAGCTCCCCGTGCACGACGGATGTCGTCAGTGCCACAACCACTAGACAGGTCATGAAGGGGAAAAGCGCCTTGCGTAAACATCTCATAAACGAAACTCCTTGCATTGTTAAGCGTAAGAATTTTGGAAGAGGTGGAGCTCGCAGCAAACCCTGCATCACTAATTTATCGACGCAACAGAATGAAATGTCAACGAAGATTGCTGGGGAAAAAAGTCGACGGATTTCATTGGCAAAACAAGAAAATTGATATCGATCGGTTTGCAATGCAATTTTTACTTCGCGGATTAACGCAATACAGAAAATGGTCCTGTCACTATGAATACGCGCATGTCAGTTTGATAACGCATCAAAAAACATAAAAAAGTCGTTCCAAAGTCATCGAATCATTGATGTGCTTAGGCGACCTGCTTGGGTGAGCTACTTTGGCAACCTCAAACTTAAGGCTGGTCAAAGAAGACTCCGTAAACCGTTTCTTGGGTTCCCTTGCCAACTGGTTTTGGAGGTCGGCAGATTAACAGCCCACTACAGTTTTGCGTAATCATCTCAATAACATGCCAACCCAACACGTCGTACAGATCACGTTCAAAAGTTGAGCTTCCTCAGTTTCCCCGTCAGCATGAACAGATGCTCTTTAGCCATTTGGACGAATTTCTGCATCGGCCGTTTTTGCAAAGCCGCCTAACGGTGAAAACAAATCACGGCTTGGTCGACTTCGCCTAGAAAAAACTCTGGTTGCGAATTACAACTGCTAGAGTCTCTTCCAGTCTTTGTTGTCCATTCGAGATCTTTCAAACACTATGCGAATCCTTGCCGTTCAAAGTCTAACTTTATCTAATTTGGTTTTCTTACTCGTCGTTTTGACCGCTGGATGTGACTCGCCCGCACCTTCCGCAGACAACTCGCCCCGTGGCACAACGACAGCTGTGACCGGCGAACCAGCCTCGGCGCAAACGCAAGACGAATCTGCAGATGACAACTCACAGGCACTGAAGTTGATGCATTGGAACATCGAATCGGGTGGCAACGACCCCAACTTGATCGCTTCACAGCTTTCGGACTTCGCCGCCGAGAATCAGTACTCGGTGTTCGCGCTTTCAGAGGTCCACCATCATAAAATCTACGAGGAAGCGTTTTCGAAATTGGGCGAGTCTGACCAGTGGCAATCTGTTTTGGGCGAGAGCGGTCAAATCAATCGACGAGAAAGCGATCGCCTAATGGTGATTTTCGATTCAACTCGTTTGCGAATGTTAAGCACGCGTGAATTAAACGAGTACGGCGAATTTAAGTTGAACAAGGGCCGCCATCGTTCACCTCTTTTGATTCACTTCGAAGACCGCATCAGCCGCAATCAATTCTATTTGATCCAAAACCACTTGGCTCGTGGCGACGCCGAGTTTCGCGCGGAACAGGCCAAGGGCTTGCGAGAATTTGGGCGTGACAATGACGTCGCAAAATTGTGCGTTGGCGATTTCAATTTTGATTTTGTCTTTGAAACGCGAACCGGGAATGCCGGGTTTGTTGAGATGGTGCGTGACGATGTTTGGAAGTGGATTGAACCCGCCAAGTTGATCGACACAAACTGGTACGATCCCGATATGGATGGCCAGGACAATTTCCCCGGATCGATGCTGGACTTTACGTTCGTGGCCGGCCAGGCTAGGGACTGGAACGTGGTATCATCGGTCATCGTTCGCCAGGGCGATTTTCCTGACAACCAACGGACGAGTGACCATCGTCCGGTCGAAGTCGTCATTCCGTTTTAACGGATCAATATCGGAAATGTCGAATCTGCTCGCCACGTCGCCCGATTTCAGTCATCGCATCGATGCCAATATCCAGGTGAATCTTCGACCACTTTCTGGTGACCTCGCGGTCGGATTCTTCGGTCTTCACACCGTCGGGAGTAATGGGAACGTCCGAGACTAGCAGCAGGGCTCCGCGAGCGATCTCGTTGTAGTGACCAACGATAAAAACAGTCGCTGTTTCCATTTCGATACCGATACAGGTCATCTTGTGCAGCTTCTTGCGGAAGGAGTTATCGTGTTCCCACAACCGTCGATTGGTTGTGTACACGACACCTGTCCGATAGTCCAAATCGCGTTCCACAATTCTATCAGAAACAAACTTGTGCAATTTAAAAGAGGGCAGGGCAGGGACGTCAACGGGAAAGTAGTCCAAGCTGGTCCCTTCACCACGCACTGCGGCGATGGGCAAAATAAAGTGTCCGATTTCAGTCGTCGCTTTCAAACCACCACACTTGCCCAAGAACAGCACTCCCTTGGGTTTTCGAGCGATCAACAGATCCATGATCGTCGCTGCATTGGCCGACCCAATTCCAAAATTGATAATCGTTAAGCCGGCCGAGTTCGTGGCGGCCTGCATTGGCCTGCCGACTCCGCGAATTTCGCAATTAAATCGCTCAGCAAAACTGGCCAGGTAGTCGTGGAAATTGGTCAGCAAAACATAGTCGCCGAAATCATCCAGCGGCATTCCGGTGTAGCGAGGCAGCCAATTTTTGGCGATCTCCAACCGATCAATTTCCATATCGGTGGCTCCAGGCACGATGTTCATAGTGGAAGATCCCTTTCAAAACGACTGTCGTTGGCCAGATTACATCTTCAATTAGCAGCAAAAGCTACAGTTCAACGAGCGTTTTTGCTATCGTTGGCACCCGGCTTGGTACAGCCAATATCCGGCGAAGTGCCTATAATAACAATGCCTGCAAACCAGTTCGACATTACTTACGCTAGATCGACGCCGTGGAAACTCCGTTAAACGACGATTCAAATGTTCCTTTTTCGGAATCCATGTCATCCACTGCGCATAACGACCACTCGCACGACCACTCGCAACCGCATAGTCATCCACAAGACCAACAAGAACAAACGGCCGACGTTGCCCAGCAACCGGCTATCGAGCGAGACTTTTATTCGATCGACCCCTCTGCCGTACGTGTCGAGCAGATCTCCGGATTAATTTTGTTTGCATTTCTCGCCCTGGCTGCCATCGTTGTCCTGGGCTACCTGTTCTTTCAAGATGGCATTGATACGACGTGGTGGATTGTTGCCGGCATATCTGCATTCATCTTGATCTGGTCGCTGTTCTCGTCACTGGTTTGGCCATCGATCAGCTGCAAGAAAATCCAATGGTGTCTGGATGACGACGGTTTGCATATTCATCAAGGCGTCTTCTGGCATAGTAAGACTTGCGTCCCGTTGACCCGAGTCCAACACGCGGATGTCACTCAAGGTCCGATCCAAAGAAATTACGGTTTGGGAACGCTGACCGTTCACACCGCAGGCACCTCGGACGCCTCCGTCGATCTGCCTGGCTTGAATCATCAGGTAGCCATGAGTTTGCGGAACCAGCTGGTCCGGCAACGCGAGGTCAATCCGTTGCATGAATGATTGGCCCGACCAATTTGACGAGACGGTGGAAGAGCCGTTGACTGGCGCGACCGAAACCGAATCCTCGTTGCCGAAAGCTCAGCAGGTCGTTGCACCGTCCTGGCTACACCCATCCTCTTTGATCTTCGATTTGCTTTCCCACGTTCGCGATCTGATCATTCCGATCATGATCGGCGTGTTCAGTGCGGCGAGTGGAAACATCACGGGCATTATCTTTGCGAGCGTCTTTTTCGTAATCGCAATCCTGTTTTCAGTGATGCGGTACTTCACTCTGCGCTACAAAATTGATGATGGCGAGTTGATCGTTCGCCAAGGTTTGATTTTCCGGAGTGCCCGTTCCGTACCTGTCGGCCGGATCCAAAACATCGACCTGGTCCAAAGTCCGCTGCACCGTCTGTTTCGGGTTGCCGAGGTCCAAATCGAAACCGCCAGTGGCACGGAACCGGAAGCCAAGCTACGCGTCCTGTCGATGAAAAAGGTCGAGCAACTGCGTGCCGAAATCTTTAAGCGTTCAAAGGTCGAACAGCCTTCAACTACCGATCCCGCATCGCTGACTGGAGAGACGCCGGGCACTGAAATTTCTGACGAACAGGAAGCAGAACAACTGCTGTCGATCTCGCTAAAGAACCTGATCCTGGCAGGCGTGGCCAGCAATCGAGGATTACTGATCGTGGGTATTCTGATCGGTACGATGTTTCAATTTGATGTTGAAGCGATTGATCTGAAACGATTCTTTTTTCAATTGTTTCCGTACTTCGAGAAATTGCCTCGCGACAATATTGTGTTGATTGGCGCCATCGGGCTAATTGGCGGGTTGGTCGCTTTGCTGTTACTTCGCTTGCTAAGTATCGTTTGGTATGTGTTGAAATTTGCTGGGTACCGGTTGCGGTTGTTCGGCGAAGATTTGCGGATCTCGTGTGGCTTGTTTACGAAAATCAGTGCCACCGTACCTCGCAAACGCATCCAATTTATCAGCATTCACCGACCCATAATTTTGCGTTGGATGAACCTGGCGGCGATTCGCATTGAAACGGCCGGCGGTGGGGCCATGTCGATGGAGGGCCAAGCGGTGTCGCGACGTTGGTTCGTGCCCGTTATTGGTGAAGACCAAATCGAAGCACTCATCAAAAACCTACGCCCCGGCATGGTGTGGGACGAATCGCGAATCGACTGGAAGCCACTAGCAGCTAGAACCGAAACACGCTTGAAAAGGCTGGCCGTCATCCAATCGGTCATCATCAGTGTGATCGGTGTCTGTATCAGTCAACCTTGGGGTTGGGTGGCCGGTGTCGTCGTTCTGCCTCTCTTCTGGTTGTGGGCCAGGAAAAAGGCAAGTGCGATGCGATACAGCCGCACCGATCAGTTCATGATCTACCGAAGCGGTGTGTTTAACAAGAAAACCAGCTTGACGTTTTTTGACAAAGTACAAACCGTCAGTTGCACTCAGTCACCCTTCGATCGTCGTTGGAAAATGGCTACCCTGTCCATCGACACCGCCGCATCTGGTCCCGCCGAACATCGTGTTGTCGTGCAATACCTGGACGAGCATTTTGCCAATGCTGAATTTGAAAGCATCAACCAAATCTCGTCATGTTACTTGCCTGATTTTGGCTAAGCTTTCTAAATGCCAAGCACCGACGAACCAGCAACACACTAATTCAGCAATCGAGTCATTTCGCGATTGTATTCATTGGCGAAAGACGCGCTGGAATTCATGAAAGCTTGCTTGGCTTGTTTCAGCGCCTGCACTTTGGATTGCTGCTGCAAGAGCGACTGGGTTGAGACTGCCGAGGCCGTTCTGACTGGTATACCGGCAGCTTCCGTCGCTTGCTGTTTCGCATCGGAAATCGTCAATTCGGCGATCCAGCGATCCGCTTGAGGCACCAAAGTGTTAATGTCAAAGACGTTGATTTCGCCGTCTAGATAATCCTGCTGAGCCTCTTTGACAGAATCGCGATACTGCAACGCCAAAGTCTTCACTTGCCAGTACTCGGGTTGGTTAGGATCTTTGATTCGCTGAGTCATATCGCGACAGAGTTGCACATATGCCAGGCATACCAAAATGCAGGCACAAGTCGTGATCACCAGAATACATTTTTTGTCAATCATCTTTTTGACTCCGCGAATTGTTTTGATTGAATTATGTTTGCGTTTATAGCAGTCGATTTTTTTGGCGATGGTTATGGCAGGACCGTGACGGTGTCCCGCGCCTCGACCGGGTTTTGATTGCGAGCACTTGTGGCTTGTACGGCAAACGTGATTTGGCCAGGCGTTAAGGCTCGCAGACTAATCGGAAACGTCAGGTTTCCTTGAGCTCGCATCTCGCGTCTTGGTTCGAAAGTCACCACCGTGCCATCCGCTGAACGAGACGCAATGTTCAATCCCGTTTGACTTGGATCGGGCACTTGCAAACTGCTTCCCGGCGGGATCAACATGCGAATGACAATGTTCTGATCCTCGATGCCGCGATTGTTAAAGACGTTCACTTGGAACGTGGCATTGTTTCCGACTGCCACGCCCGAGACGTCCAGTGCCGTCACGCTAACCTGTAAACCACCACCTGTCGCCGCGTCGCCAGGGACGCCGACACCGGGTTCACCCGACGGTTGACCACCGGCCCCAGCAGCACCTGTTGCACCTCCTCCGATTCCACCCGCTCCGCCGGCCCCAGCGGGTTCGATCCGAATCGGCACGCCCGTTTGGTCGCTGACACCTAACGAGTTAGTGACCGCTGCACGACTAAACGCCTCGCCATCTGCATTCAGAGCTCGATATTCGACTTGCAATGTCACTTCTTGCCGAGGTTCCAAGCGGCCTAATCGGAACAGTAAATCGTCGCCCGACCAAGTGTTTTCCAGGCTACTGTTAACCGGTTCCAACGACCGCGAGAACTCATTGACCAACACCACTTCGTCCAGTGGAACATTGCCCACATTGATGACTCGCATATTGACGCGGACCAGATCGCCAACTCGCCCAACTCCTTGGCCTTCCATGTCGATTTGCACTTGAGGCTGGTTCACATTCGAGACCTCAATACAACGAGTGAATCGTGTACGATCATTTGAATCGGATGACACCTCGACCAGGAAGCAAGGCGTTCCAGCCTGCCGTGCCAAAAACGTCAGGCTTGGCAAGTTCACCGTTTCACCCGGCAACAGTCTTGCAATCGGTTGCAACTCAGCAGGGTTTGGCACTCCATCGGCATTCAGAGCGGGATCGTACTGAATTCGGATCGTTATGTTTTCCAGAGTCCGTTCGCATTCGTTGGTAAGATCAAAATTGAAAGTCGCCTGGTCTCCGACATTGGCCGATGTTGGCCCGTCGATATTCAAACCCAAGCAGGGAACCGTGACTTCCGTTTCCGCACAAGCGTCCGTCCGGATGTCGTCGGTTTGGCTGGCGACCTCGAAACACAATTGCTTGACGCCTCGTTCGTTGGAACGCATCTGAATCTCGATCACCTTAGGTTGAGCACCAGGTGCGACATCACCAATCTCCCACTCGAACCGGTTACCGAACTCTTTCGGCTTAGGCGTGCTGGAGATGTAGGCCACCGAATCGACAATGTCTTCGGTCGAGACAACGACGTTGCGTGCCACTTGATCACCGGGGTTGGTGACCTCGACTCGGTAATTGAACGGTTGGTTGATTCCAGCTGTACGTGGCCCGATGGCGCGAATCGTCAAGGCAGGCGACGACCAATTGACCGTCGTGATTCCACTTTCCAAAACTAGCTCGCGTTCATTACGGAAGCCGGGACGCACGATCTCAACACGCACCTGACTTTGACCAGCGACAGCTTGACCGGCCGGCTGACGGATTTGCACGGGAGCCTGTCCACGAGCATTGGTCGTGACCTGAGTAGATTGAGTCCCATCGGGTCCGAATTCGGCAGGCACGCCGCCAACGACTTGATAGCGAACTTCCCAATCCTGAACACCGGATCCGTCTGACGAGCGTACCACTTGCGTATTCAAGTTGTGAACGGTGCCCGCAGTAGCCGATGACGGTGCGGGAATCGACCAGACACCATCGACCCAGTGAATCCGAGTGATCCGTTTTCGCTCGGGCCACGCATCCGTTTTGGGCGCGACCGTGGTCAAATAACTGGTGCCTTGCGACCCCGAGGTCATCGTGATGTAGCTTTGACCTTTTAGGACTCGAATATCGTCAACCAAAGTATCAGTGCCACGCGTCAACAGCTTTTCCTTAAGACCCGTACGGCCCCAAGCGTAATCGCCTGTAAACTTTTTGGCCGTGGGACTGATCAGGTTATTGAACGTGCTGTGTTCTAAACCGCCAACCTCAACAATTTGACCGGCGCTGTCCTGGGACAACATCCATTCCAATGGTTGGTTGGTGACAAAGTAACCGTCGCCACCGCAAATGCCGGCCAAGACCACGATCTCGCTTCCAACAGGGGCCACGATGCGGTGAGGCGTGGTGATCAACGAGCCACGTCGGTGACGATTCAACGTGTTGGCGATGGGGCCGCGATGCGAAACCAAGGCGCCGGAAGGTTGTATATGTGGACGCCCTAAATTCGCTCCGCACTGACCATTAGCACATGAGGGAACGGACGGTGGTTGAGTAAACGCAGGTCCCGAATTAAAGCCTCTCGACAAATTGGGGACTGCGATCGTTGGTGCCGTGGCGATGGCGTTTCCAGGGACCAAAATCGGTTGCCCTAGTCCAAAGCCTTGGCCAGTGATTGAATTATCAAAAGGTGAGACAATAGGGGTTCCGTTGCCGCGAGGAAGAAAAATAGATCGGCCTAACGGATCAAGTCTGGGCAATTGCACTTGGGCGCAACCAGCCAACCCCATCCAGAATAGGAATAGGATGGCGACTTTTATTCTTTGGTTGGCCAAGGTCTGAAGCATGCCGTTCATCGTTTTGTTTTGCAGATGTTGTCGCTTGGCGAGATGCCGTTACCGACCCCTCACACAGCGCATAGTTCAACTAGCTGGGAAAACCTAGCATGCAAAAAAGCATCATGTTGAAAAATAACAACATGAAACGGTGAGAAAACACCTCATTGCTATACCGAATTTACGGGTCATCGGTGTTGTCTAGATTGGAAACGTCTTTGGACAATCGCGATCCTTCCGACAATCGCGATCCTTTTGGGAGGGGTCGGACGCTGTAGCGGACGGGGCAGTGGTTCGGCACCGCAAGCTTTAAGTCCCTCGCATCTTTCTTCTGATCGGGTGTATCAGAAACAACATGCAGCGAATTAGAATCGCGGACTGAACGCGCAGGTGGCCACATACAAAACGACAAATAATGCCAGAGAAACATAAGCGGCTCGTTCGTCGACTTGACCTTTCTTTTCCCCCAAACCGAATTTTGCTCCCTGACCATGCCACAGCCATAAACCAACCACTGCACAAACAATCCCAAAAACCCACAGCGCCCAAATCGCAGACCCATGACTTAACATCGCCCCTGCGTCTCCGATCCGTTCGAAGGATCCGACACCGATATAGCCACCATTGGCAACACAACAGAACCCCGCGAAAAACCTTGCCAGGAATTCACACGACCACTTAAACAACTTGAAACAAGCCCAGATGGCGATTGGTAACACCACGCCGACCAACGGGCCTGCCCACACCGTCGTTAAAGGGCTTGGGTTCGGTTGAATATCGGTCCGCGAAATCGCCAGTGGATGCACCACCACCTTTTGCACCTGACCACCAGTCCCTACCGCCGCCAGCACATGTCCCAATTCGTGCACAGCCATAAAACCCAACCAACAGAAGGGCAAGAA
>CAZJBW010000048.1:0-37418 GCA_964543985.1 uncultured Pirellulaceae bacterium | reverse complement strand
AAATCGGTGATGTACGCTCAGTGCGTGCCGAATGTGGAATGTGGAATGTGGAATGCCGAATCAAGGGGGCAAAGCCCCTTACGGATCCAACTGTTTTCCATAGTCATTGGTTGGGTCGCGATACATGGTGTGCAAGTGTTGTAGAGGGTTGCCACCCAGATCCTGACAAGCGTATTCGATGATCAGATTGGGTCCTTGGATCCGCCACGAAACGTCGCTGTCCTTATCGGTCTCGCCATTCCAACTGAAATACATTTCGTCAATCGATTCTTTCACCTGTTGCATCTTTTTAGTGGCGTGCGCCGCCGGCATATCGCCGACCCAGCATTCCACCAACATCATCAGCTTGGCTTTTTGTTCGTCGCTGAATTCTTTGACTGAAATTCCTTGAGTATCGGGAACGTGATCATCGGCACCTGGGCCGGTAACGATGCGTCCTCGTGTTGGTCGCACGACTGCCTTTCGACGTTGGTCGTCGTTCAGACTCATGGCCAATTCGTAGGCTCCGTCAACGCCGTTCTTCAGAGGCCGAACAGTCTCGCTGGCCAGCTGGAACGATTCCGGCTGAGTCCCAATAAAGCTGGGGGCCATCGTCAAATCTGCACCGGTAATGGCGACGTTAACACCGACATGATGACCATCTAACTGGAACGCCCAAGGTTCGGTTTCCGAGGGCTGTCCGAAGATGACGACGGCAAAAGTTTCCGTTCCGAAACCGGGTCGAGCGCGGCCGCCTTGCAAAAGTGTGTCGTCGGCCAACATGATGTTGCGCATTTTTTGATAGCCCTGTTCGCTAAACAGCGCCGCCATCAAATCACACAACTTCTTAAGTTGCGTTTCGTCCAGCTGGTTCATCGTGATCCCACCTGCGTCGCGTCTGGCGGGCAAGTTCGTCCACTTGCGACGCTCGCGGCTATCCAATGCATGCTCCAGTTTGGCACGCTGTTGTTCTGACAGCGATTCTTGAAAGGTCTTGGCCGCTTTCACAATACTGGCCGGCGAATGATCATTTTCGGCTGGCTGGTAGGTGCCCACAATGAAGCTGGCATCCGATACAAAATTTTCGCGCTGCAGATTCTGTTGAGCCAAAACAGATACGGAAAAAAACAACGCTAGACAGATGGCCAAAATGTTTGAGGTTTTCATGCTTTGCATTTCATTAATTGCGTGATCGATGACCCATTGAAAATGTTGGCTAGGTGATTGAACCGAACTGGCCGACTACAGTTCTGGACCTTCTGCCCAAATTTTGACCAATTCCAAACCAACATCACAAGCCGCCAACATTTCGTCCAGACAGGCGAATTCCAACGGCGAATGAATATTGTGTTGTCCTGACGACAGGTTAGGTGTCGGCAATCCCATCTCGGTAAACTGCGATCCGTCGGTTCCGCCTCGAATGATCTCTTGTTTGACGTCGCGACCCAGCCGTCGATGAGCTTCAATGGCGTAACCGGCCGCGCGAGGTTCCTTTTTCAATCCGTCACCCAAGTTGCGATACTGCTTGGTGACATCGACTTGCACTTGGCAGCCGGGAACCGTTTGTTCGACTTGCTGGGCGATCGTTTGCAACTGCTCGGCAAACTGACTTAACTGGGGCGTATCGAATGACCTCAGCAACACCTTCATTTTGGATTCGGCGACGCCACCTTCTAGCGTGTAAGGGTGCATAAACCCATCACGCTCGGCCGTTCTTTCGGGCACCAATTCCGCTGGCAGCAAGTCGACAAACTTGCCCATGCCGCGAATCGAGTTCACCATTTTGTCTTTGGCGTAGGCCGGGTGAGTATTAACGCCTGTGAAAGTCACGACTGCCAGATCGGCCGAAAACGTCTCGACGTCGACCACATCCTGCCCACCTCCGTCAAACGTGTAGGCAGCCACTGCGTCGATCTTGTTTACGTCAACGTGCATCGCACCTCGCCCAATCTCCTCGTCGCAAGTGAACAGGACGCGGACGGGCCCGTGTTTGATATCTGGATTCTCAAGCAGATGATTGGCCAGTTCCATAATGATGGCGACACCACATTTATCGTCTCCGCCCAACAGCGTCGTACCGTCTGTGGTGATGAGAGTCTTCCCGACCAACTCTTTAAGCTCGGGACTTTTTTCTGTCGAGATGATTTTCGAGGTATCGCCCGTTAACGGAATGTCATTGCCGTCGTAACTTTCAATCACATTGGGCTGCACGTTGGCCGCAGTGGTTTCAGGTGACGTATCTAAATGAGCATTGAAAGCAACCGTTGGCGCATCCGTGTTACCGGGCACGGTCGCCATGATGATTCCGTGTTGGTCTTGCACCGCGTCGGCCAAACCCATCGCGTGCAAATGTGAAAGCACAAGTTTACCTAACTGCAACTGACCCGGCGTGCTGGGGTAATCAGTAGTGGTCTCGCAAGCCATGGTGTCGACTTTAACGTATTGCAAGAATCGATCGAGTATTCGCTGACGGTTCATAGATCCAGTTTCTAATAGATGACGGCATCAAATCCTAAAATGGTCGTTGATCCGCTTTTTAATTGCAAGCGATGCTGGCTACGGTTCTGCGATACAGGGTTTCTTTTGTTGAACGTTTCAATTTCATTTTTACTGGCATAGGAATTGTGTCATCCTGTTTCCAAGCTGCTATACTTTGGGTCCAACTTTGATTTCAATTTGTTCCACTGACCTAGATTGGAAATCCGAACATGAAATGCCGCTTGATGCTCATGCTCACCATTGTGTTGACCATGCTAACTGTGCCTGTTTGCTTGTCAGCTCAGGAAGACGACAAGAAAAAAGAAGACGAACGTAAAACTCACAAAGTCGAAGCTGGATATTTCGAAGTGATTGAAACGGTCAAAGCGATCGTCGAATCACGTAGCATGACGGAAGTTGTCGCTGAGATGGACAACTGGTCGTCGTTAGAAATTGCCAAAGTCCAAAATGAAGGTATTCAAGTCAACGCCGGTGACGAAATCCTCTGGTTCGACACCGAGGACATCGACAAAAAGATTAAAGAGACTGAGTACTCGTTGCGGCTTAGCAATTTGGCTTTGCAAGCTTCTGGCATCGAGATGGATCTTACGGAAAAGACGTTCGACATGGACGTCAGCATGAACGAACGCAACATGCAACACATGGAACAGGACTTTAAGTACTTCACCGATGTCTCTCGTCCTAACCAGGAGAAAAGCGCTCGTCGCAACGTACAGAACTCAGAACATTCCCTGGAATATTCTCAGGAAGAATACAACCAACTAAAACGCATGTACGACGAAGACGAACTAACCGAAGAATCGGAAGAGATCGTTTTGAAGCGGACACAACGTGACGTGGAAAATCGTCAGTTCTTTTTGGAGCAAGCACAAATCCGTGCCGCCAAAACTCTGGAAGTCGATATCCCCAGGGAAGCCGATCGCAAGAAAATCGACCTGGAGCGAACTCGCTTGGATTACGAAAAATCGAAAATCAGTATGCCTCTGGAACGCGACAAAAAACGCGTGGCCTATGAAAAGGCGAAGCTGTCATTTGAAAACGCCCAACAGGAATTCACCGAGCTGAAAAAGGATCGCGAGCGTATGACGCTGAAGGCCCCCGTGGCTGGGATCCTGTATTTTGGTCGTTGCGTGCGTGGAAAATGGTTGGGCTCAGCCGGACCCAATCGCGACCTGCCAGTCGGCAAGTCGGTCTCGCCAAACAAGACGGTGGTGACGATCGTCGACCCAACACAACTGATGTTGCGAGCCGAATTAGCCGAAAACCAACTAGGAAACTTGACCGTCGGTACCGAAGGCGTTGCAACACCCGGTGCGTTCCCCAAAACGAAACTGACGGCGAGCGTCTCGAAAATCGATTACGTGCCATTTCAAGCCGATAAATTCAATTGCCTAATCGACTTAAGTAGTGTCCCCGAAGGATTAATGCCTGGCATGACATGCAACTTGCGTTTCGTGGTGGCTCGTAACCCTCAAGCAATCACGGTTCCGTCTTCGGCACTGTTCACTGACGATGGCATCAGTCATTACGTATTCGTTGTAGATGGTGAAGGTCATCGCCAACAAACCGTCGAGACGGGTTTGACAAATGACGACAAAACGGAAATCACCAGTGGCTTATCTGCTGGCGTCGAAATCCTGACCGAACGTCCCGAATAAGATCAGCATCCGCACAAACGCGTTGCATTAACCAATGGGATAATGAACATGAAAAGTTTTCGACTAAGAAACGTCTGTTTCGGATCGCTGGTCATTGGATTGATCTGGATTACCGGGCCGCTGTTGGGTCAAAACGACAAGCAGGACACGAAGCCAGAACAAGCGGAAACGTCGGCAAAGAAGAATCCTTACGACTTCAGCCAGCCACCCGAGCTGCCCTCGGTAGAAGCTCCCAGCAGTTTGGAGATACAGCAATCGATCGATCGCGGTGTCGACTTCCTGTTGAGTTGCCAACGAGAAACGGGGGCCTGGGGCGCGGCGACGAACACCAAGGACTTAAACATTTATGCACCCGTCCCTGGTGCTCATGACGGTTTTCGAATCGCTACGACGTCGCTGTGCATCACGGCGCTTTTGACTTGCGACACTTCCGGCAAAGAAGACGCTGTGAATCAATGCATTGACAAAGCGGAAGCCTGGCTGATGGAGCACTTGCCGTCACTGAAGCGGGCAACCAGCGATGCCATTTACAATTGTTGGGCACACACCTATTCGATTGACGCTCTGTTGGCGTTGCGTCAGCGTGAAGGTATCACGGACGAAAAACTTGCTCAGCTAGATGAACTGGTGCGTTCGCAACTGAAAATGCTGGATACCTACGAATCGGTTGACGGCGGTTGGGGCTACTACGACTTTCGTTATGGCGGTCGCAAGCCAACCTCCGATTCGACCAGCTTCCTAAACGGTGCCTCGCTGATCGTGATGCACAATGCCCAACAGGCAGGATTCGAAGTAAACCAACGCACCGTGACTCGTGCAGTCGCAGCCACCAAACGACAACGCAAACCCGACTTCACCTACCTTTATGGCGAGTACATGAAGAATGCGCCAATGGCCGGAATCAACCGACCAGGTGGCAGTCTGGGTCGTAGCCAGTGTTGCAACTTGGCGCTGCGGATTTGGGGCGACCAGAAAATCACTGACAATGTGGTGAAGCACTGGCTGGTGAAGCTGTATCAACGTAACGGCTGGTTGGACATGGGAAGGAAACGACCGATCCCGCACGAATCGTGGATGGGTGTCGCCGGCTACTTTTACTACTTTGGGCACTACTACGGTGCCCTGTGCATCGAAGAATTGCCGCCCAACGAACGAGCTCCCTATCAAGGGATGATCGCCAAAATCATGTTGGACAAGCAGGAAGAGAATGGCTCATGGTGGGACTACCCGCTGTACGACTACCATCAACAGTATGGCACTGGCTACGGATTGCTGACGTTAGTGCAATGTTTGCCAAGCGACGATTAGCCCCATCAACTGCGGACCTCATTACGGTATAACTAACAGCGAACTTCGGTCATCTTGCGACCGAAGATCGCTTTTTCTTTTTGACAACACATTGAGCAACCGCCATCGCCAATACGTTGGTCGTCGCGGTCAACCATCGAACACTTTTTGAAAACGTATCGGGAGCGAACATGTCCAGCAGTGACACCGATGTCAAATATTTGATTTTTGACATCGAATCCGTTGCCGACGGCGAATTGATCGCCAAAATCCAGTACTCCAAACTGAAGCACCTTTCGCCCGAGCAAGCCATCGAGCGTTATCGGGGCGAGCGTCTTGAGAAGTATGATTCGGACTTCATCCCCTACACATTTCAAAAACCAGTCTCCGTCGCGGTCGCGAAAGTGAACGCCAAGTTTCAACTCATCGACTTGGTCACGTTGGACTGCCCGGAATACCGCACTCCCGTGATCGTAGAAAATTTCTGGCGAGGTTGGGTCTCGTACGGGAAACCAACCTTAGTCAGCTTCAATGGACGAGGCTTCGATATCCCGTTGCTAGAACTTTCCGCGTTTCGCTATGGCATTCCGATTCCCGATTGGTTCAATATGTCCGATCGGACTTATGAACAAAAACGCAACCGCTACAACTTGGATTCTCACTTCGACTTACAGGATCTGTTTACCAACTTCGGTGCGACTCGTTTAAACGGTGGCCTGAACTTGATCGCCAGCTTGATCAACCTGCCAGGAAAGATGGATATCGCTGGCCACATGGTTCAAAATTTGTTTGACAAGGGCGAATTGGGCGAAATCAATTCGTATTGTCGCTGTGATGTTCTGGATACCTATTTGGTATTCTTGCGAGCCATGGTGTTGACCGGACGCTTGGGATTGGCCGAGGAACAACAATTGTTCGCGGACACTCGCAAGTGGTTGGAGGAACGCATGGAACAGGAATCCATTTACGAAAAGTACTTGAACCAATGGGGTGAGTGGGAAAATCCCTGGATTGAGAATTTTGAGTTGCAGACGCAAACCGATGCTGCCACCGGTTAGCGGGCCGCTTATTGTGCCCCGATGGCGGCGCGAGCCATACGACGTCTTTCAGCCTCGCGTAACAGAGTTTTTCGCAGGCGAATTTTGGTCGGTGTGATCTCTACCAACTCATCTTCTTCGATGTATTCCAACGCCGCTTCCAGTGAAATTTGTCTGGGTGGCTTTAGTAGGATGTTTTCGTCGCTGCCGGAAGCTCGCATGTTTGTCAGCTTCTTTTCTCTCGTCGGATTGACGGGCTGATCATTGTCACGCACATTTTCGCCAACGATCATACCTTCGTAGACTTCTTCTCCCGGAGCGACAAACATTTCGGCACGTTGTTGTAGGCCGAACAGAGCGAAGGGTACGGACTTGCCAGCTGCCATCGATACCAAGACACCGTTGTTGCGTTTAGGGATCTCGCCGTCGACGGTTCGAAAATCCAGGAACCGGTGGTGCATGATTGCCGTTCCTTGGGTCGCATTCAGCAGCCGGGTTCGCAATCCGATCAGTCCGCGAGCAGGGATGTGGAACAGAATGCTGGTGTAGTCGCCTCGAGGACTCATTTCGATCATTTCGCCGCGACGCACGCCCACCATCTCCATGACGGGCCCCATTTTGTCGACTGGCACTTCGACGACTAGCGATTCAAAGGGTTCGCAGATTTTGCCGTCGATCTTCTTTTTCAAAACTTGTGGTTTGGCCACCGACAGCTCGAAACCTTCGCGACGCATGGTTTCGATTAACACGGCCAAGTGCAAGATCCCGCGTCCGGAAACACGAAAGGCATCGGCCCCATCAGCCGCCTCGACACGCAAAGCAACATTACGCTGCAATTCGCGATTTAGACGCTCGCGCAGTTGCCTGCCCGTCACGTACTTTCCTTCGCGCCCGGCCAATGGCGAGCTATTAATCGTGAACACCATCGATAGCGTGGGCTCGTCCACATTAACGCGTGGAAACGGTTCCGTCACATCCGGATGACAAACCGTGTCACCGATCTCGACCCCATCCAAGCCGACCAATGCCACAACGTCGCCAGCTGTCCCTGTTTCGACTTCCGTCTTACCAAGTTTGTCGAACTCGTAAACAGTGGCCACTTTGGCGTTCACTCGTTTGCCGTCCGCTTGGATCATGGTTACGGTTTCGCCCTTGCTAATGGTCCCCGAACGCACTCGCCCGATGGCAATCCGCCCGACGTACTCGGACCAGTCGATCGTGGTGACTGGCATTCGAAAATGTGGCTGGTCATCGATACTGGGCGGCGGCACATATTCCAGGACCATATCCAATAGTGGATCCATCGAATCGCTAGTCGCCTGAGGACTTGGTTTCGCGTAGCCCTCTTTGGCAGACGCCAGGATGAAGTGAAAGTGCTCCAAGAAATTTTCGCCACCCAATTCCAGGATCAGTTCCAATGTCTCGTCCAGCACCTCGGCGGTTCGCGCATCCGGCTTGTCGATTTTGTTGACAACGACCATTGGTTTCAGACCGACCTCTAAAGCTTTGGACAGGACGAAGCGGGTCTGTGGCATGGGTCCTTCGGCGGCGTCGACCAGCAATAACGCGCCATCGGCCATACGTAGAACGCGTTCCACTTCGCCACCGAAGTCGGCGTGCCCTGGCGTGTCGATAATATTGATCTTGGTTCCCTTGTAGGGCAACGCGATGTTCTTGGCCAGGATCGTGATACCACGTTCCTTTTCCAGGTCGCCCGAATCCAGGATCCGTTCGCCCTTCAATTGCGTGTCGCGGAACTGACCACTCTGTCGCAACAGGCAGTCAACTAGCGTGGTTTTTCCGTGATCGACGTGGGCAATGATGACGATGTTGCGGAGGTCTTTGCGTGCGGTACTCAAGGATGACTTTCTGCGGAAAGGAAGACGGACGCTGGACGGGTAGAAATAGGATTTTTGCGGTGACCAAGCGTATTTTGGGACACAATCTGCTGGATCTGGGTATGAGAGCGACACAAAATGCCATGAAAGGTGTTGAATATCGCTGCAATTGCCGTTCATTGTTTTGCCGCATTCGGCTGACTTGTACAATGCCAAACGCACAAATTAGGGTGTTCTGGACGAGCCGATCAGTCGCGTCCGGGCTGCCATTGACCACTAATCCATAACTAGAACAAGGGCCGCGTCATGCCGACAAAAGTTAACCAATTCCTTCTAACCAGATCGCTAAGTGTTTTAGCGGTTTCATTCCTGCTGGGCAGTTGCCTGTCGTTGCTGGGCCAACAGGACTACGCCGACAGTTGGCCGAATTTCCGAGGGCCAACACACAACGGCACCTCGGACACCGCCAACCCACCCACGGAATGGTCGGAAGAAAAAAACATTAAATGGAAAGTCGAACTTCCAGGACCGGGCAATAATAGCTCGCCAATCGTCTGGGGAGACAAAGTCTTTGTCACAACTGCGATCTCCGAACCAGCCGGTGGTGGCGGACAGCAAGCGCGACCTCAACAAGGTCGTGGCGGTGCACGTGGTGGTCGAGGTGGCGGACGCGGTGGACGTGGTCGCGGTGGACGTCAACGACCCTCACCAACACCAACCAAGTTCATGACCATCTGCTTGGATCGAAACTCGGGAGAGATCTTGTGGGAAAAACTGGCTGTCGACACAACACCACATGAAGGCGTTCACCCAGATCACAGTTATGCCTCGGCATCACCAGTCACCGACGGTACCCACGTCTACTCACACTTCGGATCACGAGGTCTGTTTTGTTACGACCTGGACGGAAACCTGAAGTGGAAAAAAGATGACTTTGGAAAAATGTCGACTCGTGGAAGTTTTGGCGAAGGCAGTTCGCCGTTCCTTCACAAAGACACAATCGTTGTTCCATGGGATCACGAAGGCCAATCATTCGTCATCGCCTTGGACGCCAAGACGGGCGAAACGAAATGGAAGAACGATCGAGACGAACCATCCAACTGGGTGACCCCAGTGATTGTCGAACAAGATGGCAAGAGCATCGTGGTGACTGGCGGTGAAAATTACGCGCGAGCCTACGATCTGGAATCGGGCGATGAACTGTGGAAGGCCTCCGGCTTCACATCACGTCCTGTTTCGGCACCCGTCGTTCACAACAACTTGGTCATGCTGGCCAGTAGTCGCCAAGGTGCCTTCCTGAGTGCCCTGGAGATCAACGGCGAAGGCAACCTGAAATCCAAATGGGTCAACGATCGTTCGGCTCCCGATATCCCAAGCCTGATGCTATCCGAAGACCGAGTCTTCTTTGTCAAAGGTAGCACTAACGTGGTTCACTGCCTAAACGCCGAAACGGGCAAAGAAGTATTTGCTCAATCACGCTTGCCCGGCATTGGCAGCGTCTACGCCTCGCCTGTTGCTGGCGGCGGCAAAGTGATCGTGGTCGGTCGCGGCGGAGCTGCCGTGGTACTGGAAGATTCAGACGAGTTCAAAGTGTTGGCCGAAAACAAACTGGATGATCGTATCGATGCCACTCCGGCACTCGCTGGCAACCAGTTGTTCTTGCGAGGCAAAAAGTACTTGTACTGCATCTCGGAATAAGACGCTTATCAATTTTCGTCGTTCAGCGCGTGACAGATCTTGACCAACATTTTGGAAAGTTCATCAACGCGCTGAGCGATCGTTTGATCAGCAATCTTTTCGTCGACGATCGCCTCTTCGGACACACTGTAGACAAACTTGGGCAAGCACAAACAACGAAAGTCCAGCATCATGCTGTTCATAAAACTGACAGGTGCCATGTAACTGCCCTGGCCTCCGGCCGCACAAAGCAAGCCAATGACTTTGTCGTTCCAGGCCCTACCCGTTAGCTCGATCAAGTTTTTACAACTTGCCGAAACGTCAAAATTATAAACCGGCGCCGCGATCAACACTCCGCGAGCGTCGGTTATTTTTTGCGCCAGCTGATCCACCGTCGGGTCACTGTAACAGTCGTGGCCGTTACACAGCGGCAAAGGATTCATCTCAGCCAAATCGATCAATTCACACGTCTCCGCCTGATCATTGATTTCGGCAGCCGCGGCCCGAGCCAGCACACGGCTTTTACTGTGCGGATGCAAACTAGTTGAAAAGACAAGAAACATGATTGGCCGATCTCTGAAAAAACATGCGGCTTTGTCCCAGAACTGCTAAAACCCAGTGGCAAACTCGTCCAGCTCAAAGCGAAAGAAGATCATAGTCGTGGAAACTCGACCCGCAAAGCCAATTTTGGCATTCACATACTAACCTAGGTACGATAGCAAACGACCACTGTATATCTTGGTTCCTTAGCCAGTTCACTCAAAACTACGATTTTTGCGTTACGAGTTTTTATCCATGTCATCACGAATATCCACGCATTGTTTCTGCTTGTTAATCACGTTTTTGGTTGCGAATCCAGCCTGGTGCCAGACCGGCATCACGGCCCAAGTCACTCTGTCTAAAGAGATTGCCGAAACTCCGGTCAAAGACGGACGCATCTACCTTTTCTTTTCCAGTCAGTCGCAACGACCACCCATGTTCGGGCCCAACTGGTTCAACCCGGAACCATTCTTTCGATTGGATGTGGACCAAGTCACGCCGGGAACGCCGGTCTTGTTAAACGACAATACAGTCAACATGAATCGACCAATGTCAGATTTACCTGATGGCGATTACACAGTTCAAGCAATCTTGGACCACGACTTCTATTACGCAGCGCCTCACAATGGCCCTGGCAACTTTTTCAGCGAGCCTCAAAAAGTAACAATCAAAGAGAGCGCCCTGACATCGCCCTTAAATCTGTCGCTCGATCAGGTCGTGCAGGATCACGTCTACGAGGAAACCGCTGTCGTAAAATTCATGAAACTAGATTCCGAACTGTTGGCCAAGTTTCATGATCGCCAGGTCACTGAACGGGCGTTGGTCGTTCTACCGCACAGTTACGACGACAACCCCGATCAACATTACCCTGTCAACTTTGTGATCACGGGGTTTGGTGGAACATTGAAGCAATTGCAAAGACGCTACCAAAGCGGACAACCAGCAGCCGAAGATGGTCAGGCTGAATTCATCCAGGTGTATCTAACCGGTCAATGCAAATGGGGACACCATGTGTACGCCAACAGCGCAACCAATGGTCCTAGAGGCGACATGTTGGTGCAAGAGATGATCCCGGCGATCGACAAGCGATTTCGAACGATCCCTGAACCCACCGCGCGATTCGTTGGCGGGCATTCCAGTGGTGGATGGAGCTCGTTGTGGCTGCAAGTCACCTACCCCGACACCTTCGGTGGCGTTTGGAGCACGGCACCCGATCCGGTCGACTTCCGGGATTGGCAAGGCACCAATATTTACGAACCTCAAGCCAACGTTTACTACAACCAAGACGGTTCAAAGAAACCTTTGGCTCGACGAGGTGACAGAGTGTTGGTCTCTTACCCGGACTTTACAGTGATGGACGACACGCTGGGACGCGGCGGGCAAATTCGCAGCTTCGACGCCGTCTTTTCTCCCTTGGATGCCGACGGACTACCGGCCACCTGTTGGGATCGCGAAACAGGTATCGTGAAGCCCGAGATACTGAAACACTGGGAAAAGTACGACATCAGTTTGCAACTGAAACGCAACTGGAACGAGTTGGCCCCAAAACTTGAGGGCAAGTTGCGAGTCTACATGGGCAGTGCCGACACGTTTTGCCTGGAGGGTGCCACGATTAAACTTGGCGAACGACTAAAAGAACTGGGCAGTGATGCGGTTGTCGAGATCTTCGAAGGAAAAGACCACAGCAGCTTGTTGACGCCTGAATTGCGGTCACGCATTAAACGCGAAATGTCCGACCAGTTCAGAAAATTCCACCCGGAAAACGAATAACGAATCAGCGACCGGCGATAGAGCTCTTTTTTCCAGAATCGTTTTCGACCGGCGGGCTGGCCGTGATAACATGGTCGCTTGCCGGTGTGAATTTTGCCGCATAAACTCGTTTTCGAATCTCGAATTCTTACCTGTAGTTTCAACGACAAGGCGTATCTGTGGCGAAAGTGGTTTTGGCGATGTCCGGTGGAGTCGATTCCAGCGTCGCCGCGCATTTGTTGGTCGAAGCGGGACACGAAGTGACCGGCGTTTTTATGCGGCATGGCGAGGAGGCTCTCACAGCTTGCTCGATTGACGGCACTCGCGAAGCTTCACCGTTGCTTCCAGTACTGAATAAACGCGCCGACCACAAACAGGGCTGCTGCAGTGCACTAGATGCCGAAGACGGACGACGAGTTGCCGAGCGGCTGGGAATTCCGTTCTATGCGCTAAACCTGGAATCCGAATTTCGCGAAATCATCGACTACTTTGTCCAGGAATACACTCGCGGACGCACTCCAAACCCTTGCGTGCAATGCAACAACTGGATCAAGTTCGGCAAATTGTTCGACTACGCGGACAGCATCGGTGCCGACTTTGTCGCCACTGGTCATTACGCTCAACTACTGCCTTTCGAAACCGCCAACGGCGACCACGAGCCTGGAATCGTACGTGGCGTCGATGATGATAAAGATCAATCGTACGTCTTGTTTGGCATCAAGAAGGAGTACTTGCAACGCATGCTGTTGCCAGTGGGCCGTTTTCAAAAACCTGAGATTCGCCAGATCGCTTCGCAACTAGGTTTGGACGTGGCGAACAAAAAAGATAGTCAAGAAATTTGTTTTGTGACCAGTGGGCACCACGGTGACTTTGTCCGTCAACGTCGAACGGAAACCGACACTTCGGGCGACATCGTAACCACCGACGGCACCGTGGTGGGCCAACATCCCGGAATCGAGACATTCACGATCGGGCAGCGAAAAGGTTTAGGGGTCGCACTGGGAGAACCTCACTTTGTAGTGCGTATCGAGCCTGATACTCGGCAAGTCGTATTGGGGAAGAAATCGGAACTTGGCCGCCTGACCTTGACCGCCAGCCAGTGGAATTGGCTTTCAAAACCTGACTTAGACCAACGGGGCACATTCCGTTGCCGAGCACAGATTCGCTACAACAGCTCGGCCGAACCAGCAAAAGCTCGATGGGAAGACGATCGAATAAGCATCGAATTTGACGAGCCGCAAAATGGCGTCGCTCCCGGACAAGCGGTTGTTTGCTACGACGGGTCTCGCGTCCTTGGTGGCGGCTGGATCGATTCGTATAAGAATCTTTGAACCGCGATCGATCTGAAAATTCAGCGATAAAAACCGTTCTCGTGCATTGAGCACTCCCGCCGACCGGTGCCCCATTGCCCCGAAACCGTAATTTGTGCCAACAAGGCTGGGACCAAATTTCTGTTCAAATTCGACCGCAGACTACCTTCGAACGGTTCCATTCTGTAAAATACGATTCTGCCGATGACCCATTGGCATTAGCTCTCTTGAAAATTAATCGGATAGATTATGAACTTTGTAACAATGTTGGCCCAGGATACGTTTTGGGAAAAGCATGGCAACATCATCCTGGGAGCCGGCGGTATCTTCGGTGGTCTGTTGTTGCTGGTATTATTCTTGGCGTTTATCACATACGGCAAGCTGTGGTTCCAAGCCTACATGTCCAGCGCCGACGTCAGCATGCTTAGTTTGGTCGGGATGCATTTCCGGCAAGTCCGACCTTCGGTAATGGTGCAAGCCAAAATTATGGCCTCGCAGGCCGGCTTGAACATCAATCGCCGCAACGGCATTAGCACTCAACGACTGGAAGCTCACTACCTGGCTGGTGGTGACGTCTTACGAGTCATCAATGCAATCATCGCGGCTCAACGTGCTGGAATCGATTTGGATTTTGACCGAGCAGCCGCCATCGACTTGGCGGGCCGAGACGTGATGGATGCCGTGCGTACCAGTGTTTATCCGAAAGTCATTGAATGCCCTGACCCACAACGTAGTGGTAAGAGTATCCTAAGTGCGATCGCCAAGGATGGGGTCGAGCTAAAAATTCGCGCTCGTGTTACCGTCCGCACGAACTTGGAACAGCTGATCGGCGGTGCTACAGAAGAGACCGTGATCGCACGGGTTGGTGAAAGCATTATTTCTTCGATCGGTTCCAGCGAAAAACACCAAGACGTTTTGGAGAACCCCGATCGTATTTCGCGAGCGGTTTTGGAACGCGGCTTGGACGCTCACACTGCATTTGAAATCGTTTCCATCGATATCGCCGATATTGACGTCGGCGAAAACATCGGTGCTCGGTTGCAAGCGGATCAAGCGGAAGCAGACACTCGCGTGGCCCGCGCCAATGCCGAAAAACGACGCGCCGAAGCGATTGCGGAAGAGCAAGAAATGAAAGCCAACGTGGCCTTAAATCGCGCCTCGCTGGTAATGGCCGAAGCGGAAGTTCCCGAAGCCATGGCCGACGCGTTCCGCAAAGGCAACTTGCTGGCCAACGGACAGCAAGGCCAATAAAGGCGACCGACGAACGCCGTTCAACTGAAAAGCTTTTTCCATTTTGATACCTGACGGGTTCTGTATGCCCCGCGCGAAACACTACTGGCTAATGAAGTCCGAACCGTACGTTTATTCGATTCAGGACCTGGCCAAGGATAAAAACAAAACCACCTGCTGGGACGGAGTCCGCAATTATCAAGCTCGCAACATGATGCGGGACAAAATGAAGAAAGGCGATTTGGTTCTGTACTATCATTCCAACGCCAAGCCACCAGGTGTCGCCGGAGTTGCAAAAATTGTGCAGGAATCGTATCCCGATCACACGCAATTTGACAAGAAAAGCAAGTACTACGACCCGAAAGCCACCAACGAAGAACCACGCTGGTTCATGGTCGACATACAACTGGTCAAAATCTTCAAAAACTTCCTGCCCCTAGAAGACCTTAAAGCTCTCAAGGCCCTTGATGGCATGGAACTCATTCGCAAAGGGTCACGGCTATCCGTTCAACCGGTGACCAAGAAACAGTACGAGACCATCGTCAAATTGGGTGGCTAAATTGGGTGGCTAAGGCAGTCAGGCTTCCGTTAATCAGTGCGCCAAAAATAATCAATGCGCCAAAAATCGCTTGCGATTCGCGATCCTCGAAGCTTTTAGTTTGCTGTCGATTTTTTAACGGAGTAAACTGACTGGAAACTTCACGGACAGTGATAAGAAGAGGCGACCGATCATGAGTGCTTTTCACAATCCAAATGGTCCTTTTCTAGCAGCACTATTTTGCTGCCTATTTGTCACGACTGCGGCAGCGCAAACGGTTGACGATATCGCTAAATTGCTGGACACCAATACTTGTGCTGTCCTGCATCTCAACTCCAACAAAATTCTGCAAAAGATCGATCTCGATCAACCTCTAGTAAAATCGGCAAAAGACCAGATCGAAACGGATCGATCGATAACGGTTGAAGATTTGCAACGGTTTACATTCTTCCTGTCTTCGGGGGAACAAGCAGACGAACACATTGCACTGTATCCAGTGGGTACTTGCTATTGGTTTGCCAATCCTGTGGCCGTCGAAAAAATTATTGAGTCAAGTAATCGTGACAATTGGAACTACGTTCGCAGCGAAGAATTTTCTCAGCAAGTTTTCGTCGCCAAGGATCCCAATCTGTTCAACCAAAAGTCGGCATTTTATTTCCCTGATGACTCGACCATTGTCTCTGCATCATTTCACGTTGTTGACCGATTGATCGATGCCCAGGGGTTAGCCAATCCAGAGTTGATCGCAGGGTTCAATGCGGATGCTGAACTGTACCTTGCTGTTGATGGAGCTGGCATGTTGCGTTTAAGAGACGAACGCGCGGCTATCGGTACGGCATCCAACCCTGCCTTGCTTGAAATGAAAATGCCTGATGGCACCGATCTTTTCGAAGCTTTGCTGCGGATCGAATTGATCATCGCTTTAGACAACATGGTTCAGCTAAAACTAAAGCTGAATGCTGCCAACGTTGAGCATGCGAAAACGATCGAACAAGTTATACAGACCGTCAAACTTCTGGGCACTGGTGCGATCGACGGCTTATTAGAAGACCCGCAAGCTAAAGGGCTCGAAGACGCCGGATTTGACGATCTACCGCAACTGTTGGATTTGGGAAAGATATTGCTACAGCGGATGACCATTCGCCGGAACGAACAAGTGATTGAAGTCGATGTAGCTGGTATGGAAGGACTGGATTCGCTTCCTCAATCGTTGGTCAAGTTGTATGCAGCCTTCACCGCGATGAACAGCAAAACGGCGGACGAATCAAACTCAATCGACTAGTGGCCTGCCTGGTTGGATCAACGTTTGTTTGGGGAAGAAATGGTCGGCCTTTGGCCAGCGAATCTATTCGTCGCCCTCATCGCCGTCGGCATTTGCAGCGCCTAGTTGTTCCGATTCATCGTCGCCATCATCTTCTTCGTCTTCGGACCCAGACTCGTCATCTGAATCGGAGATTTCGGCGTTACCTTCTTCACTGTTGGCTTCTGGATCGTCTGAATCGCTTTCATCATCTGCGTCGTCGCCGTTTTCGTCACCTTCGTCTTCGTCGACGGCAACCACTTTTCCTCTTGCAATGGCTTGATAAAGCTGCTCGGATTTATTGATCAGCTCTTCTTCTAAGCCCTTGTGAGTCATCTTGCCACCATGATGGGCCACGTAGCCGGTCAAAGCTGCCAGCAACACCAGGCTTAGTTTCCAGAACGCACCGGTTCCGTAAGGATCACGACGCCGCGACCCCATAGCAATAATTGCCAGAAAGAGTGCTAACACGGCAACCACAATTCCGCCCCAACGATGAACGTCAATGTCTTTGTCCCAGTTGAAACTTTGCCAATCGGCGCCCATGCCTCCGCGAATAGCAAAGAACCAGCCCGAGACACAAGCCAATATCGCGCTGAGCGCGCCCAACCATAAACAGTAATAGGCCGCGTCGGATAATGGCGATTCGCCGCGAAAACCAATAATTGCAAAAAACGCACCGGCGACTAACAACGCGATCGGAAAGTGCAACACCAACGGGTGTAGTAGTCCGCTAATCTCGCCAGCTAATTTCGCTTTATTTGTTTCTGGCGGTTCCTGCGCCTCTTCGGCGCGAATTTCCGCTTCAATCTTTTCGATCTCTTCTTCGGTCGGCACCACCAGTTGCACATCATCTGGCCATTCGGCACCTTGTTGAATCCAGTTGCTGACTAGCGCTATCTGTTCTTCAGGTAACGGACCACCTTCGTTTGCCGGTGGCATCAGATAGTCGTCCGTCGAAATCATCACTTCGTGCATGCGACTGAACTGGACATCGTCTGCTACGACCCATCCCATCAAATCATCTTTGGTATTCAGCGGGTAGTCATCGTCGGGTCCATGGCAACGCAGGCAGTTCTTTTCCAGCAGAGGCTTGATATCGTTTTCAAAACTGACAGCGTCCTGCGCGACCACATGGTTGCTGAAACCAAAAACGGCAGTTCCAAGCAGTAGCAACAAGGCAAACCTAATGACGAATTTTGCATTGTGGGGTAGCGTGTCTTGATAATTCATGACTGAGACCGAGATTTTTCCAGAAGGGTGCAGAATTGAGAATACACTATGGCAAATGAGTCTTGGCGTTTCAAGTCGCCAAACGGCACGTCAACCGATCGTTTTCGTGGTAACTGCTTGGTATTGTTAATGTTTAACGGAAAGTGCAATTAGTTGTTTGCCGTTCCATCTTGTTCCAAGTTGCGTGGCTGGGCATTAATCGAGAAGATTTTGCCGTCACCCATCCGTCCCGTGCGGGCTTGCTGCGAGATGATTTCGGCGACTTGATCGGCGGCATCGCTCTCGGCCCAAACGCAGATCTCGATCTTGGGAAGAAACGTTCGCGAGAACTCGTTACTCTGGTATTCCGACAGATAGCTCTTTTGGCGGCCGTATCCATGCACTTCGCGGACAGTGATATCGGAAAAGCCGTTTTTCAACAGAGCCCCCAGAACGTTCTCGGCCACGAACGGTTTAACGATGGCGATGATTTGCTGCATGCCAAATCGCCTTTCAATTTTCACGGACGGCTGACCAAGTCCAGTGCCGATCCGTATTTTGAATTACCTGTTGTGGATCGAATCCCAGAGACTGTACCAAGTCTTTGACCTCTTGAAGCGATAGCGATGCATGCAATGAGTCGCCGAACAATTGCTGAGCATGGTCACTTTCATCGCTGGTGTAGGTCTCGACCAATTGCCGCAGCTGTTCTTTGGAATCAGGTCGCAACAGATCACGAAAAAAAAGTTGACCACCGGATCGAGTGACTCGCACGGCCTCGCGCAGAACGGCCAAGGGTTCAGGAATGTGATGGATAATGCTGTTGGACATCACGGCGTCAAACATACCGTCGCTGTAGGGCATATTCTTGGCGTCCACTTTCTGCAACTGGATCCGTTCCAAGAAACCTGCTGAATCAACATTGAACTTGGCGACGTCCAACATATAGGCGGCGGCATCGACCGCCATCACGCGATAGTTTTCAGCACGCTGACACAACTCGATTGGAATACGAGCGTTCCCGGTCCCCAAATCCAACACATCATTGCCGTCAAAACTGGACGCTAAAAAGTCATCGATAAAGATCTGATTGACGCCCGAGTGATCCATGGCGTCGTAGTCCCGGGCTTCTTCAAAGGTATCCATGACCTCTGGTTCCAAAATTCTTTCCAAACTCATTTAGCAACTCCATGTTCGGAAGAATAACTAACGTCCGCGAACTCTTCGTACTCCGCATCGCTATCAATGGGTGGTTGGTCGTTCAGTACGTCCAATAGAAATAAAATGCCAGCCATGACAAGGTAGGCCACTGCCAGTTGCAAGACCAACATCTTTTGATCGGGCTGGATGATCTTTTCATTCCAGAGACTCCAAGGCAAGAACATTTGATCATTGGGCAAAGGTGAATGCATGACTCCGAACATCACGAACACTGCGCCAACCAAAAGATAGATGGCTCCGCTACGAAAGCGTCGGTCGATGATCTTGGCCACCACAGAACCCCAGATCAGGCTGGTTAAAATGAAACCTCCGGCCAGCACCGTCAGATTGGTCATCTGCCATTGCAAGTAAAACATGTCGCCTTCTTTGATCCGTCCCGCTTCGATAGCACCCTGGTAATCCATCACGGCCACATATTGCCCCAGGTAGATCATGACCAATTTAGCGAGTGCCGGAATACAGGCCACGGCTAGTGCGGCGTAGTGCCGTTTGGGTGTGGCATGAAAACTCTGGGCTGTAATCTCGATACCGATAAAAACCAGGATCGGCAAAAGAGCAACCTCGGGGACAAACTTGAAGATCAGTCCGAAGTAACCGATCAGCCCAGCCGAACCAACGAACAACGCCGTGGCCAGAGTGTAAGCCGCTCGGCCCCCCATCGCTTTGTAGGCTGGGTGGCCGATGTAGGGAGTCGTCTGCACGACGCCTCCACAAAATCCCGCGATCAACGTGGCAATGGCCTCGATCCCAATGACTTTGCCTGTTTCAAAATCGTCGCCAACCGACGCCGCGCTTTCGGCACAGTCGATTCCGCCGATAACCGTGGCCACGGCAAATGGAATGATGTAGGGCAAGTAAGCCGATGTCGCACCGAACGCACCAAACCACTCGAACTGAAAAGCTTGTAACCATTGTTGAGGGAACCAAATTGGTTGACTCTCAGTCGAACCAGCGATGATTTGAATGCCACTGACACTCTCAAAACCAAGTATTGAGTACCAACAAATACAGCCGACCAGGACCGCACCCAAAGCTCCAGGAATCTTTAGCGGAAGGCGATGGCGACCTACGAGTGCTACAAAGACGACCAGCAAGGCGGCGAAGCCAACGATCGAATTGCCGGCCAGTTTAGGCATCTGAGTAAAGGCGATTAAACATAGCGCGATGGCGGCCAACGAACCTAACAAGCCTGCTCGTGGAAACACTCGGCGAATCCAGTCCGAGCCAAAGGCCAGCACCAATTTGATTAGTCCGGTAATCACGATGGCGCAAATGCCGATATGCCAAGCCGATGTGGCAGCGGTCTGTATCGCGACCTCTTGGGCAACCCCGTTGTCCAAGGCGACCTGTTTGGCGTCACGAAAAGCGGGGCCCAAAACCAACAACGCCATACCGATCGTACTGGGTGTGTCCAAGCCCAACGGCATCGCGGTAACTTGAGTCTTCCCTGTTCGTTTGGCGTATCGAAACGCCAA
The DNA here is from genome assembly GCA_964543985.1 of uncultured Pirellulaceae bacterium. GTDB lineage: Bacteria > Planctomycetota > Planctomycetia > Pirellulales > Pirellulaceae > CAJQPP01. Next base: position 16,868 of record CAZJBW010000048.1, on the reverse strand, counting down.
CCAGAAAAACATCAAGTCACCAACGAGCACTCCGATCGCCGTACCCGGCACCATGTAGGCCAACGCGTAATCGACTGGAAACCCGTAGCCAGTTGCCAACAACGTCACCAAAACCGCCAAGCCGGCAATGTTGTCAAGCATCAAACCGAAAAAGGCGTTCAGATCCCCGGCGGCAAACCATTGGTATCTCTTGTGATTCAAGGCAATCCTCGTTGCTTGGCAGCGGCAAGACTTCAGAAATCAGAAACGCAGATTTTAACCTCGGCGCAGCCAGAAGGTAGCGGCAATCCAAAGAAAGCGACTTCCAGGCAGGTGACCATTAGAAAACAGCGATTACTCGCAGAAAACGCTGCCGAACTGATGATCGTTGGTCGTTGAAATTGCCTCGTCTACAGCTTGACGATCATGCATTGCGTGGCCGGCAGCTCGATGGGATTCTCTTCCTTATCACTAAGAAATTCAGTGAATGCCGCTTTGACGCCTTCCAGGATGGAATAGTCGTGAGTGATCATGATGCCGCCCGTCGTCATGCGAGGGTAAAAATAGTTCAAGCAAGCCAGAGTGCCCTCGTATAAATCGACATCAAAATGCACCAACGAGTACTTGGCTTCCGGAACGTCCTTGGCGGAATCAGGAAACAGTCCCTTGTGATAGTGGACGTTGGGGTACGCCTGCAAATACTGTTGCACGGATTCCATGCTGCAAGCGTACTGACTTTCTTTGTGCACGCCCGCATCTTTGTCCGAGTCTTTTGGCAGCCCTTCGAATGTATCAAATAGGCGCAACGTCTTGTCTCCTTTGACTTCGCAAATCAGACGCGCGGTACTACCTTGAAAGACACCGACCTCGGCAAAATCACCGGGGTGCGATACTTGCGACTTGGCCAGCGAATGGATCATGAACATCTCTCGACCCGTGACCAAAGATCGACGTTCCTTGCGAACTTTCTTGAAGCCTTTCAGAACTTGCTTGTCCTTGTGAGCCCCCATTTGTAGAAATTCGACTCTAGCCACCGTATTGATGACGAATCGTTCTAGAAAGCCGCCACCGACAATCCGTTGGACCGTTTTGTTTTTCGCCAACATGTAGGATCTCCATATCTAAGGGCAGTTGCCGCCGTGCAACATCACCGATTGGTAGGTTTTTTGGTTCGCGTTAAGGCCGAGGACGACGCTCGACGGAATGCGAAAATTCTCATGGACGCAACTGGCCGGCTCATGGAACGTCTAAAATCCCTACCCCACTTCCCGCATCAAGCCAGTCACCAGGTCGCCGGAACGACCTTGATTTGCTGCAGCATACAGCATGATGGATGTAGGAAAAACCCTGACATGTCTATGCTAGGGTTTTACCAACTGTTTGGCTTTAGAGAAGGAGATCGCGTTGCTGGGCAGTTCTCCTTCTTTGGGAAGATGGACGGACAGACAATGCAGTTCTCCCTGCAATTGCTTCATCGACGTCATATCGATCGTCTCGATTTTGTGATCGGGCAACAAACGTTGGTAAGTACTGACAGCTTGCTTGACCAGTTGCGGAGAATCAGTGTCAAAGACAGGTATCAATACCACCGTGTTGGCAATGATAGCGTTCGTATAAGCACTCCACGAAGTGCCTTGGCGAGTCGGGATTTCGATTCGATGGACCTGCAATGGGCGATCGCCAATCTTGATTTTCGAGAGCCGGTCGGCGTTACGATCCAAAATCGCTGCGTTCAACGGATCTCGTGCTCGATCCAAACTGGCCACGATCACTTGGTCATCCGCCACAAATGTCGTGAACATGTCACAGTGTTGCGTATGTTCGTACTGCAAAGGCTCCAAAACGACCAGCAACTTCAAATTGAACAGCTTGAGCAACGCATTGGTGACAATCTTACGACGCTCGAAGTTGGCTTGACGCAGACTGTAGCGAGTGTTTTGAAACGAAATATAGTTGTCCTTGAAAATGCGATTGGTCGTCACTCCCAAACTCTTTCCGTTACACAACAAGTTGCCACCCTGGATCGTCCAAGGGGCTTCGACGTACCGAGCGTCCGTTAGCTCGGCCCACTTCTTGGGTAGCACATCATCTTTCGGTCGCAAACCACCCACATAGTAGAAGTCCAGTGCTTGCAAGCTACCCTCTTTCGTAACACGGAAGATTGGCGCAAAGTCACGTACCCATATCGTATCCAAATCAATTTGCGAAAAGTGTACATGCGAAGCGTCTAGCTGCGCTTGGTCGATCCAGTCGATTGCCGCCTGCAACTGCTTTCGGTCATTGAACAACACCACCAAGTCCACGTGACCTTTGGTCTTCTGAACAACCTGCGTGAAGATGGGTGAATGATGTGGTTGCCAATCACTAAGGCTGACCATCAGAGCGCGTTGCGGTTCGTATTCCGCAGGAATCCGCGGGAACCGATCGACCATCTCTTTGGCCACGTAATATGAGGTTTGCGTCGCACCGTTTTGAGCGACCGCCACGTTCCCAAAAAACATAGCAGCGCACACCAATGACATCAGTGGTAAGCAACAAAAATCGATGCTGGGTTGATTGCGGTTCATTCGTCTTCGAAAGCTGTAACGGAAACAAGATAGGTTACTAGTTTAATTCGAACGTGAAACCGTTTGAACTTGCAGCCGAATTGCGAGTTCTAAAATCGCAAATGCCTCAAATCTTCAAACACGTGCTTACTTAGCAAGCCAATACAACTGAATCATCCATGTCGGGGCTACAACAGACCCTGAAATATCTACCCAACCCGAGCGCTCGTCCACAATTTGTGCCAGCAATTCCGAGCATGCACTTTTTACCGGTCATTTCGCAAACGATTCATAGTAATGACTTTACGTCGAACGACCAATTTCCGGCCCGTGAGGATTCACCGGTTGGCACGGCCTTTGCGGAATCATTTCTCCAGTCCTGAGCGATCGCTTGCCAGCAGCAGGCAGATTTTTTTGAGCGAGTTGACCGGACTTGTCCAAGCGTCTGCGATTTACTTAGCAGGGAAGCCAATTTCACGTTTATCCAAGGAGATCGCACCAAAATCGGCACAGCGGGGCCAAATCAGGCGAAAACCTGAAAAATGCCCAAACACTCGCCGAACTGAGTGCGTATATGATTATGCGAGCGACAATCAACGATTTGCACTACAACACCCACCGTCAATATCAATCCAAGGTTAACCCTTTGACCGATGAGCAATTACTGTTGCGATATCGCGAAACAGGCGATCGTGAACTGTTTGCGCAGTTGGTCTATCGGTACGAACGTGAATTGTATTCGTACCTGCGTCGATACCTTGGTAATGCTGAAATGGCCGAAGACGCGTTTCAAGGCGCCTTTCTACAGGTGCATTTGAAATGCGACCAATTTCAACAGGGCCGTCGGTTCCGTCCATGGTTGTACGCCATTGCCACTAACCAGGCAATCGATCTACGACGGCGTAACAAACGCCACGTCATGTTATCACTGGACGGCAACGGGCAAGACGATTCGGGTGAAGATATCAATCGTTTGATTAACTTGTTAGAAAGCGACGAGGTTGGTCCCGAAACGGTGGCCGAATCAAGCGAACAAAATTCCCGTGTTCGTTCAACGCTTAATGGATTACCAGAATCAATGCACGCTGTCATCCAACTGGTTTACTACCAGGGTATGAAGTATCGTGAAGCGGCCGAAGTGCTAGACATTCCCGTCGGCACTGTCAAAAGTCGTCTGCACGCTGCGATCAACCAACTGACCGACGTGTGGAGCCACCAAAATAAAGTCGAGTAATTGGAATCGTGAACGAACCCTCTCCAAATGATCTGCTGGGATATATTCTCGGCGCACTGGACCATGACCAGCACGCGCAGATGGAACAACAGATCGAACAAAATTCTGGACTCAAGAAAGAGATCGAAAACCTACGCTTGCAAGTAGCGCCACTTGATAGCCTGGACCCACCGGGCAACGCACCCGTCGGACTGGCCCGGCGAACTTGCGAATTCGTTGCCAACCAGCAATCCGTCACTAAACACTTAACAGCACCGACAAGTTCCTCCAAACTGGCCTCAGCCCACGTGGCTGTGGCTGACCCGACAACCGACCAATCAAAGAAACAATGGTTCCGCCAACGCAACGAGTACGGCAACTCAGGTCGCAACCCGGTTATGGATTTAGTCATGATCGCAGCGGCGCTGATCTTACTGGCCGCCATTGTATTGCCAGCGGTCAATCACAGTCGCTTTCAAAGCCGTCTGTTGGCCTGCCAAAATAACCTGCGAACCACCGGCATGGGCTTGCTTGAATACTCAGACAATTTCAACGGCAAGCATCTACTGATTCCACAAGAAGGCAAACTGGCTTTTGCCGGGTCCTACGCTCCCACGCTGCTGGAGGGCGGATTTGTGGAAGACGCTGGCGTTTTCAACTGCCCTGGCGATGGGGACTCGGATATAAGAATCCCCGACATCGACTCCATCTTGAAAGCTGAATCGGGCCGGTTGTTTGAAATGCAAAAGGCAGCCGGTGGTGACTTCTCATCCAACATGGGCAATTTCACCAATCAACGGGGAGTTTTTGACCAGGTCGTCAACACAGGACGTAGCTTCTTCGCAATCTTGGCAGACAAACCGGCTATCAACCGACCCGGTCGAGCCAGCAGTAACCACGGCGGCTACGGTCAAAACGTCTTCTTCGAAGACGGACATATCTCGTACCTGAAAAGCCCCGAGGTCAATGACGATGCCATCTACGAAAATGACTGGGGTGGGATTGCACCGGGTGCCCACATCGATGACATCGTGCTGTTTCCCAGCGGAACCACGCTGCGAAATATCAGTGTTGATTAAAGAAGATTGACAGCCAATTTTTGCCTGTCCAGACAAAGAACTGGCTAGTCAAACACGAACCCTTCCGTCCGAGCGCGCCCCGAGGCTGCAACCATAAGGCGCGATTCTTCAACGGGCTCTCAAGGAAGGGGCGGCGAGCTCAACGTGCTCTAGGCACCCTGCCCCACGACCAGCGTGATATTCTGTCCGCCAAATCCGAAACTATTGTTCAGTGCGATATTGCATTCGGCTTCCCGAGCCTCGTTGGGCACGTAATCCAAATCGCATTCCGGATCTGGATTCTCGTAGTTGATCGTTGGTGGCAAAACGTTATCGCGTATCGCCATCAGGCAGACGATCATCTCGGTCGCACCTGCAGCAGCGATCAGGTGTCCCATCATGCTTTTGGTGCTGGATATTGGAACCTGCATTGCATTCTGGCCGAACACTTGTCGACAGCTTCGAGTTTCCACTCGATCATTAACGGTCGTACTGGTCCCGTGAGCGTTCACATAATGGATATCTGATGAGTTCAGTTTGGCATCCTGAATGGCCATGTTCATGCAGGCGATCGCGCCGCGGCCTTCTGGATGAATGTCCGTTATTCGATAGGCGTCGGCGGTTGAGCCGTAGCCCAGGATCTCGCCATAAATATGAGCCCCTCGTTTCCGAGCGTGTTCGAATTCCTCAAGCACCACCATCGCACTACCTTCACCAAGCACAAAACCGTCACGCAATCGATCGAAAGGTCGCGAGGCACCGGTGGGATTGTCATTGTTGGTGGAAAGAGCCGTCAGTAAATTAAACCCCGTGACGCCGAACGGGTGGATCATGCTGTGCGTACCGCCGGATAACATCACATCCGCTTCGCCACGACGAATGATTTCGCTGGCTTCGCCAACGGCTTGGCTACTGGCGGCACAGGCGGTCAAACAATTTGCGTTTGGTCCCTGAGCGTTAAACATGGCTGCCATATGTCCGACCGGCATATTGGGTTCCTGTTCCAATTCCAAAACAGGATTTAGCACCTCCAGCCCTTTGTTCATAAACTTGACGATGTCCAACTTACCCTCTTCGTCCAGTCCGGCAGCCATCATGGTCGCAAAGCTGGCGAAATCCTGGTTTCCTTCGCCACTGCCCATGTAGACGCCAAACCGGCGAGGGTCTTTGATCGAATCCAGAACGCCAGATCCTTCGACGGCTTGTTTGGCGGCACCGGCGGCGAACTTGGTATGTCGCCCGCGGAACTTCCACAGTTCGGGATCCTCGCCACTGTTACTGATATCCCAATTCTTGATCTCAGCCGAAATCTTGGTTGGGAATTGACTGGCGTCGAAGATCGTCGTGTAATCGACTCCGCTTTTGCCTTCTTTCAAATGACTCCATACCGTTTCAACATCGTTACCCAGTGGGTTGATAACACCCATGCCTGTAACGACGACGCGACGTCGACCATCTTGACTCATCATATACTCCGTTTAGCAGCGTTCTGTGTTACGGCTTTGTCTTATACCAGCTGGGCTTATTTCTTGCCGGCGAATTCAGTTTGGAACGCCCGTGCTTCCGCGCGTTCGGCGTCCAGCATGTGCTGGGGTACCGATATTTTGTTTCCGTCTTGATCGACACCGATTTCAAACAACTTCAGAACTCGCAACGTTCGGCAGAAAGTAGCCGGTTCGAACAGTTGAACGCCTTCGAATCGATCGTCTAGGACAGCGAATGTGATATCGGCTTCGCACAAGATACGATCTTCCACATGCACCGTCCCTTTGGCGATACCGCCGTGAGCTTGCAGATTTTCGATATCCATTCGCAAACGCAATTTATCAGCCGGACAAGCTTGAAAATGAAACTTGCTTTTGGCGACCTTGGCCAACACCACTCGACTTTTAAAGTCACTTAATTGGGCAATCAACAGTCCACCGGTTTGTGCCAACCCCTCGATGATTAGCGAGGCTGGAAAGTAGGCCCAACCAGGGCTGTAGTCATCGACGGGTTCTTCCGACAGACTGACATTCTTGATGGCAATCGCGTGACTACCGGAAACGAATTCTTCGAACCGGTCGATCCAAAACCAACGCATGAAGTAGTGCCTTGTTATTGCGAGTGGTGGTTAAACAATGATCCTTTGGTCTTCAGCGGTCAAAATGCAAAAACGACCTTTTACCGTAAAGGTAACTGGTCGTTTGCGTTTCGATCGTCAATCCGTTGTTCACCGTTCAAGACCATTGTACCGGTGAATAAAATTAAGCAGCGCCAACTTTGCTGCCAACGTAGTTGCACAAGTCCTGGACGGTCAACAAGTTGCCGAAATCCTGAACCAGCGGATTTTGTTCGAATTTGCTGAGGTCGGCAAACGGCATGCGTTCCTTCAATTTGACAAGTCCTGTTTCGGTGACTTTGCCGTCTTGTACGAATTCGGCGTTGGTCAGAATATCGTCCGGGAACAGTTCATCGCGAGGGATCTGAATGTCGAACCCTTTTTCCAACTTGAATACGATGTCAAGAAAATCAATTGATTCAGCGCCCAAGTCGCCAACCATTGTCGCTTCGGGTGTCACTTCATCGTCGTCGACGCCCAACGCGTCAACCAAGGCTTCGCGAACCTTGTCGAAAACCTCATCTTTACTTGGCATGTAATCAATCTCCAAATAGTTCAATAGTAAAGTTCGCAACTCTGGGCAAAATCGAAACGGGCCACAACAGGTTCCGACAACATCAGTCGGGATCAGGCTGGGCGTGCGTTCAAGTCGGCACTCGGCGATGCGAAAGGTGAATTGTAGGGGTTTCTGGGGTCTTGCAAACGCCGAAATTGCTTGAATCGCATCTGAATCATGTATTCATCGATCTCGGGCGTACTTAAGCCTCGGGCGGCCAAGTTGAAATACTCAACGATTAACTTGCCTTTGACGGCTACATTTCCGTCAATCAACCCCTGAGTCTGCAGAACCACTCGTTGTTCTTCGGATTTTTTCCAGTTTGCAATCACTTTTAACTGCGAACCAGGCTCGACAAAATCGCCGAATTTGACCTGATTTGATTCGGTCAGCACCACTGATGAATACTTAAATTCGTGCGTCGTATAAACCAACCACATGCTGGCTTGAAACATCGCTTCCAGCATCAAGACACCCGGCATCACCGGGAATCGTGGAAAGTGGTCTTGCAAATAGCTCTCAGAAAGGCTGAGCGACTTCACCGCAACCAGCCGCTCGCCGGGTACCAGCTCTTTGATACGATCAAGTTGACAAAAACGCATTCCAGCTCGCGTGGTTTGAATGGTAGGGTCGGTTCAGTCCGCCATCTTTGAATCTGAACCAGAAAAAAGGCAATTAAAAGATGGCCGGACACTTGCGCAACACGACCGATTGTCTTCTCTCGCCTTGGTTGGTCTCCGCACTCGCCAGAAGCCAATTTGCCTAATATACCAGTCTGCAATCACCCTCTCAATGACTCGGCGACGCCTTTTTATTATCGTCCGCTCCACGGGAACTCACCACCTTGTTCACCCATAAACGGAACGAAGCACGGGATTTCAGGGATTGTTGGTAAGCTGGCCAGCGAACAAATCTAGTCCGTGGTTGGTCAAGGTTTGAATTGCTGGCAGCTCGCTGCTAAATTCTGGCCATGCGCAAAGGGATTGCTGTTTCGCCCGGAGTGGCCATTGGCACGGCCTACGTGATCCACGAGATCTTCGTAAATCCGGACACGAAAAGACTTGAAGACTCAGAAGTCACGGCCGAGCTGGCTCGTTACGAAACAGCTCGCGATCGCTCGACTGCCGACCTGCGCGCTCTGGAACGCAAGGTCGATGCCCAAGTGGGACACGAAGAGGCCTCCATCTTTGCCGTGCACCAGGCGATTTTGCGAGACGCTGCGTTCACTCAAAAAATTCGATCCTGGATCGTCGACGAACGACTGACGGCCGCCGCAGCACTCCATCGCTTACTGGGCGAATACACCGAATTGTTTTCTCGCACCAAAGATGCCTATCTGCGTGAACGACTGAACGATGTCCGCGACGTCGTGATTCGACTCAGTGGTCACATGTCCGATGTGCTGAAGCCTGTCAAACAAAAAGAGGTTCTGCAGGGTCCCTTGATCGTGGTGGCTGATGAGTTGCTACCCAGCCAGGCAGTCGCCCTGGGCGATATCGACGTCCAAGGCATTGTGACTCAGGCTGGCAGTCAAACCAGTCATGCCGCCATCATCGCTCGGTCGCGAGGCATCCCAGCCGTCTGCGCCGTGAAACGATTAATGCGTCTGGTAAAAACCGGCGACACCATCATTGTCGATGGTCGCGAAGGACATGTCGTGGTCAATCCGGATTCGGAAACCACGACGGCGTTCCGCAAACTGGAGCGCGAGTTTTTCGACCTGAAAGATCAGCTGGCCGAAAACCGCAAGATGCCAGCGGTCACTTCCTGCAATCAAGAATTGGAACTGCAGGCCAACATCAACGGTAACGCCGACGCTCAAGCTTCGGTCGCCATGGGCGCCTCGGGCGTGGGACTCTATCGCACCGAGTACTTGTACCTGACGCACCCCGATGTGCCCGACGAGCAAGAACAATACGAAACCTACAAGTCCATCATCGCCGCATGCCCCGAACAAAACGTTACCATCCGCACGCTTGATATCGGCGGCGACAAAACCATCCCCTACTTGGGACATCAACACCAGGAGGCCAACCCCTTCATGGGCTGGCGCAGCATCCGTTTGTCTTTCGAGCACCCCGAGTTTTTCAATACTCAAATCCGCGCCATCATCCGCGCCGCTTCCGATTTCCCAAACGGTTCGGTGCGCATGATGTTTCCAATGGTGACGACCGTCGAGGAAATTCGCCGCCTACGCGGCATGGTCCGGCGAAGTTACAAGACGCTTCAAAAACGAGGCCTCAAAACAACCAAGGTCCCCATGGGCATGATGCTGGAAGTACCCGCGGCCGCTGTCACCATTGGCACGATGCTGGACATCGTCGACTTTGTGTCGATAGGCTCGAATGATTTGGTGCAGTACCTGATGGCTGCCGATCGCGATAACCCTAAAGTCAGCCACCTGTGCCAACCGCTATCTCCAGCCGTGTTACACGTGCTGCACTCAGTCATTCAAATTTGCAATGCAGCCAATAAACCAGTGACCGTTTGTGGCGAAATGGCCGGTCAACCCAAATCGTTTTTACTGCTGCTGGGAATGGGCCTACGAAGCTTTAGCATGAGCCCCGCGTTTGTCCCTTCCATCAAACAACTAGCCAGCCAGCTGACAAAAGCCGACGCCGAGGAAATTTTCAACAAGTGCATGAGCTTCAAAACCACCGCCCAAGTGAAACGCTTCATGACCAATAAACTGCAGCAAATCGCCCCGCAACTGGCGATGCTCGACACGCCTTCTTAACGATCACCGCGCACTAAAAAACACGATGGCAATTGCCACCGTGCTTCATATTTATTCTCAAACGACGAACCAGCTAACGGGCTTTTTAGACCACGCTGTTCGAGCTGTTTATCGAACCACCCATATCGCCGATTGGAAGACCGGCAGGTTTTGATTCTTGTTCCACCGATGCTTCCGCGGAATCGTTTTGCTCGTCCGATGAATTCTCGGAACTCTGGTCTTCTGGTCGAACCGATATGCCGCGTTGCTCTAACATTGATTCCAGAGTCAAAATGCGATCTCGTAGTTTATTGAACGTGTCGGCGAAATCCATGAAGAAGTCTTTGTCTCGCAAGTGAGCTGGATAAGAATCTTCACCTTCCAACAACCGACGACATTCGCGGTGAATGCGAAAAATTGGGCCGGCAATACGATTACTGAAACGAATCGAGTACCAAACGCCAAGTGGAATCACGATCACGGCCATGATCACTGGGAACCACATCGCGTCAACGACCTCTTTGGTCACGTCAGCAAGGGGCCGCATTTCGATCAATGTTCCGAAACAGAACATGGCGAAAGCCGGGAAACCAGCCACGATCAAGCCGCCTGCAAACCACAATGCGGTCAGGCTGAAAGCAATTTTGAATTGGGTTTTCTTGTCAACAAGAAACTGTCTGCGTTTGTTACCGTAGTGCGCCATTGAATCACTGTGTCCTGTAGGCTATCTATCTTCAGTTTTTGAAACCTAGGACACGTATTGCAGATAGACAGTAGCTTTGAGGGTTTTTTTGGCCGTCGGCCATCTTTCGACGAATTGCACCGGTTGTTCCGATTAGTCCGTGAATTGACCCAACCATATTGCAAAGGATCACGACAGAAGGTCGCAGCGGTTTCCGGGGAAAGAAAGGGCAGATCAATCTTTTATTGATGACCAAGCCAGCCCGAGGAACGATGCTGCCAGTTTCAAAACCAGGCGCTTTGCCTGCACATTGCCGGCGCTCTTCGCTTTGCCACGCGCTCTTGCTAGAAATCTCAGCGGGATAAGAATCCGGCGGGCAAGGTGCCTGATTTGAAGACAGACACCCCGCCCAAGCGAATCTCATAAAATTCTCTGAGAATCAGAATTCGAACTAGTCGTCCGATTGTGGAATTTCGCGTTCTTCAAAACGAATGCTAACGATGCCCATTCGTTCGACGGGGCTGCTGGCTTCGCCACTACGACTTCGCTCGACCTCGGTTTTGCCAAGCTTTTCCAGAACGTCATCGCCAGCCACTAATTTTCCAAAAGCGGTGTAGCTTCCATCCAAGCTAGCGGCTTTACCTAGGCATACGAAAAACTGTGATCCCGCTGAATTGGGGTCGCTGCTTCGCGCCATCGAAATTACGCCCCGCACATGTTTGCGATCGTTGAATTCAGCATCAATTTTATAGCCCGGGCCGCCTGTGCCCCACATCGCTTTTTTGTCTGCTTCTTTAGTCAACGGGTCGCCGCCTTGAATCATGAATCCATCAATGATTCGATGAAAAGCTTGACCATCATAGAATTCTTCACCGGCCAACTTCTTAAAGTTCTCGACCGTCTTTGGCGCCACATCGGGCCACATCTCAATCAACATCTCACCGTGTATGGTGTTGATCACAGCGACCTCTTTGCTGTTGGACTGAGCCGACACCATACTCTGAAACAACATGGTAACTGCTATCGTCAAAACGCAGACACTTCGAATCTTTACGTAACTCATATCGAGCCTCTTTATCAGGTTCAGTTTTCAATTCGGTGACAGAGAATCGACCACCCTGCCTGCATCCATTTTGACGCACACAAAAACAGCCGCAAACCCCATCTCAGGGTTTACGGCTGCTTTTACGTTTTTGTTCACCGGATAGAAGTTCCGGTTTCGTTCGCAAAAATCGCCAAGTAACGACGATTTTTCCCAACGCTAGCTCAAGTGTTACCGACTATGCACTCGTGTGAGCGTCTAGTAGCTCTTGCAGACGAGCGGCCGGCACCAAGCCAACTTGAGTCTCGACCACTTCGCCACCTTTGAACACTAATAAGGTCGGCAAACCTGTAATGTTGTATTTTGAGGCCAAAGACATGTTGGAATTAACATCCACCTTCACGATTTTGGCTTTACCTTCGTTATCCGTCGACAATTGATCAATCACTGGACCCAGCTTTCGGCAGGGGCCTCACGAAGGGGACCAAAAATCGACCAGCACAGGGGTATCACTTTCCAGGACTTCGTTGCTGAAATCAGCTTCGTTTACTTCAAGGGCCATTTCATTCCCAACTATTGGATTTGTAACATCACTACCGATTTTGACTCAAAATCGGCCAGACAACGGATTTTAGCTGGACCGATCTTGGGGTCAATGCAGGTTAACGTCAATCAGTTTCAGACCAATTTTTGCTTGGTTTTCAGTCTTTTTTATGATTTCCATTCGACCAGACAGTCACGCCAGACGACGCTGACAGTTTCCCAACGCTAGAATAATCGCTACCGAAACAACAAAACCCACTGACCAAACCTATGATGCTCGTTCTTCCAGTCGCCTGCCAACGCGTCGCCCAAAGCTTGGGTTGCCAATTCAGATTGGTATGCCAATTCCCGTTGGCATGTTTGTTCATTTTGTTCAGTGGGCTGTTCTCATCGATCGCCGTTGGTGAATCACCCAACGTCGTATTCATCTACATCGATGACTTGGGATACAGCGACGTGTCATTTATGCAAGCCAACCGATTCGACACGCCCAATATCGATCGCTTGGCAAACGCAGGAATGATCTTTTCCGATGCCTACGCTAACGCACCGAATTGCGCGCCTTCTCGCGCCTGTTTGATGAGCGGTCAATACTCGCCACGACACGGCATCTATACTGTTGGCAATTCTGATCGCGGCAAGTCTCAGCACCGTCGATTGATTCCGATCAAAAATAATAAGACTCTACCGCCCGAGGTCACCACGTTAGGCGAGTTGTTTCAATCACAAGAATACAGCACTTGCTATATCGGCAAGTGGCACCTTGGCAAACCGGGCAAAGCAGGACCTCACGAACAAGGTTTCGACTTCAACTTCGGTGGCAACACAACCGGCTCGCCCAAAGGAGGCTACTTCAGTCCCTATCAAAACCCGCAACTGACCAACCCGCCCAACAGCGACTTGCCCGAATATCTGACCGACCGACTAACGGACGAAGCCACCAAGTTCATCGAAGATCATCAAGAAAAACCGTTCTTCTTATTCCTGTCGCACTATGCCGTTCACACTCCCATTCAGGCCAAACAGTCCACGATTGATGAGCTGCAAGAAACGGCAGCCGCCAGGAACTTGAACCCCAAGTACGCCGCAATGGTGCACAGCGTCGACGAATCGGTAGGCCGATTACTGGATACCATCGAGCGACTCAAGCTAAACGAAAACACTTTGGTGATCTTCTATTCTGACAATGGCGGGTACGGAAAGGTGACCAACTGTGCGCCGTTACGTGGCAGCAAAGGCATGCCCTTCGAAGGTGGCATCCGGGTGCCCTGCGCCATACAATGGACTGGCAAGATTCCCGCAGGCTCGACTTGCCAAACGCCGATCATCGGTGTCGATTTTTTCGCAACGTTTTGCCAGATGTTGCAATGCGACGCCCCCGCAGATCAACCATTGGACGGCATCGACATCATGCCCTTGATGACTGGAACGACTGACAATGAATCGGCGAACCAGCGAGCCCTGTTCTGGCACTTCCCTGCCTATTTACAGGGCGCGAATTACACCGGCGCGCACGACAATTTGTTTCGAGCTCGCCCGTTTGCAATCATCCGACAAGGCGACTGGAAACTAATCCACCTTTTCGAAAACAACCAATGGGAACTCTATAATCTGCGTCAAGATATTGGTGAATCCAACAACGTGGCAGCGCAGCATACCGACCTGGTTGAGCAACTAACGCAAAAGTTAAAAAGCTGGCAAACCGACGTTCAGGCAGCGATACCAACCGAACTCAATCCTGAATTTCAGCCTAGCTCAAACAATAAGTAAAAATCATAAATGTGAAACTGTCGTCGATACTTTTGAGTAACCTTAGGTTAAGTTAACTAGCGATCAGCAACCTGCGGATCGTCGGTTGTTAAAGAATCATATTTTGTACTGCAAGCACTCGGACAAATCATGACTGCGAATCTGATTGTAAAACTGACTTTGAAACTGAAGCGATATACGACAACCGCCATCGCCCTGCCACTCGTCATTACCTTAGCACTCGTCCCGCTCAGCTCATCGTTTGCTCAGCAGGCGGAACGATCGACCAGCATCGGCAAATCCATTGAAGACACTTCCTTAAAAGATGTGCTAGGACAACCGCATTCGTTGTTCGACGACACCAGTCAGTGCACCGTGGTGGCATTCATCGGTTGGGAATGTCCATTGGTCCGTCAGTACGTGCCTCGGCTAAACGAGCTGCAATCGGAATTTGCATCGGAATCTGTCCGTTGGTTGACGGTCAATTCAAACCAGCACGATTCATTGACGGAACTACAGAGCTTTGTTCGCAAGTTTGACCTCGATATCCCGCTGATCAAAGACGTTGGCAACAAACTAGCTGACGCATTCTCGGCCTCCCGCACACCCGAAGTTTTCCTGCTGAACAAGGATCGAAAAATCGTCTACCAAGGACGCATCGATGACCAATTCACATACGGTCGGCAACGCCCTGAAGTAGTGACTCGATTCTTGGCCGATGCGATTCAACAGACGTTAAAAGGACAAGCTGTCCAAGAACCCTACGTTGAGGCTCAAGGATGTTTGATTGGGCGAGTCCTGGTCCAAAAACAGACTCAGGGTCAAGAGCACGTGGTAACCTACAGCCAACAAATCAGTCGCATCCTGCAAAAGAATTGCGCCAGTTGCCATCGTGAGGGCGAGATTGGTCCGTTTGCATTGCAAGACTACGACGAGGTCGTCGGTTGGGCCGGCATGATCCAAGAGGTCGTCAACGAGCGTCGCATGCCGCCATGGCACGCCGATCCCGAACATGGTTCGTTCAGCAACGATTGTCGATTGAGCGAAGACGAGATCCAAATGATTAACCAGTGGGTCGATTCCGGAGCTCCGCAGGGTGACCCAGAAAACTTGCCGGAACCGATCGTTTACACCAAAGGTTGGCAAATCGGCGAACCAGACTTGATCGTTCCCATGAGAAAACGTCCGTACCGTGTCCCCGCGACCGGTACCGTCGAATACCAGTACTTTCAAGTTGACCTGGGTTTCGAAGAGGACAAATGGGTGTGCGCCGCCGAGTGTCGACCGGGTAACCGAGCCGTCATTCACCACATCATCGTTGGCTTACGTGGCGAGGGTGATTTTGGTGGACGCCGTCGAGGAGTTCACAACGAATTGCAATCCGACTGGATCGCTGCCACTGCGCCTGGGTCGCCGCCCATGATTCTGCCCGAGGGCTACGCCAAACTGGTCCCCGCCGGTTCAAAACTGATTTTCCAAATGCACTACACGCCCAACGGAATCGCCACGACCGACATCAGCACGATTGGCCTGAAATTCATCGACCCCGAAGAAGTGACTCATCGAGTCTTGACCATGAAGGCGTTTAACCGACGTCTGCGGATCCCGCCTGGTGACGAAAACCACTCAGTCAATGCTCGCTTCCGTTTCGATCAAGACGCCCAATTGCTGTCGTTGTTTCCGCACATGCATTTGCGTGGCAAGGCTTTCAAATATACGGCCGTCTATCCAGATGCTCGGCAAGAAGTGCTATTGGACGTACCCAACTACGATTTCAATTGGCAGAATGGCTATCAATTGACCGAACCCAAGTTAATGCCGGAAGGAACGCGTATCAAATGCGTGGCTCTTTTTGATAACTCCGACAACAACTTGGCAAATCCCGATTCGACAAAAACCGTCGGCTGGGGCGACCAAACCTGGGAAGAGATGATGATCGGCTACTTCAACGTCGCCATCCCTAACACGGACAAGCCAGACAATTCAGAAGACTAAGCGGGTTGCGTCCCCAAACCCGTCGTCATCCACCGGCGCTAGAATGTTTGCGAATCCGCCTGCGACTTATACCAAGTTTTTTGCCGCGTTTGCTTGGAATTCCTCGATCTCACTTGGCACTGAGATTCTTGTTGACAAAGCCAATCACCTGTAGTATTTTCTGCACATGCAGCAAACACTACAGGTTGGTCCAGTCGCATTAAGAGGGTTTAGATGTCGAAATTCACCGCCGCCGAATTGCCTGTGATGAAAGTCCTTTGGGAGGAGCAGGAGCTGAAACCGGCTGAGATTCTTTCTCGTTTGAAAAAGCCACTCAAGGACTCGGCGCTGCGTGCGGTGCTGGCCGTGCTATTGGAGAAAGGACACGTTCAACGCCAGATGGTCGGCAAAGCGTATCGTTATTCAGCGGTAACGAAACAAACGGCCTCTCTTCGGACAAATTTAAAAGAGATGGTTGACGTATTCTTCAATGGCTCAACCGAGGGCTTGATCATGAACCTGATCAAGTCACAGAAGCTTTCCGATTCCGATTTACTCGAGCTTAAACGGATGGCAACGGGTGAATCGTCGGCTGAAGAAAACAGCTCAACAGATTCCTCGCCCAAAAAGTCTTCCACCAAAAAATCATCGTCCAAGAAAGGGAGAAACAAATGAGCTCGTTCAACGAAAGCATTTATCGTTTCACTTT
>CAZJBW010000047.1:0-37532 GCA_964543985.1 uncultured Pirellulaceae bacterium | reverse complement strand
GCGGCTGTCGCATGACTTCCAGAGTGCGGCGATTGAATTCGGGAAGTTCGTCCAAGAAGAGCACGCCATGGTGTGCCATTGATATCTCGCCTGGCACCGGTGTACTTCCTCCACCCACCAACCCAGCATCACTGATCGTATGGTGCGGCGAGCGGAAGGGGCGTTTAGCCAACAGTGGTTGTCCAGCTTGCAGTCGGCCTAGCGCGCTGTAAATCCGAGTTGTCTCGATCGACTCGTCCGATTCCAATGAGGGCATGATGGTTGGAATCCGTTTGGCCAACATCGTTTTGCCTGACCCGGGAGGGCCTAGCATCAGCAAATTGTGAGCGCCGGCGGCTGCGATCACGACGGCTCGTTTGGCCATCTCTTGGCCACGCACGTCTGAAAAATCGATCTCGTATTGGCAGTACTCTTCAAACAGGTCGTCCATTCGGCTGGGAGTTGGGGCGATATCGATCGCACCGGCGAAGAAGGAAACGGCCTGCGTCAAACTGTCAACAGCGATCACTTCCAGTCCTTCGACTACCGCAGCTTCGTGGGCGTTGGCGGCCGGCAACACCAATCCGCGGATGCCCTGTTTCTTAGCAGCGATGGCCATGGACAATGCGCCTTTGACTGGCCGCATGTTGCCCTCCAAAGACAGTTCGCCAACCGCCGCGTAATCGACCAAACGGTCTGATTCTAATTGCGACGTACCGACCAACATGCCCAGCGAGATTGGCAGGTCGAACGAGGCCGCTTGTTTGGGCAGTTCGGCAGGTGCCAAATTGATGACCACGCGATCCTGAGGTCGGAAGAAGCCCGAGTTGACCATCGATCGTTCGACACGATGGATACTCTCTTTGACTGCCGCTTCCGGCAGTCCGACAAGGATAATTTTAGGGGCCGCTCGTGCCGAGACGTCGACTTCGACCTCGACCGGAACCGCATCGATTCCAAGCAGTGAATAAGTGTTCAGTTTGGCAAGCATGCAATGGACTTCCGTGAAGTGTTTTCGGTTCTTGAAGAAATCGGTTGCGCAACGGCGATCGTCGGCAAACTGCGGCAGTCCCTTCGCAGATCACGTCCTCCCTAATAAAGCGATGATTTTGGTGGATGTCTCGCGTTGAATCAACCGTCTGAATCATTTGCAGAATTGATTCCGCAAATTTACCGCCTTGCTGCCACCGTTCAACTTGACTCAAACGTCGCAGTATGAAGCCCAAGACTGCCGACTCGTTCGTGTGGCCAACCACGTTCAATGCGTAAAATGACGAGGTTGTATCTTGTTTGTTGGCAGGCGGTTAAGTACAAAAAGTAATCAAATATTGGAACGAGTACCGTGATTCAGACCATCGTCTGGATACAGACCAGCGTCTGGATAAGGAGCAACTAATGAAAAACACCAATTTGCCGCAACAAGAACTGATGTTTGGACACCCCACGGGGCTGTTCACGTTGTTCTTCGCGGAACTTTGGGAACGCTTCTCGTATTATGGAATGCGAGCCCTGTTGGTGTTCTACATGATCAAGGGATTCTTGACATACACCGACGGTGACGCGTACACGGTCTACGGTGCCTACACATCGCTGGTTTATATGACTCCGTTTTTCGGAGGCATGATCGCTGACCGATTGATCGGAGCTCGTCGCGCAGTAATTCTTGGGGGCGTGCTGATGGCCAGCGGTCACCTGGCTATGACGATCGAATCCGAACTTGGATTCTTTACCGCGCTCGCTCTGCTTATCGTGGGCAATGGATTCTTCAAACCGAATATTTCGACGATGGTGGGGTCCCTATATCCAGAAGGCAGCCCGAAAAGAGACGGCGGTTTTACGATTTTCTATATCGGAATCAACTTGGGTGCGGCTGCCGCACCGTTGTTGTGCTCGTACATCGGCGAAACCTACGGTTGGCACAAAGGGTTCGGTCTTGCGACCGCCGGGATGCTTACCGGGTTAGCCGTGTTTGTTGCTCCCACTGTGGTCGCTCAATTGCTTCTGCTAATCAGTGTGGGCGCTACGGCGTTACATATTATTGAGCTGGAATCTTTGGCCGATTTGAATCCTTACTTGAACTGGATCACAACCGGCACGATGGCTGCCGCTGCGATCATCGCATTCTTGTCCTTGGGCAGACGCGAACGAGATGACAACATGACGGTTGGCCGTTTGTCCAGCATGTTAATCCAGCTTTCGATTCTGGTTGGTGCCGCAGGCGTTGCTTTCGCCATGTTCAAGTTTCATCCAAGCGAGCCTATCGCCACGGCTGTCTTTTACCTTGTGGCGGTCGTGATGCTGATTGCCGCAGCAATTTCGATTGCTGCGATCGGACGCGCTGGCCTGCCGGCCGGTGCGGGAATGCCTCCAGACTATGAGAAACTAAGCCAGAAAAAATTTGGCATTACCAACGAATGGATCGTTTACTTGGGGGCATTGCTTAGCGTCCCAATCTTCCTGCTATTCGTATCCGGGTTCGAACCGATCTTTGGCGAACGAGGGGGCGTGCGTTTAATCCCCGAATCGGTCGTTGAGAATATGGAAGCCAGTGAAAGCCCGATGATGAAAATCCTGGCAACCGTGGTTGGCGAAATGAGTCGACCGGCGGGCCTGATTTTGATGGTTGCTGGCTTCGTCGCTCTATTCTACCTGTTCGGACAAATTTTCAAACTCAGCAAAGTGCCACGCGAACGCATGTTCGTGGTCATGATTCTGACGTTCTTTTCAATGCTGTTTTGGTCGTTCTTCGAACAAGCCGGTAGCTCGATCAATAACTTCACCGACCGCAACGTGGACCGAGTTCGCGGTGAAGGGCAGGTGATTGGTGACAACGACGTCGGCACAACGGTGACGTTACGTATTCCAACTGAAACCGACAACGAAGAACTGGCCGTGTTACCACTGCTTAGCCAAGAATTTCTGGGGTACGAGAACTCTCACCCCGACATGAGCAACGTCATGACTCGAGTGGTTCGCGAGGTGGAACGACTAAAGATCGAAAACCGCAGCAAGACAGTCGAGTATGACCCTAATGTCGATTCGGCCAAAGATGAATTGATTGCCACCGTTTGGTCGGAACTGCCGGCACCAAGACCTCCTGTATCCGGAGCCGATGACACCGAGCCCTCGCCAGAACTAAAGGAAGCCATCGAAAAGGCTAACGAAAAATGGAACGAAGCCATCAAGGCGAAAGTCGAAGAACTGGTTGCTGCTTCCAACACAATCAAGACCGAAAACGATGATGAGAAATCTATCGTTGTCGATCAGTTGGTCGAGCGAGTTCAAGCTGAAAAAACGTTACGCGAAATCTTGGAAAACCCGACGATAACCATGACCGCGTTAACGTACCTTCGCGAGTACGTGAAAAGCGATGTGATCGACGCAAGCGTTGACGATCGGAAAGTCGAATGGACTTATTCACAGGAAAATGTCGGTCTGAATGTGGGTGGGGCCGAGATCCCAGCATCCGTATTCCAGAGTGTGAATGCGATCTTCATTCTGATCTTTGGTTTGCTGTTCACCATCATGTGGGGTTGGATGGCGACTCGTGGATTCGAACCAAGCACGCCCGTAAAGTTTGCCTTGGGACTGATTCAATTGGGACTCGGTTTTGGTTGCCTGTGGTATGGTGCCTACACGTGTACCGAACAAGGCATGGTTGGCATGATTTGGTTGGTGCTGGGCTACCTATTCCACACCACAGGTGAACTTTGCCTGTCGCCTGTCGGCTTGTCGATGGTGACTAAATTGTCTCCGGCACGTCTGGTTAGTACCGTGATGGGTACCTGGTTCCTGGCGACCGCGTTCTCGCAATTCCTGGCGGCAATTATTGCTCAGTTCACCGGCGTTTCTGAAGGTGGATCAAGCTCGTCAATCATTCCCGTACCTTCGGAAACGGTTAGTGTTTACGGTGACGTCTTCTACTTGATTGCGTTATCAGCCGTGGCATCGGGAGTCTTCTGCTTATTGCTCGCTCCGTTGCTGAAACGCTGGATGCACGAAGACGTTGAAGGCGATGGCATCGACAAGAAGTAGCTTCCTGTTAAACCTGCGTCATTGATTAACCAAAAAACGCTCGAGCGATCATTCGCTCGAGCGTTTTTTTCTTCTACTAGAAAGCTGGGTTGGCCCTTTGGCTGAGTCGTTCTTTGGTCGAGATACTAGCTAGCGACGCAATGAAATTTAGCGACGCAATGAAATCCCATCCTACGGGTTACAGCCTTCAAATAGGATCGAGCCAATTCGAATCATCGTGGCTCCTTCGGCAATTGCTAGTTCGAAATCACCGCTCATGCCCATTGAGAGTTCGCACATCGAATGCTTTTCGCTCGCTTGATCTGCCAGCCCATCACGTAATTGTCGCAGTGTCGCAAACTGTTGCCTGGTTTCCGATTCGCCACTGCCCAACCCCGCCATACACATCAACCCATTCACTGACAATGAACCCAATTCCTTGACTTGGGTAAGCAAGTCCGCCAGTTGATCTGGGCCAATGCCGTGTTTCGCTTCCTCGCCCGACACGTTTACCTCAAGCAAAATGTCGGCCACCTTGTTTTGTTGTTCCGCTAGGCGATTGATTGCTGTTGCCAAACGCAAACTGTCGACCGAGTGAATCAGTGAGGCGTGTTGCAACGTCTTTCCAACTTTGTTGCGTTGCAGGTGACCGATCATGTGCCAGCGAATGGATGTCTGCGGCAGTTCGCTGGCCTTCTCAACCAAAACCTGCGGGCGACTCTCGCCCAGGTTCGTGCAACCGGCGTCCACCAAATCGGCGGCCAGTTCTTTGGAAACGTACTTCGTGACACCCACGATCGTAATATCATTTACGTCGCGACCGCCTGCCATCGCAGCCGATGTTACTCGCTGGACCACTCGATCGTAGTTCGCTTTGATTTGTTCTGCGTAATTACTCAAGCTTCCACCGACAATAGTTCTTTGACCGAGCCATCGGGTTTCAGGCGCCCAATAAAGAAATCGCAACTGTGATTTTGCCCAAGAAACGTTCGGTTACCGGGCTCGTCAAACGATTTGTAAATCACCAACTGATCGTCGCCAATGCGAATTCGATAGGCGACTGCCACATCATCTGTTTGCAATTCTAGTTTTTCAGCCACAGTCAATTTACGCCATGTGCGTGGCAGCAAACTTTTCTTGGAATTCAATTGTATCGCCAAGGGAGCATACAAGCGGCTACCGACAATCGACTGCTGCAAAGCGACACCGGTGGGCAAGACATCAAAGCAGTTGGGTTGCCCGCGTTGTTTCCATTCCGATACTCCGACAGGCAACATCACGGACTCGATCGTCAACTTATTTTTGCGTTGTCGCTGCAGATAGATTTCGCTGTTTTCAGTTTCTTGCATGGCCGTTACCGATGGCGGCAAAGTCAGGTCCAAACGGTAATCGATACGTTCTGCCACGGTCGCAAATACCGAATCGGCAATTAGAAACAGATCGTCGTCGGCCGGGTGAATCAGTTGCCTTTGTAAACGGACACCGTCTTGCAACTGCAATTCCAGTTCGACGTAATTCAAGTCGTCATCGAAGTGACTAAAGACTTCTTCCCATTCCGCATCTTGCTCAACACCCAACAACTTTCCATTGATCGAGACGTTGGGCAAGCGATGAATTCGGACTAACGACTGGGCACGACAAACTTCGATATCACAAACATCTTCGTGAACAGCCAAGGCGATTCTAGGTGAATCGGGATCCCAGTCGGCTTGCAACACACCCAACCCTGCCCATTCTGAAAACACTCCTTGTTCCGTAAACGACTCCGTCCGTTTCTTGTTGGCGTTGGCACCGGGAAGGAGTTGACGAGCAATCAATTTGTCGTCTTTATCAGTGCTGGTCTTGATGGCGGATTTGAACAACTCCAATGAATACGCGTACTGGCCCGAGGTCAACATCATCGATCCGTCGGCGCGACACATCCGCATGCTGTAACGCAGGAACCACTCCCAATTCAATTGAGCGGCCTCGTCGGGTTGTATCTCCAAATCGTCCGCCAACATCTGACAACGCGTCCAACAGGCCAGGAAGCCAATCATGCGATCGACCAAACTGGCGTGAATCGCACCATCGGAATCCAACCACTCACGCTGCTCGTCAAAAAGCCGATCGAAGGCGACTGCCGTGAACTCGTCAAACAGTCTCAATGACGGAAGCTGGACAGCCAATCGCAATGGCAACTCGACGGCCACCAGCTGTAACGCCAACACGTCATCGGGTGCAGCAATCTCAATGTCTTGTACAACGCTAAACAACTTTTGGAAAATCCCAGCCCAGGTGTTTAGCGAACATGTCTTAGACAAGGCAACTAATTTTTGAGTCAGTCCTAAAGCCAGCGTGGCGTGTACCACCGTCCACTGCTGCACAGGCAGGTCCAAGACTTGCATCATCTGCAACAGAGCTTGTTCCTTGGGGGTCGCCGACTTTTTGTTCCAAGCCTGGCTAAGCAGCCGAACATGAGGATCCGCACAGTCCTGGTCCGACAAACCCCAAACCAAACCATCCGTTTTACATTTTGACTTCAGGCGATTTTTGGATAGAAACTTGGTAAAGGCCGACCAGTCATCTGTAAAACTGGCAGGAACATTGTCGAATTTATCGACAAGCGATTCGAACACTTTTTCGTCACTTGCCACTACTACTGTCGATTCCTTGATGATGGTGGTCATCCGTGTTTCTTGATGTCAAACTATGATGGAAATTCAGTTGGCTGAAAAAATTGCAACGCCTATCATAACAACAGACGGAAACGGTTCACCCCCTACGTTGCCGAATCAACATGGTTCAACTCAAGAAACGCCAAACAAACGGAACAATAATGCGTAATCAAAATACGGTCACAATCAGACGGCAGAATTTGAAGTTTCGCTGGATTGGATGGAAACGATTGGTTGTCCCATGCTTGCTACTGGGGATGGTTGGATGCGACAACAATAGAGTCGCGAGCCAAAACGCAAATGAACCAACCAATGAAAATTCAGCGACGGCCAACACCCCAGAAAGCTCGGCAGACAGTAACACTCAAGATCAGGAGCCGCAGGAACAGGATCCAAAAGAGCCCTCACCAATCGATGCCGCAATCAAAGCATTGAACGAACAGGAGCCCATTGATCCTCGCGAAAAACCTGAGATACCTCCTACCGAAGTTCACGAGGCCCTACAGCCGTTGGTGGCCGATCATTGGGTACGCATGAACCCTGGCTTTGAAGTTTGGCTGGACGCGAAAGATAAACAAGTGATTGTCGGCGGTCGGATCTCATTACGTGACGGCGTGTTGGAAATGTTTGCTTGCCCGATGGGAACGAAGACTCACGAATCAATTGTCGGTACGCTCAGCGATGCCCAAACCGTGCACTTGGGTCTGGTGGGGGTCGGTGCAATACCGGGTAAACCAGCGAAGTGGACCGAAGAAACAGGCTTGGTAACAGCACAAGGTCCAAAGTGTGAAATCAAAGTACTTTGGACGGACCCCGAAGGAACTCAACAAACGGTACTCGCCAAAGAGATGGTACAGGACCGGGTCACCGGCAGCACTCTTCAGCACGATTGGGTCTTTTGTGGAAGCCACGTGTGGGTCGATCCGGGCGACCCTTCCTATCGCGAGTACCAAGCGGACCACGGAGACATGATCTGTGTTTCCAACTTTCCATCGGCAATGTTGGACCTGAATGTCGAAAGTAGCGCCACCAATTCGGGACTGTTGTTTACGGCCAACCCTGACAAAGTCCCAGCCTTGGGCACACCCGTCCTAATCTTTATCAAACCGTTGACGGATGAAGACGCGGAAGAAGTCTCCGAAGAAGAGGCGGCAGCAAACGCTGACCAGATAAAGAAAGAGAATACCGACGACGGCAAATAAGATTTGTTTTGTCACCCTCGGGTCACATATCGCCAAGCTGGAATAGTGATCGAGTTCGCAACAACCACGAATTCGATCCAGCAAAACCTGCAAATATCGCATAAAAACCCGAACCGCCGACAGCTAGAAAGCTCTGTTTAATCGTGTGCGACAAAAAGCGGTAGTTTGCTTGCTTCGAATAGGCGACAATGGAGGTACCTGGCAGTGATACCCCTCAATACGACTCGGCCCGGTTTCGTTGACTTATCAAATTCAAGCCGAACCATCGAATCGGCAACAGACCCGTTGGAAAGGAAACGTTCGCACATCGTGCAAAATCAAGAACGCAAACAAGCCGTCGACAACGAGATCGCGGTACTGGTCCGTGTCCTTCACGAAAAAGATACCGGGCTTCATGATCCACTGGACGAATTAGCAGGATTGGCAACCACAGCTGGTGCCGTCGTCGTAGGCACGTTAACGCAACGTCGCGAAAAGCCTGACATCGCAACCTATCTGGGCAAAGGCAAGGTCGACGAGCTAGAACGACTGGTCGAATTTCATGCGGCCGATGTAGTGATCTTTGACAATGACATGTCGCCCGCTCAAATCCGCAACCTGGAACAGCGACTGAAAATCAAAGTCATCGACCGCACGGAATTGATCTTGGACATTTTCGCCAGCCGAGCTCAAACCTGGGAATCGCGTTTGGCCGTCGAACTAGCTCAACTGGAATACTCCTTGCCGCGTTTGAAACGCATGTGGACCCACCTATCACGGATCAAAATGGGTGTCGGTATGCGTGGACCGGGTGAAAAGCAGTTGGAAGTCGACCGCCGTTTAGTTGAAAAGCGCATTCACGACTTGCGTACGGAACTAAAAAAGATTGAACGACGCAAAGAGCGAACCGTGTCGGCTCGCAGCGACCACATGACGGTCTCATTGGTCGGCTACACGAACGCCGGCAAAAGCACTCTGATGAATGCGTTAACCGAGGCCAAAGTGTTGGCCGAAGACAAGTTGTTTGCCACGCTGGATACCCGCACACGTCGGTGGCATCTGCCCAGTTGGGGGCCGGTCTTGCTGAGCGATACGGTTGGGTTCATTCGCGATTTGCCGCACCGCCTAATTGCCAGTTTCAAGGCCACGCTGGAAGAAGCTCACCAAGCCGACCTGTTGCTGCACGTTGCCGACGCCTCGCACCCGCAGTTGCTGCAACAAATCGGTGCCGTTTACGACGTGCTTGAAGAAATTGGCATCGAGGAGAAAGACACTCTGCTGGTCCTCAACAAGGTCGACCAATTGGAAAATCCGATGGTCCTGAAATCGATCACTAGTCGCTACCCAAATGCGGTGCAAATTAGTGCCAAAACTCGTGATGGTTTCGCTGCACTGCACCAAGCCGTTAGCGACGCGCTTAGCCGTTCGTTCCGCGACGTGGAGGTTGAAATGGATATCAGTAACGGAAAAATGCTGGCCTACTTGGCTGCCAATGGCGAAGTGCTTTCGACTAAGTACACCGACACTCTAATCAATGTGCACTGTCGCATTCCACAGAAGTACCTAGGGCGGATCGACACAACCCACGTGACGATTCGCGAGCGAAATTCGCTCGACAGTGGACCACAGGAATCGCCAACTGCAACAGATTCTTCTGCGGAAACCGAATCGTCACCTCAATCAGATTCCTCGCAGAACATTGACGACGTCGCCTAGCGATTTTGTCATTCCTTGCGGTCAGCCCTCTTTGCGCCTTAGTGACTGACCATGACAATGATCGACATGACCAACAAACGATTCATTATCACAGGCGCTTCAAGCGGGATCGGTCGCGCCCTGGCATTGCAATTGGCTGAAAAAAATTGCCAAGTCGTCCTCAATGCGCGGCGTGCCGAGCGGTTGAACGATCTGAAAGTAGAATGCGATCGACAGGGCGGCCAATCTTGTATCGTCGTCGGTGACGTGACCGATCCAAACTGCCGCATGGCGATGATTGAAACCGCTGCAGAAAAATTTGGCGGGTTGGATGTACTAGTCAACAACGCTGGCATCGGTGCACTGGGACGTTTCATCGATGCAGACGAACAACGTTTACGCAGATTGATGGAAGTCAATTTTTTTGCACCGGCCGAATTGACTCGGGCCGCAGTCCCTCTGTTGGAAAAATCTGCCCAGGGCACCGTCGTCAATATAGGCAGTGTATTGGGCCATCGCGCGGTGCCTTTGAAAAGCGAGTATTGCGCCAGCAAGTTTGCCATTCATGGCCTGTCGGACGCTTTGCGTTGCGAGCTAAACGAACGCAACATCCACGTTTTATTGGTCAGTCCTAGTACAACGGCCAGCGAGTTTTTTGACAATGTGATCGACAAGGGAGACAGCGCTTACAAGAAAATGTCGAACGCTAAGTCTCCCGAATACGTTGCCCGCCGCACGATCAAAGCGATTGAAAAACAGCAAGACGAGATCATTCTTAGCTGGTCTGGCTGGAGCCTGGTGATGTTGGACCGCATCTGGCCGTGGCTGGCCAACCGCATGGTCAATCGGTTTGCCAAGTAAACAAACCACGCGACCCATTCCGCATCGTGCCAACTAACGATGCAAGGCTGAATCGCCTATATTGTCCGTCTAACGATTAGGCCGTCTCTCAAAAACGACCTCAACATTTGTACCGAAGCCTATTGGCGTATCAAAAGTCATGAACCAAAACGACACTCCCGAAAACAACGAAAACGGCCCTGACGAATCGGAACTAAAGCGTTCTAGGCGTAAAAAGATGGAGCAACTGCTGGCTCTGGGAATCGATCCATGGGGCCAACGCTTCGATGAACGCCAACTCATTGGTCCCATCCGCGAACGCATTTCCGAGATTCATTGCCAGACCAAAGCTGGTGAACAATTAGCTTTGCCAACGGAATTGGGATCCGATGACTTTCAATTTCGCACCTGGAAATCTGAAAACGACGTCGCCGAGTTAGTGGGTCCTGAGGTGCGAGCGGCTGGGCGTATCAAACTGCATCGAGACAAAGGCAAATTACAGTTTATCGACATCGAGGACTGGACGGGTCGCATCCAACTGTTCGTCGGTCGAGCGCAAGTCGGTGATGAGAACTGGGAAGTCATCAATTGTTTGGACTTGGGCGATCTGATCGGTGTGGATGGAACGTTGAAAGTCACCAACACCGGCGAGCTTTCCATTTTTGCCACCAAGATTCACTTCCTGACCAAAGCACTGGACCCGCCACCCGCTAAACATGTCGGGCTAACCGACCCGGAACTGCGTCAGCGTATGCGATATGTCGACCTGGCCTACAACGAGGGCTCGCGTGATCGGTTCCTGGATCGCACGAAGATCGTCAAGTCGATTCGACAGACGCTTGACCAACACGGCTTCTGTGAAATTGAAGGACCAACCCTGCATACGATTGCTGGCGGCGCGGCCGCGCGACCTTTTCATACTCACCACAACGCTCTGGACATGCCGCTGTTCATGCGGATCGCTTTGGAACTGCACCTGAAACGATTGATGGTCGGCGGCATGGAACGAGTCTACGAACTGGGACGTGTCTACCGCAACGAAGGCATCAGCCCAAAGCACAACCCGGAATTCACGATGCTTGAGCTGTACCAGGCGTTCGGCAATTACGAATCGATGATGGACATCACCGAAGCTATCATTTCAGAAGCGCTGCTAGCGATCGGAATCGGTCCAGTGGTTCCGTGGGGCGATGACAAAACGGTCGATTTCACAACTCCATTTGCTCGAGAATCGTACAACGACCTATTTGCCAAACACACTGGCGTTGACCCCACTGACTCAAAAGCGGTACAAGCCTTTGCCCAATCGTTAGGTTTGGAAACTGCTGGCAAACATCCGGACGTGGTCAAGAACGAAGTTTTCGAGGCCAAGGTCGAGGATGCTTTAACGGGACCGGTTTTTGTAATCGATTATCCCGCCAGCATTTGCCCACTGACCAAACGCAAGGCCGACCAGCCCGAGATCGCTGAGCGGTTTGAATTGTTCATCCACGGCATGGAATTAGCCAATGCCTACACGGAATTGAACGATCCAGACCTACAACAACAACTGTTCGAAACTCAGTTGGAAGGGATGGCCGAGGAAGATTCGATGGCCCGTATGGACCACGATTTCGTCCGAGCTTTGCGTAACGGAATGCCGCCAGCAGGCGGGTTGGGAATCGGGATCGACCGGTTGGTGATGTTGTTAACGAACAGCCAGTCGATTCGCGACGTAATACTGTTCCCGCTTCTACGTGAAACGGGTAATGCCTAAAGCAAACGGTCAAGGTAGACCTTGTGGCAAGTATTGCGAAAAGACATTTAAAAGATTAAAGATTCACACCGCAAAGGACTGCTGTGTACATATTTTTGCTCGCGTGGCGTTATCTAAGAACTCGCTTTATCGCCGTGGCGTCGATCGTCAGTGTGACATTAGGCGTGGCAACGTTGATCGTTGTCAACGCGGTCATGGCTGGCTTCGTCGATCAAATGCATGATCGATTGCATGGCATTCTTTCCGACATCGAGATCGCTCGCGTCGGCATGGGCGAGATCCCTGAGGTTGAGTGGCACTTGCAGGAAATCCGCAAGGTCGTCGGTGATGATCTGGAGGCCGTTACTGCCGTCGTCCGCGTACCGGCCTTGCTGCAATACGAATTCAATGGTCGCCCGATGACTCATCAGATCATGCTGATTGGCATTGATGATCAAACCTTCGGCACGGTCACCGACTTTCAGCCCTACCTGGCAAATGCCCTGAACCAGCAGACCCCTTCTTTCGAACTTCGCAGCGAAGGCTATGGCGAAGAATTGGGAGAGGCGGGTTGGTCGTACCGTAAAAAGCGTGCCGAATTGGAACGCAACTACCAACAGCATATTCAGCAGTTCGTTGAATCTCGCCGTCGCGAAAACCCACCGACGCCCATGAATGAGTTGCCCACTGTAGCCAGTGCGAACGACCTACCACCGCTACCCAAAACCCAGCCGACCATTCCAGAAAGTGGTGTCAACGAAGCGGCAACCGCCACTTCCCAAGGCTTGGTCGATCAAGACCCGTCGATGCGTTACCGAGGCTCAATCGCTGAAGAGGACATCTTTGATGCCAGCCGCGATCAATACGCCGGGATCATCATCGGCAAAGGGATCGCGCACCGCCATGTTCCCAAATCGAAACACGGGCCGGCTCAAGACATTTACCTGGTTCGTCCCGGCGATGATGTGAATGTCACCATGCCTACCGCTGGAAAAAATCCTACGCCGCTGTTGGAAAACTGCACCGTTGTGGACTACTACAGTTCCAACATGCACGAATACGACAGCTCGTTCGCCTTCATGCCGATCAGTCACCTGCAAAAGATTCGTGGCATGATCGATCCGTACACGGGTTCCAAAGGCGTGTCGGCTATCCAAATCAAATTGAAACCTGGCGCGGACCTGAATAAGACTCGCGACAAATTAATCTCGTTCTTTCCACCCGACCTGCCATTGATCATCCAAACCTGGCAAGACACTCAGCGTCCTTTGCTGAACGCTGTCAATTTGGAACTAACCATCTTGAATATCTTGCTGTTCTTGATCATTGGCGTCGCAGGATTTGGCATCCTGGCCACATTCTTCATGATCGTTGTCGAGAAAACGAAAGACATCGGGATCTTGAAATCATTGGGCGCAAGCGGGCGTGGCGTGATGACCATTTTCCTAGGCTATGGCCTGTCTTTGGGAACGGTTGGAACGGGAGTCGGCATTTTGTTAGGCCTGATTTTCGTTTGGAATATCAACGAGATCGCTGACGTGATTCAAAAAATTACTGGAACGGAAGTGTACGATCCGATGATCTACTTCTTCGACACTATCCCCACAATTGTCAGTCCGTGGATGGTGTTTTGGGTTGCTGTCGGAGCGATCGCCATTGCGGTCCTGGCCAGCGTCCTTCCAGCCCTGCGAGCCGCTCGCTTACACCCTGTCGAGGCACTGCGATATGAGTAGTACTGCTAGAAAACTAAACACGGTTAACACCAAGAACCTGGGAACCACGAGGCGACCGTTGCGAGTCGCCAAGCCGGTTGCCATCACAACCGTCGATGTCCACAAATCCTTTCAAGCTGGCAGCGTGCAAGTTCCCGTCTTGCGAGGCGCGAACTTGACGGTGCACGAGAGTGAATTCTTGGCGATCGTCGGACAAAGTGGCTCAGGCAAAAGCACTCTGTTGCACCTAATGGGTACTCTGGATCACCCCGACAAAGGCGAAATCCATATTGGCCAAGATTGCGTCAACACAATGACCGTCGGGCAACGTGATCGTCTACGCAACCAACAAATCGGTCTGATCTTTCAGTTCTATCATCTGCTGCCAGAACTGACCGCTTTGGAAAACGTGATGGTTCCACAGATGATTGCTGACGGCGTCTTCAAGTATTGGCGAAACCGCGGTCGCTACCAAAAACGCGCCACCGAGTTGCTTGAAAAAGTAGGTCTGGGCCATCGCCTGAAGCATCGCCCTAGCCAATTGTCGGGTGGTGAAATGCAGCGCACGGCGATCGCGCGAGCACTGATTTCAAAACCTCGCTTGTTGTTGGCCGACGAACCGACCGGCAACCTGGACCGCAAGAATGGCGACGAGGTCATGAACGCTTTAATGGCGTTACGTGACGAGGAAGACTTGACGATCGTCATGGTGACTCACGATGACGAGATCGCCCAAAAGGCTGACCGGGCCATCCAATTGGTCGAGGGTCGCGTCGCCTAGTCGACGGCCGCCGAAACGCCAAAATCAAACGACCGAATTCGGCTAGTTCCGCGTTAACGGTCACCCAGACTACAGAATTTGCCTGCTTTCCTGAATTCGTTGAAATTCAGCCGCTACAAAATCAGACGGTTTCACGTTAAAATCATCGACTGACGGTAACAAGTCCCGACCAATATTCCGTCCTAACTTTCTCTTTGGTCGCGCAAATTTTGGAATGTAATTGTTTGGAGTAGCGCAATGTCGCAGGCCTTAATGGATGAAAAAGAATACCAACCTGAATTAAGTGTCTTCGATGACTATGCCGACGAGTACGGCCCCGAGAAGGTCGTTTACGTTTACGAACCACGCTGCCAGTTGAAAGGAATCGTGGTCATCGACAACGCTGCGATCGGTCCTGGCATCGGTGGCATTCGCATGACTCCAACCGTCAACACCAAGGAAGTCTTCCGCTTGGCTCGCGCCATGACCTGGAAGAATGCCCTGGCTGGGATCCCGCATGGCGGCGGCAAGTCAGGAATCATTGCCGACCCAAGAAAGATCTCGTTGAAGCAAAAAGAGATACTGATTCGTCAATTTGCTCGCGCGATCGAAGGCTTACACCAATACATTCCCGGCCCGGACATGGGCACCGACGAAACTTGCATGGCTTGGGTGCGTGACGAAATTCGCCGCTCAGTCGGACTCTCGACCGTCCTCGGCGGTATTCCGTTGGATCAAGTGGGAGCCACCGGTTACGGTCTAGCTGTGTGTGCCGAGATCGCGCAGGAATTTTGTGACTTGGACCTGAAAGGCGCACGGGTCAGCATGCAAGGCTTTGGCAACGTGGGACAACACGCCAGCCGTTACCTGGTCGAACGTGGCGCGATCCTGACCGTCGCCACGGACATCGACGGAACGATCCACAATGAAGATGGCATCGATGTCGACGAATTGATCGCTTGTATGCGTGCAGGTAAAGGCGTCACAGGTTACGAAAACGCCACAAAGCATGAACGCGATGCCTTTATCGATATCGAGTGTGATTTCTTTGTACCTGCGGCTCAGCCCGACGTGATCACCGAAAGCAACGCCGATCGCATCAAGTGCAAATGCATTTTGCAAGGAGCCAACATTCCTTGCACACCTGGCGCCGAAAAGATCCTGCAAGATCGTGGCATCCTGAACGTCCCTGACTTTGTCGCCAATGCCGGCGGCGTCATCTGCGGCTCAGTTGAATACCACGGCGGCACCAAGAACCAGGCATTCACTGAAATCGCCGAAAAGATGCGTGAAAACACGGCGATGGTGCTGAAGAAAGCCGCCAAAGAGAACTGCCTGCCGAGGGCAGCTGCCTTAGACTTGGCCCGTGAACGTGTCCGCGAAGCTATGAGTTATCGTCGGGCAAACTAACGGCTTTCTCAGCCGTAGCGTTAGCAGCAAAATCCTGCGAAGCAATTGAATGCGGCAGTCTCGTGGTTTCAATCTCGCGTTCGTTTAGGTTCGGACTAACGTTCGGGGCTACCATCTGTCGAGCTGCGTCACGGATAAAGTGCCGCTACGTTTTCTTTCGACACCAAAAGCCCAAGCTGGGCGAATACGCTAGCGATGCATTGCCATCACGATTGAAGCGGTCGTAGTGTTTCTCCTCAATAACCGAATGCATCGGTTGTACCTGCGGTGTGTCTAGCAGTGGCTAATAGGGCGTTTCGACCGCTAACAGCCAACTATTTTGATGATATACATCGGACGACCCTGCCAGCAATCACAGAAGTTTTTTTGTGGAAAACAGGTGTAACGGTAATCTTCGTTAAATTCCCGCAACCTCAAATGGCGATTACGTTTTTGGAAGAATTGTATGCGAATGCAGTTGCCAAGCTACGCAAGTCAATCAATTGAACACATGTTTCGGGGGGAACCATGACATTGTCACGACAATCTGTGTCACAACCGTGTGACTCTCGAGAAACATCGACCCACAAAACAATTTCACAGCCTTCGTGTCATTTGCCAGTCAAAGATGCGTCAAACCAAGGGCACAAAGTCATGTCTCGTACTATTTGTTTGGGATTTGCCACTCTGATGGCAGCTCTCTCAGTCGGTTTCTCAGGATGCTGCTTCCCAGGCGGTGGCGGTGGCGGAGGAGCTTGGGGTTTTATCGACAGCTTCATGGAGAAGCAAGTCGCTTGTCTACAGACCCGCGTTTGGGCTCGTCGAGCCTTTCACTTGCAATTCGGCCACTGCGAAAGAGTTCATGCCGATCACTTTCAGCAGGGCTTCGAAGCCGGTTACTGTGATGTCTGTGAAGGCCGCAGTGGTCAGGTCCCAGCGTTGCCTCCAGAAAAGTATTGGGGTTTCCGCTACCGCAATGCGGAAGGTGCTGAGATGCAAACCGCTTGGTTCTCGGGCTTTGAAGCGGGAGCCAAAACGGCTTTCACTGACGGTTCTGGATCATTCCAAGAAGTTCAGATGTCGCGTCAAGTCGAGGAGGCCATGTTGGCTGCCGAAGAACTTGAGTACCTACACTCAGGCATCGAGAGAGAATACATCGTCGACATGGCTCCGGTTACTGAAGGCCCATCGCAATCCACGATACCTCAAACCAACGTGCCATTCATCAATACAAATGTTCCCGTGATTACCAGCCCGGTACCTTCGAATTCTGCTGGCTCGAACCAACCTCTGCCCGTGCAGATTGTTCCAGCCCAAGCACCGATCGTTCCCGGTCACCAACGTTAATTCATATCCACCCAGGTCCCGGTTGATAACCAGTAGTACCAGTAGTACTGCACAAGGAGTTTATCGTCATGAAAAGACAACCCGCCAAATTCGATTCTCTGAGTCGTCTGGGCCGATTCTGGCTACTCATGCCAATCTGCCTGTGTTTCGGCCTGAGTGGGTGCACCTCGGTAATTTCACCGATCAACGCCATTCCGGCGGAACGTGTGCCACCTCAGTTCTTAGCAGAACCTCAAGCCAACAAACGTCCCATCGATGTCTCGTTGCTAAGACACGTTCCACCACCCAGTTACATTCTGGATAAAGATGACATCTTAGGTATATTCGTCGAAGGTGTTTTGGGTACTGCCGACGAGCCACCACCCGTCACCATTCCAGATCCACAGAGTGACCTGTCACCTGGTATTGGTTTTCCAATCCCTGTCCGTGACGACGGCACGATTTCACTGCCTTTGATCGACCCAATCCCAGTTCGTGGACTGACGGTCGGCCAAGTCGAACAGATCGTCAAGCGAACGTACAAAGCAGAAGATATTTTGGTCGACGCCAAAGTGATTGTTACTCTGCTTCGCAAACGAACCTTCCGTGTGTTCGTTGTACGCCAAGACAATCAAGCAGTGGGCAATGGCCAACTTGGTCTACAACAGCGTACTCGCGGTGTGTTTGATCGATCTGACTTAAGTAGTCGTGGATCCGTCCTACAATTGCCTGCCTACGAAAACGATGTGCTAAACGCTCTGTCGCAAACCGGTGGACTGCCGGGTCTGAATGCCAAGGCGGAAGTAACGATTCTGCGAGGCGACAATCTTCAAACCGAAGAACGTTTCCGTCAAATCCAGCAAACCTACGCCAATGGTTCATTCGATCCAGGCTTGGTTAACCCAGCCATCATCAACAACGAAAACGCCACAACGATTCCTCTGCGAGTCGGACCTGGTGAAGTACCCAACTTCCGTCCTGAAGACGTGATCCTGCGTGACGGCGACGTCGTTTACGTCGAGTCTCGCGAAACCGATGTCTACTACACTAGTGGATTGCTGGGCGGTGGTGAATGGCCCGTCCCACGTGACTACGACCTGGACGTATTGGGAGCCGTTGCATTGGCAGGGCAGGGCATTGGTGTCGGTAACGCTCAGCGAGCCTCAAATGGTATCGTCAGCGGAGCCAGCCAGATCCCTCCAACGGAACTGATCGTGCTGCGACGCCTACCAGGTAATCGTCAACTGGCGATCCGTGTTGACTTGACTCAGGCGATTAATGATCCGCAAGCCAGATTGCTGGTTGCACCGGGTGACACGCTGTTGTTGAGATTCAGCCCTGAGGAAGAGGCTCTGAACTTTGCCATCAGTACCTTCTTCACCTTCGGTATCCGAGAGTTGTTCAACTAAGAACGACATCAAAAACGAAAATCAAAAAGGCTGCTCGAAATCGAGCAGCCTTTTTTTTGTTGTTCTGTAGCAACCGTGTTGTTGCCGATCTAAGCAAACCTAGATGGCAGTGACCTCATCCACCTTGGAAGCCAACGATTCTGACATTCGCGGACCGGTGATTGATACCACCTGAGCTGCCAGGTAGTTCCCCCACTTGGCGGACGCCAACGCCCCGCGTCCTTGCGCCATGCCACTTAGCACGCCACCGGCGAAAGCGTCACCGGCACCAACGGTGTCGATGGCCGAGACAGGAAAGCCCTTGATCAGTTGGCACTCGTTGTCATGCACGACCAAACACCCATTGGCTCCGTCTGTGATAAACGCCAACTTACAAAGTTCGCCAAGTTTCTTGGCACAATCGTCCAATGAATCGGTTTCACAAAGCCGCTTGGCCTCGTCGGCATTGCAGAACAACATGTCGCAATACTTGGGAACCAAGTCCAGAAACTGACTGTGATAACGGTCTACCAGGAAAGGATCGGAAAACGTGAATGAGGTAACCAACCCCAGCTTGCGTGACTGTTCAAAGGCCTCGACACAAGCTTCACGAGGTCCTTCAGCGTCCCAAAGATACCCTTCGATGTAGCTGTATTTGCATTGAGCCATCCGTTTGAGATCCAAATCGCTTTTGCTCAACGAGGTCGAGATGCCCAAGTGAGTGCACATGGTCCGTTCGGCATCCGGAGTCGTCAAAACGACGCAGGTGCCTGTTGGGTCAGCGCTTTCGGGTGCCATCTCAGTTTCAAATTTGATGCCGGCTTCTTCCATATCCTGGCGATAGAATTCGCCGTTGGTGTCATGCGCAACCTTGCCACAGTAAACACCCGAACCTCCACTCTGAGCGATCGCCACCATCGTATTGGCGGCGGATCCACCCGACGCCAACTTCACATCCAACTCCTTCAACTGATGCAAGATCGAAGCCTGACGTTCAGTATCCATCAGCGTCATACTGCCTGGCTGTAGTCCTTGCTCAGAAATAAATTCGTCAGGTACAAACGCCAGCATATCAACGATCGCGTTACCGACACCAAACACATCAAATTCTTTTTCCACACCGATATCCTGCGATAGGTTATTTTGAATATTACAA
The DNA here is from genome assembly GCA_964543985.1 of uncultured Pirellulaceae bacterium. GTDB lineage: Bacteria > Planctomycetota > Planctomycetia > Pirellulales > Pirellulaceae > CAJQPP01. Next base: position 17,700 of record CAZJBW010000047.1, on the reverse strand, counting down.
ATTCTTAAGGCTGTCACGTTAACAACAGCAGGCCTATGGAATGACCTCAAAAAAACGATCGCCGGTTTACGAATCGACGGGCCTGAGACACACTGTTCAACAAGCCAGCCCATAATCACACGTGGCGACGACCATGGATTATCGTTAGTTGATCATCGCTGGCAAGTGAACATCCACGTTTTTGAAACGTTACAGACAAAAAGCAAATTCATGATCCGCTCATTTATCGCTTTCGAGATCCCTGAGTCGATTCGTCGAGAAATCGCTAGAACGATGCGCCAGATGGCGACCCACTGGCCCGAATACCGCTGGGTGGACACCGATCAGCTGCACTTGACGATGAATTTTCTAGGAGACGTCCCGGACGAGAAAATCACGGATGTTTGTCAGGTTCTCAGGAAAGTCGTGCCGGCTTTCGATGCCTTCTCGTTCACACTGAGTGGCCTGGGAGCCTTCCCAAAAGCCAAACGTCCGCGAGTCCTATGGCTGGGTGTCACCGAGGGCGCGTCGCAGCTGTCCAAACTGTATTACCAACTGGCCGACGACTTGGAACACCTGCGATTGGAACGCGACCGCAAAGCCTTCCGGCCTCACGTCACCTTGGCCCGTATCCGAGACCGTCAGCGCTGGTCGGACTCTATTGTCGAAAAGGTGGAACGGAACGATCCCTTGGAGATGGGCGTGGTGGACGCCAACCAACTGGTTCTGTATTCCAGTCATATGGAAAAAGCCGGGCCCGTTTACACACCCATGGATCGAGTGGGTCTGGGTTAGCTGCGTCGAATCGTTAGCAATGGCCCCCGGATATCAGCGACCCGGCCGCCAAAAAACTCAATCAATCGCAGAAAAATTTGATTTCTTCAAGTTTCTTCCCCACCGGCGGACCAGACTTGTCCACGCCACCGCGAATACTCTTATAGCGACCTTGGTGGGTTGCCGTCGAATTTCACAAAAGAGAATACCTGACGCAAAAGCTGGACCTCAGCCCCTTTCGTTTTGCTAACTAAATTGCCACAATTGGGGCAGCTCATTTAGGGATGAAAACGCGAGTGTGGTTGGGATTCTTTTCACTCATAAAGGTTTCGATAGCGAAACCGAAAAGGAACGATTGATGCCAACCACAAAAAACGCAACTCAGCGAACTCAAAATTCATCTTCAACCAAACAGGAAGGTAAGACGATGGCCAAAAAGACAACCAAGGCCGCTTCGGCACCCAAGTCGACGAAGACCACCACCACGACTGCCAAAAAGAAGACAGCCGTCTCTCCCATGGAATCGATGCTCAGCGATAACGAGAATCTAAAAACTGCTGTGCAGCAAATCGAAAAACAATTCGGCGACGGATCGATCATGTCGCTAACCAACGACGGGACCTCTCGCATCCGTGGTATTTCGACAGGCAGTCTGGCATTAGATATCGCGTTGGGCGGACAAGGCCTACCGTGTGGACGAATCATTGAAATCTACGGTCCAGAATCTAGTGGTAAAACAACATTGGCTTTGCACACTATTGCCGAAGCTCAAAAGAAAGGTGGCATCGCGGCCTTCATCGATGCCGAACACGCCTTTGATCCAATCTGGGCTAAGAAACTGGGAGTCGAATTGGATACCCTGCTAGTCAGCCAACCCAACAGTGGCGAAGAGGCTATGCAGATTTGTGAAATGCTGGTGAAGTCAAATTCTGTTGAAATCATCGTGATCGATTCGGTCGCCGCCCTGGTTCCTAAACAGGAATTGGAAGGCGAAATCGGCCAGTCTCATGTCGGCTTACAAGCTCGCTTGATGAGTCAGTCGATGCGGAAGCTAACCGGTGCCATCGCCAAGAGCAAAACCTGCACGGTATTCATTAACCAGATTCGTGAAAAGATCGGCGTAATGTTCGGCAGCCCAGAAACCACTCCGGGTGGTCGTGCCTTGAAGTTTTATTCCTCGTGCCGCATCGATGTACGTCGAATCGGCGCGCTGAAAGACGCCGACGAAGTAGTCGGGCAAAGAGTCAAATGCAAGATCGTCAAAAACAAAGTGGCTCCTCCGTTCCGAATCGCTGAATTCGACATGATGCACAAAGACGGGATCAGTTTCGAAGGAGACGTTCTGGACCTTGGTGTCGCTCATCAAATCGTCAAGAAGAGCGGGGCGTGGTTCAAATACGGTGCCACACACATCGGACAAGGTAAAGAGAAAGCGCGAAACTACCTGATCGAAAACCCCGATGTCGCACACGAGATCCGCGAAAAGATCATGCAAGCCGGTGGCTACATCGATGATGTTGCCGAAAAAGTCGAGGCCAGCGAACAGGCTGCGAAAGAATCAGCCGTCACTAGCTAGATCAACTTTTCAGACCGGAACCTCCCCCGCGAGGTATCGGCACCAATCCCCGCAACCGCGATTCTTCGGCAGGCAGTGTTTCTTTTCACTGCCTGCTTTCCTTTTGTATCACTCGTTTAATCGCTGCAACAAACTAACCCCAATGATCAACCGCCATAACCAACGTCTGGCCAGCATTGCGTTTGCCACCTCAGGCTTGATCGCTATGTTGTTGTCTGCGGCGTTGCTACCAACAACCCCAGTACATGGACAGGCAGCAACCGATCAAAACCAAGCATTGGCGCAATCCATTTACGACCTGCATCTTTACCACCAACAGGACGCGAACCACTCGCAACACAGCCCAGTAGCTCACGGGTTTGCCGTGTTGATCGACCAACAGGGAACCTTTCTGACATCCCGCTACCTACTTGGCCGGCCACAGGAAATGACTTGCTTGTTGGGCCGCCCTAACAGTCAGCAACGCACGCCAGTCCAAATCGTTGCTGCCGATACCTGGTCCGACTTGGCCATCATTAAGCTGCCCGATGACTTGGACGATGAAACCCGAAAAGCATTGTTGGAAGATGCAATCGTCGCACCATTGCAAACTGAAAATTGCCAGAACCCGACCGCCAACGAATCGTTGTTTACGTTTAAACAGGTTCTCGACACCGACGATGTAGACACAAGTTTCAAAAAAGTATCGGGCTCAGTGAAAACCATTCGCCCGCTGCCGGAAGTGATGCGACAAAACCGTTTCGACTTGCTGGGCATTTACAGCGGCTATCAGTACGGCGGCTTGTGGGAGCTCCAGCTACAAGAATCAAAGATCTACTCCAGCGGACTGCCCGTTTTCGACGCGGACGACAACCTTCGTGGTTTGACGACCGCTAGAATAGAATTCGCGATTGCCAGTAGTCAGCCGGCCTGCAGCATCCTGGTTTTTTCGCCGGCGCACGGTCGAATCTTGAGCACCTTGGTACAGGGAAAAACGCCTGATTATGGCTTCCTGGGCGTTCAACCGCGGAACCTATCTGCAAACCAGGAAACGCAGACCAACCTAAAAGGAATCCAAATTGTTGATGTCGCCACCAACTCGCCAGCCGACGTCGCCGGTCTTCAGTTCACTGACATAATCACCCATATCGACGACCAACCATTAACGGACTCGGATTCTTTTTGGCAGAGTTTCCATTGGCAACAGGCAGGCAGGCAGCTCAAAATTCGTGTCACTCGCGGGGCATTGAAGGACGGTCCGGTCACCGAATTCGAAGCCACCTGTCAACTCAGTAAACGCCGTTTGGATTTGGCCCTGCCTTCCATCCGATCAGCACCTGTGGATTCCTGGCAAGGCCTGCAAGTCGAATACCCTTTCGCCATCGAAAATCACCAAACTATCCAATCCAATATTTCGCCCGACGGATGTGTCGTTTCCAGTTTCGTTCAACTGAACTCGCCAGCTTGGGAAGCCGGCTTGCGTCCGCGACTCGTTATTCTGCACGTCAACGGATCGAAGGTTTCATCTCCGGCCGAGTTCTTTTCCAAGGTGAACCAGTCCGCATCGGAAACGGTCTTGATCTCTGGAGTCGAACCAACGACAGGCGACTCGTTCCAATATTCGTTGCCCAAACAATGAACCACGCCCAGTCGCGGTAGGCGATTTGCAATTTCGGCGATATATTGACGCCCTCACTTGATCCAGGATTCCGAACATGAAAACAAACGAGATTCGCAGTAAATACCTCGACTTTTTCAAAAGCAAGGGGCACACGATTTGTGAAAGTGACGTGCTGGTTCCCAAATGGGACAACACGGTTCTGTTCACACCTGCAGGAATGAATCCGTTTAAGGATCATTTTCTGGGCAACGTCGATCTGGAATTCACTCGCGCCACCAGTTGCCAAAAATGCTTGCGAACTGGAGATATCGAAAACGTTGGTCGGACGGCCTACCACCATACGTTTTTTGAAATGCTGGGTAACTTTTCATTCGGCGACTATTTCAAACGCGACGCCATCCATTGGGCTTGGGAATTCCTAACTGACAAAAAGTGGTTGGGTATCAACTCAGAACGCTTGACCGTTTCAGTCTATTCCGATGACGACGAAGCCGAACAAATCTGGATGAACGATATCGGACTCCCCAAGGCACGTATCGAGCGGCTTGGCGAACACGACAATTTCTGGCCAGCGGGAGCCCCCAGTGATGGGCCTGACGGAGTCTGTGGACCCTGCAGCGAGATATTCTTCCATCCGGACAATGGCCCTGAATGCGAGATTTGGAACTTGGTTTTCACTCAGTTCAATCGCGCTGGCGATCCACCTGATAACCTTTCGCCGCTACCCAACAAGAACATCGACACCGGCATGGGCTTGGAACGGATCGCTGCCGTGTTACAAGGCAAAGTCACCAACTACCACATCGATTCGCTTCTGCCGCTGGTAGAAGCTGCTGGCGAAATTTGCGGGATCAAATACCAGCACGATTCCGAAAATGGCCGTCGCCTAAGACGAATTGCCGACCACGTACGCGCTTGCAGCATGGCCATCCATGAGAATGTGTACCCAGACAAGAATAAAGAAAATTACGTGATCCGGCGTTTGCTGCGTCGCTCCGTGCTACAGGGTCACGAAATGGGTTTACGCGATCCGTTCTTGTACAAACTGGTGCCTGCCGTCGTGGATGCCATGTGCGAACCGTATCCGCATATCAAAGAGACCGTCGACAATGTCGCCAACGTGATCAAAACGGAAGAAGAGAACTTTTTCCGAACATTGGACGGAGGACTGAACCGCATCGAAAGGATCTTTTCTGAGATGCAATCTAACGGTGTGAAGATAGTAGATGGCAAGCAAGCTTTTGACCTGTACCAGGAACAAGGCATCCCGGCTGAACTATTCCAGTCCATTGCCGACGATCGAGGTTTTGGCTTCGATTGGGAAAGCTACACCCAAGCCAAGGACAAACACGCCAAAGATAGTGGCGCAGGTGAAGTCGGCGTCATGGGCAACGAGGGACCTCTTGGCGAACTGAAACAAAATTTGAAGTCGACTGAGTTCACTGGATACGCTTGCACAAAAGACAACGGTGTCGTTGGCGGTTTGATCATTGAGACCACACAAACGGTTACCCAACAGCAAGCGGACGGTCAGCAAGTTGAACAAGAAGTGACCGTTCAAAATGGGGTCGAAAGCTTATCCACAGATCCAACGCATCACGCGTTGGTTGTTTTGGATCGCACACCGCTTTACGCGGAATCTGGCGGTCAGGTCAGCGATCACGGAACCATCCTGGGACCGAACGGACGATTCAACGTAACCGACGTTAAGAAAAGTGGCGATCTATTTTTGCACTACGGCAAAATGACTGAAGGCCAACTAGCGAAAGGAGACGCCGTTTCCATCGAAGTCGACGAAGCGCGTCGCTCGGGGATCGAACGAGCTCATACGGCAACTCATATTTTGCACTACGCTTTGCAAAAGCACGTTGGTCAGGAAGCGCAACAGCGGGGCTCCAAAGTAGAAGAAGATCAATTGCGATTCGATTTTGCGAATCGTGATGGCGCCGTCCCAGCCAATTTGCTGCAACTCGTTGAAACAGAATCCATCGCTCGCGTCGACGAGTCCGCTGATGTATCCGCTGATGTCATTCCCATGCAACAAGCACGTGAAAAAGGTGCGATGATGTTGTTCGGCGAGAAATACCCGGATCCGGTTCGCATGGTTTCAATTGGCCAATACAGCAAAGAACTGTGCGGCGGAACGCATGTCAAAAACACCAGCGATATCGGTGAATTTGAGTTGGTCAACGAAGAATCTGTGTCCACTGGGGTACGTCGGATTGTGGCATTCACGGGCCAGAAAGCGAAACAGCATGCCGCACATAACCGTCAATTGCTTGACGAACTGTCCAAAAAATTGAACACCGCACCAGGCCAGATCTTGGTAGCGACCGAGAACTTATTGGCTTTTACCAAGGCACTGAAAAAACAGATCTCTGGTGGCAAACCAGCCGAACTGGCGTCGATCAACCAGCAAGACGAACCGCAGCTTGATTATCCAACGATTCGAGACTCGATTAAGAACGTGGCCAAAATTTTGAATGTTCAAACGGACAACGTCGTTGACCGAATCGTGGCATTGCAAAACGATGTTGAAACGCTTCAACAACAATTGGAACAACAAGCCAGTCTGCCGAAAATCACTGCCGATTCGCTGTGGGATCAGGTATCACCAAGTGGCGATATCAACGTGGTCGTCAGTGAAACTGCTGGGGCCAATGCAGATTTGATGCGCAAATTAATTGATCAGTTGCGTAAGAAGCACTCCAACGTGGCAATATTCCTGGCCGCTCAACAAGGTTCGGACAAGGTCACTCTGTTGGCGGGTCTCAGCAAGGATTTAGTCCAACGCGGCTTGAGTGCTGGTGACTGGGTCAAAAAGATTGCTCCCATCGTCGGAGGCGGCGGAGGAGGGCGTCCCGATATGGCTCAAGCAGGCGGCAAAGACCCGTCCAAAATTCCAGACGCTCTGGAAGCTGCTCGTCAATTTATCGCGGAAGCCACGACGACCTAGCGTTCAGTAGAAGTAGAAACCATTGCTCGCAAAACGAAAAGAGGCACGTCCATTTGACGTGCCTCTTTCTTTGCATTTCGTTTTCTACTTCATTACGCCGAAGCGAGTAGTCCATTGAGGGCTTCAATCGCAGCATTGTAATTCGGTTGCTCGACAACCTCGCCCACCGTTTCTGCGTGTACGATCTTGCCTTGCCCGTCCAGCACGAACACGCCTCGAGCGTGCAACTTCAACTCTTCGATCAACATGCCCCAACTGTTGCCAAAGTTTCGATCTTGATAGTCGCTGGCCGAACGCATATTGATGTTGTTGTCGCCGCAAAAACGACCTTGAGCGAATGGCAAATCACAGCTGACGGTTACGGCGTTTATTGAATCGCCCATGCCCGCCAACTTCTCGTTGAACTGTTGTGTTTGAATCTGACAAACGCCAGTATCAACGGAAGGTACAACACTAAGTAGCGTTGGCTTTCCAGCCAAGTCCTGCAACGTCAGAGTTTGCATACCGTCCTGGAAGTAATGCAGTGTAAATTCGGGGGCAGCTTGGCCGACTTCAAGAGCCTGACCAGCTAGAGTCATCGGGTTTCCCTTAAAGGTGATTGCACCGGGACGTGACATGTCGTTTTCCTCGGAAAATTTTTTGAGACGCGTTCTTTAATCAAGAACGTCAGTATCATAATTCCAAGCCCAACCACAAGGGGCCAACTGCCGTAAGATAAGCTGACGGTACCAAGAAGATTAGCTTTAATAACCAGCTAACGTTTTCCTAACGTATTGGCTACCAAGACACTTGCAGTTGATTGTCGACGGATTCGACGCCATCCGTTTGACGGAGAATTTCTTGAGCCATCTGTTTGGCGAAGTACGTGTCGACTTCGCCTTCGACTCGTGTGCATCCAGAGAGTGTTTCCACCGTCAATCGACGAGGCCGCACGTGAGGACAATTCACCAACTTCATTGCAACTTGAGCGTCAAAACGGTTCATGATACGTGGGCGTGACATCGAATGGTTTCCAGAATTGATGCTAGAGTGAGGGTTTCCTGGCAGTTCGCCAAAAATTAAGAGCAAAAAACTCTTTGAATTATGGAACACAGTTATCGAAAATCGCCACTCAATTCACCGAACATGGATTGTCACCATCCCAACTGTAGCGGTTGTAACACCAAATCGGTTTAGATCATCGTGTTCAGTAAAACGGCCACCATCACCAAGCTGAACAGACAAATCGCCGCTACCTGTTGGTCTTTGTGGAACTTGCGATGAAACCGCGAAATCGAATCGGGCGAATCCATCACTTGTCGCAAGATTGCCAGCCGCAACTTGATCGATGGATGTACCAACGTTGAATGCTCGTACAGTTCAGGCGACGACGCTGCTAGTTTCAACAGAGCATCACAGTAGTCCCTGGCATGTTGAAGATTCACTATCCCGCGACGATCCGTAATCGCAAACATATCGGCTTGAATTTCTGACTTACGCACGAAGTTTGCCACCACCACGTTGGCATAGTAAAAGAAGCCAACAATGACCAACAGAAAAACAGCAAACGGAATAGTCGAGCTTGCATACTCGACCGAAACTTCGGCTTTGAAAACCAATGCCATGACGCACAACGTTATCAAAGGCACCAGAATCAAGGCCAACCGCATCATCAAATGTCGATAAACAATATGCCCTAGCTCGTGCCGATAAATCGCCGCGATCTCTTGGTGCGAAAATCTCTCAAGCAACTGATCCGAAAAGAAGACTCGTCGCAATCTAGGTAGCAACCCGACGACAAGGGCATTGGTTACCGTGCCGTCCGTCGCCCAACACAAGAACTTCTCGTTGGGCATCCCAGCGTCCGTCGCCGTTCGGCTCAAAAGATCGTTCAGCTGAGCATCTTCAATCGCGCGGGTCCGCCACGTCAGGCTCAAAATCATTGGATATAGGTTTACCAGCAGGAACACAAACCCGGCAAAGCTCAAACATGTGGCGACGGGTGTCAAACCATCTGGGAATACTAAACGAGCAACGTCTCGTCCCAAGAAAAGCAATAAAACGGGAACCAACACCAGCCCAACAAAGGTGCGAACACGCTGGCTTGCCAATCCACGACGACTGGCATGCGATACTTGATTGAGTGTCTTTTCAGCATCGAAAATCAAAACCCAAGACAGCAATAGCGAAGCGATCATCGGCAACGCCAAAGCCACCTCGTCCAGCAAAGGGACGCGATCAAACTGCCAGTTCTCACGAATCAACTGAGGCCACTTGGCCATCAACAACATGGCAACACATCCGAACAACCACACCAAAAAGTTACTGCCCATCAAACTGCGATGCAAAAAGACCGCGCGATGGGATTGGATTGGCCGATTGGACCAACGACGAACGGTGACCCAAGATTGCAGCATGGCAAAGCCTGGCGCTAAAGCCAAGCAAAAGATGCCCAGCAGGACATGCTGTTGTGCCATCGCCACGGGTTGAGGCGAAATGAAATCGGTCGCCAGAATTAGCAACGCGACGATCAATCCAGGTAACCAGATCATTGCGGAAGAATCTCTGTATAGAAAACAAAGATCCCATTCTATGTTGATGATGGACCACGTTGTGGCTAACGATCAACATTCTGCCGGTAATGCGGCATACTCGATTCCGTCTATAACGGTTATATCAACCTGGAAGTGAATCGGTGTGACCTGTGAATGACCAAATGGCATTCGACCCAACCATTCTAGCGAGGGACGTATTGGTTGACGCTTCCTAAACGGCTTTGACCGGGCTGAAACGGGACTGCAGTCGACGATTGCACCAAGCCTTGCAGTGAAGCGATTTTCTGAGCGATGTTTGGCTGAAGGTTGTTGGACTGGTACGACCGAATGTAGTTCTGTAGCGCCAATCCGTATTCACCAGACTGTTCTCGAAGCACCGCCATCGCATTCAACGCACGCGGATTGCTGTTGTCCAGATTCAAAGCATCTACCAATAGCTGCATGGATTGAGAACGGTTGCCGGTCTCTTGAAACATACGCGCCAACTCAATGACCGGTTCGGCAGAATTGGGCGCGCGAGTTCGCCAATCTTGCACCATCTGAAACGCGTCGTTAACTCGACCACTTTCGATCATCAAGGCCGCCAAACCTCGATAAGAATCAGCATGATTCGGATTCAGATTCAACGCATTGCGAAACAACTGATCTGCTTGAGTCAGCCAGGTGGTATTTTTTTGTGCCTTACCCAAAAACGCATAGGTGGATGCCAAGTTGTAATAGGCGTCTGCATTGTTAGGGTTCGCGGCCAAAGCTTGCTGGAACGTCTCCAACGCCTGGGCAAACTGCCCTTGCTCGAACAAACGTCTGCCTTGAATGTTGTGACCGGTCGCCGAGAAATTGCAGCCGGCGTGGCCAAGAACCATGCCAATGCAAAACAGCAGAATAATAAGATGCTTTAAATTCAAAATCATTACCGTTGCTCATCGCAAACTTGAAGGAATTTCGTCGCGAACGTTAGAAAAGTTCGGAATTTTTCTCAATAGCAACATGCCCTCGATGGATGCCTAAACTGCCCGTAATGGGTCTGCCTGCCATTAACGCTTGAAAACTAGCCATATTTGCTTCTTCCCAATCCACACGGAATGTACAAATCTGCCAGCACTTCTGAGGTTTTTGCTGCGGATTTGCACACGAAAAGGCGGGTAAAGAGTAAGACAAGTTCGTTTTTCAATGGCGGGACTGACAGATGAACAAAAAACAACCAAAACAAACACTCAACTCTTCCAGTCAGGCAAAGAAGGCGCCTGCAAAGAGACCGGACGCCCAAGAAACCGTCGGCAATGAAGAAGCAACCACAGCGTTCGTCGCCGGCGCCAGAGAACTTGCCCCAGCATCGACCCGCAGGCTTGATCAAACCGCCGTAGACTCGCCCAATGGCCATGCTCAAGACGACGATAGTTTTCAACTGTTCGAATCCGCGAAAAAAGCGTCGGCTGTCAGTCTGGTCGGACAAGTACTGGGAGACTACGAAATACTTAGCGAGCTGGGGCGCGGCGGAATGGGCGTCGTGTACAAAGCCCGCAATGTCTTGCTCGATCGAGTCGTGGCTTTGAAAATGATTCTTGCTGGTGCTCATGCCGATGCCGATTCCGTTATTCGTTTTATCAACGAGGCTCGTGCGGTCGCTCATTTGCAGCATCCAGGCATTGTTCAAATTTTTGAAATCGGAGAACACGACGGGCTACCATACTTTTCGCTTGAATACATCGCAGGTGAAAGCTTGGACAAAAAGTTTGCAAAGGAGACGGCGAACCCAGTCCAAGCAGCAAAAATGGGAATCGAAATCGCCGAGACCATGCAATTCGCTCACGACCGTGGAATTCTGCATCGCGACTTAAAGCCAAGCAACATTCTGCTGACAGCTACGGGCCAAACAAAGGTAGCGGATTTCGGTTTAGCAAAAAACGTCCACGCTGACCAACAACACACTCAGACTGGCGCTATACTAGGGACCGCTGGCTACATGCCGCCCGAACAAGCTCGCGGCGACACCCTGAACCCTTCCGCAGACCAATACTCAATTGCCGCCTTGTTGTATCGAGTACTCTGCGGACGCGCCCCGTTCGCAGCGTCACGAACGGTCGACACCATTATGCAAGTATTGGTTCTGGACCCGGTACCGCTAAAACAACTGGCGCCGGAAATCCCCAACGACCTGGAAACGATTTGCTTGAAGGCACTTTCCAAAGATGAAAGCCAACGCTACGAAAACTGCCAAGCCCTGGCCAATGATCTAAAACGCTTTGTCGACAACCAGCCGATCCACGCCAGACCCATAGGATCCTTTGAAAAATCTTGGCGTTGGTGCAAACGGAATCCACGAATCGCAACTCTCGCTACGTCCCTTCTGGTGGCATTATCAATGATTGCCGGTTTGGCAACTTGGACGTCGGTGACCATCGCCAAGGAACGTGACAACGTTAAACAACAAAAACAGATCGCGGACGAAAACCTGCAACGAGCAGAAGCCAATGAAAAGCAAGCCCTGGCAAGCCAGGAACTCACTCAACAACAAGCTCTAAACATCATCAAGACGATGCAGAGTGTATTGATCAACGTCGATAAACCGTTGAAAGCTGATCCCAATCTAGCTGACACTCGGTTGGAAGTAATGCAGGCAATGTCGAAGACGTTTACGGATCTTGAACTGGAAATGCACACCGATGTTAAATCCGAGGCTCTACCGACTCTGATGAGCATCCGGTTCAACCTAGTGCACATTTTCCAGTCACTCAATCAAAGTGAATTGGCCCTGCAGGAAATCGATGCTGTCTATCAAATGGCCAAAGAACGGATCACTGTTCGCGAAGGAATAGACGCCGCGCGATCAAATCTAGTCAAGGTCTGCTTAGCGTACGCTCAACTGAAAGAACGAACGGCGAGCGTCCCAGCCAGCAAACCATTGTTGGACGAAGCCGAGACGGTTGCTCGCGACATTGTTGCGAACCCCAAACCCTATTTGGATGGACCTGGTACACCGCCCGAATACGAATTGAAATATCTTTTGAGCAGCGTCTTGCAGAGCATTGCCATTTACCACCTACGACAAGGTGAATTGGAAGCTGCAGGGCAGATTTTCAAAGAGGCGAGCGACCTGCGTAATGAAGTACTAGATGACCTGGACACAGACACTAAATTTCAAGCCTTGCCGGAAGACGCACGTGCGTCGTTCGCCAACGAAGTCCGCTTTAATGCTAGTCGTTCATCACGAGGCGCCTCTACGGCCATGCTAAAAAATGGCCAGATCGATGAAGGTTTGGAGCAACTAATCGAACTGCAAAAAAGGGTTGAAAGCTATTACGAACAACAGCCAAACGATCTTAACGAGCAAGAGGTCGGAAAAGCCGCCGGCAGCTTGGGATACAACTTGCTTCGTGTCGCGAAAAATGAACAAGCCACTGAGTATCTAAATACGTCACTCGAAATTGCCGAGAAGTTTGCCGCCAAAAACCCAAACGACTACGACACTCAGTCCTGGTGGTCAGTATCGTTATACCAAAAAGGCGTCCTCTTAAGTTCAATAGACAAGCCAGCTGCTCAACGCTTGTTCCGATCCTGCGTGAACATCAGAAAGAAACTAGTCGATGAAGACCCAACTTTAAAAAATGAGACGCGGCTGATGCTTGCGTTGGCACGAAATGGTCAAGTCGATGATGCGTTGAGTATCTGTCAACGCCTTGCCAAAAACCCAGAATTGCAAGCGCAGTCTTTAATCGACATCGCCAAATGTTTCTCGTTGGTGGCGTTTCAAGTCGAAGAAGATCGTAAATCCGACTTACTGAAACAAGCAATAGACGCTATTGACAAAACAATTCAACCCAACTTCAACGACTGGTTCAGTTTAGAAACCGATCCCGATTTAGTGGGGCTCCAACAGGAATCTAGATTCCGTCAGTTAATCGATGAGCGAAAGGCAGCGGGAACGCCTAATCAAAATTGAATCCATGGAATGAATCGTTTGATCCTGCTTAAGCAAGGTCGCTTGGAATTGTGCCATGCCACGAAAAAAGCCACATCTGAATAGACGTGGCTGAGGAAATGGTAATTCCATTCGATGAACCGCGATTTAGTTCACCTGGGTCGCATCAATCATTGGGGCAGTTGCGTCGATGGCAACGATCGGTGCAGGATTTTCAACTTTGCGATAACCTAAGCCTTCCAGGACTTCCAAGATTTCGCTGCAAGTTGGAAACATACGTCCACTTTTGCGTTTGTATTCATCCAAAGCGTGCATGAATTCGATTTCATTGTCTTTGTACTCGCGTTCGCAAGTAGTAGGATCAATCTGACGGCGACGCTGAGTTTTGCGACGCTCCTTGGCAACGGGAGCATCATCTTTACGTCGATCACTGGATTGCCGAAGTCCGGTCTCGTCCAACTTAGTCAAATTTGAATCTTTTGACTTCTTCTTTGTGACTGTCTTCTTCTTGGTAGCTTTCTTCTTGGCCATCTTCGTTTTTCCAGTTGAATTGGGGGAGAGTTGGAACAACCGACGGATTGAGGCGATTAAGTTTGCCGGTGACGTTGAAAAAATACATCACCTACAGAAAGTTCAACAATAATTCGGGAAGATTCGCTCAGGCAAGACAGATAAGAGGGCCGGGTGTAACGATTGTCATGAACATTATAGTTTTCCAATCGAATGTGGCCCTGAAACCCTGCCCAAAGACCTCAACTGCACCCCTATCAGCAGCATGGAAGTGAAAACAAATGGCGATCGCAAACACAGCGGGTTTACCAGAAGCCAGTGTTTGAACGCGACACTCGCACTAGGACATGCAAACGCATTGCACAAAAATGGTCAGCGACGACCAAGTTGCCCCTTTAAAGAATAATTCAGGCTGGTGAATCGGATCACGGATCAGGCTGAACTTCAAGTCTTGGTTCACTAGCAGGCCGAGTTTGCCGTGTCTCCACTTTGCCCTAAATCGTCGGACTCTGATTTCGACAGATCCGGCAACGCCACCTGCAGTAGGCCAAAGGTGTAGTTGATCCCCGAACTAAATCTATTCATGGCAGGAATCTCGTTCCAGTATTGATAGATGGGTTCGATGGTCTGCAAAGTTGCAGGGAGATTTTGCATCGCCATCAACGGTTCTTCTGGCACAAATGAATATAAGTCGATTTCCACATCGAATGAAAGGGAATCCAGGTCGTACCAGTCACTGGCCCATTCTGTTGGCACCCAGCCAGAGACATCGACATCGGAAAACCAACCTGGAGATTCAGCCACGTTACCGGTCGACGTAATCATTCTTGTGGGCAATCTAGCAATATCGTTTTGCGAATCCTGTTTGGGTACCAACAACGACAACGAGATCAGGACGATTGCAGCGGCGGCTACCAATACACGAATTCGCGATCGTTGAATTTGTCGATCCTGCCATGTCGGTTGGCTAGATACAGCGACCGGCAATTCGCATGGTGGGTGACTTTTGTCCTCAGAGTAATGCTCTGAAAAACTTTGAAAGACCATCAGCGCATCGGCACAACCATCACACTGACGTGCATGTTTTTGGATCTGTAGATCGAGCAACAAGCTTGCTCGTTCATCCAGCAAATGCTGGACTCTTCCTTCGAATTGTTCGCAATTCACGTTTCGACTCCTCAACTACTCCCCTTTTTGCCAGTCGCGAAACCAATTCACGACGGGCCCGATGGACCCAAGTTTTCACGGTTCCTAGGGGTACTTCCATCATCTCACCGATCTCGTCGTAACTGAGTTCGTGTCTGTGAAACAACGTAAATGCGTTGCGGTATTCTTCTCGCAATTCGTCCAAAGCCAATTCGATTTCCTCAGACAACAATTCAGCATCGCGATACAAACGCGAGTTGTCTTCAACAGGAATTTCCAATGAAACGGGGGCAGGGCGTCGACCTCTTTTAGAAAGTTTGGTCCGACATCGATTGCCAGCAATCGTAAATAACCAAGGCTCGAACTTTCTCGCTGGATCCCAGCGATGAAGGTTCCGCATGACGCGTATCAGGGTTTCCTGGGTGCAATCTTCCGCGTCTTCGCGTTGTCGGAGCATCCGCATGCAAAATCCGAAAACCGGACCTTGAAACATGTGGACGAAGTCCACCTGTGCGGATGTTTGTCCCGCCAGACAGCGAGTCACCAATCTACGAAGTTCGTCGGCCAATTGCTTTTCCCAAAAATTCCACCTGTTGATACCCTGGCCGTTGGCCGAGGTTTCAGCGAATTTGCCCCATTGAAGTAATTCGAGCGATCAAAATCAAAGCTCAATTGTTGGTTGACGCTATCTCCGCCGCCAAATCCTTGCCTGCGTCGTCACTTCCAACCATTCTTCTCGATCTGCATAGTTCGATGCAACACCGGGAATATTGTAAAGACTTCTCAGAAAACTGAGAAAATTCTCACATTCCATTCAAATTCAACAGGATTCGATCCCAACAGCAGAGAACCCCGGTTCATGGAAATGAATGAAACGGGGTTTCGTTGTCCAAGTTGTTCGGATGGACTACCGGCGATTGAAAAACTTCTTAAGCACGTCATCGGCCGCACACTTTGAATTTTCGGCTTTCATAGCTTCTCGCGGCGGTAGTTTTTTGTAGCTCTTCTTTTTGTGTCGCTTGCTTCCGGAATCTTCGGCTTCCGTTCCGGATACCGGTCCATCTACCGACTCTTCATCTTTCTCAGGTGACTCAACTGCGTCGGCTCGCGAGAACACAGAAGGAGTATCTTCCAAGCTAAATTGCTGAGTGTCCTGCAGAGTTTTTTCGTCTTCTTCGGACTTGCTCAACCAGTCACTAATACTGTCCTCGTCGAATCGCCCGCCCCCACCAGTACTCGAAACGGTACGAGCCGCAGCTTCGGCGACGTCTTGAACCTTCGGTTTTTTGTTTCCAGGTTGCCCATGATCGATCACAATCTCGAACTGCAAACGACCGACCCGCAACGTATCGCCTACTTTTGCTGTGTGTTCAGCTTTCAGCATTTCACCATTTACGAACGTACCGTTGCGACTTCCCATATCGGAAATCAACAGAGCACCATTTTGAATTTTTAAACAACAATGCTGGCGGCTCACCAGGTCACTGCTGGGCTTTAGATGGGCGTCATCACCGCGCCCAATAATGAACTCAGGAACCGAAATCTTGATTTCGCGTCCGTTGTTTCTACCGCCAATAACTTTCAGCTTTACTTGCATAAAGTCCTTCCTGGTTAATCTCCCTGGCTTAGAGACTACATATGTTTGTTGTCATACGCAAATCCCAGACCTTAACCACCCCAATTCCTTAAGAGCCATGGTCGCTTCAAAACAATTTGATTAACGATCAATTATTCCCCTCTGACTTTCATTATAGGCAGTTTCCTTACCCAACTGCAATCCAGTATCGTCGGTTTTTAGCTCACTATTCCTGTCCAGCACGATGAAAATTGGCATCATCCGCAAGGTCTATTGATGCCATTCTGCAACCCTGACAGCCTTGGCAGCCCGATTGAGTCATCATTGGGGACTTCGCCGCTGTAGGATATCGCCACTTATCTCTTATGGTTCCAGCTGTCGCTGCCAAACTTTTTGTCGCTTATCAACTCTGCAGATTCCAGAGTCTTTTTTGAAAGAGATTGCGGACAAACGTCCAGTTCCAACGTTTGGCCCAATCGGCCTGGCAATTTCGTGGCCAGCAATGACACCGAGCAATCGGCGTCTGGACGCAAATCGCAAATCCCTGGTAACTCGGGAGCAAAACTGGATCGCTTCATCAAAATGCTGCCGTGCTGAAGCAAAGCCTCCTTTTGCCGCCGCTGTGCACTACCGATTACCTTCTCGCCATCCAGCACCACATCGCCCGGCGATCGGCGTTGAAAACACAAGAAGGGTTTGGGCAAATCGGGCATGGCGTCTTTTTCAGCCTGAGTAAAAACTCGGCATCCATCCACGCCCATTTCTTGCATGCAGTCAATAATGACTTGGTGAACCAACGAAAAGAGGTCCTGATTTCGCTTGGCCCACTGACTACTGGACGGCAGGGCAATACTGTACGTCAATTCATGATCGTGCATGATGGCCCCCCCACCACTTGCCCGACGAACACACGCACAATCGACACTGGCCGCATGCGTCTGCCGCGAATCGATATCTTGAAAGTAGCCCAAAGACAACGTCGCCGGCAACCAGCGATAGAACCGCAATGTTGCGACTTGCTCGCTAGCCGCTCGGTCCAACAAAACTTGATCGACAGACATATTCATACTGCCTGATCGTGGGTCGTCTTGAATCAATCGAATCATGGTTTGTTTCACTCGCTTGCACCG
>CAZJBW010000046.1:18707-37655 GCA_964543985.1 uncultured Pirellulaceae bacterium | reverse complement strand
GCAAGCCTCCTGACCCTTTCTTCCTCTGCTCTGTGTCCTCTGTGTCTCTGTGTTTAAAAATCTGTTCAGCAACCAACGACAATTTGTGAGTAATCACATTTCGGACGAGTGACGCGTGGGAACGAATCGATGCCACTTACTTGTCATCACCCTCTGGTGATTGGCCAATCGCGAAGATTGCGGCTTCACCCCTGCCATCGTCTTTGCGCGTATACAGGAAAAGCTTGCCGTTGTCATAATGCAAATCCCCGGTGATCCCGGAATCGGCGCTGGGTTTGAAATTCCATTCCGATTCTCCAGTATCCAGATTGATGCAATGCATGGTTCCGTTAACTGATGCAGCGTAGACTGTGTCGCCACCAACTATCAAAGGCCGGCTGTAGATCCCTGTCTTATGGCGACCGCCCAACGACAGATCAAATTCCCACAACGACCCTCCCATATTCCGTGCGATGCAGTAGAGGTAGCCATCGTTAGATCCGAAGACGACCTCGCTATCGGCGACAGCTGCCGAAGTGGAATTCCATTTTTTCGATTCAAGATCCCAGATCATCTTTCCTGTTTCTTTTTCGACGGCGTAGAAACGTTTGTCCTGGCTGGCAACAAATACCGCCTCGTCCGTGATCGTGGGCCTGCTTCTGGTCCAGCCCCTGGTTTGAAATGCCCATTTGCGTTTGCCTGAATCGAGATCGATAGCCAGTGTTCGGCATTGATCGAAAATGGAAAGAAACACGGTTTCGCCGTCTGTGGAAGCTGCCATTGGTCTGGCCAGTCGGCCCGGGAACCGTGCCTGTTCTCCGACGAACCCTGGTGGATCTTCCGGAGCATCAGTTAAGTAGTTGTGCTTCCATTTTTCTTCACCGGTCTTTAGTTTGATCGCATAAACATTTCCATCAGACCCACCGGCAACCACCAGATCATCGGCAATGGTTGGCCCGCCAAAGCCACAATCCGGTTCAAACTTCCATAAGAACTCGCCAGTTTTCCGATCAAGGGCGAACAAGCCGGTGTCGCAGCCGACGATGACAGCGTCGAAGTCACTGTTGCAAGTCATTTTCACGCCCATGCCGAAGCTAAAGACATCCCCAACATCCACTGCCCAGGTACGCTCTCCTGTTTCAGTATCAATCCCGATGACTTGATTCTCTGTTCTGTCGATTGCTGCCAGTACGCCGTCATGAATCGCGATTCCGCCAAGCCACAACGTTGATTCCCCAATATATTTCCAAAGTACAACGGGTTTGGTTTCGAAAGCTGTTGAATCGACTCGACCTGTATTCGCCCAGTCGTCTTCCGTTGATTCAGGAACAGATTGTCCATGACAAGGATTCAGGACGATTGCGAATGCAAGGGACAGGGTATTAGCGAGTAACGTCAAATGCTTGGTCATAGCAGCCCAATCTAGATGCAGATGTTTCCCAAGCATTTGAATATAAGAATTTTTGTCAGCGCTGCAAAAATTTCTCGCGTATTGCCACAGGAAATTAGGAAATTGGTGCTTGGGCATCAATTGGTAGCAAAACAGCTCAACTTTGTATCGTTCGAGGCCTTCTGACAAGATTCGTTCGAAGGCTTCATCGTCTTCATCCTTGTGGAAGATCGTACTACGCGCATTGCCGCGATTGAGGGCATTGCTGTTCAGTAGACACGATGGTTTCTTCCGACTTCGCGATGCCACCAGTCGGCGATGAAAGCCTCGTTTTTTGCTTGGCCTGAGAAATTTTCTGGATTTTTCAGGTCCGATTGGGCCGGGGCGGGAATAAGTTAGTGTGCAAACAACCTTGACCAACTTTGACCGTAACTGAGTGGATATCAATGATCATCGGCGACAACGAACTGCTCGCACTGTATTTGGGTAACGATGATATCGATGCCTTGAATCAGCTGGTCAATCGACACTCTCGCCTGGTCTACAGTATTTGCCGCAAGATGCTGTGGCGGGCCGAGGATGCTGAAGACGCTTTTCAAATTGTGTTCTTGTTGCTCTGTAAAAAAGCTCCCAAGCTGCTCAAGCACAATTCACTGGGTGGATGGTTGCACAACACCTCGGTGCTGACGTGCCTGAAACTCCGCAGAAAAATTCAGCGAACCAGGGAAGTAAACATGGGGCCGGAACCTATCGAAGTGGCGGATCAATCCAACCGTGAACCGTGGCAAACGATTGCCAGTGCAAGCGACATCGAAACCTTGCATCATGAGATCCAGCGACTACCCGCGCGGTACCGCGAGGTCATTGTGCTCTGTCATCTGGAGGGCAAGAGTCGTGCGCAGGCGGCGGCCCTGCTGGACTGTACGACGGCGTCAGTCAAAGCTGCTTTGGCGCACGGACGCAAACAACTGCGACAAAGGCTACTGAAACACGGGATCGCCGCGACGGTTGTGCTCGAGTCCTCGAATCTGGTACCGGCGGTTGGCGAGAAATCAGTTCAAGCTGTTGAAGCGATGGAGACAGCCAAGACGGAGGTCGAAAACGAACATGCTATTTCGCACTCGTTGCAGCCTTTGATCCTGGCCACATTGCTGAAGTGTCAGGAACTCAATGAGCCGGGCACGGCCGCATCGACTGCGGTCGGATCGGGCTCTGGAATCGTAAACGCATTTATTCAAAAGGAGTCGTCAACGATGTCATTCGCATTCACCAAAGCCAGTATCCTGGTTGCCAGCGTGTCAATCTTGCTGGGCGGACTTGGGTTCGCTGCATCAGCCGCGAATCCGAACCGGGCGTATGATTCGAATCGCAGTATCGTGGTTCTGCAACATCAAGACGATGGCTTGCCAGTGAGTTTTCGTGCAGCCGCCGATAGCGCTGAGTCTCAACAAGAACAGGAGACCGACAAAGTCGACCCTGCTGCCAAAACCGCAGACGAGACCTGGGACGAATACGTCAGTCGTTTGTACGACATCAAGGTTATCAATGAAGATCAACTGGCCGAATGGCGTGATGGAAAAACCGTCACGGTTGCTGGTGGCAAGGCTCCCTTTACCCGGATCGAGCATGAAACTCGGACTAGGAAAATTCCCGTGACAACGATGAAGGCGATCCCGGATGGCAAAGGAGGCACGCGAAACGTACCGGAAACGAAAGAAATCGAACAGGCATACACCGTTGCGGTGCCGAAAACGACAATGGTCGATACTCAACTGATCATTCCGGCCTGGGATTCCAAGCCCGAAGACGCAACCAATCCGGGGTTTCAATTGGTTAAGGAGCAGCCAAACGAATCTCGCCCCATGGGTGTCAGTGAGCTAGGAAAACAATATTTGGCACAGTTCAAGCCATCAGTAGACGACGCTACCTATGATGAAGTCGATCCGGAAACGGTTCAAATTCGTGGCTGGACGTCGGGCAAGGGTGAACGATGTACCATCGTAGAAGATAAAGATGGAATGATACTGCGACTGTTTGTGGATTCAAACAAGGACCGCAAGCTTGATCGCTGGATGTATTACTCAGATGGAAAATTATCCTACGTTGACGCGGATACAAACTTCGATAGCAAGGTGGACCGAGCGGAATTCTTTTCGAAGGACACCGTTCGAGTAGGTGTCGACGAAAACAAGGATGGCAAGTTTGGCATGGACGAGTGGTCGGAACAAGAACGAAGCGAATTCGAAATGTACGACGAGCCATAGATTGGCTAAGTCCAAAACCATTCACCCGGTTAGTCGGTGTGCCTGAAGGCTGAGAATTCAAAAGGACCGCCGCAGATTCGTTGGTCACCAACCATTGATTCGCCAGTTGGTACAAAGTTTCTGCGGCGAAGGAGAAAAAGGGTCAGGAGAAATGGGGGCAGACTCATTGTTTAGGCTGAGCGACTCTCCAACTTAAAACGAAACGCCACCGGTTGTTAAATCGGTGGCGTTTTTCATTGCTCTACGGAGGAAGAAAGAGTCGAGACTTATTGATTTGACTTGTCCTTAACGACGCGAACCCGGGTGTTAACGTTCACGGAACAAGTAAGGAATTTGTTGTGCAGGGGCAAAAGTCCAACGCAGTGTTTGCCTTGACGGTTTCTGCCGAGGGTTACGAAGTGGCGAAAGTACCTCGCATCCGCGCGACCGTGGATCCTGCACTTGTCGATATAGCATTGCTCAAAAAGGACTAAGGAAGACAGTGTGCTGAAGTTCGCTAGATTGATTCTGGTGGGTCATGTGAGGTTCCTTTTTGATGTTTTGACACTTAAAATGGCCCGCTCTTTCAAGCGGTCGATCAAGTTGGCTGGCTTCCCCAAGACACTCGAACCAAAACAGTTTTGGCGGTGCAAGAAGCTTGGGCGGAAGGTAAATCATGATGTTTTCAAGAAAAACAGTGTTCTTCGTGTGTGTCGTTGCAACTTTCTTAGGAACCAATCCAACAATGATTCATGCACAAGAGAACCATCCTGTTTTCGAGCTTAATAAGTGGCTTTGTCGTTTCGCGTGTGACACGAATTTTAATTCGAGCTACCGACGAGATATAACTTCGATATCAGTGCCTTACGATCTTGTTTCGCTTTACGCAAACCGAAGCCGACTACTCGAGGGAATTCTTGGGAGTACTCAGACTGATGTTTTTGTTTGGAGTCCAGACGAGCCTGAGCAACCTTATCTTACAAAATTGGGCGGGGTTCCTTACCGCAGTGCCGAGCTTCATTGGCCGGAGAAAGATGGGAAGCCTTTGTTGTTTGTGGGCCAAATTTGTTTCAATGATTCCAAAGATCTTTTTACGAAAAAGGTGCCGAGTGTTTTGTTGGTTTTTTGCGAGGGTCAGCATGATGAGTATGCTCACTTGGGCTTCGAGTCATTTGTCAAGATCGAGGCAGTAAATGACGATCTAGATTCGGAGCAACTTGTGAAGGTCGAAGACTGTCCGGCTGGAACCATCGTTCCGATCGTATTGAGCAGTTCGCGGATACGAATGCCAGATTTTCAGTTGGAAAAACCAATTGTTGATGATGATGGCAAAGAATTTGGACCGGAAGAACTTGGAATCGTCTCGGGAACCAAAATTGGTGGAATCGGTCGCGTGAGAAAGAATGAAGAGCGAACATTCCTGTGTTCCATTGGAGCGGTTCCAAATTCAAAATTTCTTTTGAGCTCAGACAAATCACCCAGTCATGACAGTCGGGTTGAGCAATCAAACGTCGAAAAGAAAAGACGCGTTTTCAGAAACTCAAGTATCCTTTCTATCGGAGACGGAGGTTCACTAAACATCTATCTTCGAAACGATGGCACGATTGAATACAACATTTTAATTGGTGAAGAAACTGGATGGGAATAACAAAAGAAAAGTGTTAGAGAGTTAAATTGCAAAGAAGTTGGCGTTGTCGTTTTTAGGAATAACGTTGGTATGCGGATTGGTGCTTCGAATTTAACAGAATCGCCAGAATCCACAGCCCTACAAACACACTGACGACCGATCCGAAGTGCCACGGCAGGACCAAGAACCCTGTGCACAACAACGTCACTGCGTAGTGGGATCGTTGTTGTATCAACCAATAAAGCAGTATTGAAACCAAACTACAAATGACCGGTCCAACGACACCAAACACAAACCACACTTTCGGATCCGACGGGACACCTAAAGCAAAAAGGTATTCGAAAGGAAATGCCCACCAACTTTCTGGCCCCACGACGTTAAACATCATGATATAGCTCAAACTGAAAGCCGCGATGATTCCGTTGACGGCCTGACAAACGATCAAAGCTTTGGATGGCAGACGAATGGCCTGATCTAAATTGGCTTGTTCGTCGGGAGACTTGCTCTCGATCAATTCTGGAGGAAGTGGTTGACCAATTTTTTGAAAAACAAGTCGCAGCCATACCAGCAATTCCGGCCGGTTACGCCTGGCGACCTTAATAAAAAACTTACCCTGAGTACTATTGGGAATCGCCGCGACCCCGTCCATTCCATCGGTTTGAATCTCAATCTTGTGATTGAAGATGCCATCCTTCCACTTTGCCAAAAGAATTTGATTCCAGGGTATTACGGCAGTCCTGGGGGCCGATGACAAGCCCACGGGATCTACGATTTCAAATTGAACGACTAGTTCATTGTCGGTTACCTTTGCGATACCTGCCGCCTCGCAAAAGCCCGCATGGACGTGTGGAATTTTGAATGGAATCTGTGACAGGCTGGCGGCTCGTGAGGCGCGACCTTGGCCGTTCGCGACTGCAGAACTAGCCAGAATCTTCCGCTTCAATTCAACACAAAATTCATCTGCCATCCTACTATGGGATTTTTCAATCGTCATTTTTAGGCAGCCATGCGATGAACCGGGTATGTCATCGAAGCATTCAAGCGACCCTGCTTGAATCTCCAAAATTGAAGACCGCATGCCTGGTTTCAAATGGGTATTGGAAAGCTCTGAGAAGTTCACATGAATGGTCTTCTTTTCGGATTTCGAAAATCCCAATCGATGTACTCTGAATTCGATCGTCAAGCATTGGTCATAAACGTGGGCAATGCCATGCAGCTGCGACAAACCACCGTGCACCTGATCGTTGCGAAACGGCAAGCTGCAACGCCGCATACCAGCCTCATTCGATTCGTGTTGCGTTTGCGCGAACGAATTCACATTTTCGCGTGGCACCGCATCAAATGTGGATTTCGTATAAGACGGTTGTCCGTTAATGGTTTGCAAAGGAGATTCGACATCCAAATCGATCGCTTCCACGGCGCTCCTGACATCGCTGGCCGATTGGTAGCGACGTTTCGGTTCCTTTTCCAGAGTCTTCAGGATCAGTTCGTCCATGTCGTGGTTGACGGAAGAAATTTCGCTGGGCAATGAAAATCGACCCAAGGGTAATTCGCCAGTTAACAGCTCGTAAAAAACGACACCTAGCGAATAGATGTCGGCACGATGATCGACCGTCAATGGTTTTTCAATTTGTTCTGGGGCCATGTAATTGCGAGTCCCCAAAACTTGCTGAGTCGCCGTTAGCGTGAAATTCTGGTGCGATTCGTCCAGCATTTTCGCCAAACCAAAGTCAGCAATTTTCACTTCATGGTTCAAGCCGATTAAAATGTTTTCCGGTTTGATGTCACGATGCACGACGCCTTGGTCATGAGCATATTGCAAGGCATCACAAATTTTGGGAACGATCTGCAGCGCTTGTTTGGGAGTGATACCGCCGCTTACCAAAGCGTCTCGCATGTTCACTCCGTCAATCAGTTCCATGACCAAGTAGCAATAGTCACCCAATTCTCCGCTAACTTCACCGATCTCGTAAATGGTGATGATATTGGGGTGTTGCAAGTGAGCCAGAGTACGTGCTTCGCGTGTAAATCGCTCTCGGAAACCTGGGTCAGCGCTCAAAGAGGGTGCCAAAATTTTCAGAGCTACTTTGCGGTCCAGTTTGATTTGTCTTGCCAAGTAGACAGCGCCCATACCACCCTGTCCAAGTAGTTCATAGACCTGCAAATCCTGGATCACATCGTTGAGTTCTTCCGGGGTCGGGGCACGAAACGCTTTATAACGAGATAGAGTCTCTTGGCCGCCCACTGACGGTTGGTCGACTGCTGGTTGCATTAAACATTTTGGGCACAATCCGCCAAGCGCGTCTAACTGAATCGGGCTTTGACACCGTGGGCACAGGCAAGAATTGGTAGTCATCGCGAAAAACCTTTCGGCAAAACACCCGGCAAAAACTGAGGCACTGCTAGGATTTATGCTTTTGTCGGTTCAAGGTTACATCAAAATTTCAGAAATTTCAGTGATTAACTGGCTGGCGGATAACTTTCGCCTGAATGGCGCTGCAACGGGCTATCCGTTGCCCAACGCCGCAAACAACTCGGCCAACTCAGCATCCACATCGTCCGTATCGCGAACCGTCTGCTGCACCAATTGGACCAATAGGACTCGAAATTTTTGACGCATGCGATGGGCTGCGACTTTGACGGCAATCTCGTTCATCTGCAAGCGCTGGCCGATTTCGGTGTAAGATTCCTCAGCTTGATCGATCAACTGTGGCTGTAACGCTGCAAACAAATCAGATTTACCTCGCTCGTCAAACGTAGCCCGCAATTGACGCAACGCCTGATCCAACAGTTCCAGGGCCCATTTTTGGTCAAAGATTTTTTGGGGCGTCAAACGATCAACCGGCTCGACCATGTACCGTTGTTCGGCTTGTTGAAAATCAAAACTGAAGTGAGTGACTCCACCGCCTCGTTTAATGCGATTCTGTTTTCGCCACTTCTGTATTAAGAAATTCTCTAGAGACTTCAAAAGAAACGAACGGAATCGGCCCTTGGATTCGTCGACTAGCTGCAAACGATCTTGGCTAAGCAGGTGAGCAAAAAAGTCTTGCGTCAACTCTTCGGCTTCCGTGGGTTGATGACCTTTGCGGCGAACGAATGCGTACAACGGGTACCAATAGGCCTGACAGAGTTCTTCCAATGCCACCTGCGAGTCTCGCGATTTGGTCGTGGCATCCGCAATCAAACTCCAAGATGTTGTGACAAATCGATTGGGCTGCAAATACGACGAAGAAGATTTTTCATCGATATTGGATTTGCTGTCGTTCATCATTCAACCAACGAACTTCTAATGATTCAGTTCGCAAAATGGAGTTCAAAAACTAGCCATCATTTCAGACTAGTCTGCAATCCTACTGACTATTCGTTTGAAAAACGACCAGGGCAGGAATCGGACGAGTCTTGATTCGATGATAAAACGGAATCGCCCCGGTGCCTCGTAAATAAACCTGAGACGCTTGATAGGCGGCCATTTGCTTGTTCGTTTCCACACGGAACGACTTTGGCACTTGTGGCATAACGTCCGACAGAATCTGAGCAGCGGCTGCGAACTGGCTTCGGTTTGCTAACATCGCAGCTTTAATTCTGGCAACCACCCAGGCTTCGTCGTGGAATTGCTCATTGATCGAGTCAGCTATTGGAATCGATCGAATTCCTGCATCAGGGTGCGTCGACACGAACCAAACATGCCAAGCTTTAGCAATCTGTTCTATCGGACCTTGGCTGGATGCGAATTGCTGACTGGCTTGTTGAGGCTGTTTATTCAAATCGCTTTCGATTGCAAAAAGCAAGGACAATTCCGATTCAGGAATCCCTAAACTAACGGCTTGGCGAGCCGATTCGGCGGCTAACCCAAACTTGCATGCACCAAACTGAGCATAGGCTAGACGCAACATCGAATAGGCTTTGTCGACTTGATCGGCACTGCCCAAGTCGTTGAAGTACATCACGTCCTCCTCCACCATCGCCATAGGACCTGGCGGAGGGCCCATGTCCCACTTGCGAACCTTCCAATCAGACAAAGTCACTTGATATTCGGGATCGCTGTTAGGTAACGTCGCAAATCCGACACTGGTGACGTTTTTAATTTGCGGGTCGTGACATTCCACTAACAAACGACTGTCCACGAACACCTGTGCGACGCCTGGACCGACTTTGACTGTGAAATTTACCGCCCGATCCTTTGGCAATTGGACTCGAGAAATTGGCATCGAGTCGTTTTCATCATTGCCCAAACGATCGCAGCGAATTTCTGAACCGGTGGCATTGAATGCGATCACATAGTTCTTGTCCGAGCCATTCAATTGATTCGGCTCGCCTAATAACACGATTCCCAGTCCGCAGCGGCGACCACTACCAACCTTCAGCATTTCCATCTGAAAAGTTACTTCGAAGTTATGAAAAAACAGATCAGGTGTCGCAACTAAACAAGTCGGCGAGTTTGTTTTCTGGTTGTTGACCTCAATTTGTTTTTCTGAATCAACCCGAATCCCTGTCTTCCCGTTGAGGTACCAGCCCGCCAATCGATCCCTAAAATCAAGCTCGACCGATTGCCCGTCCTCAAAGTCCATCATCCAATCCAAACGACGCGACAGACTATCCCAATAGGCGGTGTTGTTTCCAGCTAGGCGTTTGGCGCGGTCGACGATGGCTTCAAAATCGTCGATATTTTCGACTCGCTGTCGCCCCGAACTGTCCCACCATTTGGCCTGCAGTTGATCGGCTAAATCACGAGTATTCGCGGATGGCTCGGCAGCGCTGAACGCATTGACAATTTCTTCATCGACGGGCTGCCCAGGTTGTTCCGGCTGTGCTTTGGTCGATTCGCGAGCTCTGCGTTTGGTTCTTGAGGCTGGCTTTTCTCGGCTTTTCTTCTTTTCGTTTTTCAGCCGCTCCAAATCCTCGTCCAAACTTTTCAACCTGTCAGCTTGTTCCTTTTCGGCTTTTTCACGACTCTCGACACTGAAACGAGACGATGTGGAATCGTCATCTTCGACAGCCTGTTCTTGCTGTTCGCCCTGAGTGTCCGTTTGTGCGACCTGCTGAGATCCAAGTAAAAGCGAGGTCACAACGGCGACAATGGTGATCAATACGCTACCAGCGACGGTTGAAATACACGGCACCTTTAGCTGGCGTAACCCAAACCCTGAGATGGCAGTCCCAATCAGCGCCACGAAAAATGCCAAACAAATTGCGATCAAACTTCGATCTTCGGCGGAGTTAAAAATTTGCAGCAGAATCGTAAACCATCCACCAATCAACATGAAAAGGCCAATGGCTAAACAGGCAGCGTTGTCCGGTGACAAACGGGCTTGTTGTTTTTTATGAACTCCCAAAGGCGCAACTCCGCTGGGCGTGGCGCTAATGACGTCGCTCGAAATTAACTCGCCGTCGAGCAGCCCGGATGAATTGGGGGTTAAATGAACGAGTTCGTTGGTAGATGGGTCCAACGAAATTTCGTGGAGTTCCTCCATCGAAAAACTATCTTCAACACCTGTTTTATCTTCCGCCGCATTTTGCAACTGTCGCGCTACAACCGGACCAGTTGGCGAAGAAACAGGGCGCGTTGGTTGTGCTGGAACAGGAATCGCCATCACAAGATCACAGCTGCGGCATCGAAAATAACCACGCGCCGAACCTGGTAAGCGATATCGCTTATTGCAATTTCCACACGTCAAACGAATTTGTTCCATCGAGCTGGCGACAGGTTAGAGGTATTAAATAGGTGGGCTGCTAGCAAACGCGAATCTTGTTAAGAAAATCAAAGCCCCGCTTTCTAGATTCTGAAATTGATTATACTCTGTGAGGCAGTTGACGGACACAAACTGCTAACTGAGAACCCAGATTCTCTGGGTAAAAGGATTGCGGAAATGAACCGAATGAATGTGGGACCATTCTCGGAACTCTTTGGGGAGTCGAAAGACCAAAAGGGGAAGGAACCTGGGGAATCGTCGTTGCTTGAAGCCGACGTCGATCCTGCCCCCCTGACCACTGAGTTTATCCGAGCCGAACTTGCGCATACGGACCTTGCCAGTTCGTATTTTCTTCCATTGCATTACGAATCACGGCATGCCTACCCATTGTTGGTTTGGCTTCATGGTGGGAATCAAGATATACACCAGTTGAATTCTGTAATGCCTTGGATCAGCGAACAGAATTATATTGGGCTGTCCCTTGGCAGCCCCAATCGACTCTCCGAAACGGCGGCTAGTGTCTGGCGACAGTCCTGCGAATCGATCGAGCAGACGTCGAATATAATTACAGCGGCAATTGATCGCGCCTTGCAAAGATTTTCAATCCATCCAGATCGAGTATTTATTGCTGGACACGATATTGGCGGCACCATGGCGTTCCGAGTGGCTTTCCAAAGCCCTGAACGGTTTGCGGGCGTGGCCTCGTTTAATGGATCGCTTCCGTCGAATCTAACGCCACTTTTGAATTGGCGGATGTGCCGGCACTTACCTCTATTTTGGGCGCACGGCCGACATTCGACCGAGTTCCCTGAAACGAATTTGTGCTACCAGTTGAAGCTACTGTATACCGCGGGCTTCGATGTCAATCTTCGCCAATACCCTTGTCACGATACCGTTTGCGAACAGGCCTACCGAGATTCCAACACTTGGATCATGGAACAAATCGCCAAAAGCAACCCATCCATCATCAAATAGTTCGACCGAACGATAGCATCTTTGCCAAACGCAAATACTGGATTGACAGTATTTGCGTTTTTTTTGTATCTATCGCCGTCTTTGTCTAAAGATGTGGGCCGGAATGTCCGGAGTCCTCTAAGGCAATTAAACGTTAGGCGAGATTGGCCAGATGAATCACGACTCAAATACACCAACCATCGTTGATTGGCACATGATGTTTGACCTGTTCCGTTCGCGATGCAAGTCGCAGGACGAGCGAGTCCATTTGGAAAGTATATTCGAGTCGCAATTCATGACCGCTCAAGCGGTCGCTCACAAAGTATCGCGTGGATCCCAGTTTTGTCGCCAAACCGCTCGCGAACTGTTGGAGGACTTGCAACAAGAATTGCGACCGGTGACCCGAGTCCGACAAATTCGTTTTCAGTACGATTCGTTTGGCGAGCATCAAGGTCGCCCATTCAATGAATGCGACTTGTTGGGATTGTTTGCCATGAGCGCGGATTTGGTGACGTTGGTCTCACCAGGTTCGACGGTGGAACTGAGTATGGGACGGACGCACGATGGCGTCGAGCTAGAAATCGGCAGCGACTGTCACAGCCTGGAAAACAGCCGACTGTCCCAGTTATCCGGCTTCCAATACTTGCAACGCGTTTTGCCAGTCGCCGATTACATGGATTTGAAATGCCCCTTGGGCGGCGCGGCAATGATGATCAACTTGAACCATCAGCACAATCAACAACGAATCGCTTAGTTTTCTCGACCACAGCATTCCCAGAATCCAAATACGAACCAACGCACGAAAAAGGCTGTTTGAATGAAATCGTGGCAAGAAAGATTTCAACCTCACCTGGAACCGATCGCATCGTGGATGCGGGCGAATTCAGGGACCACTCGATGGATCCTGGTCGGCTGCGCGGCGTTGTTCCTGATTTGGATGTATGGCCAATCCCAGACTTGGGGCCCCAACAGTGTTTCACTGTTCGATTCCCGACAGTTGACTCGCGATGAAATTAGTCTGATGCAAGTCGCCTTCGGCAAGTCGGGTCTGAACGAGTACCAAGTCAAAGGTTCTGAAATCCAAGTACCGCTCGCTGAACGTGGCAACTATCTGAAATCACTTTCGGAACACGGCGCGATCCCTCAAGACTTAACCGCTCAGCAACCTCGGGAATCGACATTCGACATGTTCCGCACCAGGGCTCAGCAACGTCAGGATCAGTTGAGCGAAAAAAAGAAGACGATTCGTGAAATGGTTATGCAGTTGCGTTTCGTCGAACGAGCTATCGTGGACTACGACGAGGTCAGTGGGAATTCGCCATTCGAGCCAAAACAACGCACGGCGCTGGTCAACATCACCCCAAATCAGCATCGTGAATTGGAGATGTCCGAGATCAAAGCGATCCGCGATACCGTTCGCGGAGCCGTGGCTGGACTACGCACCGAAGACATCACGATTATTGACACCTTCGCTAGTCGCTCGCACACAGGGGCTAGCTGGACGGAAGCAAATTTACCTCAACCACATGCCGCCACAAAGCTACAAGCCGAACGCGAATACGAGACGAAGATTCGCAGCGCTCTGACCAACTACCCTGGAATTCGCGTGAATGTAGAAGTCGGAATCGACCCTATCGTGCGACGAGTGCGTGACGAGAACAGTATCTCGGGCGATCCCGTCTTCACCGAACACACGCTTATGCGAGAAACAGTTCCCGGTACACCGTCGACCGCACCTTCAACCTTCCATAGTGCTTTTCAGGTGGGGGCCAACGGTCAGGCCATTACTGAAAACGAGTCCGAATCGGAAAACCAGACGATTGAAAGTGATGCTCGTCGCGTCATCCAGCGAACTCAGCAAACCATGCAAACGCTGGCCAACGGGATTTCGCAAACCACGGAATCAGCGGGCCCAGTCGTAACATCGGTCAACGTCTCGATTGGAATTCCTGAACGCTGCGTCAGCTACTTTGTTGACCGCCAAAAGGATGGACGAGACTGGACCAGCGAACGCACCAAGGCTTTGCAGGATCAAATTTTTGAGTCTTTGAAAGCGGACATACGTCAAAAAGTTGCGCCCCTTGTCCCACAAATGGTTGCCTCGAATCAAACCGATGAACCACAGTCGGCAAAAATCGTCGTTACCTTGGACCACGAGATAACTTTGGATCGTTCGACCCAATTATCACTGGCAAAGACAGAATCGTCCCATTGGCTGACACGATACTGGCCATGGTTTGTCTTGTTTGCGATGGGGCTAGTCGCCATGTCATTCTTAAGGCCAGTCAAGGTGCAACCGCCAGTAGAAGATTCAACATCCGACCGTCTTTTCATTCATGATCATTCCACCGTTGATTCGGACTCCGTTCCTGTGACGGAGGGCGTTGAGATTGTCGAAACGCCAACCGAATTGATCAGTGATCCACTTACGACGTCACGCGAGGCATTGCGTCTGCAGCTGGATCAATGGTGCCGCGAGAACCCGGATGCCGCGGCCGCCACGATTCGCCAATGGCTGGATAAGAAAGCAGGGTAATGACCAATGCAAACAACCAACCTTTCAAACCAACAACAGCACCAAATCGCCGAGCTGTTGACAAATTTTTCAACACCCACACAACAAACCATTTTGGCGAGGTTTGATATCGCAACACGCGGAAAAATTCAAACTCGAATGCTGGACTTGCCAATCACGCCGCTCGCAACCAACGATTCCTCGTTGTCGCAGTTTGCTGAATTTTTATATTTCGAACCGCAAACAACACCAGAAACGGCAACAACAGACCCAGCCGCCGGTCAGGCTACATTTAGTCAACGTCAAGAAGTCCGCCAGCCACAAATCAATCGAAACATGCGACCTGGCCAAGAAACCAAGCTGAATTTCGAAGAGATTTTAAGGCTGGATGACTCGGCACTAGATACGCTTTTAAAAGCAGCTCCACCCGAACTGACGATCGCCGTGCTTAGCTGCAGTCCAGGCGACTTTGTGGAACGAGTGCTAGGACGGTTGTCACCTTCGGAATCAAGTTACGTGCGCAATTTGGTCGCCAAATCAGCAGAAGTAAACCTGGCAGAGCTTCAAGATATCCATGATCGATATTGCGCTTTCGCAGCAAGAA
Organism: uncultured Pirellulaceae bacterium; assembly: GCA_964543985.1. Lineage (GTDB taxonomy): Bacteria > Planctomycetota > Planctomycetia > Pirellulales > Pirellulaceae > CAJQPP01. Next base: position 22,653 of record CAZJBW010000046.1, on the reverse strand, counting down.
TGATTGACCGTGGTCAACTCGTTCAGGCACCCATGCTAGAAAGGACCGCAATATGAGACCCCTGATTCCATTGCTGTTCATGCTGTTCGTTGCCGGCACGCTACCCAGCAAACTGCAGGCACAAACTTCGTCGGACAACGGGTTGATACGAGTCGCAGAAAATACGCTGCAGAGTCCCGTCGAAAGTTCGATGGATTTTCTGGAACAGCAGATTGATTCTCCCGACGAGCAGCAAGACGGGTCCGCTCTGTCGTACTTTTCAAACCCTAAGAATAAGCGCAATGCCATCAAGACCGGAGCCACTCTGGTTTTGGTTATCAGTATTTTTCTGTTGATCGTTTTCTTAATTCGAATTCGCCCCGGCAACCAAAAACATGAATCGAAACGAAAATCAGGAGTTCCTCAAGAAGCGCTTTCGGTGATCGGACAGATTCCGTTCACAAACCAACAACAATTGCAACTGATTCGATTAGGCCAGCGACTCTTGCTGGTCGCTACCTCCGAATCGGGTTCATCCACGTTGGCAGAAATCACAGACCCCGACGAGGCCTGGCAACTTGAGACGGCTGTCCGAGACGGTCGCCCCGATGTATTGACTCGCACCGTAGCTTCACACGTTGGCGCCCCGGTAAGACGTGGCGATCAACCGTCCCAATCCGTTTCGCTAGGCAGTCGCTCGGGACGGACTTTGCTTGAGGCCTAGTATCGGCGTGCTGCAAATGCATGTCGACGGTGACATGCCACCTCAAAATACATAAATCGAAACAATGATCAAACCAAGCAACCAATCGACTGTTCGACGGACCGCGTCCTGGATGCGGTTGTTTCGTTGGGTTGCGCTGGCAATCGTTTTTTTACTCGCTGTTCCAGTCGGTGTAGTGTTCGCGGAACAGATCCCCGAGTCGATTGAAACGACGACTGAAGCCGACAGTACTTTGGAATTGCAACAGTACCTTAAACCAGATCGCTTGCAGGGCTCGCTACAAACGATCCTGTTGTTGGCGGTCGTCAGTTTGGCACCGGCGATCGCACTGATGACGACCTCATTTGTGCGAATTGTGATCGTCTTGGGAATTTTGCGACAGGCCTTGGGTACTCAGCAAATCCCTTCGACACAAATTGTAACCGCGTTAGCGCTATTCATGAGCTTTCTGATCATGGCACCTGTCTGGCATGAAGTAAAAACGGAAGCCGTAGATCCCTACACGGCCGAGCCGTCTGAGATGACTTTGACCGAGGCTTGGGAAACAGGCATTCGCCCAATCAAACGATTCATGAGCCGTCAAATCGACATGGCGGGTAACGTGAATGACATCTGGCTGTTCTACAAGTACCTACCCGAATCAGAACGACAAGAGAAACCAGAGACTTTCGACGACATCCCGATCCACGTGATGTTGCCAGCATTCATGATCAGCGAATTAAAGATCGCTTTCTTGATTGGTTTCCAAGTCCTGATGCCTTTTTTGGTGATCGATTTGGTGGTGACCAGTGTGACGACCTCGTTAGGGATGATCATGCTGCCGCCGACGATGGTTAGTTTGCCAATGAAGCTGATTCTATTCGTAATGGTCGACGGCTGGAATTTGATCGTGGGCATGTTGATGCAGAGTTTTAGTCCCTACGTTCCGCTGGCCTGACGTTGTTGACGTTTATCAACATTCGCGTCGTTAGAAAGCAAAAACATGGACCCCCAAGTCGCCATCGATGTCGCTCGTCATTCAATACACACTGTCCTGTTGTTGTGCGCTCCTGTGCTGGTTGTTGGCGTGATCGTGGGTGTCGTGGTGGGGGTCGTTCAAGCGATGACTCAAATTCAAGATCAAACGGTGATGTTCGTGGCCAAACTGGTTGCAACGGTGCTGGTCCTGAGCATCTGCATGCCTTGGTTGCTGGAACATTACGTTGGATATAGTCGAGACTTGATCCAACAAATCCCGACCAATATCGTGGAAAGCCGGCCGGGGTAGAGCTTTGCAACAGCTAATAACACCGGAATCTTTTCAACCTCTGTTACTGCTGATACTTTTGGTGGCGGCACGAATCGCTGGGTTGGTTTGGACGATGCCTGGCCCCGGAAGCAAGCTGGTATCGGTGCGAATTAAGCTGGCGTTGTGCTTTGCCATTTGCTGCTTCGTTGTCCCCTACCAAATCGACAACTCGTTCACATTCAGTGACGTAGGCGTCGTCGGCCTTGTCATTGCGGCCTTGTATGAATTGTTATTGGGCGCGTTGTTGGGGTTGAGTGTTTCACTGATGCTGGCTGCGGGCCATGTCGTGGGTTCGTTGATTGCAGGTCTATCCGGCTTTTCATTGGGTGCGTTGGGCGGTGGCGCCGAGAAAGAAAAAGGCGACCCGGTTTCGCAACTGTTTTGGTGGACCACCTTGGCCGTGTTCATTGCTATGGGCGGGATAGGGCAGGTCGTCGAAGCACTGTTGCAGTCGTTCCAGGTGATCGCGCCCGGTACGGCTCAAATGAATGATTCGTTTCTTCAGTTTCTAACCAACACACTCAGTCAAGCTTTTCAGTTTGGTCTTTCAGTGTCCATTCCGGCGATCGCTGCGTTATTGGTTGCCTCAGCAGCGTTAGGCATGGTGCAACGCAATTTCCCTCAGCTTGGTGGATTGCAGGTTGGATTAAATTTGAAATCGATCGTCGGCATGCTGATCACCTCCATAACACTCGTTTCCGCACCAATGGCGTTGCAGAGTGGCCTGCAAGCCAATTTCGAGCAGTGGTGGAATTGGCTGGATCTGATGGCGGGGTAACCATGTCGGAACAAGACCAAAGAACTCACGACCCAACGCCATCCCGATTGCGGCGCGCTCAAGACGCAGGGCAGGTGGCACGCAGCCGAGAACTTTCTTCGGCGATCGTTTGGATGGCCGGCTTAGCTTTATTGGCGGCTTTGGCAACTGGCCTTTGGGAAACCGTCACTCGGTTTGGAACTCAAGCCTGGGCTCAAACAGATATTCAACGAAGCCCAGTTCAGTTGCTCAATCAACAAGTGACCGGGACTGGCGTCGTATTCTGGCAAGGATTGGTTCCGATCGTGGCTGGCGTCGCAGTGATCAGTGCCATTGTTTGGATCGGGCAAAACGGGTTTCGACTGACACCCAGTTTGGTCATACCGAAGTTCGAACGAATTTCGCCAGCACAAAACTTGCGACGGATGTTCCAAACGGAACAGTGGACTGGCATCCTGCTGGGACTGACCAAGTTCGTAATCATGGGTGTTGTCGCGACATGGATCATTGTCGGAGACTGGCAAACACTTACGGAAATCACTCGCGACGGCACACTTCCAAAGCAAGTGATGGCCACTGGCCATTGGATACAGAATGCATTGCAGCGTTTGTGCATCGGAGCGTTGGTGGTTGGGTTGGCCGACTTCGGTATCCGTTGGCAGTTGACGAGACGTTCGCTACGCATGACCGAACAAGAAGTTCGTGACGAGCAACGCGCCATGGAGGCCTCGCCAGAAATCGCCGCTCGCCGCAGACTTATGCGGCGGTAATGGAATCGCCAGAGGGTTCCAGTCAATCTTAGTAGTTCACTCGGTCTGCTTTGGCCAGCCATGCATCGAAAGCCTGTTTGGCTTCGGGCAGGTCGATGTGAATGGTAGGCATCTCCTTGCGAAGGCCAGGCTGACGGTTGACCTCGGCGTAGATGGCCGCATCATCGAAACCAATACTGGCGGCTTGATCGCGAGTGTTCGCGAAGTAAACCGCATCCACTCGCGCCCAATAAGCAGCGGCAAAGCACATGGGGCAAGGTTCGCAACTGGTAAACAGACTGCAGCCCGCCAATGCAAAGTCTTGACGTTTTGCAGCGGCGGCACGAATCGCAATTATTTCAGCGTGAGCGGTCGGGTCGTTGGAGGTCAACACTTGGTTGTAGCCTTCGCCAAGAATTTCATAGCCCGTCGTTTGCGAATCGGTTTGC
>CAZJBW010000046.1:8662-18607 GCA_964543985.1 uncultured Pirellulaceae bacterium | reverse complement strand
GTTTGCGAATCGGTTTGCCGTGCCACCACTGCGCCGAATGGACCACCATGCCCCGAGTCCATGCCTTGATGAGACAAACGGACAGCATGCTTCAGCAACTCGGATATGATCTTCGGGTCAATCGCTCTCACTCCTTGGCTCTATTCGACCGGGCACAAATTGTACCCAAACCGTTCCATGTATTCCAACCACACGTCGTCGATTACCTCTTTCACCTCGGGCGTCAATTGAGTTCGATTGGTGCGATGAGACTTGCGTTGCGCCCAGAAGGATTCAACGCTCGGTCGCACGGATTCGAAATTGCCCAAATCCAGATCGCGATAAACGGACCGCAGTTGCCCAACAGGATCCTTAACAAGATCTTCGAATTGCAGATGAGTTATATGACTGTCCGGAATTTGTTCCTGCTGAGCAAAAAAACCTTTGTACATCTGCTGGTAACATTCATTGACGTACTGCACTAACTTGGAGTCATCTTTGGGATACTGATATCCTTGCACCTTGCACAACGACTTCCACAAGTGAACGGTTGACGGGAAAATTTTGTGAGGGTGGCGTGTGATATGAATAAACTTGGCATTTGCAAACCACTTGGCTAAATGGCCAATCCTTCCCGTATGGGTTGGCGACTTCAATAACAGTCGTTTTTGCTTTTGGTACGTTTGCGCTTTATAGAACCACGTCAACGCGTCGCGAACTTGCTCGACTTGATCCGCGGGTGTGTCCATCAGATTCAACAGACCAGTGTATTTCGGCTCGTCATTACAAAAAGCGATGTGCCGATACGGCGTGGGGGCTCCCAAACCAATCAACGCGAATTCGTCTTCTTGTGGGTACTCGGCACCGGCGGGCATCGAATCCATGGGGCGTTTGCTGGGCATCAATAACTTCACCAGCGGATTCAGTACCGGACGAGACAACAGAAAGTGTGTTGGTACGAAGCACTCGAACGTCGACGGCCAACCAAACCGTTCGTCTTGCGCCAACATCTCGTGTAGCAATGTGGTACCACTTCGCCAATGGCCCACGACGAACAGTGGCGGTTCTTTTATTTCCGTTTCTTGAATTTTCCGATTTAGAAACAGGCTTTGGATGGACGCCAAACTGCTGGATATCACCGTACAGCCTCCGACCAAAACCGTCATGGCATAGCGACTCGGGTGAATTCGAAAGCCATGTTGGCTAAGCATACTGGTATAGGCACCAACGCGCATTCCCGCCCAGAACCGTGGCGAGTAAAACGGATAGCTGTTCACACGATTCGTGCAAAACTGATTTTCTGGTTGACTGGTCGCCGGCGGCATTTAGATAGTTGTACAGCAGAATTAGATTGATTTGGTCACGCTGCACCTCTCATTTTCAGGTCGCCACCAATTGGAAGCAACCGTCAATTGATGCCGCGAAGCATTTTGCCAGATAAATTCCAGACGAGGCTTATGCCACATCTTGCAAACGCTTGCCCCCAGCCCGCAAATCGAACAGACCAAAAATTTCCTCTTTCGACAAACCCATTTCGGCTGGTCGGTCAGTGTCGCTCAGAATGGACTCGAACAACTCACGCTTCTCCTGTAACACATCGTTGATCCGCTCTTCGATCGTCCCCTCGGAAATCATACGTGTCACGGTCACGCTACCCGTCGACCCAATCCGGTGAGCTCGATTGATGGCTTGATCCTCGACCGCCGGATTCCACCACTGGTCGAACAAAAAGACGTAGCGACAAAACTGCAGATTCAATCCGACGCTGCCCGCTCCGTAGCTGATCAATATCACATGGCGGTCCGGGTTATTTTTGAACTCGTCCAACACCCCATCTCGTTTCGCACTGGGAATCTTCCCATGGTACTGCAACGGATTGGCCTCGGGGATGTAGTCTGCAATTCGCTGCAATGTCTTTACCCACTGACTGAACACAATCGTTTTTTGCCCACTGGCGATGATCTCTTCCAAGTTCGCCTTCAGCCGTTGCAATTTGGCGCTGTCACCGGTCACAGGTTCGAAATTGCAAATCTGTTTTAGTCGCAACACCAACTCAAAAACATGCGTCACCGTCATCGAATCACCCAACTCGTTTAACGAGACCACACCGTTCGATTCCGCTTGTTGATAAGCGGCTTGTTGAGACGGTGCCAATGCCAGTAACTCATCACGATTCATCAGAGGTGGCAAGTCGGTTAGCACTTCCGATTTGGTGCGGCGTAAAACGTAGTCGCGGACCCGGCTACGCATTGCCCGAGTCTCCATGCCGCTGGTCACGTAGCCTGGTGAAAGGAATTCGAAAATCCCTACCAAGTCTTCGATGCTGTTTTCGATAGGCGTGCCAGTCAATGCCCAACTTCTACGACGCGGCAACTGACAAACGGACTTGCTGGTATTGCTGTGACGATTCTTAATGCGTTGTGCCTCGTCCAGAGCTATCAAATCGTAAACCAGATCGGTCTGTTGGATCATCGGTAGGTCACGCGAAATCAACTCGTAGTTTGCGATCTTGACCGGCAGATCTTGTTGCCACAGGAATTCTCGTTTGGCGCGGTTACCTTCAATTTTGGTCGTGGGAATTTCGGGAGCCCACAGATTGAATTCGCGAACCCAGTTGGTCACCAATGGTTTCGGACAGATCAACAATACGTTTTTCAGTTGATCAGAACGCATCAACAAACGAATGGCCGAGATGGTTTGCATGGTTTTCCCAAGCCCCATCTCGTCGGCTAAAATTCCGAAATGGCGCAGAAACAGAAACGCAATTCCAGAGAACTGGTGCGAAAATGGACTGAAAGGAAACTCAACCGTCGCGTTCTGAAGAATGACTTCCAATGGAGGTTGCAATAAGCAAAACAATCGATCGTCTAACTTGACGATATCCTTGGGCGGTTTTAGGCGAGTGCAACTAGTGACACCTTGTGAGTTGCTCAAACCACCCGACGAATTGCTGACGGAGTTCGTCTGCTTAATGCCGAACGCTGGTTGACCGGCAGTCCTGTGGGCATGCGAATCGGGCAAGGTCTTGATCGCAAACCCTTGTTGATTCGAGCTACTTGCAGCAAATGAAAAGCTGCGGATTTTCGGCTGTGGCAATGGGAAACGGATCGAGGCCACGACGGCAGGGTCGAATTCGAAATCGTCCTGGGGCATGAACTGCAAGTTGGGAAACGCGCTACTGTCTAAATCCATACTACCGAACCCTGACTGCATGGGCCTCTTCGATGGCCAGCTGAATCCGCTGGAAAGGCTCGACCCAATCTATCGCATTCAGTCCTTGGATCGCTTGTCGCACAAATTCGCGATCCTGAGTATTAGCTGCCTTGTATTGCAGCTTGCCATCGTCGGATTTACGCAAATACGCGACGGGCACGGACAGTCGGTCCACTAACTGCAAAGATTCGGGTTGGTTAATCAACACCAAATCGGCTTTCAATTTGGCCTTGGCGACCAAGGGCGGCCCCAAATGGTCCGCGTAAAGATGAGCCAGCAGAGATTCGCCGTACAGAATCTGCTGCGCCCGCTGTGGCTGGATTGGTAGAGTACAGTGAAATTCTTGCGGACGTCCCATTGGATTCAAAACCAGGTAGCCACCGCAGAACCCGATCTCGTCCAACGAGATTACCGAATAGAAACCCAATACCATGGATTCCATAGACTTCCCTGACAGTGAAGCTTCCAAGATGCTGCTCTGAAAAACCGGAACGAGATGAACGTCCTTGTCGACCCGTGCAAGATCTTTCGTCCATTGCCAAAGCGCAACTTTAACTGCCCAGTTGTGCGGGCTCGGTAATCAAAACGGCAAATGCCAAATGTGCGTTTCAGCTGTAGGGACTGGGGAATCGCTGACGATGCAAGAAGGCACAAGTTTGTCAACCGCCTAATTAGAAAACTTTAACGGGCTAAGCTTGCTGTTCAGTTTGTAACGAAAACAAAAACGCTTGCACTTAAACTTTGACGACAATGCGGTTTAACAACGGGCTTACTTAGTTTCTGTTGTTTTAATTCCATTGTTTCTCAAGTGAAACTCGACACTATTCGTAGCTGTGTTTATACTGGGCATAGATACATACGTTTTAATAATTTTTGGCCGGAGCCAGCATGAACCACGGTCCCCATGATCATCTTTCCCAAGTCTTTCATTTGGATGTTTCTGCAGGTTCGGGTGAACCCGCGACACCTCAAACACCTGCAACCGAGATCACCGAACTGTTGCGACATTTAGTTGTTGCACAAGATCGTCAAAACGAGCTTATGGAAGAACTCGTTGATCAGATGAACGCGAATCAACGCCAGCGAGTAGCTGAACTGAGTCAGTGGAAAGAAGCCAACCCGATTTTGGCACGTCGCTGCCGTTCTGCTGCCGAAGCACTGGGACAAGTGCAAACGGAATTCATTGAAAACATGACAGTTGAAATCAACGATAACTACGAATCGATGCTCGAAGGCAACTTTATGTTGAACGAGTTCGTCGATCGATTTGGGCCACGACTAGCTCACCTAAATGGTGTGCTTCAACTACTCTCTCAACTAAGCAGCAATCCACACTCGCAGTTCTAATTCTCAACTGCGAATTCGACGAAGAGGCCGTTCCGGATGTCACCCACCAACGCGATTTTGTTGGCTGTGTGCCTATTCCTGGGAACGGCTTTTATTTTTGCGCTGATCGTTTATTTGGTTTGCGGTCGCCCGTGGATCCGAGCCTCAAAACATGGCATCCATCTGTCTTTTCAACAGTTAGTCGTCATGGCCTTCCGCAAGGTCCCGCCCAGCCAGGTCGTCGACCTGTTGATTGATACACACGACGCTGGGATCGTCGACGATTCATTGACCGCCAGCGAATTGGAAGCTCATCAACTGGCGGGCGGAGATGCACAACGAGTCGTTCGATTCATGTGCGACCAACAAGCTGCCGGCAAGCTTAGACAGTCCTTTGAACAACTCGCGAAACTAGAACTGTCGGCAGCCAAGCCTTTCGACGACTGACCTTAGCAGATTGCCAATGAACCAAACATCTGAATCGGCAAACCGAAACTACGATTTGGTTTCGGCGATGACCCCGGACAACGTCAAACTGCACGGCATCTTTCAACACGCAACACCGGACGCTTTAAACATCGACGCGGCGGTTGTTTTGCATGGACTGGGTGGCAACTTCTATAGCTCGTCATTGAACTTGCGACTGGGTGACGCTCTAAGGGAAATCGGAATTAGCGTTGTGCTGGGTAACACTCGTGGTCACGACAGTATCAGCATGAGTCCCGTTAACGGGCGAGCCGAAACAATTGGGGCGGCTTACGAGATCGTCGACGACTGCCGATTCGACGTGGCGGGCTGGGTCGATTGGCTAGTCAAGAAACGAGACGCCAAACGAATCGCTCTTGTTGCACACAGCCTAGGAGCGATCAAGTCGCTATACGCACAAGCTCATATGCCTCACCAAAACGTGGTCGCCATCGTGGGACTGTCCGCTACCAGGCTCTGTCACGAAAAGTTTCTGGAGTCGTCTGGTGCCCAACGCTTCAAAACTTGCTTTGCACAGGCAACTCAACTCGTTGAACAAAATAGACACACGGAACTGATGAAAGTCGACTTCCCCTTTCCGACTCACATGTGCGCCGGAGCCTACTTCGACAAATACGGACCCAAAGATCGTTACGACTGGATTCGATTCGCCGACAAAATCGACACGCCCTGCCTACTAATGTTTGGACAACGAGAACTGTCGGACAATCCCGCATTCCACGGTTTACTAGATTCGGCCAACGACGTGAAATCTGGCAAGCCAAATTACCAAATCGAGGTCATCGAAAGCGCCAACCATTTCTACGCTGGCGTGCACTGGCGAGCGACCGACTGCCTTCGCGATTGGCTAAAGACACACTTCACAAAGTAGGCGATGTCGCCAGATAGAGTGCAAGACTCTCTACGTTTTGGCGTCTTGGCGTGTTCGCTCGAGACTTTCGACGGTACCTGCGGCATGTTTGCCGCTGTTTGGCCTTTTAACGGTGTGCATTCAGCATCCGGCGGATGGCGACAAACCAAATGGAGACTAATGTCGACGGAACCGCCAACATCAGAGCGATACTCCAGGCAAAGCCCGCACCCATCAGATCGCTATGTTGGTCGACCGAGTTTTTGCAGTTGGGGCAGGCGACAACCGATTCGCAAATCAAGAACAGACTAAACGCGAACAAAGCAACCAAGTACACTCGCGAATTCAACGAGGGCGTTAGCCGGTTTGAATGATTTGGTGTTTCAGAGCGTTTCATCGAAGTACTCGATTGAGTTAAGCGAAGGTTCGAAGCACAGGTCAATCAGATTGGATGATTTGAAAATCGACAACCGGTGCTTGCTCTTGTTTCAATTGATCGATTAGCTGCAACATGGTTTCCACCTGCTGTTGGTCTTGCCAATCAAATTTACCTCGCACCTTACCCCAGCGATCAACGACAACCAGTAGCGAGGCGTGGTGTTGGCCATCGGCAGCGACCCTTAAGAACTCGCTGCCAACTCGTTGAATATAAACCTTATCGCCCGTCAAGAAATGCCAATCTGCTTGAGCATTCAAACCACGAGCATAAGCGCGTAAGACATCCGGCGTATCGTGATCGGGGTCGGTTGTGACACTGACCAATTTCGCATTGCGTCCAAAAATCTCTGGCTGAAACTCAGCCAGAAACTTATTTTGTTTGGGGCACACGGAACCACACCGCGAGAAGAACAGGCTGCCCACCCACACACTGCCCGTCAGGTCGCGCGAGTAGAATTCATCGCCATCCTGGTCGGTCAGTTGTAGCTCGTTCAAAAAGGGTACCGGCACCGAAGTTGTATTACGCCACTTATGACTCAAACTGGCAATGGCGTTACGAGTCTTTACCGTCTTTTGCAACGGAGGAGTCTGCTCGGCCAACAACTCTTTGGCCACCGCGTCGAACCGCTTCATCTCTTGAGGACTATTCCAATCAAATCGATCGCGATACCGTCCCCAACGATCGATCAAGTAAATGTCTGTCGAGTGATGTTGGCTGGCATCAACAACAGCGCCCAGATCCTGCTGTGCGATCTCGTTGATTCGAAACTGCTGTCCTGTCATCAACAACCAATTATCCGGACATTGAAATTGCTGAGCGTACTGTTGCAGCACCTCGGGCGTGTCCTCTTTAGCCTTCACCGACATACCGATAAACGTCAAGTCCGAGTCCTGATGTCGATTTGCCAATACACAAACTTGTTGGTTTAAGTCACGACAAATCGTCTTGCAGTTGGTAAAGAAAAAGTTGACAGCGTACGGCTTGCCGGCGAGTGTCGCGCTGTCGAATTTTTGCCCACTGCGTTCGGTTAATTTGAATTGCCGCACGTCGGGCAGGCGTTTCCAAGGGATCTCAACAAACTGGCGTCCATCAAAATTCTCGGGTAACTCTGCCGCATAGTCACCCGCGCCGTCATTGGCTTTCTCTTTGATTCGTTGAGCGATCACAACCGCCCCAACAATCAAAACCAGGACCCACAGCGTGACTCCGATCTTTCGCAACATATCTTTAACACAGAAAAAACGATTTAGAAGTAAATCAACCAAAAGATGGCCAACCAAACGGCATCCACAAATTGCCAGTACATACAGGTCAGGAAAAGAGCAGGTGCTCTTTTTCCAACCAGCCTTCGCGGCAACCACCACAGCAATACTGCCAGACCGGCCAACAGGTGCAACAAGTGAACGCCCGTCAGTAACAAATACACATTCATCCAAGACTGGCCGTTGGGCACCACCACAGGCAACCGCAAATCATAGCGTTCGTTTAACCCCAGAAACTCGCCCTCGGACCCAAACGAGTCGATCAAGTTATCGATTCGCCCCGAGATCGGAGCGACAATTGACTCCAAACGATTCTCTTCGATCCCCAACTCTTGCAGCTGATTTTGTTTGACTTGCAGCCATCGTTCACGTTCTTGCAACGCGTTACTATCTGTATTCACGAGCCGAAATTCTTCCAGTTGTTTGCTCAACTCCGTGACCTGTTGTTGGACAAGGATCTGTCTTTCGAACACCAGCCCCATACGTTCCCGCAGGTCGAAGTGGCGAACTCGTAGGCCCTTCAATTCCGGTTCCAAAAAATCGTGCAAATTGTGAGACGTATCCGGGTGAGGATAGATCTGCCATGCCATCAGGTTCATGGCCAGTTGGGCGCGGTACAAACTTGAGCTACGTCCCACCGTCCGCGCTGTCGCCTCGGACATGTTCTGTTTCAATTCATAAAGGAAGTCCAGTTGACGAGCCTGGTCTTCTGGCAGTTCCAAATTCTCGCGATCCAGATCGGTTGCTCGGCGTTCGAGCGTCGCGATGGATTGTTTCAATCGATCATTGACGTGCGAAACATAGGCCACATTAGCCCTATTGTGGAACTGACGTTCGTTGGCGACGGGCATCAAACCAACATTGTATTTTTTGACGTATTCGGTCGACTTGATGCCCACAAAAGTAACGGCCAACAAGATCGTTACGACCAACCAAAGCTTGGCGGTACGAAAGCGATCCTCATGGCAGGCGCGGTACATCGCCCAGGCGGTCACGCCAGACATCACCAAAATGATGGTGTTCACCAGGCCCGTAAATAGGGACACGTGCATAAGCGACGAACCCGGCCAGCCGTCCTGAAGAGTCGACAGGCGAAAAACCAAATAGGCTGCGACGACCGCAACAAACAACATTATCTCGGTCGTAATAAACAGCCACATCCCAATCTTGCTGATCGAAAACTCGCTGCCAGCTTCGTGGGCAGGATCCGCTGCCGAGGGCGAGTCCGCGGTGGAACTGTCGTTCGATGTGGTTGTTGATTCGGTCATGCCAACACTCTCACTCGCCTAGACTAGCGCGACAATTGAAAGCCCGACCAGATAGGCTGGCAAGTACAACAAAGAGACGCGGAACAACTTGCGGGACGAGGCTTCACAGACATTGTTTGCAAATTGAATAGAGGCCCATAGGTACCAAACACTCAATGCAATCACAACCAATTGGAACACGACACCCAACATCGACGACGGCCAAGCTGCAGCCGCCACGATGGGCACAAGAGCCGCTGCAAAGAAGATGGCATGCCTACCTGCCAGTCGCCCCGTATCGTCAACAGTGGTCGCCATTTTGACTTGTGCTAATTGGTAGTCTCGTCGGTAAAGCCAAGCGATCGCCATAAAGTGCGGAAACTGCCAGACGAATATGACCGCGAACAAGGTCCACGCTCCCACCGAAATGGCACCATTGCAAATGGCCGTGCTTCCGATCAATACCGGCAATGCACCGGCCACCGCACCGACGTAAGTATTCAACCAAGTACGAACCTTTAGCGGAGTGTACAGGCAGACGTAGAACACCCAGTTGATCATGGCGATGGCGGCTGACTGCCAATTGACCAATGCGACCAGCCAAGCGATACCAATCCCCAAAGTGACCGCTCCGAACACGGCGACTTGTAATGCGGATAGGCGTTGCCCGGGCAGAGGGCGTTTGGCAGTGCGAGGCATCAACCAATCGACGTATCGTTCTAAATACTGGTTCCAAGCACAGCCGCTGGCGGAGACAAAAAAAAGACCGATCATGGCGTGCACCAACATCAAGCCCGGGCTATTGGCAGCAGCAATTGGTAAAGAAACGATCCCTGCCACAGCCACGGTCAACAGAACCATGACCGAGATTCTAGGTTTAGCAAGCACGAGAAAGTCCTGGATCAACGAGGACTCCTGCGCTACTTGATCGTGATTTGTTGTCAATTCACTCATGATTCAATTCCAAAACCAACTTCATCTCGTAGAAAGCACCCTGAACTGTTTCGCTCTGTTCTGAACTGGTCTTTCTGATGCGAAATAACTGAGTTCACTATGATAAGCGACCAACCTGCAATCTGGAGGCCCCAATTGGCGAATTCTGGAATTCTGAATCGCCAGCAAAGTGCCCAAATTCTGCGAATC
>CAZJBW010000046.1:0-8562 GCA_964543985.1 uncultured Pirellulaceae bacterium | reverse complement strand
GAATCCGGATACTGCCGGCTACTTCTGGCTACTGAGTAGCGGACGAATTGGATTGGGCAAGAAAATCGCTCTCATCGCCTTCCGACGTTGGCTGACTGTACTCATAGGCGCCGCGGTGGACCTCTGGAATCACGTCAAAGTTCTCGTGTGGCGGGGGCGAACTGGTGGACCATTCCAGCGTCGTCGCGTTCCAGGGATTGTTGCTGGCTTTGCGACCAGCCAGCATGCTCCAGAAAAAATTGAACACGAAGATCAGTTGAGCAGCAGCCAACGCAAACGCACAGTAAGTGATCCAACGGTTCAGCGGCAACAGGTCACGAAACTGCTCCAAATGATAGGGATCTGCATAGCGACGTGGAAAGCCTCGCCATCCCAGAATGTGCATTGGGAAAAAGGTACCGTTCAGAAAAATGAAAGTCAGCAAGAAATGCAACTTGCCCAACCCTTCGTTCATTGTTCGACCAAACATTTTTGGGAACCAGAAACAGATCGCGGCAAATACTCCCATGATCGTGCCGGCAAACAACACGTAATGAAAGTGAGCCACAATGTAGTAGGTATCGTGTACGAATTCGTCGACCGTATTGGCGGCCATCAAAATCCCCGACAAGCCACCAATAATGAACATCGAGACGAACGAAATCGAAAACAACATCGGCGTCGTAAAGTGAATCCGACCTGCCCACAAAGTCGCCAGCCAATTGAAGACTTTCACGCTACTGGGCAGTGCAATCATCATGGTCGAAACCATAAACACGGTACCCAAAAACGGATTCATTCCCGACACAAACATATGGTGTCCCCAAACCAGGAAACCCATAAATGCAATTCCGCAAATCGAGTACACCATCGGCCGGTAACCGAACAGTGGCTTGCGAGCAAAACAACTGAGCATGTCCGAGACCATACCCATGGCCGGCAAAATCATGATGTAGACAGCGGGATGAGAATAGAACCAGAACAGGTGCTGCCACAACAACGGTTGCCCAGCAGTCCCCGACACGGCAATCCCGTTAACTAGCAACTCGTCCGGCAAAAAGAACCCGGTTCCCAAATGCCGATCCATCAATTGCATAATCAGGGCAGCGGTCAACACGGGCAGAGCCAACGCTTGCAACACGGCCGTCACCAACATGGCCCAAATCGTCATCGGCAGTCGAAACAAATGCAGGCCAGGCGCCCTCATGAACAGGATCGTCGATATGTAATTGACTGAGCCTAAAATGCTGGACATCCCGACGATCAACAGGCTTAGCAACCACAAAGACTGTCCCCATCCACTTCCCGGAGCGGCGTTCCAGACAACAGCCAATGGCGGGTTGGCCGTCCAACCCGCAGCCGGTCCGTAGCCTGGTGTCAGGAAGGCCAGGATCAGACACGCAAAAGCGGGCCACATCAACCAATAGCTCAACATATTCAAACGCGGAAACGCCATATCTTTGGCACCGATCATCAGCGGTATCAAGTAGTTTCCGAAGGCTCCCAGAAGAATCGGGATCACGACGAAAAAAATCATGATCGTGCCGTGCATCGTAAACAGCATCGTGTAGAACTCGGGCGAGATCTGACCGCCCTCACTGGCAAACAACCACTTTCCAAAAACCGGCATGTTCGACCAAGGCCAAGCTAGTTGCCATCGAATGGCCATCGCCAAACCGCCACCGACCAACATCCAGGCCAGTGACGATAACAGAAACTGGATGCCAATCACTTTATGGTCGACCGAAAAGATGTATCGACGGATCAAACCTTTGGGTGCGGCATGTTGCTGGTGCTGAGACAAGTTGTTGTTTTCGGAATCCATCACTTGCCTTAGTAGCCTCGATCGAAAACTTGATCCTGTTGCCAGAAATCAAAGTCCTCTTCAGAAAGGACTCGCAGGCGGGCGCTCATGCGAAAATGGCCCCATCCGCAAAGTTCTGTACAGTTGATTTCCCATTGTCCTGGCTCGGTGATCTCGAACCAAATTCGCGGCTTCAGCCCCGGCACAATATCTTGCTTTAGCCTTAACGCGTTGATCGCGAAACTGTGAATCACGTCTTCTGAAACCAGTTCGGCCACTAGCTGGCGACCAGCCGGCAGCACAAGGATGTTTTCCGAGATGATATCGTCGGATGTATCGAACTGCTGGTCCTTGCCGGGGTATTCGAAACGCCAGCCATACTGAAAGGCCACAACGCGTACGGTCGGAGGTAAGAACAAGTCTCGATCACTGTCGGAAATGAAAGCGATCGGTTGGTTTTCTTTGTTTTCTTGCCAATATGGGAGTTGATAGAGCGCCAGAAAAATCAGCGTCGCTGCGGGGATAATCGTCCAAACTAATTCTAAAACCACCTGACCTTTACGAGGACTGGCTGTTTCACAGTTGTCGGCTCGAAACCGCCACATACAAAAAGCCAACGTCAATCCGGTGCCTAGAAAAACGATCCCCAAAATGATGTGGATCAAATTAAACAGGTGGTCGATCCCTTGCGTTCTGGGTCCGATGGATTCCGGCAGCCAGTAACCACTGACTCCGACGTCCCAAGCGGCGCCCAAAACGATAGCCAACCCCATGACGGGCACTGCCAAGAACAACAAACTCCAGAAGCGATCCAAGGCTACTGCTCTCCCGACTCGTCAACGTATTCGGTATAGGGCAGTTCCAAGACATAGGACACCAAACACCAGACTTCGAATTCGGTCAGGGAAATGCTAGATGGCATCGAGGTTCCTTCGATCCCGCCTTTAATTCTTCGAAACAGGTCTTCGGGTCGACTGCCACCACGCAACACTCGATATCTGAGATTCCTGGGGCGGATTTTTCGCGGCGGCAATGCTCCTAAATCCAAAAACGGTTGCAGCTCGTCCGGGTTATATGGATCTAGGTTGGCGCGCTTTAGCCATTCGTTAGTCCAATCGTCGTAGTTTTCGGTTTGCCCGTCTCCCACTCCCGTCTCGCCATGACACTGGACGCAATTCGCTTTGCCGAAAAACAACTCCTGCCCAAGCAAAGACAATCGAATTCGAATACTAAAATCGCGAGGTTTGCCAGTAACCGGGATCACGTAATCCTTCGTCTTGGTCCAAGGTGAAATAACATCTTCGACCGTTTCCAATAACAGTTCGATTTGGAAACTGTACTCTTCTTCGTCCACCGCTGACTTGGTAGCCATCAAATCGTCTTCGGCATCCAAGTCAGTCATTTCCTGTAGCAACGCCCGTTCGACTTGCCCGCGGACACTCAGGTATTTCACGTAATCGACAAGTGCGTCGATATCGTCTTTGGGTAACAAGTCGAACGACGGCATACTCGTTCCGGCGATGCCTCGCTTAAGAATGCGTCGCAAGTCACTGTCTGTGGGCGGCTTATAAAGCTTGGTAGATTTGAATTTGAATCGACCCATGCGAAAGTCGCGAGGGTAAGGATTCAATGACGATGCGGTCGACCCATTCCCGCCGCCGGTGATTCCGTGACAGTGAGCACAGTGCTGTCGGTACAGTCCAACCGTATTACCGTCGGCATCGCTACCAACTGGCCCTGCCGCTCGTTGTACACGGTCTAGATCGACCAGTTCGGCCAGGGCGGTGGGCACATGCGGTTGATCGGCAGTTCCAAACAGTGCCGTCAGCGTGTTTCCCAACTGCTGGACATGTTTTTCGGGGAACGGTTCGCCGTCCAGCAATTCTGTTTCCAGAGTCAGTTTGTGGACGGCGTTCAATTCGAATTCGGCGGGCTTAGCACACCCTGAGAAGACGATCAGCGTTGGCAACAAGCAGGCGCATAGGATCGCTGGAAGTTGCTTGAAGGGGTTTTGCACGCCGTACCGTCTCATCATTTTACTCTGTCGTCAGTTCAACAGGATATCGTGTGAACAGGATTCAGATAACCGGCGTTTCAATTGAATGAATCAATATCTTGCCTTAGGGACTCGCTCGTTTCCAAGTCGTATTCCAGCTGAGGCGCGGTGACACGCCCCTTGCATCCGACCATAAACATCAGGCCGACCAAGAATCCAAACAAACCGAACGTTCGCAAAAATTGCAGGACCAACGGCAACGACTACTCCTTTTCAAGCATGAAGTCGGCCGAGATCACAAGTGTTCCCAGGTCTAGCGTTTCGCCATCGGCAATTTCCAGCTTCGTTTCTGCACGTTTGCCCAAAAATTCGTTTCCGTCTCGCTTAAGCGTCTTTAGGTAGCCAGGGCGTTTGTGCCAGAACTGAAACGACCATTCGCCGGCCGGAATGTTTTCGATCAGGAAGTTGCCTTCTTCATCGGTGATGGCGGCGTAGGGTTCGTCGCGAATCAACAAGATAGATTCCATCCAACGGTGAGCGTCGCAGGTAACGACACCGGGTAGACTAGGTGTCTTTTCGGGCTGTACATCCACTTCGACAGTTTGCCCAGCGCCCAGAGTATAATTGTCCTCGAAACCAAACGTTTGGATGTGACAATTGTGACCAATACGATCCGAGTTCACAAACTCGATCGATTGACCTCGGCGAACAAAAATCGCTTTGGGGCTGAAACGACAGTTCCTGTTGTCCAGTTTAATCTTTGCCGTCGCGGACTCTTCATACGACGGATGTACGGCTGGACGGTTGCGATCCCGACGTCCGAAGTACATCATCACAAAAGCGTCTCGCAACGCACCATCTTCGCTGACAACCAATGAATTATCGGCGAACGACTGGCCGGTGGCCAAGCAGTATCGGCGGTCGTCGGTGTCGACGGTCAATTCGTCGGCGTCGGGAATATCGCCTTCGACGATAATCTTGCCCTTCAAGTGGCCCCACCCAGTATCCTGAGCCTCAGCGCTAAACGGACTAAACAACAAAACGGCCACGAACAGCACGACCAATGTTTTTACAAAGTGCTTTTCGATGGCACAAAAATTACCACTCATCGACGATTTACCCTTACCTCAGATGATTTCCAGCGTCACAGAGCCAAGTCTTTGACTCGCTCTTATTTCAAGCCGTTAAACTAATTTCAAGCTGTTGAGTATAACTGAAGCGGTTGCCGGGGTCATCGGTTAACGTCCAAGACGCTCGTTTCGGAAAATTGTGTCGGGAAGGGTGGAATGAAACCGGCTGAAACACCTAGAATCTGGCGTCAATCGAACTTTAATTTGGTGCTTTACGATGAATCTGTTGGTAATTGGTGGCGGTGGGCGAGAACACGCTCTGGCCTGGAAGCTTAGCCAGAGTTCGCTGGCGGACCGAGTTTTTTGTGCTCCGGGCAATGCTGGCACTGCCGTGGATGCGGAAAATGTTGATATCGCGGCCGACGACATCCCAGCTCTGATTCAATTCGCCTCGCAAAACGAAGTCGAATTGGTCGTCGTCGGGCCAGAAGTTCCGTTGTGCGACGGGATCGTTGATGCACTAAAAGCCAAAAATATCCGAGCCTTCGGGCCCTCTAAAAATGCCGCTCAATTGGAAGGCAGCAAAGCCTTCTGCAAAGACGTTTTGCGGCGAGCCAACGTGCCAACCGCCGAATTCCAAATTTTTCAAGATCCTGGCGATGCTGAACGCTTCGTCATGGAACGTTTCGAAGAGACGCCCGAAGACGTGCCACTGGTCGTCAAAGCGGACGGCTTGGCGGCCGGTAAAGGAGTCATCGTATGCGGGACTCGCGACGAAGCGCTGACGGCGATCGATCAAATTGCCAGACAGAAACAATTTGGCGAGGCCGGAACGCAACTGGTTATTGAGGAACGTTTGCAAGGCGTCGAGGCCAGCGTGTTGGCGATCACCGATGGCAAAACGATCGTTACATTGCCTGCCGCTCAGGATCACAAGGCGGCATTCGACGGCGACACCGGCCCCAACACGGGCGGCATGGGTGCCTACTGCCCCACACCATTGGTCGACGAAAAAATGCAGGCTTGGATCGAAGAAAACGTACTGGTGCCGACGGTGCATACGATGAAACGAGGCCGCACGCCATTCCACGGACTGCTGTATGCCGGACTGATGCTAACCCCCAATGGACCACGAGTCCTGGAATACAACGTGCGATTTGGCGATCCCGAATGTCAACCGTTGATGTTCCGACTACAAAGTGATCTCTGCGAGTTACTGTTGGCTGCCGTCGACGGAAAACTTGACACCGTGGACGTACGCTGGGACCCTCGCCCAGCCGTCTGCGTCGTAATGGCCTCCGAAGGCTATCCCGGTAGCTACAAAAAGGGACACTTGATTCGTGGACTAGATGAAGCCGCTAAAGTTGCCGACACCAAAGTCTTCCATGCCGGCACAAAACTGACCAACGAAGGAGTCGTAACCAATGGCGGTCGAGTCCTAGGCGTTACCGCCATCGGTGACTCAGTGGCCAATGCCAAACTGAACGCCTACAAGGCAGTTAAATGTATCCGTTGGGACGGTGCTTGGTGCCGCAAAGACATCGCCGACAAGGCCATGGGCTTGCCTGCGAATTCGTAGCTTTCCCAATGACTGACGCGCAATCACGCCAAGCCGCCTAGAAGAACAGCGTCTATTCCAGTAGCACGGGATACTGCTGCACCATTTTGGCGTTTAATTCGATCGCCCCTAAATGCTCGTCGGGCAATTCATCGTCACGATAAATCGCTTCCACGGGGCATTCGACCTGACAGGCCTCGCAATCGATGCACAGTTCAGGATTGATGAACAGCATCTCCGGCCCTTCGTGAAAGCATTCACAAGGGCATTCCCTCGCGCATGCCATATCTTTACAGCCAATACACTTTTTCGTCACAACATGTGTCATAATAGGGGCGTCCATTTCTTTCTGGATGAAAATCTATTTGTTCACAAGTTGTTCAGGTTGGCGCACAGTAGGCGGACATGAATTCCACAGAAAATTTTCAATTTTCTTCCGAGCGTCTGTTGGCCGAGTTCTCGGCGGGACAGGAGCAAGCCGCTTTTGAGATTTACGAACGTTACTCGCGTCGCGTCCTGGGACTCGCCAATCGACAAATCAGCACGCAAGCTCGATTCGATGCCAATGACGTTGCCCAAGAGACTTTTCAAGTCTTTTTTGAAATGGCCCAGTCAGGCAAAATTCGATGGGAACGACCGGGGGATCTGTGGCGACTGATCGCTGGAATCACGGTTAAGCGAGTCCTACGGCAATTCGATTTTCATAACGCCGCCAAACGTAGTACCACTCTGGAACAAGTGGTCTTGGACCAGCAAACCGATCCGTTGGATCAACACCTGCTGGTGGAACTGCAAGACGTCATTGAAAACGTCTTGTCGTCGGAGAAGCCGTTGGCTCGTCGCGTTTTGCAAAAGAAGTTGCAAGGTTTCGATAACTCCGAAATCGCTGACTCGATCGGTCGGACACCGCGAACGGTCCGCCGAATGTTGGAATCGATCAAATCAAAGCTGCAAGACCACTTACAGATCTCGGGGTATCAACCGGCAGACGCGCAACCGCAAACCGATTTACTTTCTCGACAATTTCGAAAATTTCACAACAACGAATTGCTACTGCTGCGGTTAATCGGCGAAGGTGGATTCTCGAAAGTTTACTTGGCACGAATGCAGGATTCGACAGAACTGGTGGCTGTCAAAGTCACAATAAAGAAGTGGCAAGATCATCCTAAAGTGCAAATGATGTTTCGCACGGAATTGCAATCGCTTGCGCAGTTGGATCACCCGCACATTGTCAAGATTCGTGGCTGGGGCAAGCTGCCACCAGGCAATCCGTTCCTAGTGATGGATTATGTCAACGGTCGTCACCCCAATACTCAAGACGCCACTAACCAGATGGTCAACCAATGGATCGAGCAACTTCGCAGCGCTCTTCAATACGCTCATCGATCCGGTTGGACGCACGGCGACCTGAGAATCGAAAACCTGTTGATCGACAACTCGGACAACCTGCGACTTATCGATTTTGGCTTTTCCACAAAACACATCGGTGACGACTTTGACCAAAAAACCAATCACGACTGGCAACAATTCGATTCGCTGTCCAAACAGCTTCGAAACCCATCAAACGACACCTAAGGTTTTCGATGCATGGATTCAGTTTTACAACAACGTTAGCCAGAACGGGACGCAATTGCTTGGGGATTTTACTGACACTCACGCTATCGTTGATATTGACATTGAGTTGCCCGCCGAAGTTACGACCAATCAGGTGGGAGGAATGCACACTACCAGTGTTAGGACTTCAGTGACGTACAAAACCTGCCCCAAGCCTATCCCTCCGACCTCCGGAGACGGAGATGCTGATCACGATGGCTTGCCGTAATGGCGCTATCACGCAATTGCGGAAGTGGCGAGGGTTGTGGATCGGCCTCGAAAGCAACATTCAGCGACCACAAGCCTCAAGCTTCGGTTTCCAGTCCCACTCGTAGTCATCATCGCTTTTCATTTTCCACAGGGCTGACAGTGCGGATTCGTTTGACGCATTCTCTGTTTCGATATCAGCTCCATTTTCGAACAACCACTTGAAAACTCGCGTCGAACACCGATTCTTCACGGAAAGCAAGATCGGGGTGTCTCCATCCTTGTTAGGCAGATTCACGTTTCCGCCTGCGTCGAACAGCAATTCTAAAATGTCAATGCTTTGGGAAATCCACGA
>CAZJBW010000045.1:11258-39217 GCA_964543985.1 uncultured Pirellulaceae bacterium | reverse complement strand
GGCCAAACGCGGAAGGTGTGCCGAAGGCCTAGCGTAAAAACCATGTTGTCGGTCATTGAAGCGGCGAAATGCTATCCCCTACGAAATGTATTGTCCGGCAACGGTATGCCGTACGAGCGATGGAACGCAAAGACAAGAAATGCGTATCGCTCAGCTTCGAGCGACATTCGGCAACGTCGGCAAATGACGGATAGGCGTTGTCACCACCAGCGTTAATCTCGCGTCCACCGAGGGAGCCGGTGAACGTCCAAGACATGCCGTCCATCACGACAAATCCGCATTCTTCGGGCGTGTAACCGGGCCGCCAATGCCAGACGTCAAGAAAGTCGAGCGTTTTGACAAAATCGTCGATCCGTTCTTGGGAGGGGGAAATCGGCTGGATCGCGGGGAGCGGTTCGTTGGAATTGGTGCGCCCGCGAAAACGAATGTGACCACCCTTGAGTCGCCAAGAAGTGGAGCCAGTGAATGCGTGTTGCTCGCAAAGCTCGAACCAAGGGTCAGATGGCACTGCATTTCCTAAAGGCTATGACCGACAACGGAAGGTTTTTACGACAACGTGTCGCTTTAGTCGATAGTATAGTGAATTTGGTTTTGCTTAGTTAGACGAGCATGGGGATGAGGGTCGCGGAGGCTAGGCCGTTGTGCAAAGCATGCATGGTGATCGGCGCGATCAATGATCCTCGCCATTGCCGAACCAAACAGAAGCCAAATGCCAAAGCGGTCAGGACTGGTAGGCCGGCAATACCTTGTGGATGGATGGCGGCAAAGATGACACTGCTTAGGAGGGCGGCAAAACAGATACTGCCAACTCGGTACATGTGTCGCGAACTATCACGGAGGTTGCGGTAGAGGACTCCGCGAAACATGATTTCTTCGGTCAACGGAGCCAACACGCAAGCCATAACAAAGATGAGCATGAAGACGGACGTCAGGTCACCACCAAACGCCTCGTTAGCGATTGGGTGCGGTACGCCTCGCGGAGCAAATTCGCTGGCGACGCCTCCACCTGATTTGAATAGTTCCAGCATTGCCATGACGATCACGGACAAAATCAAGCCAACGCTCAGCAAGGGTAGTAGTGCCAAGTAGGCCACGATGCCAGCCAGCATCTCTTTCAACGGGTTGCATGGTTTCAAGCCTACATCGTCTAGCAACTCGGGCAATGAAACGCCGCGAATAACGGGCCAGGCGAGTGCGAGCAGTGGCAGGCCCATCATCAGGGTGATGACTGACAAGCCAACCTTGGATTCTATTTGCGAGCCAACAAAGAACGAGATCCCAACAAACAACAGGAACCAGACCGCAAACGTTTCAATGTAGACGGGCCCATATTTGGAGTTGTCGACCATGCGGTGTTTCAGCGTGCCACGAAACATCTTCACGAGAAACATGAAAAACAGACCGATGCCGATCAAGAAGCACAGTCCACCACCCAGGAAGAAGAACAAAGCAAAATTCATCGACCACTTGGTCTTGTCCAGAATTTGCTGGCGTTGCCCAACGCCGCCTTGTTTCGGGTTGAGTGCTAAGGAGCCGAACCAGGGGATTTCGCTAGTCAAAAATTCTTGATCGTTGTCCGGAAGATCGAGTTCTTGACCTTCGGAATTTTGCTGGAAAACGTTTCGCAAAATGGATTCAAGTCGTACTTGTTTCTCATTGTATTGAAAGTCGGCCTTAGTGGTATTTTCTTTTAGATCATCCAGTGCTTGCAAACCATCCGTCGCACTCTTTATTTCTGATGTCAATATTGCGAAACACAATCGCTGTTCAATTGGCCCTGCATTCAATTGAGGCAAAAACTGTTCTGGCATCTCTGCAATTTGTTGCGATTTCGATTCAATACCCAACTCGCGCAACCCGACGACTATCTTGCCCGCCAGGATTGGCGCCAAGAGCTCACCTTTGGTAGTTTCGGCTTGCCGCTGTTCACCACGAACCAGAACTGCGGTCAACATCATGAAGCCAGTTAATCCGATCACGACAATCCATGCTAACCAAGCAAGGCCACGAATTGGGCGGCGGTTCGGATCCTCCCATAACTTGGCCCTCTTATTTGGTTTTTGCACACTAGCTTGTTCCAAAGTCAACGGTGGCGGATTGTCATCGTGTTGTGGAAATAGTTCGTCAGTCACTGAGATTCCGAGGTTATGAGGTAGTTGAAACAGCCAGCGAGCGTTTTTCGTTGGCCACCTTTGGTTCGACGGCTAGATACAAGTTGAGGTCAAGACTTTAAGCAGAGATGCACGGCTGCCAATCTGGTTCCCGTTCCGCTTTGACAGGACCTCTTTATTTTGACTGACGAATGGCTGGTAGACCAGCAAGCTTTCTTGCCTGACGAAAAACATTATCGAACATGGGTTCGGTTAGACGTCCTGTAAACGTATTTTGTTGACTGGGATGGTAACTGCCAAGCAGGAATCGCCCCTGTTCTAGTGGAACCTGTCGACAATGTCCAAATTTTGGGCGAGGTGTAATGGTCCACCCTGCCGTTCGCTCCAGATACCGTAAGGTTTCGGTCCAAGCCAGTCCGCCTAGTGCCAAAAAGACGGTCGGTTTGCATAATCGAATGGTTTCGTCAAGCCAAACGCGACAGTTGGTCACTTCTTCCGCCACAGGTTTATTATCCGGCGGCGCACAGTGACAGACGGCAGTGATCGCACAGTCGATCAGCTTCAATTTGTCACGCTTGCTGGTCGCGGTCGGTTGCGACGCTAGACCGAATCGGTGCATGGCCCGAAAGAGCCAATCTCCGCTGCGATCTCCGGTAAACATTCGCCCCGTCCGATTGGCACCGTGAGCAGCCGGGGCTAACCCAACGATCAGTATTTTGCTGCGTGATGGACCCAGGTTGGGCACCGGCAGCCCCCAGTACTTTTGGTTCTGGTATGAGCGGCGTTTTTGGGTCGCCATTTTTTGGCAGTGAGTTCGCAGACGTGGACACTTTTGGCAATCGACGATGTCTCGATTTAGCTGACGCCAACTCATGAGGACGATTGCTCGTTGGCGTACTGTTCTTCTTGTTGTTGCAGGTATTTGTTTTTGGCTTGGCGATACTTCCACTCAATAAACATCACTCCCAATACCAGCAGGAGCACGCCGCTCATTTTCAGCCAGAATGATTCGGGCCCGATCCATTCTTGAATCTGCTTGGCAAAGAAGTACATCACGGCGTTACCCAATATGCTGCCAATGACCACGCCCAGTACGGTTCTTAGACGGCCCAATCCCAACAGACGTCCAAAAATAGAGCCTCCGATGCTGCCGGTGGTTGAGGTCGGAAACATGACGAATCCGATCAGCGCAAAAATTGCTAGTCGTCGCAACCAAGGTTGATGTTCCATGATGAATTTACCGTCGGATGCTAACCCGGCGATCTTGCCACCCAACCATGGAATGCGAAACAACAATCCCATGTGAAACGTGACAAACAATGCGATCAACACGTCCATGTAAGTCAGCATCCCGAACAGTTGCCCGGGTGTCATTCCCAGTTCCGCAACCCAACCGCTACTTTCGGCCAGCGTCTGGCTGTCGGTTCCGACCAGAATGATAAAGCGGCCAAAGGCAAAGAAGGTGGCGAACGCAGCGGTCAGATAGTTGCGAGGCAGGTCCCAGCCGCTGGTCAGTCCCATGCCGGTCAGGATGGCGATGGTTAACAGGCCGGGTCCGGCAAAGGTTGCAAACCAAAGCAATGGAAATTGCTTGCGAAAGTTACGCTCAAAATCAGTGATCGATCTGATGAGTGACTGACGCAGCTCCTTCGGCGACAAATCCTCAGACATCAATTCGTCGAGAGACTTTTGTTTGTGCCGCTTGGAACTTACTTCGGGTTTTTCGACGACTGGCTTATCCAAAAGAATGTTTCCAACGCTTGGACCTAGCGAATGAAATAACGATCGATGCCTTGACTTGCTATCAGCTTGTTTTGAGAACGGCCATTTTAGCTACCTTGGTTGCCCCGTCGATGCCTGTTTTCTTCGCCAAAGCCTCTATTGTTAGCAGGGCTTCACATTTCGCCATCGTGGCCCATCTTCGGGAAAATTGCGTGCTTAAACGACTTTCTGGAATACCGATTTTATTGCATTTTACGCAGTGACGATGCCATGGCGTGCTAGCCGTAAATATGACGCTGACGCCGATCGACAAAGTCGGTACTTTCCCTAAGTTTTGCACCCAAGCAGCGTCAACTTTTACTGGATGAATGGGAATCGTCAACATGGCTTTAACACGCAGACAGTTGCTGAAATTTACGGGGACTGCCGGAATCGCCGGTTGCCTAATGGGTTGCCACTCGGCACCTTTGACCGATCGACGACAATTAATCTTGTTGCCTGAAAGTCGCGAGATCGCTTTGGGCCTTGAGGCGTTCGACGAGGTCGTGATGACCGAGCCCGTTTCGCAAAACCTGCCTTTGACTCAGTTGGTACACCGCGTTGGCAACCGAATTGCCGAAGCCTCGGGCCGTTTAGACTACGACTGGGATTTTCGGTTGATTGCCGATCCAACACAAAACGCCTTTGCATTGCCGGGCGGCAAGGTGGCAATCTACGAAGGCATCTTGCCAGTCTGTGTTAACGAAGCAGGGCTAGCTGTGGTGATGGCTCACGAGGTTGCTCATGCATTAGCCCGTCACGGAGGCGAAAGAATGAGTCAGTCGATGATAAGTAGTGGTGCCGAAGAGATTTTAAGCCGGATTGCTCAAACGCAAGTTCCGGATCGTGCCGAACGTTTGATGCAAGCTTACGGTGTGGCCAGCAAGTATGGCGTGTTGCTACCGTACAGTCGCAAACAGGAATCCGAGGCCGATCATATCGGCGTCATGTTGATGGCCAAAGCTGGCTACGATCCAAACGAAGCGCCGGCTTTTTGGCAGCGCTTTGGATCTTCGGGTGGCGCGGATCAAGCGGAATTCCTGTCGACTCACCCTTCCGATCAACGCCGATCATCAGATCTGTTAGCGTTATTGGGTGAAGCGAGTCAGCATTACGCGAACGCACCGAACAAGTACGGCAAAGGTCAGACCATCGTACAAACTGGTTAAGCCAAGCACGGCCGGTTAGTTGATTGGCTGGTTGGAATTAAATGGCAGCTCGCCAAACTTTCCACCAAGCCTTTTTATCTTGCTTCTTGCTGGTTTGGCCCCAAGGCTTACCGTTGGTCCCAATACTGCCTTGTAGTTTCGAGTAGGCGAAATCGGCACGAGCAATCTTGGCACCGGTCATATCCGCCTCGCGTAAATCGGCTTTCGTCAAATCGGCGCCAGTGAAATCGACGCTGTAAAGATTCGAGTTACTAAGATTGGCACCGGACAAGACGCCTCGCAGTTCTGCAAAACTGCAATCCGACCCGCTTAGGTTGCCGCCACTGAAGTCCGCTCCGTTAGCTCGGGCGTGTCGCAACTGGACCTTTACGGCATTGACCGAAAGCAAAACTGCCCCGTCCAAAATGGCGTCGGAAAGGTCGGCCGAACAGAGATTCGATTCGGCAAACGAGGCCCGTTTCATAACACAGTTTTGAAACTTGGCATTTTTGAAAATCGCAAAACGACAGTCTGCGTCTGTCAGATTGCAGGCCTTAAAAGTGGCACCGGTAAAGTCCAGACCCGATAGATCTGCTCCCGTTAGGTTGGCTCCAGACAGTTGAATGCCGTGAGGTATATCGACAGCCAGTTCCATCAGGACATTGCCTGAACCTTTATGTTTAATTACAAGCACGATGATCTCCGCCTGGCTGGTAAAGGAAGGGTGACACCAGCCTTGTTCCCTTTAACGTCCCTGTTTCGATCAGGATCCGAATAATCTTTGGATATTGCGCCTGATCTTCAGCTTCTCTCCGTCCATAAACTCGAAAAAAATAATCAAACGTGGTACAGAACCCCGTGTTCAGCGATCCCCAACCACTTGACTTATTGTAGCCTTTTGATAGGCCAAAAGCCAATTTTTTGACTTGTACTCAAATTGACCCCAACCACCTGTACTGCCAAATCGCCGTCTGTGTAACGACGGATTCAACGCCCAAGTATCGCGCAAACTGCAAGTAACGGCTGCGAACTGACTCTTGTTTTTTTGAGTACGAATTTCGTCTCAGAAAGGCAGTACGCCACAAACCCAAATTTTGTTTCGAGTTAACTTAAAAATTAACCGATTTGCTAAGGTAGGTAAGTTGAAGTCGCCTAATCCGAGTTGTCTTTACCAGCTCATCGCTTCTTGTTGGTCGATGGTAGTTCTGCTGTTTCGCGTAGGTTTCGGAACTTGGCCAACGAGACCTTTTCAAAATCGATCCAGTACCTTCTTGCGGACTGGATTCGTTGTTGGTCTTTTTCAGATAGTTGCCAAACGACGTTGTGAGTCGTCCGAAGCTGAATGGCGCTGGACGGATCGTCGGCCGATGGCACCAACTCGATCTCAACGGTCTCGGGAATGAAGCCATACTTTTTTAACTCGTTGTTAAATTTCAACCGAGCGAACGGCGGCATCCTTCTGGGGTCCGTGGCATTCAGGCGAGCGAACTGGTCAATGAATTCGTAGTAGCGATGAAGGTTGCTATCGTCTTCGGGTCGTTCACCCTTGGCGCGATACTTCAGCCGCTCGTGTTCCAACGTCAGCCAGCCGGTTGAATCGTCGTAATGGTTGTCGAACGAGGGGTGAAACAAAAAGTCAGCGTCTGGCGACGAAGCCATCTCAGAATTTTGCAAGGCGGCGACAATCTTAAGAATCTCGCCCTCGATGATCACTGTTTTTACTTTGCGGTTGGTATCCAAAAGGATAAATTCCCGCTCCTGCGATCGATAGATAACGATCTGTTCAGGGAACCGAGTTCGATCGGTAGGCAACATGAAGTCGAAGATCAGGTTGTCTTGAAACAGAGTCAAGTTCTCAGAAATCGGCGAGGAATCGTCATCCTGATAGACCTCTGTTTCAATTCGGAACTCTTGGGCCGTGGCTGTTAACATCAATGTCAAACCGAAAATAAAACATCCAAGTTGTAAAAACCAACGCATTCCAAAACCTTTGCTGATGGCAATTTCAGCTGTGAAAAATCAAAGTCCGATCGGACGTAGCTGGGGACGATAGTATTGCCGACAGAACAAGTCCAGACCGATTGCTGGCCGTACTTACGGTCAACCTCGACAACCGTTAGTTTTGAGACCGCTAGCAAACAGGAAAGCAGTCACGAATCGGCACTCGCCAAAAGCGGGTTCGTTTGTGCGTTTTTGAGAGCGGCAAGGCGATAGCCGCTAGTATTGGGTCACTACAATTTGACGTCGACTTGCCGCAGTAGCAGTCGTACACGACCTGTCCTTAACTTAACGAAGCCTACTTTCGCAGTCTGTCCAAGTCCCGCGTGTCTGGAAAGTATTCGCGAATGGCCTTCTCAATGAATTCTTTGCGATTTTTCGGTTTGGGGTGAGTGCTCATGAATTCGGGAGGTCCACCGTCGCCGCCGGACGCTTGGTCAAGAATATCCATAACACCCAACATCGATCTGGGGTCGTATCCACTTAGCACGCACAACAACACGCCCCAGCGGTCCGATTCCAACTCGTCGTCGCGTCCGTATTTCATCAGTTTGTACTGAGCGACCATGTTGGCCATCCGTGCCGAATTGACGTCGCCACCAAAAACACCAGCGGCACCCGCTAACCCTTTCCAGAATCCTTGTTTGGCCATACGTTCGGCGCCATGTCGTTCGATCACGTGACCAATTTCGTGTCCCAAGACGCCAGCCAATTGTCCTTCGGTGTCCAACTTGTTGTACAGTGCGTACGTGATGAAGATCTGCCCGCCCGGCAGTGCAAAGGCATTGATCGTGCGCGAGTCGGCACACAAGTGGAAATCGAATTGGTAGGGGATGTCCACACCTTTGGTACGCAATTCGTTTTGCAGAGCTGTAACTAGACGAGCACCAACACGTTGTACCAAGTCTTGTGCTTGCGGATTTCTGTGCAAACCACCGTGCTGACGAATCATCTGCGGAGCGGCACTCAAGCCCAATTGGACCTCTTCCTCCTCGGACATGGATACCCGCTGCTTTTCACCGGTAATCTCATTAGTATCCGTTTTTGCCAGGTAGCTAATAAACGAAAAGGCAACGATACCACCAGCAATCAAAAGCCGCAGGCTTAGTCCATTGGGCATACGTCGTCGACGTGGTGGTTGACGCTCATTCCCGAATCCATAACTCATATAGCTAACTCCAGATTTCACTGTCAGACAGCCAATATGGTAATCGCCTGAGCCCGAATCGAAAAGTTGAGTGCCCAAAAGTCGAAGGTTTCTGGCGAGACTCTTGAATTTTCCAGCTGGTTGGACGCTCAAGTCGGCTCGCGCGCCCGGCGATTCGCCAGAACCCTCCTGTGAGTTCGCTTCTACCGCAAAGGTTCCTCCCCACTGAACAAGTTCGTATTTG
The DNA here is from genome assembly GCA_964543985.1 of uncultured Pirellulaceae bacterium. Classification (GTDB taxonomy): domain Bacteria; phylum Planctomycetota; class Planctomycetia; order Pirellulales; family Pirellulaceae; genus CAJQPP01. Next base: position 30,808 of record CAZJBW010000045.1, on the reverse strand, counting down.
TGCGGACGTTCCGTGACCTGTCATTGTCAAGCGACCGCAAACTGCCACAATCAACGATCAGAAACAACAAACTACAAAGGGTATTGAAGGAAAATTTTTGATGGCTGACTTTTTCGAACGTAGTTTGATTGTTCACGAACAACTTCGCGGCAAGATCGGAATTCACTCGCGAGTACCCGTTGTTACCAGCGATGATCTGTCCATTGCCTACACGCCCGGCGTGGCACGGCCTTGCGAGATCATCGCTGAGGACGCCAGTAAAAGCCGGCAACTCACCATCAAATCCAACTCGATCGCCGTCGTCAGTGATGGTTCGGCCGTGTTGGGGCTGGGCAACATTGGACCTCACGCGGCCATCCCGGTCATGGAAGGCAAGGCGCTGCTATTTAAAGAGTTCGCCAATATCGATGCTTGGCCTATTTGCATCGACACACAAGATATTGAAGAGATCATTATCACGATCCGGCGAATCTCGCCCGTCTTCGGTGGTATTAATCTCGAGGACATTTCGGCGCCGCGTTGCTTCGAAATCGAGCAGCGTCTGCAGGACTTAGGGATCCCCGTTTTTCACGACGATCAACACGGCACGGCGATTGTGTTGTTGGCAGGTCTATTGAACGCAGCCAAAGTTGTCGATAAGGATCCGACCGAAATGAGTGTCGTTATCAATGGCGCGGGTGCCGCTGGCACGGCTATCGCCAGACTGTTGCGTTGCGTTGGGCACGACCCCAGAATCTGCCAACCCGTAAAAGAGATCGTGGTGTGTGATTCCAAAGGAGCCATCCACCAGGGACGGACCGACTTGAACGATGCCAAGAAAGAGTTGTTGCAATACACCAACGCCAATCATCGATCTGGCAAGCTGTCAGAAGTTTTGAAAGATGCCAATGTGTTTATCGGGGTCAGCAGGGGCAATTTGTTGAACGAGTCGGATATTCGATCGATGGCACCCGATCCAATCATTCTGGCCATGGCCAATCCGATTCCTGAGATCATGCCTGATGTGGCTAAGTCGGCGGGAGCGGCGATTGTGGGAACAGGACGCAGTGACTTTCCTAACCAGATCAACAATGTATTGGTCTTCCCAGGGATCTTCCGCGGCGCATTGGACGCCAGTGCCGATCGCATTACCGAATCCATGAAACTGTCAGCCGCTCGTGCTCTGGCAGATTGCGTTCAGCAGCCGACTGCCGATCGAATTGTGCCCGATGCACTCGACCGCACCGTCGCTCCACGAATCGCCACGGCTGTCCGCCAAGCCTTTCTGGACGACGCATCGTAGAATGCGATCCAGCCCGTTAAACCCGGCACTCTAAGTGTCTCGTTATCCAATTAGCGCCAATCGCCATGGCATTCGCTACACGATTGATTGATGCGGTTCAGGTGCAAATTCACTTGCTCCAGATCACCAGCCGCTGCGGCCGAGCGCATATCCATGGCCGCTGACACCATTTGCTGGGCGTATGCCTTGTAATCTTCGTCGTCGGCATCCAACATCTCTGGCGACTGCAAAACCCGTCCCATGGCGGCAATCAAACCAGCCTCGTGCTGGACCAGTTCCATATTCGCCTTGAATTCTTTTTCGCTTGAAGTTGGTGTTTTCAATTCATCGGAGACCGCCAGTTCTAAGCGATTCATGATCGGATTGCGATCGATGATCGAGGACCAATCGTCGATCGGCTTATCCGCATTCGGTTCATCGGGAAACTTCCCGCCGCGAACTAATTCGCTTAGGTCTTCCGTTCTTTGCTTGACACTGTTGTAGGCGGCGATGTCCGTTCCGCGACTTTTCGAGGCTGCATCGACAAACGCCACTCGCGCGGACTTGGCAGCTTCCTTCCAACGGACTTCGCCCTCGTACTGGCCAATGATGGCAAACAGCATCGCCAATACCGAATAGGTTTCGCCGATTTGGGAGTGCGTCGTCTTAAACTTGATTGGAGTCGTCACTTGCAACGCCAATTCCTGTTGCCACCTTTTGACCTCGTTCTCCAAAGTATCGGCGGCGATCAGTTCGCTCCAACTACCGGCTGCATCGCGAACCTCGGGATCGGTCGTCGGGGCATTAGAATTTTGAGCAACTGCGATATCCGTGCGAGAAGGACGTTGGCCTTGGAATCCTTCGCTAAAGATGTCCTCGAAAAATATTCCTTCCCAATCGTTCTTTTGGAACTTGGGGCGCTCGGCTCGCTTAACCGGTCGTTTAGGCTGCACCTGCTGAATCTGGCCAGCGATTAACGAGCCAACCATCAAACACAGTAGAAACAGACTGAGACTTTTCCAATTCATGTTCATTCGTCGCAAATCTGCGATCTCGCTGGAAAGGCTTTGTTAAAATAAAAGTGAAACGTCATCACATCGAACTTCCATCCATCAATTATCGCCTAGCATCCGCGCCGATTCAATGCAGATGCAAAAACGGACCCCGCATGAGCCCACCTAACCAAGGAAATCCCAGTCGTCGCGAATGGTTAACCGGTTCTCGCCCCGACGTGGATCCAGCGAACGTCGCCAAATTTGGGCCTTTGTTTGAATTTTCATCCAATGCGATGGGATGCGAATTTCAAATCATATGCACTCAGGACGCTCAAGAACCGTTGGCTCACGCGGTCATCGACGCCTTTGACATGATCGCAGATTTGGAATTACAAATGTCGATCTATCGCGATTCTAGCGAAATGTCGACGATCAACCGAATGGCCGATCGAGCACCCGTGATGGTCGAACAGAACTTGTTCGGCGTACTACAAACCGCTCAAAAAATCAGCTTGGCAACGCAAGGAGCTTTCGACTTGTCGGCAACTCCGTTGGGCGAATTGTGGAAAGCCAGTCGCCAACAGCGAAAGTTGCCCAGTCAAACCAGCATCGATTCAGCTCGCCAATTCGTCGACTTCACAAAAGTGCAGCTGGACGAGGCCTCGCACACGATCCAATTTCAACAAACTGGGATCAAGCTGGACTTGGGAGGGATCGGCAAGGGTCACGCACTCGATCGCATCCGCAACTACTTGCACGAGTGCACTTGTTTCGATTTCCTAATCCATGGTGGACAGAGTAGTGTTTTGGCAAGCGGTCAACGATCGGACTTGGAAGACAACCAGCACCCATGGCAAATCGGATTGGCTCACCCTCTACTTCCCAACAAGCGACTGGGCACGTTAACGATCAACGACCAAGCCGTCGGTACATCCGGCAGTGGACGTCAATCATTTATCGTCGATGGAAAACGTTACGGACATATCATCGACCCGCGTACCGGTTGGCCCGTCGATCATACGCTTTCGGTAACGGTACTTGCCGAATCGGCCGTCGTGGCAGACGCGTTAGCGACGGCACTGTTCGTCATCGGGCCACAGGATGCGGAATCGGTGTGCGAGCAATTCAATGCCGGCGCGTTATTTGTCAGCGAGGACACACCTAATGAACCGCTAAAAATTGATACGGTCCGCCTGCCCCCAGATTGTCTTGCACTAGATAACGACAATGGTTAGTTTCGATTCGCAGGTTAATGGACCCTATCGGAACAAAAGACTCAATGACCATCTCATCGAAAGCGTGGCAACTGATCGCCGACGCCAAAATCGAACAGGCGATCCGCGATGGCCAGTTCGAAAACCTTGACGGATTTGGCAAGCCGTTGGATATCGACCTATCCACTATGGACGACTTTTGGTGGTTGAAAGAGAAAGCAAAACGCGAGCAGCTAAACCTGTTGCCGCCAGCGATGATTCTGAAACGAGAAGTCGAACAGGAGACTCAAGAGATCCTAAACCTGGAAGACGAACAGGCAGTTCGGCAGCGGGTCCGCAAAATCAATCGAACCATCATCGCCGCGAACATGAAAATCCTGTGGGGCCCTCCGTCCCAAGTCATGCCGATCAATGAAACTCAGTTTGTCCAGAAATGGAAAACTCGCAGTACCGGTCAGCATTAACAGTGACTTGTTTTATGACGATCACTCGTCGTCCGATTCTTCATCCTCGTCTGACCACCAGCCTTTTTCCTGCAGCAGTTTGCCAAACCACTCGTTGTCGCCGAACAACCAATCGTCTTCGCTGGTCTTAATGACTTGAATGATCGAAGCATAATCGTCAGTCCATCGCGCCGCGTATTTTTCGTCAGGCCAAGGATATTCCAAACGTTCATCACCAAGAAAATCGATGAAGTCGACGTTGTTCGTCACCACCACCCACGTGCTGGAATTGTACAAGTCCCTGTCGTCTGGGTCGTCATCGATAATCACAGCGGTCATACCCAGTTCTTCGGCAAGAACTCTAACCACATGTTCTAGACTCAGGAATCGATTGGAGGTGTGGACCGCCAAAATTCCGTTCTCTTTCAAACGAGCTTTGTAGATCTGCATTGATTCCAGAGTCAACAAGTGCATTGGGATGGAATCGCTGGAGAACGCATCGGCGATCAAAACATCGTATTTGCGAGGGTCTTGTCGTTCGACTTCGCGTTCCAATTGCAACCGAGCGTCACCCAAAACCACTTCGGGTGCCACTAGGCATTCGTCCAAATACCAAAAGTATTTCTCGGCGATCTCAAGAACCTGAGGATTGATCTCGAAAAATCGCAGCGTGTCCTGCGGTTCGCACCAGGCGCAAATCGTACCAACACCTAAGCCGATGGCTCCCATATCCAGTGGCTGGTCTTCAAGGTTTGCTTCGCACTCGTTTCTCAAAAAACGAATGGCCCAACCCAGCCCACTTTCGGGACCATAGTAACTGGTCCGAGCCGAAAGATTTCCATCCTTATATTGAAAGCCGTGTTCGATCTGCCCGTTGTTCAACTTGCGGTAATCCAAATGATCTTCGATCGTCAGCGTGCCGTATTCGTTTCGTGTCTTCAACAGGATGTACTTCTTGTTGTCCTCGATAATTGTTTTCGCAAAGGCACCGACAACAAAGAAACAGGTCAACAGACCCAAAAACAGCGTCACCGCATAGATGGTTAAATTTCCAACCTGTTGCAAGGAAGCCTTTTCACTGTCCTCAAATTTCGGGATGCGACCCACCCGCACATGAATTCCATAGGCAATCAAGCAGCACAAAATCGCCAGCAACAAACCAACTTGGAACTCGTAGTAGCCGACGAAGATATGCGGTGCGACCAATGCCACGAACACTCCGCCCAAAGCACCGCCGATAGAAACCATCAGATAGAACATCGTCAGGTGCTCGGGGCCCGGTTTGCTCAATGCCAATTCACCGTGGCAACACATCGAGGCACCAAAACAGATTAACGAGTAACCGATAATCTGCATCTGAATCGGCACGTCAACACCTGCTTCCAGCACCAAACTGGAATAGAAGGTGCTGCCGAAGAACAACAAAAAGAAAACCGGTCGAAAGTACCAACGACTGTGATCGAAACAGATGATGAACGAAATCAAGTACAAACTTAATGGCACGATCCACAGAAAAGGTAGCGAACCGATCTCTTGAGTCATCAGGTTGGTGGTGGCCAATAATTGCACGGAAGCCAACATTGGCAATAGCAACCATAATGCAAATCGCATCTTGCTAATCTTTTCCGCGGACTTAACGATTGCTTCATCCTGCGGACTGGCTTGCTGAGTGGCTTTGGCCGAACTGGCAAACTGCTTGCCACACTCAAACGCCAAAACGGCGAATACGCCAAACGTGATCGACCAAATCCACGATTGAGTGTTGACGACGAACCAACGCTCGAAGACAAACGGATAAGATATCAAGGCCAGAAGTGACGCAAAGTTTGACAAGGCAAACAGACGAAAAGGACTACGCCCCGGATGCGTTTTACTCTGCCATGCCTGGATCAACGGCCCAGTGGTCGAAACCAAAAAGAAGGGCAAGCCAACCGATACCGTCAGTAACGTCAAGATACGCCACGTGGGCATCGCCGAATCTAGCGGCTTCCAATAATCTGTCGGCCTGACAGGTAAACACAACACGGCAATGGCCAACAGAATGGTATGAAGAATCCACTGCTGATTGGGTGTCAGTCGCCGTGTGACCAAGTGAGCGTAGGCGTAACCCAAAACCAAGACGGTTTGAAAGAACAACATGCAAGTTGTCCAAACCAACGAACTGCCTCCGAACCAGGGCAGAATAAATCTGGCAACCATCGGCTGCACTTGGAACAAAAGAAAAGCACTGACAAAAATCGTGGCGGCATAGCGGATCATGCGGAAAGTGCTCTCTGAAATTTAGCCGTTTGCCGCACCATTCAACTGCCAGCCTTGCAACAGACGCCAGCAATCGTTTGTTTTTTTGAGATTTCAATGCAGCTTAAAAAAGGTTGTCGTCGGTCGCAAACGGCACCGCGGCACCATAACAGACTACACAAGCAACAACAAAAGCTAATGCTAACACACCGTGAACTATCATCATATATCCTCGCAATTCCTTGGGGCTTCTGGCCTTTCCTGTTCTTCTCATCGCGACTTCCTGGACTAGTTAGGTCCGTACGATAAAAAACCAAATGCACCAGCCAATTGCCGAGTTAAGTTTTGCGGATTAGGAACCTTTCACAGGCCGGTGGGGCCGCCAAGGTGATTCCGCATCAGTAAGTAAATCAGAGGCATAAAAAAAAAGACGCTGTTCCGGCTGAACAGCGTCTTCATCGATATAAAAAGCGGTTGAGATTACCACGATGTCTTGCGACGAGTAGGAGGTAACAAAGTTCGAACCGCGAGGAGGGTGGCGGGATGAGCGGGCTGGCCTCAGACGGCGGATAGGAGAAGAGAAATTAGGCCTTTTGCGCCCGCTCACGTAGTATTTGATAGAGCAAGAAGCGTGCCAAAACCAGACTGAATAATTTCCCTGCGGTTTTCAATGAAAATGACGCTCAAAAAGTCTGTTTTCGCGCAGAATGAGAATCTGTTCTCATTCTGAGATTCAATCGTTGGGCGTTTTAAAAATCAAGGCTAAGCACCACTCTTCGCTAGATTCTTTAATTCGCGTCCCTTCACATCGAGATGCACCCGCGACGACTGGCACTTGCCTGATCAGTTGTCTTTTCCGATGCCCTGAGCAGCACGAATCTCGGCTTCAACGGCCTGTACGGAATTTTTGGCTTGGTTTAACTGGTTCCGCGCCGCGTCGGTTTTTTGTTGAGCAGACTGCAGTGCCTGTTCCGTCAGATCCAATGCTTGCTGTTTTTCTTGTTGAGCGTTCTGTGCCTGTTCCAATTTCACTTGCAACTCTTTTAGCTGCTGTACAAATTGAATCTCGCTTTGCCAACGGTTGACGAGTTGCTGGTGTCGTTGCACTTCTTCGGTGGCCTTTTGCAACTGAGCATTGGCCTGGTCCCGAGCAGTTACCAATGGCGCCAACTGTTTGGTTAGGTCGGCGGTTTTGCTTTGTGCAGCCGCCAGTATTTTGGCCGTCTGTTTCACTTGCGAGTCAGTCGCTTTGACTTGCGAGGTTACGGATTGCAGGGCCTTCGTTAAACGTTCCGTTTCTTTCTCAGCGGTCGTAATTTGAGCCGCCAAGGCTTCGATCCGTTGCGAAAGCTGCTGACGTTGATTCTCGACCGTCTTATCATTGGTCAGTTTTTCACTGGCCTGCGTCAAACTGGTCAACGCTTGCTGCAACAACGGCTTGGCCTCGTTGCACTGCTGCAGAGCCAACTGTTGATTGGCGAGCAGCTGCTGAGTCTGCGAGGCCTTTTCGTTACTTGCCAACATGGCCGTTTGCACCGACAGGTGAGCCTGTTGAGCTGAGGCTTCCTCTGCTTGAGCCAAGGCTTGCAGGTCCTGCACTTTTTTCGCTGCCTCACTGGCCAACTTGGCTGCCTGTTGCAGCGGTTCGGCCGCCTGGATGGCTTTCGCCAAATCGGATTGGCTGACTGTCAGCCGCGTCGCCAAGGTTGGCGGATTCGTGTTCCAACGAATCAAGGGCTCAGGAGTTTGTGATTCCCATACGTGAACGTTACCCAGATAATCTCCGGCAAGAGCTCGGTTCGTTTCGTCGCACCACGAGACGGACAAACCAATATCGGCAAGCGGTTGGAAAGCGGCCAGTTGCTTGCCGTCCTGCCCCCAAAGTTTCGTAGTCCGGTCGACGCCCGTGGAAAGAACTCGACCGTCTCGCGTAAAGACCAGATCGTTGACTCCTTTGGGGTGGGCTGCCCAAGACTTCACCTGCGTCCCGTTGTTTAATTCCCAGAGTTTAATCGTGGTGTCCAGGCTTGCTGATGCCATTACGTTCGAATCGGCTCGCCAAGCAATCGAATTGATGGACGCCGAATGACCTTTCAAGGTCGCGTAATCGCGACCCGTCCAGGATTCCCAAACATGCAACCCACCGTTGCGATCTCCCGAGGCCAGCAGAATGCCATCGGTGCTAAACGCCAACGCGGTGATCCAGTCGGTATGCTTCTTGATCGTGTACAGAACGTCGCCAGTTTCTGTTGAGTAAACATTGACCAGGCGACCGGACCCGCCCAGCGCGACCATCGCGTGGTTGGGGCTGATATCGGCTGCCATCACTTCGTCCAACTCGTCACCCACGACGCCAATCCGTTGTCCACTAGCCACATCCCACATCACGGCAACGCCCGAAGCACCCGCTCGTCCACCAGCCGCCAACAACACGGACCCGCTACGACTGAAACGGACGACGTTCACGGTACCTTCCGGAAACGGCAGCACACCGATCAGCTGCAGATTCTGACTGTTATAAAGCAGCACCTGTCGCTTGCCCGCCACCGCAACCAACGGAGCCCAAGGGCTGGATGCCGTGCTGGCAGCGATCGGATTTCGCGGCGTATGTTGAGTTGGCTGCAGAGTAAGACGTGGAAAGCTGGCAACCAATTCCGGCCGTTGCAGCGGATTAGCGCCCATCTGCACAACACTTGGCTTTTTGGCCATCACGGCCTTGCTGCCTTTGTTTTCTAACGCGCCCAATTCGATCCACGTGCGAATCAACTCGATCTCTTTATCTGGGATCTTACCGCTGGGTGGCATCACCGGTTCGTCCTCGTGAGTCACCAAATTGAACAGGTAGCTACCGTCCGCGTCACCCGGTTCCACAACACTGCCTGAAGAACCGCCTTGCATCAAATTCGTAAAGTTGGTGACATCCAGATCACCCTTTTTGGAATCGGGGCCATGGCACGAAGCACAGCGTTGTCGCAGTATCGATTTAATGTGGTCGTCGAAATTTGTTTTGACTGCAGCTGTCGATTCTTGAGCGCATAAATTTCCGCCGGCAATGCAAAATGTAATCGTGATTGCCAAATAAAGGGTAACCATTCCGATCCGAAAAGCACCGTTTCTTTGTTGTAATTCGTTGTTGTGCGAATTCATAAGTTGTTTAGTGATTGAAAACGAATTCTTGCGAGTTAAGCAGCGCCCAAAATACATCTTCCAAGCCTGGCAAGGGTTCCGGAGCGGACCCAACGTACGCCAGCAATTCTTTCAGTTCCTGATCCGTCGGTTCCCGAGCGACACAGCGTAGATACAGATCCGTAATAATTTCAGTCGGCGAGGCCCCTTCGGCCAGACGCCGTTTCAACAGCCCTCCGTTCTTGATCTTGTTGGTGACCGTGTCTCCGTTAATCAAATGCAAGGCTTGTGACAAATTGGGATCCATTTTCACTTCGCAAGAACAAACGGTATCTCTCGAGCTGCGACCAAACGTCCTCAAGAAGTAGTTGGACGTGTTGCCGTCGGCGATCTGCACCGCTCGGGCACCCAAAGGCAGACCGCGAAACTTGTTTTGTGTTTCCGTCACCTGACTAATCACGTCCAGCAAAATCTCGGAGCGGATTCGACGCAACTGTGCGTGCGAAAAATTGGCGACGTCGGAATCATTGGTGTCGTTGGTTTGAGTACTCAATTGGTAGGTGCGACTGGTACAAATATCGCGGACCAACTTTTTGAAGTCGTAACCGTACTCGGCGAACTTATTGCCCAACTCGTTCAGCAGAGCAGCGTTCGATGGCGGGTTACTTACTCGAACGTCATCGACCTCGTGCACAATCCCGCGACCAAAGAAGTGAGCCCACACGATGTTGGCCAAGTTCTTTGAAAAGTAAGGATTTTCGGCCGACGTGATCCACTGGGCAACGACCAAACGTCGATCCTTCCCTTTGACATCAGGAGACTCGCCACCAAGAAATTTGGGGGCCATGTTTTGGTTGGTCACCGGGTGTTTCGTCTCGCCTCGGCCACGGTTGTAAACGAGCTGTTCGCGAGGGTCATTGTTTGTCCGCTTGCGACCGATTTGAGCAAAGAAACTGGCGAAGCCGTAGTAATCGTCCATCGTCCAGCGATCAAACGGATGATTGTGGCACTGGGCGCATTGCATTCGCATGCCGAGAAAAACCTGCGCAACGTTCTCGGAAACCTTCAACGTATCGCGTTCGTTTTCGTAGTAATTGGTTGCTGGGTTGGAAAACGTCCCACCTTCGCTGCTTAGCAAGTCGATGATCATTTTGTCGATCGGGACATTGCTGGCGATCTGTTCTTGCAACCAGTTGTAGTACAGCAGAGTCGCCTTGTAGCTGACGATCTGGTTCGATCGAACCTGCAACAGCTCGGCCCACTTCATAACCCAAATCTCAACAAACTCTTTGCGTTCCAGCAACTGATCTACCAGCAGAGCACGTTTGTCGGCACGGTTGTCAGCCACGAAGTCAGCGATCTGCTCGACTGTGGGAAGCGTGCCGCAAATGTCCAAGCTGGCCCGCCGTATAAATTCTTGATCACTGCACAATTCAGAAGGTTGGATTTGCAGTTTCTTCAGCTTGTCATTAATCAGCTTGTCGATGTAGTTGTTTTCAGGCTGTTCGGTCCATTGAAACTGAGCATCGGCGGGCAACACGATCACTGGGATACCGACGGTATGAGTTTCAAAGCGAGCCATCACAAAAGCTTCACCTCGTTTGTTAGCAGTAACAGTGCCCTGCTGATCAACCAGCGCCGAGTTGTCATTGCTGGACATAAAGTAGGCCAAGTCCGTAACGTCGCGGTCGTTGCCGTCACTGTAAATGGCACGAACCGTTAAGTTTTGACTCTGCCCAGGCCCCTTCAGCACCGCGTCTGGTGGGAACACCTGCAGGCTTTCGACAGTTGGGACTTCACCAGGATCGTTATTCGCACCGTTGTTTAGCCACTCCAGAATCGTCTGATAGTAAATGCTGTCCTTGTCGATTAATTTCCCGCCCGTGTGCGAGACCTCGCCGGTCGCTTTTTCAACCAGCAAACAACTTTCGGGTAACGACAGATCGATCCTGCGACCAGCCATCTCGCGAGTCAATCGATGATAGTCACCGTCAGGGTCGAAACCATACAACGACAAACGAAATCCATCTTTGCCTCGAGCGGCGCCATGACAGCTGCCAGCGTTGCAACCAGTCTTCATAAACACCGGCATCACATCCATTTTGAAGCTGACTGGATGCTTGGTCGTGGCGTTGGAAATCGTAATCGGTACAACGGCTTGGTGCTGCCCCAACTTGGCCGTCAGTTGAGTCTGTCCGTCAGCCACTGGTTGCAACTGGTTTCCAACTCTTTTGACTTTGGATTCATCGTCAACCGTCCATTCGATTTGGTCCGTAACGTCACGTGTGATTCCGTCGGGCATGGTCGCTTGAACGACGACCGACTGCAGATCGCGAGCGTGAGTGATGCGGATTTCTTCCGGATAGACTTTCAGAGTCGCTTGTTCCGGAAGCGGGTTATCGACTACTGGTTCAGTAGTGGAATTCGACTCGGGCAGTTCCAGGATATTGGCTGCGCCGATAATTCCCACGGCCAGCGAAATCACAACTGTGGTGATCGCATGAACGCCGGTCCAGTTTTGCCAAGATGACATATTAATCATTTGGAACCTTTCTGTTCCCGAGCTGCTTGGCGAAGTTTCTCCAAGCGGGAGAGTGGTTTTTCTTGTGGCTTAGTGTCTTCCGTCTGAGCAGGTTTGGCAGCAACCGATTGTTTGGGCAGCGGCTTTTGCACCTGCAATTCCGTGCGACCAGCCGTGGCGACAATCGACTCCGAGTTATACGGAATCCGCACTCGGCAAAAGACTCCCGAATGCTTACCGGCCGGTGTCTCAGGCTTCGTCTTGACCTTAAACACCAATTGTTCCGTTGTGGAATCGAACTGTAACTTCTCAACCTCGGTGTCCGGCGGGATGCCCAGCAACTCGGCCGTCGCTTGACCTTCGAATGGCGAGATATGATTCAGTTTGCAAATGATTTCGGTCGTCTGACCTTGCTCGCAAGCCGCCCGTTGCATTTCAAAAGTCACCAATCGTTCGGCGACTTCCAATTCTGCCAGTTGGCTGCTGGCCCAGGCATTGCCAGCGACGTCGGCATTGGCCAGGACGTAGATAGGCCACTTGCGAATCTGAGCGTTTGCGTTGGCGTTCAACGGGTACACCGCCTCCGATTTACCCGCAGCAATCTTGATCGAGCGCCGTGTTCCAACACCAGGTGGGCGAAATGGGAACTGCAACGTGATGGGTCCGTTAAAGCCTTCGTCCCGTTGCACGACAACCTTGATTCCGATGTTACCGTCACGCACTAGCGGGGCTGCTGGAGGAATGATATCGATTTTGAATGGCAACTTATTAACGACCGCCATCGGCAAACGATCGACCTCACCCGAAACGTACTCGTTGTTATTGGGAGGGCCTCGCACGAACAGGCCGCGGTTGGCATAACTGCCGCGAATCTGTTTTTCGTCCTCCACATGGCTGGCGATCAAATTGACCAACGCGCCATCCAATTCGGCATCGATGGCGGCCTCGAAAACGACCGGCATCTGATTCAAGTTGGACGCCATCGGTGATTGGTGCATCACAATGCCGTCTGGCAACTGGTCTTCCAACAGCTTCAATTCGCCACCGAAGTTTTGACGAGTCGCACTGATTAGCGTGCCGAAACGATTACCTTGCGGCACAAATATACTCTGCCGCGTTTGCGAGTAACGGTCGACTCGCGGGATCGAGATCGCCAGTTGTGGTTTGGGAGCTGAAACTTCAATCCGGTAGATGAACTGCTGAGCACCTCGCCTTAACAAGTCGCGAATTCGCAGGTAGTGCACGCCATCGACTTGAGCCGTAAAGCGAAAGTAGCTGTCCGCGCCTCGCGAATCATCATTGCCTTGCAAGTGTTTTTTGTCCGGACCAAAAACATTAATCACGACATCCAAGGGCGAGTTGATTCGTTGGGCAAAGGCGTCCAAATCCAGGATTTGCCCCTTCTTCATTTCAAACGCAAAAAAATCAACGTCACCAGGCTCTTGAATAATCCCATTGATCGCCACTGGGGACGTCATGGGGTTGGCGGTGGCCATATTCGTATTCGGTTCTTGTTCAAAACTGTTCTCAAAGTCGTTGACTCGGAACGCCACTGGCGATGGGCTGATGCCAAGGTCGTCCTGCATGAACAAGCCGTGATTATCTTGTGCGGTCACCGTTCGGTTTTGTTCGACGGGCCCCGTTGGGTCTCCCAAAAACTTCAAAGCGACGTCCTGCCCTGGCTTGGCTCCCGCCGGGAAAACCAATTGCGGTCGCGGGAAATTGCCAACGTGCATTCGATAGTGACAACCATTGTTGCCGTCATAAGATGCGTCCCGCAGCAACACGGTATAGATGGCGTCCTGTTCTGGCACGAAAGATAAAAAGCAATCTTGGTTTAACAACAGCGTGTCATCGTTGGCGAACAACTCGAAGCGGTTTTCATCCAAGACGGCGATAAAGGGATCCACCAGCCGATTCCCCAAGCGAATCCCCTCAACCTCGATCGACACCCTTTGGCCCTGTTTGACCTGGATTTGAAAATAGTCAACGTCTTCAGGAGTGATGGTACCGGTGACGGTTTGATTGAGTTCTAACTTTTGCGGAGTTGCAAAATCGTTATTCGGTTCGACCTCTTTCGTTTCAGGCAACTGGCCGACAAAGAAGGAACGGTATTCGGAGATGCCCGAAGACGTTCTCAGCTGCGCCAAGTGCTCGCCCAGCCGGCAATCTTCGGCAACCGTTACGGTGACTTTCACATGACTGTCGTCTACTTGTTCAATCTTGTCGACGGTCACACCCGACGAATACAGAAACACCTGCTGAGTTTCCTGCAACCTTGCTCCGCGAAAATTCATGACACGTCGGGTGCCACGCTGCACGCCTCGGGGCATGATGATATTCAGCTGGGGAGACGACACAGCGTTTGCGTAGCAAGCGATCGTCTGCGTGGAAGTGACGGCAAGCGTCAGCCCTAGTATTAGTCCCAGCATCAACACGGTGGACCATGCGGCAGGTCGACGCCGGCGATTTTCAGTGTTCATTGGAAGTGTTGTGATCAAGGATCGCGGGTGGTAGTGGGTGGTTCGGTCAATCGAGCCGTGGTCAAAACGGACTAGGCCAGTAATTCTTCAACGACTTTGCCACCGTTGACGATTTCGATTGGACGGTTGCCGGGGGCCATCAGTTCTTTTTCCGCCTGGATTCCCAAACAGTGATAAAGGGTCGTGGCCCAGTCTTCGACGGACAATGCGTCGTCTTCCGGTTCGCTGGCGGTCGAGTTGGACGAACCGTAAACCGTGCCTCGTTTGATGCCTCCGCCAGCCATTGAGATGCTGAAGACTTTCGGCCAGTGATCGCGACCTCCCGTGCCGTTGATTTTTGGTGTGCGTCCAAATTCGGTCGCCACACAAACGAGTGTCGAGTCCAGCAAACCGCGTTGCTCTAAATCCGTGATCAATTGAGCGTACCCTTGATCGAACGTTGGCAACTGGCGTTCCATGCCTTGTTGAATATTGTCGTGCATATCCCAGCCGCCATAAGTCATCGTGACAAATCGCACCCCGGCTTCGATCAATCGTCGCGACAATAACATACGAGCACCTGCCGTGTTGCGACCGTAGGCGTCGCGAGTGGCAGCGTCTTCTTTTTCGATATCGAATGCTTCGCGAGCGGCCTGAGAACTAACCAAACTGTACGCACGATCGTAAAACGTATCGACCGCCTGCAGCGATGGATCGTTTTCTCGCTGCCGAAAATGTTGGTTCACTTGCTCCAGCAATTTTTTGCGTTTGACAAATCGCGCTTCATCAACGCCACCTGGTATCTGCAAATCGCGAACTCGAAAACCTTTTCTAGCTGGATCGTCGCCGATGCTAAATCCGGCAAACGAGTCGTTCAAATAACCTGGCCCAGCATATGTATTGGGTTGATTGGGAATACAGACATAGGGAGGCAGGTTGTTGCGAGGCCCGAATTCGTGCGACACCACGCTACCAATACTTGGAAACTGCAATGCAGGGCTGGGCCGATAACCAGTGAACATGTTGTGCGTGCCGCGTTCGTGAGCGGCCTCGCCATGCGTCATCGAACGGATGACCGTGATCTTGTCCATGACCTGTGCCGTCTTGGGCAGAAACTGGCCAAAGCGAACACCTGAAACGTTAGTAGCAATACTGGACAACGGGCCACGGTATTCCAGCGGGGCGTACGGCTTGGGGTCGAAGGTCTCTTGTTGAGCCATACCGCCGGGCAAGTAAATAAAGATGACCGACTTGGCCTTCGGTTCGTTCGCTTGCTTTTTGTCGCCCTCGGCAGTCGCGGCCTGCAGGCTGTTGAGCCTGAAGAAATCGCTGAGCGTCAAACCCAGCCCACCGATCGCTCCCACGGTCAATAATCCGCGTCGGCTGAGCCCGTTCCCAGAACACTTCAACATGGTTCTCTCCTGATTTGTGGTGGGGGACGGAATGCGATCCGTCATGACCGTCCAATCTGCTTTACAGAGAGTCTCAGTTTAAATAGCCCGCCAAACAGGGTCAACGAGTGTCCTTGCCAGCGACTCGTCTAAAAGCACGTTATTCCCGGTTAAAACGGCTGCCACAAAAGGATATTTGCCATCAATTGATGGCTACTGGTCAGGAATTCAGGAAAGGTTGCCTGGTCCACACCGAGGCACTTGGATTCAGTGAACCTTGGACGCGCGAAAAAACGAAGCGACACGCCATAACCGCCCGCTAATGGTCATGCACAAATCGTTCGCCGCCAATCACAAATTCAATGGCGTCAAATTTGATTCGCACATCAACGTCACTAATATCTGCTGTTAGCACTTTTGCGATTTGTTGGTTTACCATAATCGCAGTTGGCGTGACGACGATCTCTTGGCCAGCAACTTTGATATACACGGCGTCATCAGTCGTTTCCGCCTTCAGCAGTCCGTGCTCTGCTTCGACATTGACAATGCGCCCCGTCGCAGTTTCTAGCTTCGCCGTAGTTCCCCCCCAAGGCTGAAACGACTTCGCAAGTTCGTGCTTGTTTCCGTTGACTTGCCGAGAATGGAAACGTGAGCATCCAACAACTAAACACACACAAACAACCGCAAGCAAAAAATGCTTTAGAGTTAGCACCGCCGATTTTCCTGTGTGTGACCGCATAGCCACAAACTAATCAAAGCGTTTCCAAGCACCAATATCAATTCAGACACCACAACGGCTTGTAGAACCAAGCAACAACGCAAGAAACTGCGGATTTAAGGGTCGCGGTGTAAAGAGTTGGTTCCGGGTGTCGTTTGGCGGATATACCAATCCAGCCAAGCTTGCTCGGAATACTCGAAATTGGCAGTCGTTAAGATTCGAAGTGTATCCAAGACTTGCTCATTCTCAGCGTTAACCGAAGTAGATGTGGGGCTGGCACCGGTGTTCAGTCCGCCAGTTCCGTCATTACCAAATGTGGTGCTAAGGTTTCCGCCGGCACTTCCAATCCGAACTTTATGAGTTGTATTGAGTGCATTGATCAAATTGGGGATGGCCGGTAAGTACTCGACTTGTCCGATCAACCAAGCCGCACGATTCAAACTTTGATTGGCGTCAAGCGACGATTCTGTGCTTGGTGAAAGCCAATGCAGGACCGATCCGGCAATGGATGCTGGATCGAAGTGGTCTTGCTTTAATCGGTTGACGGCTAGTTCAGCCAAGCTGATGTTTGACGAGAGCGTGGCGATTTGAACAAGCGCATTTTGGGCACCACGCGACTTAATGTTCCCAAACACGTCGATCAAAGCACGACGCATAGCGATCGTCTGGTTCTCTTTCTGGTAAATTCGCATCAAGGCATCGATCGCAGCCGGGTCGGTTATGCTCTGCAGCGACTGCCACGCCGCAGCATCGTTCTTTCTTTCAATCTTGTTGATCCAGTTTTTGATTTTCTTATTCCATTCGGTGGCCGCATTGTCGATAGCGTCTTGCCGTTCTTTGATCTGGATCGCTTCTGGCAACCGAAACCGACCTCGGCTGTCTCTGACGTACCCTTGCGCTTGCCAATGGTGATCACGATGAATCCAATTGCCATTCAATTCCATGAATCCCAAACGGGCGCGAGCGTCTCGATGGTCTGGATCCAATTCGACGACTCGCAACAGATGATATTCGCGTTGTTCGCGAAGCTTGTTTTCCAAGCACCATTCTTGCATCTTCCAGTGACCATCGACCGTGTTTGGAACGGTATCGCGACGCTGATAATATTGCTTCAATGCTTCGGACGGGCGTTCGATGACTCTAACGGCACTTTTGCGAAGCTTGATCACGGTTCCGTCGCTGGTGGTCACGACATAGATCCGCTGCTTGTTCTCAGTCAACTCGGCAACTTCACCGTACAAGACGCCGCCGTTACGCAGCAAGATTTTCGTTTCCAGACCCGGATCGGAAGCCTGCACCATCGAAGACGCACAGACCGCAACTGCAATTAAACAAACCTGCGCTGGAAAACATCGCATTACGATTCTATCTGTCGAATTTAGCATACCGATCCTCCTTATTGCCTCTATCGTCATTTTAGCAGTCCGTTAAGTCGTGGCGACGTCATTTTTCATTGAATCACCGGCAAATTCTATGGATCGTATCTATTTGAAAAACCTTGTCACCGATTCGACAACACCCTTTATCGATTTGAAAACGACTCAGCTTGCCAAAGGTATGGAATGAAACGGAATTTGGCGGCGTTTACCCACTGAAAAACAGTGTCCTGTCCGTCGCGCACCACATTGAAACAACGGTATAGCACGAAGACCGAGTCCCAGCGCACGAAATACTCTGGATAAAAACGGCGAAATTTTCATTTTTGGTAACCAAAAGTTACCACCCAGGGCATCTCCTCTTTCAACCCTTGCTCTAAATCTAAACAGCGAAAGCGTGAATCATGTCCTCATTCAATTGCCAACGATGGTTAATCGCAGTATTCGTCTTCTGTTGTTTTTATACCTGTGAAAGCAAGGCTTACATCCGCACTTCGAATTCCCAAACAGAACTCGAAAAAATCCAGGAGGAGTTATTGCAACTGCAAAAAGAGACATGGAAGAGTCGCGAGCAGTTTCTCCTCAGACGTAACATGGTCGGACGTCACCAAGATCCCGTGAAATTGAAAGAAGCCGTTTCAAAGTTCATGCAAGATCTTGCTGCCGCCGAATCCGATCCCCAATTTAAAGCGGCCATGGATCGCCATGACGAGCTGTTTGATAGATGGCTAGAACTTCAAGTGCCAGACTTGGTCGCATTCAATGAAAGAAAACAATGGGAACTGCAAGACCAACTATCTAAATCAAGGGCAGAAATCGATCGATTGGTTGAACTTTGCCACAGACCAAAGAATTCTGAGGAAGATTCTCGCCAAACTGAAATGGCTGTTTGCGAACTGTACTTTTACTCGATCCATGTGGCTTGGTCACCCGTAAGATGTGACTTACTTGAACGACATCGAAGCCAATTGGCGAACTTGCAGGTCAATTCTTACCGTCAGCTACTTTTGACCGAGGCAATCGTTTGCTTGACGAGGGCCCACAACCAATTGAAAACATCCAGTGAATACAAACCGTTGCTGGCCAGCCTTACCAGGCAGCTAATGCGAGAATTTGACCAACCACGCCAGATCGACTCGACAACTATCGGGAAACATATGATGGAATCGCATCCATGGCATTATATGCTAGAGCAAATCGATAAAATGAGACTAGCCGCTGTACAAATGGAACAACTTTCAAAAAGCATTTCCGGAATCGAACGAAACCTGGGACATAAGCAGTTGCTGGCCAGATTTATTATGGAACGCACGCAAAAGATACTCGGAGAAAATGCCGGCCATTACCCCAGCAACCCAGTGGGACAGATTGCCGACTACGCTGCTCGCGAATTTCAATTCAGAATGGATGCCAAAAACAATTTTTGGCTACTGAACGACGCAGGCGACGATGAACAGCTTCGTCAAGAACAACAAAGGATGCAAAAATTCAAAATCCAGTTGGAAAGATTCCTTTCTGACCAAGACGATTATTCTACAGCTGGGCTTGGGCGGGGTCGTTACGCCGCCATCAAAAGCTTGCAGCAATGCCAGAATTTACTGGTTGGGTTGCGACTGGACTGGCATACCGAAGAGGTCGCTCGGGTGAAACACTTGCTGGAATTCAAAAAGTTTATCAATAATCCCATGCAACCAGAGACTCAGATCGACATCACCGATCCGTTGATGATCAGCCCTATATTAATTATCAAAAAACAAACTTCGGAAACCAAACCTGAAAACACCAAGGGTTCAGACAATCCATTC
>CAZJBW010000045.1:6100-11158 GCA_964543985.1 uncultured Pirellulaceae bacterium | reverse complement strand
ACGACAATCCATTCGACGACAACTCGCCGGTTGAAGGTGATCCTTTCTCGTCGGGTAAAAAAGGTGACAAGTAGTGAGGTCAAGGTTTGGCTCGCACTAATCCGCTTGAGTTCAATGCTACAATTCTAGATAAGCTGCAGCTACCTGCTTCCACAGCTCAGGCTTCAACTCCAAGCCCTTTTGTGCACTTATCTTTTCAATCCAAAGTTCTGGGGACTGCTGGGTAAAATGTGCCAATGCGAATGCCGCGATAGTCGGAGATCGAGACATTCCTGCGGAACAGGCGACCAAGGTCGGCATATTGGAACTCAGAAAGTCACAGCAAGTACGGAGTGCTTGACGAACGACTGGTGGTTCATTCCCACCGCCGTCGTTCAATGGAAAGCGGCAATAAATCAATTGGCGAGGCAACTTGGCTGTTGGTTCTTCGTAGGCCAGATCGACGACACAACGAACCCCCGCTTGAAAGATCGCTTGTGGGCTGCGGACGTCCATGGCATGCCCGCCCCACAACTGGTTCGGAAAGATCTCGTGCATGATCGTGCTCTGTTTCGGTTCGTCACAACTTGGATTCGTAAGAATTGTAAATATAATGGCGCAAAAAAATGGCTGATTCGAAAACCAGCCATGCAATTTCAATTTGTATTATCGATTGACCAAACGGCCCATTGATTAGGCGCGTCTTCGGCGACGAGAGACCACCAAGGCGGTGCCGGCCAGCAAAACGACGAAGCTTCCAGGTTCAGGAACCGAACGAGTGAAGAAGGCTAATGCAAAATCGGTCGAGGCCAACGCCGACACTTCGATCGTGTAAAGTCCTTCGCCCAAGGTTGACAGGAAAATGTGTTCCGTGTTGTCGACTGGGCTAAGGCTTTCATCGATGATGCTTCCCAAAGGCGAATCGGTCGAGTCGTAAAGTCGCAACGAAAGGTCGGCCAGCGAGGAAGATGGATCGAAGAATTCGGAATCGTCTAAATCTTCGACGTCGATATTCCAATTCAGAATAATAGACAGATCCCTGGCTTCTTGGCCGGGTCCGATTTCGAAGCTGTAATACAGTGGTGAATCGGGGTCGATCGATTCGCCGTAGTCGTAACCAACCAAGCCAATCGTGGCTTCACTTGGCACCGTCGTTTGCCCATCAAATTCACCAGCTTCAATAATCTGATAGCTATTGTAGAGATTTAATTCACCAGCACCGAACTGACTGTCCAATGGCCGCGTGGTTGTGCGAGACCAATCTGGAAACTCTCGCTTGGTCGCTCCAGCCAGTACAGCTGCTTTGATGACTTCTGAGTTTCGAGCGTCGATGTTGCCTTCTGTGATCGCCTTGTCGTGCAACACAGCAAGCACTGAACTGGTTAGGGCTGTCGCAGCGCTAGTCGATCCGGCCAAGGTAACCACATCTGGTCTGACCCGTCCCTCGCCGTAAATTGTGGTTTCGCCTCGGCTGTGATTTCCATCCGTACGACCGACAGCCAGTACGTTGTAGGCTTGACCAAGTAGTTGGGGGTGAGCGGCCGTGCCGTTGTTCAGCCCAACCGACAAAAGAATGTTATCTCGATTAACCGTGAAGTCGAGTCGCTGCAATGCGTTGACGGCAGTAGCGACTTCATCTGGCCCGTTGCCAAAATTTGCAATCCACGAATGACTTTGTACATCGTAATTTTGCACTAGTGGATCCAAACCAGTACTCGTCCCCAACACTCGCGTGATGTAATCGAGTGCGTCATAGGCGACGAATTGGGTATTACCATTGGCAATCGAACCGCTTCCCAAAAACCTGTTCGCCTGCGAGGTGGCATGCCCAGACGTGGTACCCTCTGTGTTTAGGCCGCTGCCATCAATAATAGTATGACCGGCTAGGCCACCGGTGTTCGCAGGTAGGTAGGTCGTGATCGACTCGTCTCGATTGACGTCCGCTTCGGCCAGCGACAAGACCACATTAGACCCGTTTTCGATGGTGCCGCGTTCGGCCAGAAGCCTGGGTAAATCAATGGATTGTCGCCATGTTTGGCCGATTACCGATTGGCAGTTAACGGCGAACCCGATAAGGAAAAGTGACGCAAAAGAAAGGCGGGTAAAATTTGCATTCATTGAATTCTCGTTTTCCGTGGGCGGTGAACCCAGCCGAATAGCTGATTTGGATAAGCTAGAACGCGAGAGGTTTTTGGAAATGCTTGACTTGCGTGTCATCCAGAACTCAGCGTCACTGAAAACTTAGGTCCAACCCAAGATTTAACAAGCGGCACTGCCCCTACGTCCCCGAATCTCTGCTTTTATCTTACAGGAATTGCCTGTACTTTCAATAATTTCGCACCAATTATGATTGTATCGACACTAATCACTTGTTTACGGAACTGATTACGGGGCATTAAAACGCCTTGGACTGAAAAACCGATAGACTAAGTGATACAACTGGATGCAAACGAACATTTCCTCTCAACCACATTCCGCTGAGTACCGAGCATGGGCAAGATTGGCAAAAAGAAACTCGCAGACCTCTGTCACCGAGTGGGCAATGCGTACAAGGCAGGTGTCGATGTCAAAACGATTTGGGAACGTGAAGCGCAGCACGGTTCGCCGCGTCACCGCAACGCCATGGAAAAGGTCGCTCGCAAAATTTCAACTGGCGGAACCGTGGCCGAAGGACTGCGTTCTGCCGATGACTATTTTCCTGAGTTAGCCATTGCCGTCACCGAAGCGGGCGAACAAGGCGGACGCATGGATCGTTCGTTGGAGCTATTAACCAGGCACTACGAATCAATCGTTCGATTCAGCCGCGAAATGCAAACTCGTTTGGCTTGGCCCGTCTTGCAACTAGTGGGCGCGATAGTCGTCATCGGTTTACTAATCTTGATCATGGGTTGGGTGGCGCCCGAGCCAGTTGACTGGTTGGGATTCGGTTGGTCGACCATGCAGTACTTTTGGACCTATGTCACTGTGGTATTCCTGATGGTCAGCGGATTGTTCGTTGCCATTTACGGATCGATGGTTGGTTGGTTTGGCGACTACCCCATGCGGATCGCTCGCAAAATCCCATTACTCGGAAAGACGATCCAGATTTTTGCATTGGCTCGATTCGCTTGGGTGATGGGTGCGGCTTACGAGTCCGGCATGAACACAATGAAGGGCGTTGGCTTGGCATTCCGAGCGACTCAAAATTACTACTACCAACAATTTGAATCGCCCGTCAAAAAGAACTTACAAGCGGGCCAAGAATTAACTCGGTCGTTACGCAAAACCGACGCGTTCCCCGACGACTTCCTGCTGCATGTGGAAAACGGAGAACTAACCGGGAACGTTCCCGAAACCATGACGCGAGCCGCAGAAGAATACACGGCCGAAGCCGAAAAGAACCTGGCGATCATTGCTAAAGTGATGTTCTTTATCATCTTTGGGGTAATCGCTTGCATCATCGGATTCCTGGTCATCTCGCTATACGCTAAGTACCTGAATGGGTTCAATCAAATTTAGCTGCAGGCTTGGTCAGTCTAGGAATGGCCATCTTGATGTCTGGCAGTAACCGTACCGCTTCAGATCCCAACCGCGCACGAAAAAAGCGAGCCGCAAACAAACACGACTCGCTGTTGGTTTCGTTAATTTCGGTCTAGACGACCGAGGCTATGGACTAGTTGCCCGAGCCTTCGGTTCCCTCAGTTTCTGATGTTTCGGAGCCAGTATCTCCACCAGTTTCACCACCTTCATCGCCGCCGCATCCGCTAAAGAATGCAACAGATGAAATGGTCAGAACACAAAATACAGTTTTCAAAAAACGCTTCATTGATTACCTCTTCCAAAGAAGTGATTAAGATATCGGCAGACGCCGAAAAACTAAATTCCCGGCCGACGCCGAGTAGGTGCAAGATTGTACCGATGGCTACCTAGCATGCACAGACGCCACAAAAATAAATGTGGAATAGGGCTATTTTTCTTTCTCATTCGTCGTAATTTGTAACCTTTGGCCTAATTAAGCTGGGTACCTTAAACTCGCTCTTTCGAATTGGACACCTCGAAGAGTTGCGAACAGACTGTATTCCATCCCCAGTTTCTCTTGTCTGCTTGTTTTAATATTTGAAGGTATCGGGAATGCTAACCAAATTGTTTTTGATTCTAGGGCTTGTTGGTCAAATTCTGTGCGTTTCTAAATGTCAATGTGACCAAGTGGCACTGCTAAGTGACCAAGGCAAACAAAACGAACAAGTTCAAGAAGAAGCAACCAGCCCACTGATTTCAATCCAACAACTGAAATCGGAAATCGAATCCAACGAACAACTGGTCATTATCGATTTGGGCCCCGAGAAAGAAGCCTACGACAAGAATCATATCCCCGGCGCATTGTTTGTTGATTGGGTAGACGATATCACCGACTTGGAACGGCCGATTCGCTACAACATCGCCAGCAAAGATAAGATTCAAAAACTGCTACAGCGATTGGGCGTTCAGAAAGATTCCAAAATCGTTCTGTACGACGATTTGAACAGTCGCGTTTCTACTCGCATGTATTGGACGCTGAAGTACTACGGTTTAACGAACTTGAAAGTCCTGAACGGCGGTCGCCCAGCGTGGACCCAAGCAAAATTCCCCATGCAGGATGACACACCGCAACCGACCGCTTCCAACATAGTACTT
Organism: uncultured Pirellulaceae bacterium; assembly: GCA_964543985.1. Taxonomy (GTDB): domain Bacteria; phylum Planctomycetota; class Planctomycetia; order Pirellulales; family Pirellulaceae; genus CAJQPP01. The sequence continues at coordinate 6,526 of CAZJBW010000045.1, read as the reverse complement.
GGCGCAGAAAAATCCGAGCTGGCTGCCAAACTGGACTTCGTCGCCGATCGTTTGCAGAACCCGAATGTCAGCTTGGTCGATGGTCGCCCAGCCAATCAGTTTTCTGGCGCGGTTCCCGGCAAGGTGTTTCACACAGGTAATCTGCATGACCGACTGGGCCATATCCCCGGCGCCATCAACATCTTCTGGAAAGACAATTTCAATTCCGACGGCACCTTTAAGTCTGTCGCTGAACTGGAAGAGCTTTACAAGGACGTCACTGGATCGGAATTAGTCGTCACCTACTGCAACGAAGGATTGCATGCCGTGCCACCATGGTTTGTGCTAAGCGAATTGCTGGGCCACGGTAACGTCCGCGTCTACGACAGTTCGATGGTCGAGTGGACCAAAACCGACCAGCCAATGGAAAAATCAGACAAGTAGGAA
>CAZJBW010000045.1:0-6000 GCA_964543985.1 uncultured Pirellulaceae bacterium | reverse complement strand
AGGAAAATCAGACAAGTATTGGCCGGATTGGCAACCATTCAAGCTGTGTCACTGCGATGTTTCCCCATCCGTGGATTTAGAACCCGAAACCCACTTCGCCAGAATAGTTTCGCTTTGACGGAAATTGTTCGCTTCTTGGGTTGCTAACTGCTCAATACTCAACAAACTAGCATTTACGACGCACAAACGTACAACAAACAGAACCTGCAACAAACATCAACGCATCTGTAAAGGAATTGCCATGGCAACCGCATCTGCTCGACACATCCTGGTGGAAACTGAAGAAGTCTGTCTGGACTTGAAGAATCAAATTGAAGGTGGCATGGACTTTGCAAAAGTCGCTGCCGAGTTTTCTGCTTGCCCTTCTGGCAATAGCGGTGGGTCGTTGGGCCAGTTTTCCCAAGGCCAGATGGTCCCCGAGTTCGACAAAGTTGTTTTCACCGCTGATTTGAACCAGGTGCATGGCCCAGTGAAGACTCAGTTCGGCTACCACCTAATCGAAATCACCGAACGTGAACAATAGAGTCACCGACACCCATTGGCCATTTGCACGATGTCCAAGAAAGCGGATCCATTCGCTGGCAAGATTAATTCATCATCGGGGTCAAACAACAGCCGACAAACATCAAGCCAGAAAAACAAAGCCCAATGATGCAAAGTGCATAGCCGGCGTCCAGCCAACCACGGCTATCATCACTGACTTGGCCGTTCTCGATACCGCGTCGTTCGCTGCGCCCCAGCAAAAATCCGCAAAAGTGAAACACTGGGAAAAACAGCATGAAGAATCCCAGTATCGAGAGCACGAAGACGGTGACCCCACTGTTGGCTCGTGCAGTCCGAGTTAGTCGGCGGCGAGTCCCTACGGGCTGGCGGGCTGGTCTGCTGATGTTTCTACTTTGTGGCGGAACCGAGGATTTCAGCGAGGCCAAATGCGGGTACAACACGATCGCAGATTGCCAATGACTTTGCCCCTCTAATTGCACCAAGCACTCCGACGACACTCGGCCATCGCTGACCCATGAATCCAATTCCACTTGGCTGACTGGTCCGTAGACGCTGCCATCGGGTGTCTTCATCGACCAGTTGCTGCCCTCGTGGCCAATCCGCATTTTTTCATGCATATCACTGTTCGGTCGATACCTAGTTTCCGACAGTGACCCTGGCGATTCTGAAGACCTGGATTGGGATGCACGAGTATCGGACGACGGGGATGCGGGCTGCTTGGGGACGTCGTGAATCATGCCACAACGCGGGCATCTTGCCTTCTTGCCGACGGCAGCCTCGGCAACTTTCAGTTCGCACTGACATTGGCTACATGAAAATTCGATCGGCAAAATTAAGCCTCCTAGTTGCGTTTGTCCGACCCTGGTTAAGGCCCGCATTCTAAATGCATCGGTGTTCCTTTAAAGCCTGAGCTTGATTCGATCGCCGGCATTGACGAAACTTGAACTGCGGCCCCCAGGTATCGAAGTCCGCAAGTCCATTCCAGTCTTTACCGAAAATCAACCGTGGAATCACCCGACAGCAGCTATCCCGCTTGGAAACGTGCTCTCTACAAGATCATTTTTGAAGCTGACACACCGCTTGGCAAGTTGTTTGATGTTTGCCTGTTGATTTTGATCGTCCTCAGCGTCGTTATCATTTGCATCGAAACCATTCCCAGTCTCAGCCAATACGAGAGTTCTTTCCGCATGGCAGAGTGGGTTGTCACGATCCTGTTCACCATTGAATACATCGCCCGAATCTCATGTGTTCGCAAGCCGAGCAAATATATTTTCAGCTTTTTCGGAATTGTGGACCTTTTGTCAATATTACCGACTTACGCTGCCGCTCTGCTGGGTGGAACCGGTGCTTCATTCGCCGTCTTGCGAGCCATACGTTTGTTGCGAGTCTTCCGCGTCTTGAAGTTGGTTTGGTTGGTGACTGAGGCCAACGAATTGGGCACCTCGGTATGGAAAGCGCGAGGCAAGATCATTGTTTTTCTAATGGTCGTCGTGGTCGCTGTGATTATCGCCGGCGCGGTCATGTACGAACTAGAAGGACCCAATGGCTTGGCTGGTCTGGATTCGCCAACCGTAGAATCCATCCCCGAAGGAATCTATTGGGCGATCGTCACGATGACGACGGTCGGTTACGGCGATTATGTTCCCAGATCGGAGATTGGAAAAGGATTTTCGGCGCTGCTGATCTTGTTGGGGTATAGTCTGATCATCGTACCCACCGGATTCGTCTCGGCCGAATTCCTAAAAGGTGAACGAGCGAAAGAAGTGACCACTCGCGTCTGCGACAACTGCATGACCGAAGGGCACGACCTGGACGCTAAGTTTTGCAAGTATTGTTCGCAAGAATTGCTCGATTAACACGAAGAACCATTTTCGTACAGCTTGACGGACGACCCGCACACCATGGAAACTTCCGCGTTGAAAACTTCCGATGTTACAGGATTAATGATCTGCGATTTTCACGAACAACGAAGGACCAACGTGCATCAGGCATCCAAACGGCTGCGGCAATAACCAATCATTTTCGCTTCAACTATTTCAAGTTAGTCTGACCACTTAAAACCTTCCCAGCCATGCAAGACGCATCCGCAGAATCCAATTCAGACATTGCCGTCTGTCTTTCATCGGTCACCAAAACTTTTGGTAGTCATGTGGCAGTGGATGATTTGAACCTGACCGTTCCCAACGGCTCGATCTACGGATTCATCGGCCCCAACGGAAGCGGCAAGACGACCACGCTTCGCATGATCTTGCGGATCTTTCAACCGGATCGCGGCGACGTGCAGGTCCTTGGCCGGTCGGTCGGCAAAACCGCTGATGACCGATTGGGTTACCTGCCTGAAGAACGTGGGCTCTACAAACGGATGAAGGTCAGTAAGCTGCTGAAGTATTACGCGAACCTAAAAGGGTACTACGACTGCCAAAAACACATCGACAGCTGGCTGGAATACCTACAAGCCTCGACCTGGGTCAACAAACGAATTGACACTCTATCAAAGGGAATGGCCCAGAAAATTCAATTCGTGGCAGCAGTGGCGGCCAAACCAAAGTTGGTAATTCTGGACGAACCCTTTAGTGGTTTAGACCCGATCAATATGGAATCATTGCGTGACGCCGTTTTACTGTTAAAAGAGCGAGGCACGACCGTCATCTTTTCGACTCACGATATGGACATGGCGGAAAAACTGTGCGACACAATCTTTATGATCTTCAAAGGCAAAAAGGTCTTGGACGGAACGATCGATTCCATCCAAGCCCAGTATCCGGCTAACCGCATACGAATTCAATTTGCCAACCCCGACACTCGCCTACCGCAACTACCAAACGTGATCGATTCCAGCCGGGATGGCCGCAACCATATCCTGACGCTGCAAGACCCCAGCTTGGCTCCCCAGCTGCTAAGAAAGTTGTGTGATCAGCACGAAATAAATTTGTATCAGGTTGTGAAGCCTTCCCTACACGACATCTTCATTCAGATCGCCAAACCCGACCCGGCGGAGATGGCAAACACATGAAAAAGATCTTTACAATTGCCTGGCGTGAATACGGCGCCATGGTCGGTACCAAAGCATTTATGATTTCGATGCTTATGATGCCGTTGTTGATGTTCGGTGGGATTTTCGCCATGGACTTCCTTTCTCAGACCGGCGAAATCAAAGACCAGAAGATTGTCGTTATCGACCACACGGGCAAGCTGTTTCAGCCGCTTAAAGTGGTAGCCAAACAGCACAATGACAACGTCGACGCGGGCGCAAAAGAGAAACCATCGGGCATCGCTTCGCAAGCCAACAACGAAAAAGACGATGAACAGTTCGGTAGCTTTTCCGCCGGGCAACGTTTTTTGCTGGAGGAATGGCAGGGCGGCGAAGTCACCGACCAGGTCCGCTTCGACCTGTCCCAGCAAATCCGCAACCAGGAAATCTATGCGTTCATTGAAATCCCCAAGCGAACTCTGGATATCTCGATCAAAGAACTGATCGACGATCCGAAAAACCTGCCCGTAGTTGATTTCTATTCTGAGGACTCCAACTTCTCCCAAGCCAGGCAATGGCTGCGTGCCGTCATCAGTTCACAGGTCAAAGTGACTCGCATGACAAATGACAAGATGGATGTGTCACGCATCGAAAAGCTTAGTATCGACACGCCCGTTCGCGGACTGGGCTTGCTTGAAAAGTCGGCTTCGGGCGAAATCATCAAAGGAAAAGAGAAAGACGATCTAACCGCGCTTTTGTTGCCTATGGGTGTCATGATGATGATGTTCATGGTGATCTTCATGGCCGCCCAACCGATGCTTGAGAGTGTCTTGGAGGAGAAATCGGAACGGATCGCCGAGGTGCTGTTGGGCAGTGCCAACCCGTTCCAGTTGATGGCTGGCAAGTTGTGCGGGACCGTTGGCGGTTCATTGACCATCCTGATCGTTTACCTGATTGGCGGATTCGCAATCGCTACCTCGAAAGGGTGGACCGATCGAATCCCTCTGGATATCGTTCCGTGGTTCATCATCTTTCAGATCTTCGGCGTGCTGTTCTTTGCCGCCATCTTTATGGCCGTCGGGGCTTCCGTTTCGCAACTGAAAGAGGCTCAGTCGTTACTGCTGCCCGTTTGGATGTTGTTGATGTCGCCGATGTTCGTCTGGATTTTGGTGATCCGCGAACCTAACGGAGCCATGGCGACATGGTTTTCGTTCTTCCCGCCAGCCACACCCACGATGATGATGTTGCGAATGTCGACCAGCGCCACGATCCCTTTGTGGCAACCATTGGTAGGCCTGTTGATCTTGATCGTTTCCACAATCTTCTGCGTGTACGTGGCCTCGCGAATTTACCGAGTTGGATTGTTGTGGCAGGGCCAGACACCGAAGCTTTCGGAACTGTTGAAGTGGGCGCTGAAGGGTTAGCTTGCGACTAACCGCAATTAACCTCTATTCGTCGCTCGTCGGTTTCTTGCTCGACAAGTCAACTGGCCAATGTTCTGCGACGTCCGCCTGCAACGTTAGCGGCTGTTTGGATTTTGGATCCACAAAGGTTAACTGGCGAGCGTGCAGAGCAATCCAACGCAGTCGCTGGTCTTCCGGGTTGGGACCAAACGCGATCGCGCTACCGTACAGCCAATCACCCACCAGAGGCATCTTTCGCGTTGACGACTGCAAACGGATTTGATGCGACCGGCCCGTTTCCAGTTTGATCGACAACCAACAACAGTTCGCGAACCGCGGGTCGTTGATCGGGTCGCCAATTTGGTAATGCAAAATGGCCTGCTGAGCGCCTGGATCTTCGGGCTGACAGATTTCAGACCGAGCCTCGTCGGGCACCTTCCGCATCCAATCTTGCCACGTCCCCTTGTCATCCAGACCGGCCGCATCCGAGGTATCGATCACGGCCCAATACGTTTTTTCGACCTCGCGACGCTGGAATTGCTCAGCCAAGAAACGAGCCGCCTTCTTGTTTTTGGCAAACACCATCACGCCCGATGCCGGTCGATCCAATCGATGCGGGACGCCCAAGTAGACCTTGCCTTCGATACCATCGCGGCTGGCTAGAAACCGCTTAATTCGCAATTCCATACTGTCGATGCCCGAGGGGGCCTGAGTCAGCAAGCCGCCCGGTTTATGAACGACCAAAATTCGCTCGTTCTCGAAAACAATCTCAGGTTTTGGTAGGTGATCGGACACAGCAAAAATCTTGATTCGGGGTGCGATTGGCAACGTGGAATTGGGCACGTTTGGGCGAACGTTGGCGGCCCAAATCAAGCTGTCCAGTTAGTTTGTTCCGGCTCTCTGGTTACTCGAGTGGCGATTTTGCGGTTTCGAATGGTCTAGAGGGCGAGAACCAGACAAGTTGTATTTTCCCGACTGTCCAATGGCAACTCGGGACTTGCTGAAGAATCTCAAATCGCTAGACTATTTGCTTCTCGCGGGAATCAAATCTGGCGAGGATCGAGAGTGTAGCTCAGTCGGTAGAGCAACGGACTTTTAATCCGTAGGTCCAGGGTTCGAGCC
>CAZJBW010000044.1:0-39220 GCA_964543985.1 uncultured Pirellulaceae bacterium | reverse complement strand
CGATGACATTGAAGGCGACGCTCACTGATCTGGATGGAGCGGATTGGCTGTTACGTTCCAGATAGAGCGAGTGGTTCGGCCGTGTATTGGCCAACATTTTTGCTTTTTGTCAACGACAGGTTGCGGGGTCGCGGATCAGCCAAGCAGAATCGCCAAATTGAGGTAGGTCATAAAAGGGGGCAGGCAGGACGCAGCTCAATAAGTGATCACTGTTGGAAGGACCTATGCAAGGCGGGCGCTTCCCTCCTTCGAAAATTCGAAGGAGGAACGCGACTTAGCAGATCTCGATACTTAAACGTTAGGCGGCTTCGATCACCATTGCGACGGCGTTACCACCACCCAGACAAAGACTGGCACAGCCAACTTTTTTCCCGTGAGCCTTCATCGCGTACATCAGACTGACCAAGACTCGGGCACCACTGGCGCCGATGGGGTGTCCCAACGCGATCCCGCCACCATTGACGTTCACCTTGTCCATGCTCAAGCCAAGTTCGTTGACGCAGGCCACCATTTGGGAAGCGAAGGCTTCGTTGATTTCAAACAGTTCGATGTCCTGCAATTGAATGCCGGCTTTTTCGAGGGCGCCGCGGACGGCAGCGACTGGGGCGATGAACAAGTCTTTTGGTTCGGTACCCGAGGTGAAGCTGGAAACGATGCGGAATTTAAAATCGCTTTTGGCAGCCGTCGCTTCGTCACACACAACCACTGCCGCCGCGCCATCGTTGATGGTCGAGGCATTACCGGCAGTCACCGTTCCCGTTTTGTCAAACACAGTTCGCAGTTTTCCCAGGCCTTCGGCTGATGAGTCTGCACGAGGTCCTTCGTCGGTGTCAACGACCACGTCGCCTCTGCGGCTGCTGACGGTCACGCTGGCGATTTCGTCTTTGAAGGTTCCGTCGGCAACCGCTTTGGAAGCGCGTTGCTGGCTGGTCAAAGCGAATTCATCTTGCATCTCGCGTGTCACATTGAATTTTTGTCCGATGTGTTCGGCGTGCATTCCCATGTGGCAACTCTCAAACGCACAAGTCAAACCATCAAAGACCATGGCGTCGACCATCGAGTTATCGCCCAGCTTTACGCCGCCACGCATGCCGCGAACCATGTGAGGTGCTGAGGTCATGGCCTCCATGCCCCCGGCTACGATCGCTTTGGCATCTCCGCAGCGGATGGCTTGGTCGGCCAGCATGACTGCTTTCAAACCGGATCCGCAAACTTTATTGACGGTCACAGCGGCGATTGAATTGGGCATGCCTGCTTTTAGGGCCGCTTGGCGAGCCGGGGCTTGTCCGACGCCTGCTTGCAGAACATTGCCCATGATGACCTCGTCGAATCCATCGGCTGCCAGCCCAGATCGCTCAATTGCTGCCTTCACCGCGACTCCGCCCAAATCGGTTGCGGACAAGGTTTTGAATGCACCTAAAAACGAGCCAATCGGCGTGCGAGCACCAGAAATGATATAGGAACTTGACATAGAGTATCTTTCATTCGAAAGGAGTTGTTTATTTAGTTTCGATTGACCAATTTAACTGACCCGAAACTTGCAGGGGAGGGTTAACGGATTTTTCGGTGATAGGTTGCCAGAACCAGCCTTTGTTAATTGTGCTGAGGCCCGCTTATTGCGTTTTTTTGGTGATCAGCGATAATCCTGCGGTAACTGTCCAGCCCCCAATTCTGATTTGCTAAGTCACGGTTGGGCACTGTGCCCAGCTTGTCTCGGCGATTGCTGCTCGCATTCGCCTCCGACTAACATCCAGCCGGCGACGAGTGCCAATTGAACCTTCCCGACCGATTACAGGTCGCCTGAAACGAATAAACGCTAAGGAAAACAAACATGTCTTCATCGTTGACCGATTTAGAAAAAAAACAAATGGCCCAAGCCGAAGAACTTTTGTTCTCTGGCGAGGAAAAAGAGGGCTTCTGCAAGGAATTGTTTTTCGGTCACTTTCGCACGGAATCAATCTTTCCGTACCCGGAACTGTCGGACAGTGCTCAAGCAGAAGGTGATCAAGCAGTTCAGAAGGTACGCGAGTTCTGCGAAAAACATATTGACGCCGACAAGATCGATCGAGAGGCAAAGATCCCCGACGAGGTCGTTTTGGGGCTAGGTAAACTTGGCGTGCTGGGGATGACCATCGACAAGCAGTACGGCGGTGCCGGCATGTCGCAGCAGAATTTTTGCCGAGTCATGGAAGTGATTGGCGGACATTGTGCCTCGACAAACGTTTTCGTGAACGCTCATCATTCGATCGGCATTCGCGCGTTGGAGTTGTTTGGTACTACTGAACAGAAAGAAAAATGGATGGCGCCGTTGATGACCGGCGAGAAACTAGCCGCCTTCGCATTGACGGAACCTCAGGCTGGTTCGGATGCCGGCAACGTGCGAACTCGCGCGGAACCTTCCGAAGACGGTTCCCATTACATCATCAATGGAGAAAAACGCTGGATCACCAACGGCGGAATCGCCGATTGTTTGACGCTGATGGCGCGAACTCCCGACCCTGCAGAACCGGACGGAAAGATCACTGCCTTTTTGGTGACGCCCGATATGAAGGGATTCGAAGTCATCGAAGAACGAATGGAAAAAGTGGGCATCCGAGGAACTGCCACGGGCCGCATGAAGTTCAAGAACATGAAGGTCCCTGCCGAAAACGTGTTGGGCCCGGTGGGTAAAGGATTGAAAGTTGCGTTAACCGTTTTGGATTTCGGTCGTACGACTTTCGGAGCCGGTTGCACTGGTGTCGCCAAATTCTGCGTTGAAAAAATGGTCGAGCGAGCCAACGATCGTATCCAGTTCGGTAAGAACCTGGGCCAGTTCGAATTGGTGCAACAAAAAATCGCCGAGGCCGCCGCCGATACCTACGCCATGGAGGCCGCGACGTATCACACCGCAGCATTGATCGACAGTGGCGCCGAAGATTACATGATCGAAACGGCCATGTTGAAAGTCTTCGCCAGCGACCAGTTGTGGAAAATCGTTAACGATTGCTTGCAAATTTGGGGGGGCAAAGGCTTCTTCACCGACGAGCCCTTCGAGCGCATCATGCGTGACGCTCGTTTGAATATGATTGGTGAAGGGGCTAACGATGTGTTGCGATGCTTCGTGGCTGCGGTCGGTTTGCGGCATTTGGGCAAAGAAATGGAATCGCTGCTGAAGAAGCCGTGGGAGGCAATTCGCATGGTTCCGGTGAAGCCGAAAGTGCCCGTCAAACACGACCATTTGACCTACTACGGTCGTCAACTGGCTAAGCAAATCGCGTCGTTCTCGTGGCAGTGCAAGACGGCCTTGGTTAAGAACCGCGAAGGCATCATTAACAAGCAATTTGTACAGGCCCGCTTGGGCGATATCGCCACCGAGCTGTTTATGGCCAGCTGCGTCTACGCTCGGTTAAGTGCCTTGATGACCAACGGTACCATTGAAGAACCCGAAAAGATGCGCGAGTTCCGTACGGGTACTCTGTATCTGCGGATGGCCAAGCGACGCAACCGCCAACGCTTCGACGACTTGAAAGGCAATTTCGATGAAGAGATGGCCACCGTCGCAAAAGACTGGCTGAGCTACGATTTTGAAGTATAGTTTTGATGGCGTAGGAAGCGAATCGTAAGACAGGCATGGCTGCCGTCATCGACAACTGCCCAGTCAACTGAACCACAACACCAATGACGGGAGGACGGTGCTGCTACCAAGCACACCCCCTCCCGTTTTTATGATCACCAACTCAAGGATCCCGATGTCCTGGCAATCACTGATCGAAGAATTCAAAACTCAAGGCACTAAGATCACCGAAGGTGGCGGACAACGCTCCATCGACCGTCAACACAAAAAAGGTCGTATGACCGCTCGCGAACGGATCTCGCAAGTCACCGACGATGACTGGTGGTTGGAAGTCGGCAAGTGGGCCGCCTTTGGTATGTACCAGGATTGGGGTGGTTCGCCATCGGCTAGTGTTGTCTGTGGTGTGGCGAAGATTTCGGGCCGCCTGGTTATGATCATCGCCAATGACGCCACCGTAAAAGCGGGTGCCTTCTTCCCGATGACTTGTAAGAAGGTTTTGCGAGCTCAACGGATTGCCATGCACTGTCGGCTACCGCTGCTGTACTTGGTGGATTCGGCTGGCGTGTTTTTGCCTCTGCAAGACGAGATCTTTCCCGACGAAGACGACTTCGGTCGAATCTTTCGGAACAACAGCGTGATTTCGGCGATGGGCATCCCGCAACTCGCCGCCATCATGGGTAACTGTGTTGCCGGTGGCGGATACTTGCCAGTCTTATGTGACAAGCTGATCATGACGGAAGGTTCTGGTTTGTATTTGGCCGGACCCGCATTGGTCAAAAGTGCCATTGGACAGGAATACACATCGGAAGATTTGGGCGGCGCTGAAATGCACGCCAGTATTAGTGGGACCATCGATTACCGCGAACCGGACGACGAATCCGCTTTGAAACGTGTTCGCGAGTTAATTGGTTTGATGCCCGAGACCAATCGCGATGCCAAGTTTCGTCGTGATACTTGGACCGAACCCGCTGGCAACGCTGAAAAAATTTATGACGTTGTTCCCACGGATCCACAAAAACGATATGACGTTCGCGACCTGATCGATCTAGTCGTCGACCCCGATTCCTTCAGTGAATACAAGGCCGAGTACGGTCAGACGATCGTATGCGGCTACGCCCGGATCGGCGGATTTACAGTTGGTGTCGTTGCCAATCAACGCACGGCGGTAATGACCAAGAAGGAAGGCATGCAGTTTGGCGGTGTTATCTATCATGATAGTGCGGACAAAGAAGCTCGCTTTATCATGGACTGTAACCAAACGTGGGCTCCGATTATCTTTCTGCAGGATGTGATGGGCTTTATGGTGGGGCGCGACAGCGAACATGCGGGGATTATCCGTGCTGGTGCCAAGGTGGTTAACGCGATCTCCAATAGCCGAGTGCCCAAGATCACTCTGATTACTGGCGGCAGTTACGGCGCCGGTAACTATGCCATGTGTGGAAAAGCCTTTGACCCGCGATTTATCTTCGCCTGGCCGAACGCTCGGTATGCGGTGATGGGCGGCAAGCAGGCAGCCCAAACCATTTTGGATATCAATATTTCTGCGATGAAACGTGCCGGGCAAGAACCCGACGCGGAAGAACTAGAAGCGCTGCGAGTGAAAGTGACGGACGCCTACGACACCTCAACGGACATTCGCTACGCCGCCGCTCGTTTGTGGGTGGACGGTATCATCGACCCCGCCGACACTCGCCAAGTCCTGATGCAGGCTCTGGAGTCTGTCACTCTGCACGCCGTTGACGAACCTTTCCGGACTGGCGTTTTGCAAGTTTAGTTTGGAACGTGATCGAATGTCAGCCTTAGATTTGCCGGTCTTACTGGTCAGCGGAAGCCAGACTGACAAGCGGTTGCCGTTAGTCTTTTGAGCATGACCTGCTCGATTTAGAGACAGGGATCTGTTTGGGTTGCCTTTTCTTTCCCCAGCGAAATTTCAATTCTTGTGTGTTAGGTTAGATCGAAAGAAAGCGATTTAAATCACTCGGAATCGCTCGGCCACAAGCAAGAAAGTTGATGGGGGGTTGAAATGCTGATGATCTTGTTGAACACATTGATCTTAATGGGTTTGTTGAAATCAATTAATGACGAGGAAGTTGAGTTTGTCACGGCGCTAATCATCGCTTTTGTGGCATCGATTGGCACGGTTGCGTTAATGGCAGCTTTCAGCTTCATGGGGGGTTGGGGGATTTTGCCTGCGTGTGCTTTAACTTCGTTGGGTATGGCCATCGCCGTTTCGGCTATTTTTGGGACTGCCATGAAACAGGCCATGATTATTGGATTTTTGTATCTGGTGGCTACGGTATTGGTAGGCCTCGGATTCAGTTTGTTGTTTTCCGTCGCCAGTTAAGCACGCGAGTGTGCGACACGGATTCATGCATACCTGACTTTTGCACGTCTGAATTTCTTGTATCTGGCTAAAGAACTTCCATCCGCTTACAGGGCCTCGGATGTCACCAGTTTTTGATTCAACAGCGTGCGATTGACGGGACACATCTCGGCGATTTCCAGCATTCGTTCGTGCTGGGCTTCCGTGATGTCTCCTTCCAATTTGATGAACTTGCGAATGCGATCCACTTTGGCGGATTGTTCTTCGCACGTTTTGCAATCGTCGACGTGGATTCGATCGTGTTCCAATTCGACCGTAATGTGTTCCAAGTCGATCCCTTTGCGTTTGGCATACATTCGAAGAGTCATGGCCGTGCAGGCGCCCAGACTGGAAAGCAACAGTTCGTAAGGCGTCATCCCCAAATCGTCTCCGTTGACGTTGGTCGGTTCGTCCGCCACCACGTGGTGACTGCGAGCCACCAAGTCTTGAGTGAACGATCGGTTGCGTTCTTTAACAACGACTCGCCCGTCCTTTGCCACCATTTTGCTTTCCGTTGATTCGGCTGGCGTTGGGATGTATCGTGTTGCCCAAGTCGCTAACACGTCAGCGACATATTGGCTGTCCGTTTTGTTGGTCAAAAGATGGTTAGCTCCATCCAGCGAGACAAAGCTTTTAGGATGGTTGGCCGCCATGTAGATCTTTTTGGCGTTTTCAACGTCCACGATGCGATCTTCAGGAGCGTGGAAGATCAAGACAGGAACGTTTGAATCATTCAATCGTCTAGTCAAAGAAACTTGAGTTACGTCGTCGATGAACTGTTGTTGAATCGACCAACGGCGTCCACCAACTTCGACTTCGGTCGCGCCACGTTGTTCAATTTTTTCAATATGTTCGCCAAATAGGTGCAACACATGGCTGGGTTGGCTGGGTGCTCCGATGGATGCCACCAAGTTGATACTAGGAATTTCCGACGCCAAATACAATACGGCGGCGCCGCCCAAGCTGTGTCCAACTAAAATTTGTGGTGCTTGATGCCTTTCGCGAAGCGCATCGATGGCAGCACGCAGGTCGTCCAAGTTGGAAGAGAAATTTGTATTCGCAAAATCTCCTTCGCTGCTTCCCAGTCCAGTAAAGTCGAAACGTAAGACTGCAAATCCTCGCTCACATAAAGCTCTGGAAATACGAGTCGCGGCATGCACATTTTTATTGCAAGTGAAACAGTGAGCGAACAATGCGTAGGCTCGGACGGGCCCATCAGGTATTTCTAACCGCCCTGATAGGATTTCGCCTGATCGATTGCGAAAGTCGAATTTGAGAGAGTTCATGTGCGGTTTCCTAAAAAGGATGTTTCCGATCGATGCGATTCAAAGTTGAGCAACCTGACGAGATGTAGATGCTCGATGAGACGGCAATATTCAGCTTACAGTGTTCTGATTAGTGTTGCAAAAGAAACGGTTGGTAAAGGATCTACGTCGTCGGGATGAATCCGACTTCCCTATTATTAGTTTGCGACGATAATCCGGACATCTCATCCCACAACACTTCGCAAGAGACAATGTCCTTCCAGTCGCAAGAATCCGCTAATACCCCAGTTCAACAGTCGCTCAAGAAATTTTGGGGAGCGACGGCGTTGCTTTCGATATTGTTGACGGTCATTGCCTGGTTGTCGTTTTCATTCAATGACAAGTCGCCTCCCATAGCGACCGTGACGTTCCTGTTTATGGCTGCTTGCCTAACCATGTTGATGTGCGTTCGTTACGCTCTGTTGATTCCTAATGGTCGTAAGCTGTTTGGGGTAATCATTTTGGTGTCGGTTGTTTTCCGAGCGATGTTCTTGGTAACTCCGCCCATAATGGAAATCGACTACTTTCGATATTTGTGGGACGGCAAAGTTGCCCAGGCTGGTTTTTCTCCCTATCGATATTCGCCCGACCAAGTGCTCCGTAAATTGCCGAATCAATCGGAAGAGTACTCCGGTGTGGTGAACGTGTCGGTCCAGTCGGCGTCCGTTCATGAGATTCTTTCGCGAGTCCACTTTCCCAATTACACAACCATTTATCCGCCCGTTAGTCAGGCAGTGTTTGCTTGGGCCGTCAAATGGGTGTCCCCGCAAGCTTCGGTGAAACGACACGTGTGGACTTTGAGATTGGTGTTGGTTTTGTTTGACTTGGGTACTCTGGCGGCACTTGTGCTATTGCTGCGGTATTTACAGCGACATGTTGGTTGGTCCATCGTGTGGGCCTGGAATCCGTTGACACTAAAAGAGATCGCCAATAGTGGGCACTTGGATTCGATAGTGGTGTTTTTCATGTTCGTGTCGATCGCTGGCTTGATAATGGCCAGTCAGTGTCACACGGCTCAGCCAGACTTGAGAAAACAGAAAGTGAAAAAAACACTATGGCTTTTGCAATCCACTTTTTGTTTGGCGCTGGCAATCGGCGCGAAACTGTTTCCTTTGATTTTGTTGCCGGCGTTCTTCGTTAACTGGTGGTATATCAGCAAACGTGGGGCACTGGGGCTGACGGTGTTATTGGTTTTGGCTACGGCTGTAGTGATGTGGCCCATGTTGCGACAGAATCCAAATATTCCTCGCCATTTATCTCACTTAGGAATCTTGCAGCAGGACAAAGAGGTGGATCCGTTGGTGCTGGAGAATCTGAACAGCGAGGGACTATCGGGCTTCTTGTCTCGTTGGCGAATCAATGACCCAATTTTTGAACTCGCCTATGACAACTTGCATCCACGACAGGATCAAAATCTGAATCAACCGCCGTATGCCTTCGTGCCACTGAAAACCAAGCAGTGGTTAAACGATTGGGTCGATACCTGGAACCCAACTCGCATGCGACCTGCATTTCTGATCGCACGTTGTTTGACGTTCGGTCTGTTTTTGCTGATCTATTTGATGTGTTTGAGGAAATTTTTGACCAACGATCCACATCAGTTGTTGGCGAACTTCTTCTTTGTGTTGGTGGCGTTTTTGTTGCTGCAGCCAACGGTCAATCCGTGGTACTGGTTATGGGCGCTACCACTATCGATGTTCGCCAAAAACCGTGGCTGGTTGTTGCTACCAGCGCTGCTATTTATCTACTATTTGCGATTTCGTTTCCGACGCTGGGACGGCGTCTACGAAGTCTTGGGCAACAGTTATTCCGGCAGCGGCCTGTTCGACAACTTTGTGATCTTTGCCGAACTAGGCTTGATCGCCATCGTATTGATTGTCGGTCACTTTAGAAGCCGACAAAGCGACGGATACGACGAAAACGAAACCGAAGCAAAGTCTGAAGACTAGTGCACAACAGCCGAAGGCAAGTCATCGACTTGCCTCCAGCATTTCTTTTGCGCAAATCTCTAGGCCAGCATGCTGTTGATGTCAGCACCTTGTTTCACGAACATGGACATGAAGTCCTGGATGCTCGTTTCATCAAAGGTCATGGTGTTCTCAAACGAGTCGATAATAGTTTTGCAGGCAGCGTTATCTAGCTGAGTCGCCAGGTTGCGGGCAAACTTCTCTTGCAAAACCGGAATCCCTTCTTCGCGTCGATTGCGATGGCCGATTGGGTAGTGAACTTCGACTCGGTCGGTACTGGTTCCGTCATTGAAGAACACTTGGATGCTGTTGGAGATCGCTCGTTTGTTCTCGTCGTAGTAATCCTTGGTGTAGGAGGTGTTCTCTTTGACGACCATCTTGTCACGAAGTGCATCGATTCGTGGGTCTTGGGCGACTTTGTCCTCGTAGTGATCCGCATTCAGTTCGCCAAAGATCAAACCGATGGCGGCCATGTATTGCAGACAGTGATCGCGGTCGGCAAAGTTGTTTAACGGTCCCTTCTTGTCGATGATGCGAACGCCAGGTTCTTGCGTTTCCATTTCGACGCGATCGATGTCAGCGAGTTTGTCTTTGACATTGGGGTGTAACTGCAAAGCACATTCGACGGCCGTTTGAGCGTGGAATTCAGCTGGGAACGCGATCTTGAACAACACGTTTTCCATAAC
The DNA here is from genome assembly GCA_964543985.1 of uncultured Pirellulaceae bacterium. Taxonomy (GTDB): domain Bacteria; phylum Planctomycetota; class Planctomycetia; order Pirellulales; family Pirellulaceae; genus CAJQPP01. The sequence goes on along the minus strand of CAZJBW010000044.1, from coordinate 29,348 downwards.
GTAGGCTTCCAGTTTTCGAGACAGTACGACGTCCTGTCCTTTAAACAGGACGTCCTGGAAACCCCATTTGGGTGCGGTCATGGCTGTCTCGTAGCCCATTTCGCCGGACTTGGCGATCAATGCTAAACGAACGGCGCGGCTAGTTGCGTCGCCTGCTGCCCAACTTTTTCGCGAGCCCGTATTGGGTGCGTGCCGGTAAGTTCGCAGGGCTCCACCGTCGATCCAAGCGTGCGAGATGGCATTCATGGTTTGTTGCAAATCACAGCCAAACATTTGAGCGGCCACAGCAGTACTGGCGATGCGTACTAGTAGAACGTGATCCAAGCCAACACGATTGAACGAGTTCTGCAAAGCCAAGACCCCTTGAATTTCATGTGCCTTAATCATGGCAGTTAAGACATCTCGCATTTTGATGGATTGGCCACCAATGCGACTCTGATAATCAGCGACGGCTAGAATCGCGCCCAGGTTGTCGGACGGGTGACCCCATTCAGCAGCCAACCAGGTGTCGTTGAAATCCAGCCAGCGGACGATGGTCCCGATATCGAATGCCGCTTTGACAGGATCCAGTTCCAAGGGCGTTCCCGGAACGCGACAGCCACCATTTAGTTGAGCACCAGGGACGATGGGTCCCAGCATGTTGCGACACTGTGGATAGTTTAGCGCCAGGATCCCGCATCCCAAACTGTCCGCCAAACACCAGCGAGCCGTATCGTAGGCCAGGTCACTGGTGATGTCTTGATTGTGAACGTATTCGGCGATATCAACGAAAAGGGAGTCCATGGTTTTGGTTCTCACACGGGATTTACTAAGATCTGTCAAACGAGTGCAGATTATCCACAACGACCTTGTCATTGAACAGGCGGCATCGGCGATTCCATTGATTGATCAAGCAACTAATTTGCCAGAAGGGCCAACATGAACACGCCCTCGCATTGGCTGATGACCGTGGTAATTGGAAAACGCTGGCAGGCCGACGAAACACGGGAAAAAATCCCAAAACTTGCGTTGGGGCTTGGTTCGATTGCTCCTGATTTGGCGTTGTATTTTCTGTCTTTTGGTGGGATTGCCTATTACGGACAGGTGTTGGGTTGGCCTGCCCAAGACGTTGGCCAGTATCTATTCAAGTTTTTGTACTATCACGACCCCTGGTGGATTGGGCTGCACAATTTTTTGCACTCGCCGACCATGTTGCTTTTATTGATGGCGACATGTTTGGGTTTGAGCAAACGGTGGGGTTGGCGACCTTGGCTTAGGTGGTTGGCCTATTTCCTAGCCGCTTGCATGCTGCATTCAGCGGTCGACATCGTGACCCATAACGATGACGGACCCGTGCTGTTTTTTCCGTTCGAGTGGTACACTCGATTCAGCAGTCCGGTTAGCTATTGGGACCCAGACCACTTCGGTCGGCCATTTGCTGTCTTCGAGATTGCTTTGAATTTGTTTCTGATTGCGTATTTGGTGCGTCACTACTTTCGGCAGAAACGCAACAAAACTGGTTGAGTAGCGGAGGTCGTAGGTTGCCACTCGCTTTTCCTGGAAACCATGCGCATGCAATCTGTGCCATTTGTTGCTAGCAACCAGTTCTAAACGGCAACTCGCCTGTTGCGGCTTCTCCAAATCCGCTAAAAGCCCACGACGTTTATCTGCCCCCGATAAGTGTGCACCAATTGTTATGAATACTTATTATCGAATTTGCGTTGGTCGCGTTTGGCATTCGTTGCACGCCATTTTGGCGACAGCGATTGTTTTTTGCGTGGCTGAAAATGTCAGTGCTCAAGATCAAGAGTTCCTCTATTTCGCAACCGTGACTGGTGAAGATGCCGTCATTCGGAGCGGTCCTGGGCCAACTCATTATGGAACGGACCGGCTGGCACCTGGTGATCAGGTCCAGGTTTATCGGCATGACCCGGGCGGCTGGATGGCGATCCGCCCACCCGAAGGTAGTTTTTCTTTAGTACAACGCAACGAAGTTGAAATTCTGGAAAATGGACTGGCCCGCGTCACAGCGGCCGACACGGTAGCTTGGGTAGGTACCAAGTTGAATCCAGTGGACACGCCAATGTGGCAAGTCAAATTGCGTGCCGGCGAATTGTTATTGGTGCTAGGGCAAGTTGACCGTGAAGTCTACGAATTGGGCGAGTCTGAACCGGACTGGTTACAGGTAGCTGCGCCAGCGGGTGAATTTCGTTGGATAGCTTCACGAAATATTCGCAAGTCGCAACGCGATGAATATGGTAGCCAGCCATCGAATGATTCCGACTTACAAAGATCTCGAGTTCGTACGAGCCCTCGACCACCAACGATTGAATCAAGGGTCGAGCGAACCGAGGTTGCTCCGTCGACATCCAGTAACCGTTTCGAGCCCTGGGATGATGCACCCAGCGTTGCGCCAAACGTTGCACCCAGCGTTGCGCCAGCCAACCGGCGCGGATTTGACCGACAACCCATTCAACAATCAACACAGCAATCAACTCAACCACATTCAACTCAACCCTCTTTTGGTGGAGGCCAGTCCGGCGGCAATGGTTCCGGTAGCGGCCAATTTGACGACTGGTCTTTCGACATTGAATCTGACTCGGACTCGCAGAATGATGACTTTTCGCAGAATTCGGACAGCTTCGATATCTCGCAAGATTTTTCTAACGACCCGAGTGTTGGTTGGAAGCCAGCTCGCAATTCCATCGTTAAATTCTCGCAGCAACGGTCCCGATTTATTGGCGAGGAAGAAAGTGCCGACGCATTGGCGGGTTCCTGGAACAACAACAGTCCGACGACCCCGACGTTAATTCAATCAGCCAGTCACCAACGATCCGATATCTTTGACGCCACCGATAATTTCAGTGCTACGCCACAGATTCCATTCAACTCGAATCCGTCCGGTTACAACTCGTTACCACAAAACACTTACTCGAACGGATCAAGCAACTTGGCCAGTAACACGACCTTGCTGGCACCGAACTTGGCAATCGGAAATCCACAACTTCAGGCGCTGGACATTCGTTTGTCTCAGGAAATGTTGAAGCCCCCTGAACAGTGGCAGCTAGTGGATATGGCAGCGCAAGCACAGCGTGCTTTGGATTCAGCGACCAACCAGCAAGACGTTGATGCGGCCAACCGGATCTTAAAAAAGCTGCGGAAGTGTCGCGAGATTCAAGCGGGCTATCAAGCCACTGACCAAACAGGCCCAGTCGATTTGGAGGCTCGTCGTCTAAATGGTTCAAGCGACCAAAATTCCAATCTAGGTAACAATGTTTTGGGTAACTACGACGCCTACGGATACTTGAACGTGTTGGTGCGAAACGGTGGTCTGCAGGAATCGACCTTTGTGCTGCAAGACGAAACAGGTCGAATAACTCACCACGTCGCAGCTCAACCGGGCGTCAACCTGCGACGCTATCTAAAGCAACCGGTGGGGATCGTTGGTAACCGTGGCTTCCACCAAGGGTTGCAAATGAATCACGTCAGCGCCGAACGGATAGTGCCCTTAGATCGAGTTCTACGATAAGGTTTCTGCCAAGCACGCGCAGGCCGAATCAATTTAAGCCGCGGTAGCTTTTTCGATCTCTGTCTGTCTGTCTGTCTGTCTGTCTGGCATCGTCGGCTGTCAAAGCGGTTGATACTGGTTGCATTTAGTGACTTTGCACTCAGTTGACCTCGGCCATTGCTACCTGGTTTCTCTGGATTTCAAAAGTGCTATCAGAATTGACGTCTGAATTCTACAAATTTCAGAATCGTTAGACTCTGCCAAGCCAAGTTGCCGATTACCCCTTCAAGTACCATTCCCAAGCTCGTTCGTTAGCGAGCATTTGTTGGTTAGCCATGACTGACCTTTTTGGGGTTGGCTTGTGGGGGCATCGCAGCGACAGGCAGTATGAGATTTACTATCCAGAAAGTTTGTCGGCATCTAATTGCGCCGATGCTGCTAGGGATCATCGTCCTAGCGACTCCGCATCTGGTCAGTGGCCAGTTGATTGAGTCGATGGCGACGGGTGCCACTGGCAAAACGTATCGCAAACGAGCGATCACGAAGATTCCGTTCCAACAGATGACTCCGGCGGTTTCGCAAAAAGTATCTGACGTTGTCAACGGTGCCAGCTTGTATCGGCAGCTACCGGTCACCACGATCGAATCGGACCCTGATCTGTATCTGTTTTTGTTGCGGTATCCCGAAACGATAATCAGCACTTGGGGCTTGATGGATGTGTCTGAGATGACCGCTACTCGTACCGGCCCTTATTCATTGACTGCCACAGATGGCGCTGGGACGACGACATCGGCCGATTTGATTTACGGCGACCCAACCTTGAATATCTATTACGCTGAAGGCGAATACGATGGCCCAATGATCCTGCGAAAGGTGAAGGGTAAATGCGTGATCGTCGTTGAATCCGAATACCGCCGAGGCCAGGATGGAAAGGTCCGCGTTACCAGTCGTATGAACTTCTTCCTGAAGATCGACAATCTGGCAGCCAGTATCATCGCCAAGACCATCCATCCATTGGTGGGCACAACGGCCGATCACAACTTTGTCGAGACGTTGAAGTTCGCCGAGAAACTGTCTGAGACTGCCGAAAAGAATGGGCCAGGCGTTCAGCGGATGGCCAATCGATTAAAGGGGCTGGACCCCAACGTGCAACGTCGTTTTCAAGAATTGGTAGGCCTGACGTTTCAGCGAGCCCAGACGCGATCCGAAGGGGCAGCAGCTGGCGCTGGGACCGCGATTCAAGGCAGATTCGCAAGCGACCAAGCAGGCTTGACCAACCCTGGGACTTTGCAGCCTGCTGGCGTTCGCAACGTCCAGAATTCGCCAACGACCTACTCGATGGGTGACTCTCAAAAATCGGCTCGTTATCCTGGGCGCTAGTTCAACAAACGTTGGCTAGTTGAGACGTCTACTTGGTTGGCAGTCTACTTGTCTACGATGCCTTTGACCGACGGAGTGCTCGCGCCCAGGTACAGTTTACCCGGTTTCAATTGAACGAAGCGGCCTGGGAATTTGGCAGACTTGAAGAAGTTAATGGTCGGTTTGCATAGTCGGCTGGCACAGGCCTGTGGCGACTCGCCGTTTTCTAACCGCAACGATCCTCCCGGTTGGTTCTTCCGAGTGTAGCTCCACACCACTTTTCCGTTCTTCAACATGTCAAATCGGCTGGTTGTCGGAGTGAAGCGGATGGTTTGTTCGCCTTCTCGGTTTCCAGCCCAATCCTCTTTGGCACCGAATTCAGCGACATCCATAGATTCTTGCTTGTGAGTTTCCACGGACAGTCGTAGTGAGATATCTGCGTTGCGCGAGATCTCGATTCCACGGCTCTCCATTTGTTGTTCCAGCTTGCCGTAGATGGAATCCTGGTCGCCACTTGAAAATGGCAAATCAAAGGTCAATTTGACGGCGTCGCCCTGATCCAAAATGATGTTTTGGTCAATATCCATAGCGTCCAGTTGTTCTTGCAAGTCGTTGTGCGGCAACGCAAAAACTGATCCGTTGGTCTGGTAACGGTACAGATAGTTTGCCCCGCCAACCGACACAAATTCGTGTCCAATCTGCACAGGGTTTTTTAGTTCCCAAACCGGGATGCGGTGCTTCACATCAACGATTTCGTCGGTGCCGACCACGATGAACCGAGGTTCTGGCCATGAGATTTCAGCTACGGAAAAGCCTGTGGAAAAGATACTGCTTTCCTGTTCACCCGTTGCCAAATCGTAGATCTCAATGGACGAAGTATGTGAATTGGGAATGGCCAGTTTCTTGCCATCTGGCGAGAAACAAGGTTTGCCTGGAAATTTCGCCTTAAACGCGCCGACAGATTTGCCGGCGGTAATATCGAATACCAGGACCGCATCTAGCATTGTGACGGCGATGTGTTGTTGGTCAGGGCTGACCGAAAGACTCCGAGCCTTCAGCCCCGGTAGTGGTTCCGTGAAGTAGCCACGTGCGGTCGGAATATCGATCACGACAATCTGATCGCCAACGGTGACCAGTATGTTTTCGTTGACGAATTCAGCCATGGTTGGCTTGAAGCCATTTTGGTGGAACGACGCGACGGGTATCAAGTGATCGACGTCAGTCTTTTCGCTCTTAATCGCCAAGGCATTAAAGTGGTCCGGCATATTCAAATTGTCGACAAGGTTGTCAATGGCATCGCCGCCACTTTGCATGCCAGGGACGGCCACAAGGCAGGCTGTTGTTAGCGAGCCCGGTTCGCAAGCCAAGAATTCGCCTTTAACGAGCGAGCGGTTGATGGATTGGCCGGTTGCTACATCGATAAATTGAACTAGACCGCTCTTGGTAAACACGTCGTTGTGAATGATGCCCAGTTGCGTACCGCTGGTCGACAGCGTGGCACCTGCCAATTTAGGCGAATTCAGTTTGGGTACGGAATCGTGAAGTGAGTTTCCGGTACCGCCCCGAGTTCGCCCACCACGGTCTCCACCGAATCCGCCGCCTGATGGACCGAAGCTACCGCGCCCGGTTCGCCCACCAAACAATTGGGATTGACCGTCAACGTTGAACATTTGTGAGTTAACCGGTGGAATCGAAACGGCGTTTTGGGCCGCGTTGAAGTTCCATTTGTCAGTGCTCAACGGTTTGGCATTTTTAGCGAAGCGGATGGTGCCCCTGCCTCTGTTTGATCCAGAACTCGATCGTGAATTTTCTCGAGAGGTCGTTTTTGGCACCCGTTCGATTTTCGTTCGACTGGAACGATCGTCCGATTTGGACTTGGCGGAAGGACTGGCGAATGGGTTATCGTCCTCGGCGTTTTCCTTGTCGCTAACCGCAACGGCATTGTCACCGCGTCGTTCCCGCGTCAGGTATTTGCGGTCTCGAGTACTGAGCTTAGAAGATTCAATGTCGATTGTTCTGCCGTCTGTACGTTCCAGGCGTACGATGCCATCAATCTGAGAAACCAGAGTCGCTTGGATTTCGAAGGCCTCCGTCGAATCACTCCAGGTTCTTACTCTTTGATTGATGAACCGGAAATCGGTCGGTTGGCTGTTGATGTAACGTTCGTTCGGACTTCCCGATCCCAAGGCACGGATGTTCCGCAATCCAAAAGAGCGTTCTTCTGCCCGTCCAGTGCCCAAGTCAACTTTGACTTTGACGACCTGCTCGCTGACTTGGTACACCACCGTCGCTTCATACCATTTGCCAGCGTGCTTAACTTCGATCTTCTGGCTGTTAAGATACTCTTGTGCAAAAGCAGATTGAACGCAAAGCAAAGTGCTCATAAGAAACGCAAATAACACTGCTCGGCAAATATTGAGTTTGCTAGACATCCTGGCCCCCTTGATTGTCTTGAAATGACGTGCTGCGTCGATCAAATTGTATACCAGCGAGCCGGATATCTGCAGCGTTGATTTTCGTACACGTCCAGATTTTGCTCGTCTTCATTTTTAATCGCGTCTTCCAGTCTATCATCAACCAACTCATTCCACCCAACCCCCGCGTATTTCATGTGTGAAAAATTGCCGATAACTTCTATCGAGCAGTTTCACCTGAATGACGACTCGACCGATCTGCCCAATGTTATCTGTTGTGATATCGAGGTTTCCGGTGCCGTCGACATCGAACTGGCAAACGCGGCATTGCAACAAGTGTTGGGCCGCCACCCTTTGGTTTATGCTCGCCAACAGGGCAAGCATTGGGTGCTGGATCCAAAATTGAAAGAGCAGTGCCAATTTGAGGTGCTGAACGAATTGGATACCGATCAGAACGGCGTTTGTCGAAAACGAGTCGCGCAACCCAACGGCGCTTTGTTTCGCCCCGTTATGGTCTGCGGCCAGCAGACGACCCAGTTGTGCTTTCGCGTGCACCATTCGATTTGCGATGGGTTGGGCGGGTTGCAGTTCGTTATTGATTGGCTGTCCACCTACCATCGCCTGCACGATGGCAGCAAAAAACCTCGCTCGCGTAAAACCAACGCCGCTATGTTGGCACAGCGAAATCATTTGCGACTGTTGACTCGCCAATTCATTGGCAAGTTATGGTTGCAGCCCATCGCCATCTTCGGCGCCTCCAAGTTTATGTTTCGGTCGGTCGTTCCTGTTGGCCAATCGTCGCCTTTGCCACAAGGGGATTCAACGGAGCAGACAGGCGGCGATTTCCAGGTGCTGCAGGCGGATTTGGACGAAGCAGAATTCGCTGTTCTGAAGCAGCGGTCGTCGCAAGCCAATGTCAACACGAACGAGTTAATCTTACGGGCGGTCTTTTTGGCGATTCATCAAGTGCGTAAACAAATGGGCCTGCACCGCAAGAACGAGTGGTTGCGTTTGATTGTCCCGATCAACATTCGCGACTTCGCAGACCGTCGCTTGCCGGCCGCCAATCGAGCGACTCTTGTGCAAATTGATCGCAACGATCGCGACTTTGCCGATCCGGAAAAATTGATTGCTGGTTTGAACCGCGAGCTTGGAGTTATCAAACGCTGCAATTTAGAGAAGACGTTTTTGTTGATACTCAGGATATTTTCAGCCTTCCCAGGAGCCATTGCGCGCAGTGCCAAAAGGGACATTTGTCGGGCCACCAGTGTGGTCACGAATTTGGGAGCACCTTTTGAACGCGTCAAGTTAGCGCGGGTCGACGGAAAGTTGCAGGCCGGCAACTTGATTTTGGAGGGGGTGCGGCTAATCGTGCCATTGCGACCAAAAACAGCAGTCGGTTTCGCCGTCTTGCGGTACGCCGGCCGACAAGTGTTGTGCCTGCATTTCGATCCGCGTCAAATTGATCAAGAGATGGCCCAGAAGATTATGGACCTTGTGTTGCAGGACTTGCGACGCGAACAAAATTGATTTGAATCGAAAAGCGATTGAACCAAGTCTTCGAAAGGAAGGCTCTAATCGTCGTCGTAAAGTTCGGGGAACACGTCTTGCGATAGGTTTTTGCGTTTGATCAGAGTTCGCAGTCTAGCCAGAAAATCGAATTTGAAGTTGGCGACTTGTTGTTCAGTGATTTCTAGTTGTTCGGCGACTTGTTTGTTAGCCATGCCGCGCACTGTTAACAGTTCGATGCATTTCAGCTTCAGCCAGTCACCTCGTTCTTGCCAGCGCGCGACCTGATTGGTGATGGCCTCGGTCAACGCATCTTCCTCTAGGCGACGCCGTTCGGTGCTGCGAGCGATACTGCTGGCCGGACGTGCTCGTCCCGCAATCTGCCAATCGCCACTGGTGTCAGAACTGGATGACAAAGGAATGGCAGGTCGGCGTCCTTCACGACGCAGGTAGTCGGTTAGTTTGTAGGCGCAAATTGAAAACAAATACGATTCCAATGAACGACGACCGTCATAATTTGGCAAGCTGTTAAGGAAACCAACTAGAGTCTCTTGAACAATATCTTCACTGGCGCTGCGGTTGGTCAGTCGGTTTTGCACGAAGGCCAACAGACGGCCCTCGTATCGCGCAATCAGCTGGCCCCAAGCATCCATCTCGCCCGAGCGGATTCGCTTGATCAACAATCGATCAATCTCAGAAGCAGGTTTCATCGGATTTAGTTGGTCCGGTTGGTGTTAGCAGGTCTAAATCTACCGAGGTAGTTTGCGGATAAAGGAACCGAGTGCCGATTCGTTGGCGTCGACGCGATCTGGTGAGTCTTCATCCAGTTCGATCGATGAGAACTCGGCTGGTTCGACGGCGGCATCTTCAATCTTCAGCCCATCCAAGCTACTGGCCTCGGGCTGCATTTCGGCGGGCAAATGGTCGCGTAGTTCGGAAAGGCTAACCCGGTCTTCACGTTGAATGTCGCCGATACCAGCATTGTTCAACGCAGCCACGATGGAATGTTGAGGCAACGGGGTCGAGGGTTCGGACGGGGCGCTGTGAATGTCGCTGGGCTGCAACGAATTCGCTTGAATGGTTTCCAGAGGTTCGACTTTTTGTGGTTCGGTTTCGGCGGACAATTTTGGCCCAATTTTGCTATCGGAATCGGCCGATGAGACCTCGTCAAAATCGATGACTCGCGAAGCCTCGGATTGGTCGACGGAATGGTCATCGTCAAAATCGCAATCGTAAATAGCTCGGAATGTGACGTTGCCAATCGTTAGCAGTTGGTCCGGATTCAAAACAGCTGTTTTTTCGATTCGCCGGCTATCCACGTAGGTCCCGTTCAGCGACTTCAGGTCGCGAACCAGCAGCCGCCCATCCCGCTCAAATAGCTCGCAGTGGTTTCTGCTGACCAAAGGGTGGGGTAGCGTCAAATTGGCTTCTCGCCCCCTTCCGATCACGGTTGGAAGAGACAGGGAGATCTCTGCAGCTTTTGCGTCGCCGCCGACGACAACCAGCTTAGCTTTCAACATAAAGTCGAGGTCCTTTGTGACGTGAAAATGATTTACGAATACGAGGTAGTTCACTCAAACAACGCAATTAACGGTGTTCGCTGACAGCAAGTTCCCGGCTGGTACCAAAGACCAGCAATTTTCTCCGTGCATGCATCACCAACGTTCGTGAAGGTGAATTGGGAACAGTCGCTTTTGCTACTTGAGGCAACTTTTGCCACTTGTGGCAGGAAACCGTTTCTATAAACTTATATCTCCGCACTTCGGGGATTGAGCAATCACTTCCGACCGATTGGTTCGCTTTAGAGTTTTGCGAGTAAAGTTTTCGCCGTCGAATTCCGAACCACAGATAAGGTAATTCGGTCTGTTTTGTGATCGATGTGGGTCATACCAAAGCCCACCGAAGCTTTTCCCAGTGTAGCTGGTTTCCGTTGCTAAGGCAAATGAAACGCTGCAGTGGACCTGTAGTTGCGGGCAAGTTTCCCTTAATCCCGGATTGTCGGGAAGGTAAACCGTTTTTACAATTTTGAACGCTGAGGCAAGATCAGTAAGATATCGGTCCTAATCAGCGGGTGTAGCTCAGTGGCTAGAGCGTCACGTTGCCAACGTGAATGTCGTCGGTTCGAATCCGATCACCCGCTCTTAATTGTGTTTTCAGGATCATCTTATCGTTCCCCCAAGATTGGTTGGTGATTGTGTTAGTCGCACGACCGTATATGCTTGGCGTTCAAAATTCGGGAAAAATCTGCTGTCTGGCCCGAAGCTGATGACCGTTCGATATGACTAGGTGGATGCCACACCTTCCATCTGTCTTCAGAATTTGCCTGTGTTCCTGTACCCAGGCGATCCTTTTCGGTCCCGGCCTTTTTAAGTGAGCATGCTACTCAGGAAAGAAATAGTGAATACAGAACTTGAGAACGACGTTGCCGAATCTGCCGAACAAGACAAGCCCAAGCTGAATTTGTCGGTCAATGTCAAAGAAACCAGTGCTTGCGAAAGACACGTTACCGTTTCGATCCCTCGTGACGATATCGAACGTTACTTTCAAGAGAAGTTTGATGAACTGGCACCCAATGCCGAGGTCCCGGGTTTTCGCGCCGGCAAAGCACCTCGCAAACTTATCGAGAACCGCTTTCGCGATCACGTCGAAGATCAAGTGAAAGGGGCGCTGCTAATGGATTCGCTGGCACAGATCAGCGATGAAGAAACATTTTCCGCTATCAGCGAACCAGATTTCGATTTCGAATCGATCAACGTCCCTGACGATGGCCCCATGACCTTTGAGTTTGATATCGAGGTGCGGCCGGAATTCGATATGCCCGAATGGAAGGGTTTGAAACTAACCCAAACCGAAACCAAGTTCACAGATGAAGAAGTGGACGAAGAAATCAAACGATTGGGGTCTCAATCCGGCGACATGGTCCCGGTTGACGAGCCTGCCGAGCTAGGCGATTACCTGGTCGTTAGCCTGAAAGCAACGCACGATGGTAAGCCAGTTTCCGAAGTCTCCGAACAACTAGTCCAGCTGCGACAGAAACTAAGCTTCGGTGACGGAGTCTTGGAAAACTTCGGCGAATTACTGACTGGCGCCAGTGCTGGCGACAAAAAAGAATGTCAGATCAAAATCAGCGACTACGCCAACAATGAGGACCTGCAGGGTGCCAATGTTGATTTGGAGATCGAGCTGCTGGATGTCAAACGGGTGGAGCAAGTGCCCGTCGAAGAAGTGGCCGCCAAAATTGGATTCGAAGATATCGAGGCGTTGCGAGAACTGATCCGCAACAATTTGGACAGTCGCATGCAGTACACGCAGCGGCAGGAAATTCGTGACCAGATTAGCGCGTTGTTGACGGAATCCGCAACCTGGGAATTGCCTCAGGATCTATTGCGTCGCCAATCGCGCCGCGAGCTGGATCGAGCGATCATCGAATTACGCTCTAGCGGATTTTCTGATCAGGAAATTCAGGCTCAAGAGAACGCTCTACGGCAAAACGTTCTGAAACGAACGGAAACAATGTTGAAAGAGCACTTCATTCTGGAACGAGTCGCTGAGGCCGAGGAGATTGACGCTACGGATCAGGACTTTGAGCTGGAAGTGGCCAAGATCGCCGCTCAAAAGAACGACTCCACACGTCGTGTGCGAGCTCGCTTGGAACGCACGGGCCAAATGGACGCCATGCGAAATATGATTATCGAGCAAAAAGTGATCGCCCTGATCGAAGAAAACGCCAACATCGAAGTTGCTAGTGCCGAAAAAGCGGACAACAAAAACGACGTTGAGGCCATCGATTTCTTCGTGGCAGGCAATCGGCCCGGCGAGGACATTCCCGAGGCAAAATACGAGGATGGCGGCACCGAAACTCTGCCAAACACAGTCAAAGAAAAAGACTAAGCCAGTGCATTGCCCAGATTTGATTGGGTTCAACGGCAGTAGGCGGAGCCAGGCTTCGGTTTTTGCGACTGACCTGAATTCTGGCGAATCCAGCGACCCTAAAATTAAAAGCTGACGCTGCACTACGACGAGTCTTTTGCAAAAAATCCAACCAACGGGCCCGGTTCAGCCGACGCCCGTTTTTTTGTTGCCCCGCTGGGATACCCGTCTGATCGCCACACGATCCAATGCGGCCTTGTCGGTATTTTGAAAAAGCGGTAGCTTTGAATGGGCGTTAGCCTCTTTCGCCACTCATGTACCCGCTAACCGATGCCTGCCAATCTTATGTGGCATGACGTTTTGCATCGCTGTGTGTGGCTCATGAAACTGCGACCATTCAACGTTTAGGACCCAAGAATGTTCCAAGAACAGAAACCAGAAACAATCTCTCAACTGCCAGGTTCGATGGGAATCGACCCTCGTCACTCGGAAATCGAGATGGCCTCGGCGTACCATTCGTATCAGCGTCAACGCACCATGACGTTGGGCGATCTGTTATTGGAAAACCGCATTGTATTTTTGCAAGGTCAGATCCACACCGGAAACGCCAACGAATTGGTAATGAAGTTGCTTTACTTGCAGAGTGAAAATCGCAAGAAAGACATTCACTTTTATCTGAATTCACCAGGTGGCGACGTGATTGCGACTCTGGCGATTTACGACGTGATGCAAATCCTGTCTTGTCCGATCGCAACCTATTGCGTTGGCCAGGCCGCCAGTGGAGCCGCTGTGCTGTTGGCCGGTGGCACCGAGGGCAAGCGTTTCGCTTTGGAAAACTCGCGAGTCATGATTCACCAACCCTACGGTGGCGTCAGCGGGCAAGTCAGCGATATCGAAATACACGCAGAAGAGATTCTTCGTAACCGAAAATGCCTAAACGAAATTCTGGCAAAACACACCGGTAAGTCTATCGATGAGATCGGCAAAGACATTGACCGAGACTTCTTTATGACGGCCGAGCAGGCCAAAGCCTACGGCATGGTCGACCAGATCACCGTCCGTCAGGAAAATCCTGAAGATGACGACTAGATCCAAGACCCTGTAGACCAACACCAACAAAACAATTATTGCCCGGAGGTTTCCAAGCATGCCCATCGTCCCCTACGTAGTCGACAATACTGGTCGTGAGGAACGTGTTTACGATATTTACAGCCGACTGCTGAAAGACCGAATCATTTTCCTCGGTACTCAGGTGACCGCTGACTTGGCCAATTCGATCGTGGCCCAAATGCTGTTTTTGCAATCAGAAGATCCCAAAGCCGATATCCACCTGTATATCAATTCGCCAGGCGGAAGTGTCACTGCAGGGTTGGCAATTTACGACACCATGCAGTTTATCAATTGCGATGTTGCCACCTACTGCATCGGACAAGCCGCATCGATGGGTGCTCTGTTGTTGCAAGCAGGTGCAGCCGGCAAACGTCACGCACTGCCAAATGCCAGCATCATGATCCACCAACCTTTGGCTGGTATGCAGGGCACGGCCGAAGAAATCCTGATTCACAAAGAACACTTGATCGCAGTCAAGCGACAGCTCAACGAGATCATGATCAAACACACTGGTCGTTCGCTGGAAGAAATCGAAAACGATACCGACCGTGACAACTTTATGACCTCGCCCGAGGCCAAGGACTACAACCTGATCGACCAAGTTGTGGAACTAATGAGCGAAACGGCACAAGGCTAACGCTGGGGTCCAAATCCTCTCATTCAAGCCGACATGCAAACCCCTTCTCCCACTGGTCATAGACTGGTGGGAGATTTTTTTGGCTTGCCGCTCCGCCTACCCGACAATTGCTGTCGGTTGCGACGGATTACGAGCAAAGACTTGCTAGCGACGCTTTGAAACAACTGCTGTTGATCTAAAAGGCGTGCATCCCCTAAATCGCTGTTGAAGCCGGGGGGCGATATGGACAAATTGCGCCAACATTTTGAGATCAATCGTGACTCGTTCTTCAACACAAATTGCATGGATTGTGCCCGTTTTGATTCTGTTTGCAGTAGCGGGCTGCCGTAGCAACGACCCGTACTGTCAACAGGCTATCGCCAATTTGCGCGCCGAGAAAATTCAACTGGAGAACGAGTACTACGCTCTGCGATCCGAGTTTGAATCCAAAACTGGACAGACAGCGCCGACCTACGGATTCCCCGTTTACTCGACGCAAGTCGTCGGGGCAGGCATTCCGGTTGGTTCTCCAATAGTCAACGGTCAGATCATTTACGATCAGCCTATCATTCCACAGCAAGTGCCAACCTTTCCCAACAACCAATTGTCGACGCCACCGATTGGGACCCCTGAATCAATCCTGCCTGACCAGCCATCACTCGATTCGACTTTGGATCAGGGCGCTGACTCATCCCGATCCTGGGACCCCAACTCATTTAGTCGGTACATCACTGGCGTCGAGGTGAACCAGTTGCCGGCAGGCAGACGTGAACTTACTCGCTTGTTGATTCGTCCGCTGGACAAAACAGGTGCCATCTTGCCTGTTTCCGGTGACATCAAGGTACGATTGGTTGATCAACAGTTGGGTAGCACGATTTTCGAGCGTGAATACAGTCGGCAGCAGATAGCCAACATGATTGTTGATAATCCCAATCGTCTGCCAGGCATCCACTTGCCCGTGGGTGCGGACAGTCCAGCCTTGTCTGGCCCAGTGCGCTGCGACTTGCAATACCTGACGGGTGACCAACGAATTTTGCGGCAGAGCATCAATTTGGTAACCGCGCAGCCCGCGAACTCGCAGACCGTTGATCGTGCTCGTCTTAGTCGGCCACGGTTACAAAATGCTTCTTCGCCGATCTTGCCAGACAATTTGCCTGACGGATTGCAGATCGAGATCGGAGAAGAATTGAATTTTGATTCGCTAGAAGACTCCATCCCGGAACGCCCCGTGTGGCGTCCAAATCGATAATTGCTCGAATTGGATCTCAGTTATCTGCGTTGACCGACCGGTGATCGCGTTTGGTGGTAGCCTGGGTATGCGGCACTGGGTTGTACATCGTTAAGTGACATGCCCAACCAACCATTGGACATCACCATTTGTGTGACACCCAAGGCTTGAACTTCTGGCCGAGATAGAATCTCGGGCGGTAGTAATGGGAAATCGAATTTGGGCTGAAACAGAGTAGCGAACACAGTGCGGACAGCCACTTGATCGGCGAACCGTAGGCGTTCGCCGGTTACTTGCAATCCGAACTGCTCGTCGAATTCCATGAAAACGTGTTTGTCGATGGCCGTAGGCGAATACTGGGCAGTCACGATCAGATTCTTCCAGCGAGTGCGTTTACCGATTTGTAGGCGTTGCAAACGCAATGCGATTTGCAAATTGTTGTTTTGAAAGTCCAGCATGATCGGGTCACGCGAGGCGAATTTGAATTTCACTTGATGTTGCCCGGTGTCGGCCTGCAGGTCGTTGCGACCGAGAATCAGGTTCAAGTGATCCATGAACGTTTCGGGCGTGAATTCCTTCCCGCCAATTTCTACACGGTTAATGAGGTTATTGATTGCCGAACGGTGCAGTTGGAAACTTAGCAAGCTGCCCGGTTCTGCTTGCGGACGTGGTGAATCGGCGCCGTTTTGATCGAGAGCCGCCAAACGGTAACGGACCACTGCGGCATGATCGGTTGTTTGCAATCGCACGACGGTAGGTTCCAGTTCCATCGAATGCAGTGGATTCAAAATGTTGGTTTGAACCCAGTTGCGACCATTTTGCACCTGTTGTTTAATCTGATCGTCGACGCGACTTCGGAATTCCCGTTTCAGTTTATTTTCGACTTCCAGCCGGGCTTGCGGGATCTGCGACTGTTGCTGTTGTTGCGCCATGCGACGAGCCAACCATCCTACGACGGGCACTCCATCTAGCTGGGACTGGATGCCAGTCAAACGTTCCTGCGAGGATGCTCGGACATCCGTTGGTTGACTGACCACACCTGTTTCACCAATCGAAATTTGTTTCGACACGTTGACCAATGCGTTGCCAAGATTGCTGAAGACGAACCCGCGTGCGTGGGCGCGAGTATTAGAAAGTACTCGACCGTTGGACTGTAAACGGAAACTAAGGTGATTAGGATCTGGAACTAGATTGACCGCGATCTGGTTGGTAATTCGGCTATGGCCCATGACGTTGGCTCCCACGATTCGGTCAGCGACCGGCTGGTGGAATGTTTGAGCCGATGTTGGCAACATCCGGTTGATCAAGTTTTGCGAAAATTCGATGCGAATGTTGGCGTTGCGGAAGTGATCGTCAATCAAGTCCGCCAAAGCTTGTGTTTGATCGTCGCGGCTCCAGTAGTAGTTTTGGAAGTGACGATTCACGGCGGCGATGTTTCCCGATGTCGGATCGGTCTCAAATTTTTCAACGTCAACCAGGAACTGCCCCAAGTCCAGATCGGCTGAGGAAATCGTACGTAGCATTTCGCCTAGATCGTTGCCCACCACTGATTCAGCGTAACGAGCTTGCTGGCGAGTCAGTGAAATCGATGTGACTCGCGCTAAGATACGTCTGGCAATGGCTTGTCGAGACCGATTGCTGTATTTCTTGTTCTCGAAAATATTTTCTGCTTTGTCCAGCATCAAGTATTCGACCCATTGAGGATCAATCGCGTCGTAGTTGATCTCCAGCTTTCGATTGGAAATCTGTTGAGCCACCACGTTGTGAATTGGAAAGGGCTTTTCAGTCATTTGTTGACGAGCCAACTTCTGCACGCTTAGCCAGATCTGATTTCGCCGATTGATTCGGTAGCTGACCTCGTTCAGGTAAGAACAGGTATCGTGATGCTGGTGCCCTGTGGTGGCCAACTGTTGCGAATAGTCTGATAGCTGTTGCGCCAATTGCCCAAGGCGAATTAGGTAGGGTATGGATTGATCGCTGACGATCTCTAATTGATTTAGTGTGGCGTACGATTCGTTAACGGCAGCAGCCCAAGCAGCCGTGTTCTTGAACTTTTGCAAGTGAGCGATCTCGACCAGCAATGCTTCGGGCATCGGCCAACCGACGATTTGTTCCCGTTCGACTACTTTCTTAGTTGGTGGTTTGATTGGTGGTTTGGCCGACCGGTCAACCGTGTTTGACCGTGTTTCGGTGGTGGCTTTGGCAGCTGTCGACGCGTTTTGGACAGGCACGGTGCTGGGAGAATTTGCAACCGGTGTTTCGGTGATGGCAGGTGCTGTAGGCGTTGATTCAGTGCTTGGCTGCGGTGTGGTCTCTTTTGGTGACGCAGACGCTTGTTGTTGGGGCGCTTGTTGTTGGGGCGCTTGTTTTGGTTCTTCGATCCACACCAAGGGTGGGCCGTCGCCGGTTTCGATCGCGTCTTGTGGGTCGTTCGCGGTGGCAACAGGATCGGTCGACAGATGTTGATCGTTTGCTATTAGTTCCTCGTCTGATAAACCCTCAAACTGGGTGCTTTCAAACTGGGTGCCAATAGATACAGGCTGCGTCTCCGACGAGTTCAGGTTCATCAGCCACTGACGGGCTTCTTCCGATTGCTGGGAACTGACTTGATTTGTGGATTCGGTCAGGTCGAAATAACCTTCTTTGTCAGCCGCCGGTTGGTCGGGATTACCCAACGGGAAATGAGCCGCTGGATCAACGTCTGTTGCCGATTCAAATTCCGGACGTTCGATGAGTGCCGTTAGCGCATCGGTCGTTTCGGACGAATCTAAAACCGCCAAATCCTCTGTCGTCTCCATCAAATGGACATCCGACAGCGGGTCGAATTGTGGCGCCAAGTCTTCTTCGATTGATTCCGCTTCGACGACCGTTACTGACTCTTTCGGACTCGTTGAGTTGCTTGAGCTGGCAGAAACAACGGGCAGAGTTTTTGTGTCGGCGTTGTTGCGGAATGAACTTTCTAGGACTGGCAATCTTGGTACCGTACTGGCGACCGCCGCGTCGTTGGCAGCTTGGTCGGTGTTTTCGTCTTTGATGGGCACCCAGTTCGAGTGTCGATTTTCATCTAGTTTGGGCGTTTGAAACTGAGCCACTGGTCGTCTGGTCGCTTGCCGATGATCACTTTTGGATTCGCTTGAACCGGCCAACGATTTCTTGTTGGTCAAGTGATCATCATCCGCGTGACGGTTGGCTTCCGTTTGCGTTTGGCTGCGTTCAAGTTGTTTGTAGATGACAGTTGACAATCCTAAGATTGCCAGGAAGGATACGATCGAAACAATCGTGCCTACGACAAGAGCGGAGGGTGATTTCATGATGTAGCCGGAGCCAGTGACGCAATATTGAGAGCGAAAAGGTTGCTGCGGGAATAGAACCGAATCGGTACGGACAGAAGCGTCAGACAACATCCCTTTTGGAAATCGAACTGCTGCTCCATCAGCATCGGGCCGGCAAGACCCACATCTATTTAATCGGATATCTGCCGTTAACGAATCAAACGTGATTCGTTTGAATCCAGGTTCAGGTCCTGAAACTCACTTGCAAAACCGAAGAATGCATCAGTTGTGACAATTGAGCTGGCAATCTGGGTTGGCCTTGCCGGTTGCATAGAGATTTAGGCGTGATAATAAATCGTGCAAATGGTCGCCTACATCTAGTCTTTCCTCTAGCAAACTTTTCTGTTTTTCATCACCAAATTGATTCATCAACGTTGGCAAAGGCTTACGAATTCGCCGAGCCTGATCCGGGGCGCAGGACACTGATCTGTGCCGGTGAGTATTGCCGCGTGTTCCATCGATTGGCTTGCGGCAACTGGGTGGTATCAAACAACTCGTTGCTTTCCACCACGAACAGGCTCTCAGGCGGTGCAGCTTGCAGTAGGCCGTTCAATAGGTCGTGTAATTCGGACCATCGCGACTTAAAAAAATGGTAGGGCGGGCTGCAAAAAACGGCCCAGGGTTGCCCGGGGAACTGGTCGGGTTTGGCCAGGAACTGGCGACCCCAAAAAAAGCTATTGGCCGTCTCGATCGTCGTTTCCTGTTCTACCTGCAGGTACTGAATGTTGTCCCGCAAAACTTTGGCGGTCGGGAAATGGCGCTCGATCAACGTGATATGACAAGCCCCACGACTAAGTGCTTCAAGGCCGATGGCACCGGTGCCGGCGAACAGATCAAAAGCGTGTTTGCCCTGGATCCAGCCACCAATCAGATTGAAGAGTGCCTCGCGAATATTATCCTTCATAGGCCGGGTACGTGGATCGCCCGAGTAATCCAGTTGGCGACCGCGAAATTTGCCTCCTACGATTCGCAGCTTTCCGGGTTGGGCCTGCGGTTGGTTGGACCTCCAAGCCTGAATGTCGGTGCCACGTTTTTTTTCAGTTCCACGTTTTTTGTTGGGCATGTCTGTCTGACGGCGAAATGTGGGTTAGATTCCAGTTTGCGGACCATTTCTCCCCTGATCCAATTTGCCAATGGTTGGCTATAATCAAGCTGCGATCCATAGGGGGCATCAAGGCTCATTTATCCGCAGGAAAGTCGTGCCAGGAAGTTGTCCGGCACTAATTCTGTGAACAGGTTCGTCACCCATTGCGTCTAAATGATAGTCGAAAAAACGTGCCCCAGTCATTGCATCTTTGAGGTCATCATGTGTTTTTGGAATAGTAAAAGCGGCCACCGAATGAAATTGGTTTGGTGTGGGCTTTTTTTGTCGGCGTTGACTTGCTGTGCATTGCAGGCTCAGGAGGCCGAGCGAAAAGCGTTTGATGAATCGTTGGTCGAGTGGCGACAGACATACATCGAAGTCATCGAGGTGTTTAACGAGTTCAAAATTTGCGAAGAATACGAGGCTGACGCGCTGCGTGAACGTTACCGGGAATTGAAAGCCAAAGGCGAGGTACAAAAAACACGCACGATCGAACTAGCGACCGACGTATTGATGGCCTCGCCCAACGCAGACCGCGACGTCCTGGATTTCCTAGGTGGGTTGCCGGACGAACTTTATAAACGGTACCAGTACGAGTTGGCCGCACGCGTCGGCAAGGCGCTGTTGAAACACAATTTCAATGACCAACAACTAAGATTCACTACCATCTTGGCAACTTTTTTCTCGAACGAATTCAGTGATTCCAAAAAGCTGTTCGAAGAGTACATCCAGCAAAGCGGCTCGGTCCCGTCATCGCTGGAGGGGATGTACGGAGTTTTGGATGAAACAATGGCGCATTGGGACGAAGAACAAAAACTTCGCAACGCCGAAAACGAGAGTGGCCATCTGCCGCGTGTCGCTTTCGAATTGACCACCGGCACCGTGGTGGTCGAGCTATTTGAAGACAGCGCACCGACTATCGTGAACAATCTAATAGTGTTGGTCGAATCGGAAGAAGCCTACTTTGAGAACATGCCGTTCTATTTTGTGATGGCAAATCAACTTTCGATTACGGGTTGTCGACGTGGCAACGGAACGTCGTTCTTGCCGCTCGGCATAATGGATGAGGTTACGCAGAAGAATAAGCGTCATCACTTCCGTGGCGCGTTGTCGTTGGGCATTGATCCTTCGCGAGGTGGCACGGCGATCACCAATTGCCAGTTTGTAAAAGTCCCGATCGCCGAAATGGACTCAACGAATTTAGTGGTGGGGCGCGTCGTAGAAGGTCTTGAGTATATCGACCGACTCAATTTGACCCACGAACTGAATGAATTTCTGGAACCGCAGCCGGTTGAACAGCCGATTCGGGATTTGGTAATTCGAGCATATATGGTGCGCAAACCTGACGGAAAAGATTACAATTTGATCCGCTTCGGACAACCTGCCGCCCAGGCAGGCGATCCTCCGGCTGACAACTCGCCGGAAAATGAACAAGACAATTGACTCGGCAGACCTTTGGGTCTCGCCGAGTTAGCACTTTTTAAGCATATCTTTCAAACAAAATCGTTTACTGCCTTCGCCGGCATCAACAAATTCGGAGAGTATCGTGAAAACCAAGTTCACACTTTTTTTCCTGCTGTTGTTTTGCGCAACAGTGCCACTGACCATCACTGCCCAGGAAGAAACTTCAGAACAAGGTAGTGCTGAACAACAAGAAGAGGGCAGCGAAACCAATCAAGAAGAAGGCTCGGGCACCAACGAGGACGACGATTCTTTCGAAGGCTTGTTGATGCGGTACAAAGGGCTGGACGCGGAATTGATTGAAGTCAAAGCGAAGTTTGATGCTGCCGAAGATCCCGAGGAGATTCGTGGCCACCGCGACCAGTTTCAACGACTTGTCGACGAAGCCAATGCGGTGGTTGAAAAATTACGAGTGCAGGGTATGGCCAAGTTGGATGAAGAGCCAGATGCCGATCTGTTTGAAACCATGATGGGTGTCTTGATCAATGAAGCATCGTTCGACAAACCAAATACTGACGGCGTGCGAGAAGCTCAGGCTTTTGAGCTGGGACATAAATTGATCGACGCTGGAATAGAGACTAGCTATTTTGAGCGAGCGGCCGAAGCCGGCAGACTGTCGCCTCGCGCCAAAGACCTGGTTCGTGAATTAGCCGCTCGCAGCAAAGAGAAAGCCGCTGACGATCTGCCACGCGTCAAACTGACGACCAGCAAAGGCGATATTGTTTTGGAGCTGTTCGAAAATGACGCGCCGCAAACGGTCGGTAACTTTATCAGTCTGGTTAAAGATGGATACTACGATGGCTTGAAATTCCACCGTGTCATCGAGGACTTTATGGCTCAAGGTGGTTGCCCTAAAGGCGATGGTTCCGGCGGCCCTGGGTACAACATCTATTGTGAATGTTACATCCCCAATTACCGACGCCACTTCACCGGTTCACTAAGTATGGCTAAGCAAGAACCTCGTAACACTGGTGGTTCCCAATTCTTTATTACCTTTCGACGCACGGACCACCTGGACGGAAGGCACACTGTTTTTGGGCGAGTGATCGAAGGATTGGATATCGCAATGGCGTTGCAACGGATTCAACCCGGTGCCCCCGGAGACGCTCAAGCCGATACGATCACCAAGGCAGAAGTGATTCGCGATCGAGGAACCGAATACGCGCCTCGCAAGGTTAACTAGGGGCCCCAACGGCACTTCAAAAAAATTAGACGGGCGAGTCTTCATCGGCTCGCCCGTTTTCGTAACCAAAGGTTTCTAATGCTACGCGCCGAACGAGCCGAACTGATTCGCAAGAAGCTGGCCAAGCTGTACCCCAAGACGCCGGTCCCGTTGGACCACTCGGATCCGTACACGCTGTTGATTGCCGTTTTGTTGAGTGCTCAATGCACCGATGAACGAGTGAATCAGGTGACCCCTGCTCTGTTTCGCTTGGCCAAGACGCCCCAGAAAATGGCCCAGCAAAAGGTCGAGAAGATTCGCGAGATCATAAAACCTTGCGGTCTTTCTCCTCGCAAAAGTAAAGCCATTTCAGAACTCTCAAAGATCTTGATTCAGCAGCACAACGGACAAGTTCCTCAGTCATTCGAAGATCTTGAGGCTTTGCCGGGCGTTGGGCACAAGACGGCCAGCGTTGTGATGGCTCAGGCGTTTGGCGTGCCAGCATTCCCCGTTGATACGCACATCCACCGGCTGGCCCAACGCTGGGGTTTAACGTCTGGTAAAAATGTTAAGCAGACCGAAGCAGATTTGAAAAAGGCTTTTCCCAAAAAGGAATGGAATAGGTTGCATCTACGGATCATCTTCTACGGACGCGAGTTTTGTACTGCTCGCGGTTGTGACGGAACCGTTTGTGAAATTTGCCGAACCTGTTACCCCAATCGCAAGTCTCCAAAGAAGACGAAGAAGGCGTAGATAAGCACTGATTCTGGGGCAGCCAAACATGATCGCAATCTTGGACGTGCAATACAGCGGCAAGTCGGCTCGCAGCGGTTTGGTTCTTATCAAACACTGGACCGACAGTCAGCCCGCAAGCACATTCACACGTACTTTCTCTGATTGCACGGATTACCAACCGGGCCAATTCTACAAACGAGAACTGCCTGTGTTGTTAGACATCCTAGAGCACTCGCCGCTACTCTTTCAAACGGTCATCGTGGATGCTCATGTTTACCTGAAGCAAGGAGAGCCAGGATTAGGTAGATACCTGTTCGATGCTCTGGACGGAAATGTGTCGGTGGTTGGCGTTGCCAAATCACAATATTGCGACAGCCAGATTGCCGTTCAAGTAACACGCGGCAAGTCTCAACAGCCGTTGTTTGTCACGGCAGAAGGTCTCGATCACCAAACCGCAGCCGACCACGTCGTGCAGATGCATGGCCCCTATCGTATCCCCAGCATGTTGAAACTGGCGGACCAAATCGCGCGAGGGCACACGCTGACATCTGCAAGCACAACGAAGTAACAGCTGCGGTGCCCATTTATTTAACTGCCACGACATCGCGGGTTAGCTCAACCAGCCATTCTTGAAGCCGCACAGCGTCCGTAGCATTTGTCGTCGGACGTAGGGTGTTCTGGGCATCCATGGCAAAAATATGTTACGTCCCCAGCCTCTGATTTTTCCGTTCGATTGGAAGAATGGCGAGATCATTCGGGTCAACGATTGGTAGTAACGCAACTTGCGACTTCGTTGCTTTATGTATTGATCGCAGGCCGCTGGGAAATCGCCCAGCTGTTGCAACGCGTCACAAAAACAGACAACATCTTCCAGTGCCATGTTGACGCCTTGCCCCAGATGAGGGCTGCAGGCATGTGCGGCATCGCCCAGAAAGATCACTCGCTCGAAACACCACCGTTTCATTTTCACGTGTTGGTAGGCGGCGAAGGTTAGTTGTTGAAACGAGTTGATCGTATCGAAGATTGAGGCCGCCTGCGGAAACAGCTCTTCGACTTGTTCACGCCACGCCGGAAATCCACGTTGTTTCAGGGCCGCCAAGCCATCGGTTGGCAAGCCCCAGAAAAAGCTGGAGTGACCGTTACCGATCGGCAGCAGTCCCAATAAACGTTCGGTCCCTTGCACGACTTGAAGCAGTCGCTTGGGTTGGTGTTGGCAGGGCGCCGTGGTCCACAACGCAGCGTGATCGTAGCGAATCGTTTTGGCCGACGGTTCCAGTTGTTCGCGGATGGCGGAACGAGTTCCATCTGCCGCGATGATAAAGTCGAACGATTCACTGACGGATCCGTCGGTGCCCAGCAAGCGAGTCGACTGCGGGTCTGACTCCACGGATTCTACGCGAAATCCATTCGTGACTTCGACGCCCTGTTGGACAGCTGATTCCAGCAATTTTGAAAACAGGACGCCTCGGTGTACACCCAAACCGAATAGCGATTTGTCCAGCCATTGGTAATCCATTCTCACTAGATTCCGCCCCATATTGGTCTGCGCTTGGATGCCAGTGAGCGGTTCTGCGGTTTCGGCAATCTGCTGCAATAGATCAAGTCGCTGCAACATTCGTTGGCCTTGCGGCGAGATCAAAATTCCGGAACCGATAGATTGGCACTCAGGTGCCTGTTCAAAGACATGCACCTGGTGTCCAGCCTTGGCAAGCAGCAGGGCCGCTGCGGTTCCGGCGATTCCACACCCTGAAATTCCGATCTTCATTGCGAGGTCATTGGGTATTAAGGTTCCATAGTGATAACGGTTCGGCGACCGGGCCTACGATATTGGCGATTTCGGCGGTCTGTCGCAACGCGTCGTGAATCGTGTTGGCCCAAGGGTGTTGATGAAAGTTCTCGGCGGCATGATTGGCTTTGTTGGCCGCCGGATCGGTGGTCGGCAAAAGTGGGTCGCAATGCAGTTCGTCGAAGTAATTTCGAAAGTCGGTCGTCGAGGCCAGGAACGATCGCAATTGATACTGGTCTGCTAACCAAGCTTGCAAGCGTAAGGCTGAGTGTTCGAAAACTTGGTGCTGCGGATTGTCGTAGTCCAATCCCCAGTCGGGTGCCGATCGTTGTTCGGCACTAGCAACCATCGCGTGACATAACTCGTGCAAAATCATCTGAGCCAGTGAATCGTCCGGGTCTAGTGTTTCCGGTGTGCCGATTGTCAACGTGTCTGAACCGTTCCACGAGGCAAACACTTTATCGTCGCGAACTACCTTGATCCCGCATCGCTTGGCTGCATGCAGCCAGATGATTTCGACGGGGTCTTGGTACCGCTTGTGAATTTGTCGAGCCATACGTAGTTCAGGTTCAGCAGAGGTCGTTGAGATGGGTTTTTGTAAGCCGATTTTGCGATTTCAAGCTATCTAGGATTGGTTTGACGGGCTACTCGGCCAAGTTTTGCTGTTTTCCGGAACATGGCAGCAAACGACGAAAATCCATGATGTAGCTAACTGTACTAAAAAACAGAGTCTTGAAAACGAGCTTTCCTGGGTGGTTTTTTACAGGATATAGCAACTCGCATGGGGCTGCGGGGTTCCATTCGGTAGAATGCACTAAGACCCACAATCCGAGTTCTATTGAAAAGACTACCGTCGGATGGCTCGCCCTCGTAACAACGACAGCCCAATCATCAGCCAGGTGTTGGGCAGTCTGCGCTCTAAGATTCGCCGGTATGTGCTGTTTCATGGGATCTGTTTTGCGTTAGTTTGGTTGTTGGCAACTTTTTGGGTGGTTTTGGCACTGGACTACCTTCCGGTCCAAATTGGCTTGCCCGAACTTTCACGCACGTTTCGATTGATTTTTCTGTTCGTCATCTTGGGCGTGTTGGCTTGGATCTTGTTCCGCTGGGTTTATCGGCCGGCCAAGCAGCGCGTCACACGCGAAAATTTGGCGGTGATTCTTGAGCGTCAGTTCCCCGAGCTAGGCGACTCGTTAGCGACCGTCGTCAGTCAACCGACATTGAACGACAATCATGAGTTGGCTGGGTTGTCGCAGGACCAGCAACAGACAGCCGGCGATGCGCATCAGCGTTTAATGGACGAGACTCGTGTGCGAGCCGAACAGGTACTCGGTCGAGTCGCGTTGAAAGAGGTCTTCAACTACGGACCGTTAATTAAAGTTGTGGGGGTCTGCGTATTGATCGCCTGCAGCATTGGCTGGTTCGCGGTAATGCAACCTGATTCGTTCCGCACGGCGTTCCAGAGAATTTATTTGCTGGACAGTCAGCAATGGCCTCGCGATTGTTTTGTTGAAATCGTTGGAGTTCGCGTCTCGCATGCTCAGTTGATCGAAGGTGTGCCACAGATGACGGCGGTCCGTCCATTTGTTGACAATGGTCTGGCCGTGGCTTCCGGTTCACGAATCTCGTTGTTGATTCGCGCTGAAACTGAAAGTAAGAATCAGCCGGATCGTCGCTTGCCAGAAATTTGCGAAATGAGATATCGGACAGCCAACGGAACGTCCGGTCGATTACCGTTTGCCAAAGTGGGTGGCTCGCGTAACGGTTTCCAGAATTATGCATTGAACCAGGACTTTTTAGAATCGGTCGAACAGACCATTGAGTTTTACGTGCGAGGCGATGACCATCGCATTGGGCCATTCACCATCAAGGTCGTCGACGCTCCCGTGATGTTAAGCACAGGGGTTGATTGTGTGTTTCCAGATTATCTGGTCGACGAGGCGTCGTCGCGTTTTACACCGCGTGTGTTGACGTGGACCAACGCCATGAAAATTCCCAAAGGTACAAACGCCGAACTGCAGGTGCAGACTAATCGGCCGTTGCAGAACGTGTACGTTTTGGACGATCAAAACCAATTGGTTCAACAAATCGACATTGCAGGGTCAGCCAAACAGTTTCAGCACTCATTGAACAAACTGGAAGACGATATCAATTTCGGATACTTGTTACAGGACAGCGAAGGCGTGTTCAGTACGTCGGTGCGGCGGATTCGTTTGACGGCTGAGATTGACGAGGCACCGGTCGTGGAAACGCGTCTGAGTGGTATCGGGGTTGCGGTGACGGTCGATGCCACGATCCCTGTGGAAGTTGAATTGTCAGATCAGCACGGGGTGCAACAGGCTTGGATTGAGTTGCAAACACCTGTCACTGAACCGATTCGGATCGACACGTCCAGTGACGAAGGGACGTGGCGAACGGAGATCGATCTTCGGCAACTGCGTATCGGGTCGCAAATTCCTGAAGACTTGCCGACCGAACCCTCTGGCGAAGTTTCGTTTGCCCTTTTGGCGCAGGATCGCTTCGATCTGGATGGCGAGACCAACATCGGTTCCGGCAACCTACACAAGCTGGAAGTGGTGACCGCTGGCAAGTTGCTGCGGATTTTGGAACGCGAGGAAGCGGATCAACGGATAAGACTGGAACAAGTTTATCGCGAGATGACGGATGCTCGCGCCTACCTTGTTAGAGCTCGGAATACGGATGATAGCCAAGCAGGTTTCGAACCGGGCGATGAAAAATCTAACGCTGAATCGGACTTCGACGACTGGGACTTGCGGCGACTGTTCGTCAAGCGAGCGATCTTGCAGACTCAGAAATCGTTGCAAGAAGTTGGCGGTATCGCATTTACATTCGACGATGTTCGTTTGCAACTGATCAACAACCGCGTCGATGCTCAAGATCGAGTGGATCGTATCGAAAATGTGATTTCCAAGCCGTTGCACGTTCTGCATCAAAGTTCGATGCCCAGCTTGGAGCAGCGACTCGTAGCATTGGACCAGCAGGTGCGGGTGTTGCTGGAATTGATTGCCGATGGAACGAATCGGCAAGGTTCGCGTCAAACCAATGATTTGCTAAATCAAATTGACTTGCGAGCACTGGAGGCGTTGACCACCATGGATGCAGTGCTCGAAGAGATAAAATTAGTCGTGGACACGTTGTTAAAGTTTGAAACTCAAAACGAGTTGTTAGACATCGTTCGTCGGATGTTGGAAGAACAGGAAGCTGTTCGCGAACGAACCGAAGCACTTAGAAACCAAAAGGCATTTGATGACATCTTCAACAAATAACTCACGGTTTTGGTTCCTGGCGTTCGGGCTCTGGACGCTACTAGGGATGCCGGTCGCCGACATCGAGGCCCAGCAGGATCAGCCTCCAAAAACAGAAGACTCGCAGCAGAACATCCTGACCGATCAGGAAAAATTGGCGGAACAGTACGAGTTGCTGGAGAAGAAGCTGTTTTCGCTTTATCAGTACGAACAAGATCTAAACCCAGACCGAGCCGAATTGCTGCAGCAGGCATACCAGCAGTCCGTTCGACAGTTGACGCTGAAACAATTCAATACAGCGGTTGAACAACTTCAAGGTTCACGATTGCGAGACGCGACCAAAAGCCAGGAAGCAATTACGGAAAATTTGCAAGCCTTGCTGACTCTTTTGGAGAGTGAAAATCGCAGCCGCCGTGTGCGTGACGATATTAAACGGCACGAAGAATATTTGAAGGAAGTGAATCGCATCTTGCGAGTGCAACAAGGGATTCGTGGGCAGACCGAACGCGGTGGCGATGCGGACCAATTGCAGGCTCAACAGGACAAAAATGCCAAACGGACTCAGTCCTTAGAGAACGAGATTGTAGAGAACGAGAGTGGCCAATCTGAATCCGGGAGCGAATCTGATTCCGCTGACGGAAAAGCAAGTGAAGGTTCAAGTTCGAGCGATAGTCCTAACGCCCAAGATGGCTCCGAAAACGATTCCGGCAACGATTCCGAAAATGAAAGTGACTCGGGCCAGCCAAACGAAAATGACGCAGAGTCTGAGAGTAGTGAGGACGGGCAGAACGAGCAGGAAGGTAACCCAACCGAAGGCTCGCAAGATAACGAGGGATCCGACAATCAGGATCCATCATCGGATCAACAGCAAGGGCAGCAAGGACAGCAAGGACAGCAAGGACAGCAAGGACAGCAGCAACAGCAGCAAC
>CAZJBW010000043.1:0-39968 GCA_964543985.1 uncultured Pirellulaceae bacterium | reverse complement strand
ATTTCTTTAAACAACCTGGCAATGCAGCTCATGTCAACAAATCGCGGGCAAGGCTGACGTTCGGCGTGCTGGCGGCGTTGGTGATTGGCATCGCAGTTGTTCCCCTGCCGTATTATGTACCCGGTGAATGCACCGTCGAAATGGCCAATCAGCAAACGGTTTACTCAAGCGAAGGCGGTCGCATCGAAGCTATTTACGCACGCCCAGGACAGTGGATTGAGAAAGATCAGCCGGTGGTCCAATTGGCAGATGAAAGTCTGCAAGAGGAGGCGTTGGAACGCGAATCGGAAATTGAAGAGTTGAAGCTGCAACTCGATTTCCTGCGGACGCCCAGTCAGGCAGAACATGCCAAATCGGGTGAGTTTCAAAGCGAAAACGAATTAGTGACGACGTTGCGCCGTTTGGAATCCGAATTATTGATCCTGCGTAAAAAAGAGGAAGCATTATTGATCCGTGCCCCTCGTTCAGGAGTGGTTTACGGTGTCACTATCGGTGATCGCCAAGCGGACACAGACGACGAAAACTTGAATCGACTTTATGGGAATCCGCTGGACGAATCAAATCTTGGTGCGTGGCTGGAACCAGCCGATGAAGTTTGCCGCATCGGTGACGATGCTGAACAAGAGATCTTATTGTTGGTCGAGCAAAAACAAAATGGTTTGGTACGGGCCGGACAAGACGTTTCGATATTGTTGAAGTCGTTAAGCAACCATCGTCTTCAAGGTCGCATCAAAGCGGTCTCGCTTAGGGACAACGGGGCCAGCGATCTGCCGGACGCCATATATGAAAGCTCGACATCGCCGATGGTCGAGCATGTCAAGCAAATTGCCGATGCTGAGAAACGCAAGGACATGCAATTCAAAGATGGGCAAACGTTATCATCAACGATGGTTCAAGCGACCGTGGAGCTAATCGACTCACCAGCCGATCCGATCAATTTCGCCTCCGTCGGCAAAGCCAAAGTTTACATTGGCAACCGCACCTTGCTTTGGCGAATCAAACGAACCATCGACGAAGTATTCCAACGCAGTTTTTAGCAATCGTCAACAGAGTCCAACAACTGCGGAAGTCGGTTCGCAAACTCGTTCAAATCGACAGTGGGTCGCGCGACATGAAATGCCACGAACCCGGCAAGCTTGGCGGCATCTACGTCATTGATGGGATCGTCACCGGCCATCACGTACCTTGGGAAGTCGGGTAGCGTCTGTTTGATCGCCTGAAAAAAGCGTTGATCAGGTTTGCAGAATCCAAGTCGAGTCGAATAAAAGACGTGCTGGATTTGATCGAGCGGTTGTAGCGTTTCGCAGATTTTCAACAAGCGTTTGTCGAAATTGGAAGCGATCACCACTTGGTGTCCTGCTTGCCATAAACGGTTCAAGCAATCGGTAGATTCGGGAAACAGTTGCCAACTGGTGGGTTGGGCGTAGTGATTCCAGAGTTGGTTGAACAGGTCGTCGATCTCAGGCGAATCCATTTCTTCGAAGACGGAACGCACGAGTTGTCGCCACCGTTGCCACTCGATCATCTCGCTGGATGGGAACGACTGCGAGTGCCCGAACAGCTTTTGCCGGCCAGCTTGAAATCTCGCTTTGATCGTTTGTTTGGAAAGCGGGCAGCCAAATTGCTGCCCGTACCTTTGGTAGACAAGCGAGATTGATTCGGTGGGTCGAATCAAAGTTCCAACCGCATCCAGAGCGATCAAAGCTGGTTTCATTCGTCAGGCTATCCTATGGATGGACTAGCGTCGGAACGACGAATCGTCTGGCTGCTGCTGCTGTTGTTGAGGTTTCGGAGTGGCTTGACGAGGTTTGAATTCGTTGGATTTGGGAGCATCCAAAACATCGAAGGCACCGTCCCTTTCCTGTTCCCAGTCTGGGCCGGTTGCTGGTGCATGGTTGCGGATGGGGTCCAGCTCGATACTCAGATTTTCCATTGTCTTTTGATCCAATCCGGTCCCTTTTGGTCGGAAGCGAGGGATGTTGTTGATCCGGTAACTTGGGGCCGCGGTCAACACAGGACTCTGTTCGTCAGAACGAGGTTGTCGGTGTCTATCGTCCAAGTTCGATTCGATCAGAGGTTCTCGTTGACGTCGGAAAGGAACGTAGCTGGCTGACAAAACTAAAAGCTTTTCTTCTTTTGTTGTTGCTGCTTGCGTTGCGGGGGCTGGTGCTTCGGTGGTTCGATCCACCACTGGTGCTGTCAACGTTTCAGCGGGTTGAGTGGAAACGGGAGATTCCACAACGGGCTGCTCCATCGTTTGAGCTGGCATCGGTGCCAGAGTTTGACTCAATGGTTCTGGCGTCGATTCCGGAAAGTTGACTGGCTTGGCTTGCAACACAGGGATCGTATTGGGAACCGTCGCGGGAAGCAAAGGAGCGATTTGACTTCGTAGCGGCGGCAATTCGGTCTGCACCGAACTGGCAGGGTCGCTGACGGTGGACTGGTAAACGGGCTGCGCGGCTTCCGGTTGCAAGGGAGCGTGCGAGCGATTCATTTCGTGGGCCAAGGTCCCATTAGCGTGCAAGCGAATGATTTCCGGTTCTGAGCTCACGTGTTTCTCGACACTCGGCTTGCCAACGACCTCTTTGGCTTTAATCGGTTGGTGATCGGCAATGACTGGGGCGACTGGCGTTCGTGCCTCTTCCAATACGAAAGGGTTTGCTTCAGGAGTGGCGACTACTTCGGGCGCATTTTCGATCTCTGGTGTCAACGGTTCGATGTCGGCCACTGGCTCATTGGCTGGTTCGATTTCGGCCACTGCTTCTTCATTGGTCGGTTCGATTTCGGCCGGTGCAAGGGGTTCCGCAACGATCTCTTCGACGGGCGCGACGGCCACCGGTTCTTTGGCGACTTCAACGTCCTGGCTTTCGGCGAACATGCGTTCACCAATGTCCTCAATGCGGTCGTTGATCTGGTCAAACGATTTACGTGATGTTGCCGTATCGTCTACGGTAGAAGGCGAACTGGGTGCCGTCCTGGAAATGATCTTATTCTTGGACAGTGCTTTCTTGCGGACGTGCGAGTTAATACCTTCGCGTGCCCCCGTTTCAAACGACTTTCCAAGTCGAGCGTTGCTCAGGTCATCGGGTAGTGGGTCTTCGGCCAGCAATTCGTTTCCGATATCAAACTGTTCCGCGTATTCTTGTCCCACGCGAAAGCCCTCTTCAAAACCATATTCTGGTGTGGCTGGTAGGTCGAGACTTTCAGGCGCGGATTCCGGTTCCACCTCCGGAGCGAAAATCTCGCCGTCCGGGACGACGTGGTGTTCGATCGGGTAGGTTGGGAGGGTCGAATTCGGCGGAACGACGTGTTGTGGACTGACCGGTAAATGCTCAGATCGATACTGGCATTGGTACGTGCATTCTTCGTTTGGCCGATTGCTGATCCGGATTGTGCAGCCGCAAGCGGTTATCGCCACAACGCACAAGCAGGTAAGCAACAACTTGGATTGAAATGGTCCTGTCAGAATTCTGATCATTGGTAGGCTCATTGCTGATGACTAGCACAGTTTCCGGCACGGATTGACAACAACGTCAATACCGGATTGATCCGTGATAAGCATATCGGCCTGAAAAGCATCAAAATCCTGAATACAGTTCTTAGCTAGACAGAATCGGAGTCTCCGTCAAATGTGGCACTGCAAGAAAAATCGTCATAGGCCGATCAGTTTTGGCAGCGGACAGGTGTCCTTCTTCTGGTAATCGTTAAACTTTGACATGCCATTCGATTTCAATCGGCACACCCGATACAATCAGCCAACTCAGTCAACAACCGTTTTAGGTAATTCATCGCGCAGACTTTCATGAGCTCATCTGAAAAACCATCACGTCGGAACCGGAAATTGACCGTCCCCAAGTTCGTTGAGCTGAAATCGAAAGGCCAAAAGATCTGTGTTTTGACCGCCTATGATTTCCCTACTGCCCGGTTGATTGACCAAGCGGGCATCGACGTGATTTTGGTGGGCGACAGTATGGCGATGGTGATCCAGGGCCACGACACAACACTGCCGGTTACCTTGGACGAGATGATTTATCACGGTCGGATGGTGACCCGGGCCGCCAAGTCGGCGATGGTGATCGTCGACCTGCCCTTCCCGACCTTTCACTTAGGGGTTCACAAGGCGATCGAGTTGGCGGGACGAGTGCTAAAAGAAACCAATTGCCAAGCGGTGAAGTTGGAAGGTGGACAGGAACAACAGGACGTGATATCAGGGTTGGTGTCGGCTGGTATTCCAGTGATGGCTCATGTTGGGTTGCGACCACAAAGTGTGCACACGATGGGCGGTTACAAGATTCAACGAGATCAGGAACGTTTGTTGGCCGACGCTAAAGCTGCCGAGCAAGCGGGCGCGTTCGGAATCGTCTTGGAGTGCATTCCCAGCGAAATGGCGGCCGAGATCACAAAACAGTTAGCGATTCCTACAATCGGCATTGGGGCAGGTCCTGATTGCGACGGACAAGTGTTGGTCCTGCACGATTTGTTGGGAATGACATCCGGCTACGTCCCCACATTCGTCAAACAGTATGCCAAGTTGGGCGAGACGATTAATGATGCCGTTCAGACATGGTGCTCGGAAGTGCGTGAAGGAGTTTATCCGGACGCCGATCATTCGTTCGAGTAACATTTGGTGAACTCTGTTTTTTTGAATCTCTGCCAAGGCTACTAAATGCCCAATCGACTCGCCAGCGAATCCAGTCCGTACTTGCTTCAACATCAAAACAACCCCGTCGACTGGTATCCATGGGGACCCGAGGCGCTTTTGAAGTCTCGCGCGGAAGACAAACCGATCTTTCTTTCCATCGGCTATTCGGCATGTCACTGGTGTCATGTGATGGAACACGAGTCGTTTGAGAACGATCAAATCGCCGACTATCTCAATCAGCACTTTGTCAGCGTCAAAGTGGATCGCGAGGAGCGACCGGACCTGGACCAAATCTATATGCAGGCGGTGATGGCCATGAATGGTCACGGCGGTTGGCCTTTGAGTGCGTTTTTGACTCCCGATCAAGATTTCTTTTTTGGCGGCACGTATTGGCCGCCCACGACCACCGCTCAGATGCCGGGTTTCGATCGAGTGCTGGCCAGTGTGCTGGACGCCTACCACAACAAGCGAGAACAAGTGGTGGCTCAAT
Source organism: uncultured Pirellulaceae bacterium (assembly GCA_964543985.1). GTDB lineage: Bacteria > Planctomycetota > Planctomycetia > Pirellulales > Pirellulaceae > CAJQPP01. Next base: position 34,836 of record CAZJBW010000043.1, on the reverse strand, counting down.
CCAAACAGATCACGGCCATGATCGCCGGTTCTGCAGCGGACGAACAAACAGAGCAATTCGATGTGCAAATTTTTCAGGCAGCAGCGCAAACTCTTCACAATCGATTCGACAGCACCTTCGGAGGATTTGGCAGCGCACCCAAATTCCCTCACCCCATGGACCTATCTTTATTGCTGAGTATCTATCAACAACAAACCACTGCTACTGAGACCCAATGGGAGTCACCGAATCCGAAAGACTTTCTGCAAATGGTCGAGGTCACATTAAGGAAGATGGCCTACGGCGGCATTTACGATCACTTGGCCGGCGGGTTTGCTCGTTACAGTGTCGATGCTCGTTGGCTGGTACCGCATTTCGAGAAGATGCTTTACGACAACGCTCAATTGGTGCAAACATTTCTGCAGACCTATCAAGTGACTGGGCAAAAATTCTTTGCACGTATTGCTCAAAAGACGCTGGACTACGTGTTGAATTATTTGACGGATTCCCAGGGCGGTTTTTACAGCACCGAGGACGCGGACAGCGAAGGACAGGAAGGTAAGTTCTACGTTTGGACGGTCCAAGAAGTTTTGGAGGTCTTAGGGCAAGAGACTGGTAATCGGTTTTGCGAACTTTACGACGTGACCGCTGGTGGAAATTTCGAAGGGGACAACATCCTGAACTTGCCGATCTCGTATTTGGAGTTTGCCGAACAACATCAACTGGACAAAAACGATTTTATGCAAGAGATGCGTGCGGCGCGGGCGACGTTGCTGGAGCATCGCGACAAACGCATTCGACCTGGTTTGGACGACAAGGTGATTACCAGTTGGAATGCATTGGCGATCATGGCGTTCGCTGATGCAGCGGTGCTGTTGGACGATGATCGATACCGCAGCGCTGCCGAAAATTGCGGGCACTTTCTCTGGCAACACTTGCGAGACGATCAGCAACGACTATTGCATACTTGGCGTCACGGGACGGCCAAGCTGTCCGCCTATTTGGACGACTACGCCTACTTGATCAATGCCTATGTGTCGCTCTATCGCGTGTCCTTTGACCAACAGTGGCTGCGGCATGCCGAAATGCTGACCAGCGAGATGATCGATTTGTTTCACGACAGCCAGTCGGGGGCCTTCTTTTACACGGCCAAGGATCACGAAAAGTTGATCGCTAGAACTCGCGAGTTCCAGGACTCGGCGGTACCAAGTGGAAATTCGATGGCCGTGTTGGCTCTGGTTCGTTTGGGCCAACTGGTGGGCAATCAGGACTGGGTGGAATTAGGCGCGGCGGCCGGACAGGCAGCGACACCTTTGCTTAAGCGAGCCGCCGTTGCCGCTAGCCAAACGTTGATCGCCATGCACCGTTACCTGTATCCGCGAAAACAGTTTGTGTTGGTTGCCAGCAAAGACGATCCGCAGATCCAGCGAGTGGTTGGTCAGCTGCAGAAACACGTCCGGTTGGATGAAACATTGATCGTTGTGGGGCCAGAGCAATTGTTGGACGATTCGCCATTGCGTCGCTCCTTAGAAGGTAAAACTGCGATCGACGGCCAACCGACTCTGTACGTTTGCGAAAACTTTCACTGTGACGTTCCTATTGTCGGCTGGGAACAAATCGAAGCCTTGGCAGCCTCCAATCAGTGACGTTTTCTGCGAAATGATTGATCTGGCGATTGCCCATGTTTCGGTCAGCTCGGTTAATTCGTAAATTGTTGTTTCCCAAATCCTCTCACATGCCTGTCCAGACGTCGCGGTCTAAGCTGAAGACGGTTTGAGGATATGGTCCAATCAATAATCTTTTATACAAACAACACGTGGAAACCATGAGTATTGACCAACGACTCGAAGAACTGGAGCTCGTATTGCCACCCGCTCCAAGTGCTGTCGGCGTCTACAAGCCGTCCATTATGGTCGGCAACCTTTGCATGACATCGGGACACGTTCCGTTAACTTCTGACGGATCGTTGATCAAAGGGTGTGTCGGTGCGGAACTGGATAAGCAGGCTGGTTACGATGCCGCCAAAGCATGTGGCTTGACGATCCTGTCGACACTCAAAAAGGACTTGGGAAGTCTCGATCGAATCAAGCGAGTCGTAAAAATTGTTGGGATGGTGTGGTGTACGGCGGACTTCGTCGATCATCCGACAGTCATCAATGGGTGCAGCGATTTGTTTCGTGATGTGTTCGGAGAATCGATTGGCATTGGTGCTCGTAGTGCGGTTGGCATGAACTCGCTACCACTAGGTGTGACGGTCGAGATCGAAGGGATTTTTGAAGTCAATGACTGAAAATGATTCGCTCGATTTTGAAAAGCAAATTGCAGGTTTGGCCGACCGCATACAAATTGCGGCGCGTCATATGTTGTCCGCTCGCCAGTACACGATGACATTGCTGGAAGACCTGCAACCGCAAGACTGGTTCTGGACGCCATCGCCGGCCGTTAGCCACATTGCTTGGCAGGTTGGGCATTTAGCGTTCGCTCAATATGGGCTGATGCTGTTTCGTCAGCGTGGGCGTGTGACGGACGACTTGCAATTGATGACTGGCAAGTTTCGCAAAACGTTCGGCAAAGGGACCACGCCGAAAGTCGGCCAGGATGCGTACCCACCGATAGAAGAGATTTTGCAATCCTTTCACGAGGTTCATGAGCAATCGTTTCGCGAACTGCCATCGTTCCCGGATGACGAATTGGATGAACCGATCGATCGTCCCTGGTCGGCTTATGCGACGCGCTATGGTGCTCTGTTGTTTGCCGGCGATCATGAGATGCTGCACGCCGGTCAAATTGGAATGCTGCGACGTTTGATGGGCAAAGATCCGATTCGTTAACATTGTTTGTTCGGCTTTGGCACGGTCCAAACAAGAAAGAATAGTTTTGAATTCGTTCGTAGAAACGCAAGCATTAACCAAACGTTACTCGCAGGTAACCGCGCTAAGCGAATGCAGTTTGCAAATCGCCGAGGGCGAGGTCTTTGGGTTGTTGGGTCCTAACGGCGCCGGCAAGACGACCTTGTTGAGATTGATCATGGGCTTTTTGAGGCCCACCAGCGGGCAGGCCACGATTGACGGTTTGGATTGCTACCATCAACGAGTCCAAGCGCACGAAAAGGTCTCTTATCTGCCGGGCGATGCGCGACTGTTCCGCACGATGCGTGGTCGCGACGTGTTACGGTTTTTTGCGGATGTGCGACCCGACTCGGATTTGCAACGAGCCAAAGATATTGCCGAAAGATTGGAATTGGATCTGTCGCGGTGGGTCGTGTTTATGTCCACCGGGATGCGGCAAAAATTGGCATTGTCAGTGGTGTTGGCCGTCGATTGCCCGTTGCTGATTTTGGACGAGCCGACCGCCAACCTGGACCCCAGTGTGCGTGGCGAGATCATGAATATGGTGATGGAGGCCAAGGACAAAGGACGGACCGTGATTTTTTCATCGCACGTTTTGCCCGAGGTAGAAGATACCTGTGACCGAGTTGGGATTTTGAGACACGGGAAGTTGGTGCACACGCAACCTATGGCTGATCTGAAACGGCAGCATCGCGTCCGTGCTCGATTGACTTACGGCGGGACTCTGCCCGAGGTGCCCAATGACTTGAAAGATCAAATCAGTGTGGTCGAGCTAGAAGACAACCGAATTCAAATTGAAACGCCCGGTGAACTTTCATCGATTTTAAGTTGGTTGGCGGCAGCGCCTTTGCAGGATGTGTTTGTCCAACCGGTGGGACTGCGTAGTGTTTATGATCAGTTCCACACGGATGGTAACTCGGACGTGGAAGCAACGGAGGCCGTATCGTGAATCGTGCTCTGTGGAAAAAGAACTTCTCAGAAAGTGCCCTGCTCTTTCTGGCACTAGCCATCGGGGTCGCTGCATTCGCTTGGTTTCGAGTGCATGTGGTTGGCGAGTTGGATACTTCGACGTTCCAGAAAATTATCGGCTTGTTGCCCAAGAAATTGCTCAACTACACCTCAGTGGGCGCTGACTGGTTGATCACTTATGACGGTCGGACAGCATTGACGCTGGACGAACCGTTCTTGTTGATGATGATCGCAATTTGGGGGATCGTGCGCGGGTCCGATGTGGTCAGTGGCGAAATTTCTCGTGGCACGATGGAGATGCTGCTGTCGCAACCGGTTAGCCGTAAACAGACTTTTGTGATTCATACGGCTGTTACCATGTTGGGAGTGCTGGCGCTGGTTGGCATTACTTGGCTATTCATGTGGATTTCGATCATGATGTCCGATGTCTTGGTTGCCGTTGAACCGACAAGTGTTTGGCACCAAGCTATGTGGCCACTTTCGACTCTGTTTCCCGGCGAAAGGGAGCTGGTAGACGAACCCATGCGAAACTATATCGATGCTTGGATCTTTATGCCGGGGATCGTCAATCTTTTGTTCCTGGGGTTTTTCATCGCCGCCGTGGCGACGTTGTTGTCCGCATTCGATCGATTCCGGTGGCGGACGTTGGGAATCGTGATTGCGATTTATATGATCGCTGCCATGATCAAGATTTTGGGGATGTCTTCGGAGACGTTTGACTGGACGACCTGGTTCACATTCTTCTCGCTGTACGAACCCGAGTTATCGATCAAGTTGTATCTGGACGATCCATCTGCCTTCTGGCAATTGATGATCTACGACGAACAGGGCCAGTGGCTAGGGTTCGGGCAGTTCGCCCATAACCTGATGTTGATAGGCATGACGATCCTGTTTCTATGGATCGCATTTTGGAAATTTAAGCGGCGAGATATCCCGGCGCCACTGTAACGGCAATGCAAATTAGGATTGCGTGCAAACGGTCAACGCCTTAAGGCGAGAACACTGGTAGAAAGTTCAGCGGGATCTGCAGGATGATGCAGGCCATAGCGGCGCCGTAAGAAGGACCACCGGTGCCGGACCACGATCCGTCGGTTGCTTGACGTTTAATCAGTTCATCGCGGATTGCTGGGTACCAGTTTTGCCAGTACTCGCCGCCCGCGTGCCACATGGCTTGAACGGCATAGTAGTGACCGTAAAAGTAGTGACCGCTATGAGTCCCTCTTCCGGGCTGGTGACTCGCCAGGTTCTCCAGACCTTTTTTGACTTGCTCGGAATCGTAAATGCCGGCGCTGTACAGCGAGGTGATTCCGGCAGCGGTCATGGCAAACGTGGAATGTCCGCCGCTCATTTGGTAGCGGAAGCTGCCGTTTTCGTTTTGGCTGTTCTTAACGTATTCGATGCACTTGCTGCGTACTTCGTCGGGCACGTGGATACCGGCATCGCGGGCCGCTCGCAGCCCCATGATCTGACAGACGGTGATGGATAGATCAGCCGACGGTTGTTTGGATGGGCCGTACCGCCAACCACCTTGGGAATTCTGAGTGTTGCAGGTTAGGTTAACCGCTTTGCGAAGTTTCTCGGCGATCTCAGACTTTTGTGTCATGCCGTAGGCTTCTGACAAAAACAGCATCGAAAAACCATGACCGTACATGTTCTCGCGAGCCCTGCCATCACTGCGCGAGATATAGCCAGCATCGTTGACGTGTTGCAAAACGAATTCGACACAACGATTCACTTCGTCACCGTAAGGCCCGTCTCCCGGTGCGCTGCCGCCGCACATCATGGCCAATCCAGACAGTGATGCCACCGCCACTCCGCATTCGTAGCCCGAACTTCCAAAACCGCCGCGTTCGGGTCCCGATTTGATTTGCCGATTGACCAAAAACTTTAACCCACGATTAATGGCCGCTTGGGCTGGTTTGTCGATCAGTGTTTTGGCCGTCGCATCCGCCGCCAGTTGTTGTTCCTGCGAGCCGACCTCTTGGTGATTCGCCGGTTCCTGAGTGGTTTTGGCGTTTGCAAGTTGCGTCAATCCGTAACCGACCGAAGCTGCAGCTGTGAAGCCGGCCAGAAAACGTCGTCGATTCATTCCATTAAGCTGGGTCATCGATGGTTCCGCAAGAAAAACTACATAGTTCAAAACGATAAACTCTACCTTATCGAGCCAGTCTAAGGGCGTCAAAATCAGCTTCCCCAAGGAAACGCGATTTGGCAGAAAAAACTGATGTTTTGGATGATTGACGTTGGGATTCGCCGATCGATACACTGCGTGCTCGAAATCTACCCCCTCGTCGGCGGATCGCCCGACTACCCTACTCGAACAAGGATGACTGATGGCCGTGTCTTCAACCGGAATTGACCAACTATCGATCAACACGATTCGCACGCTGTCAATGGACGCTGTGCAACAGGCCAACAGCGGGCACCCCGGAACGCCTATGGCGTTGGCACCAGTGGCCTACTGCTTGTGGCAAAACGCTATGCGTTATGATCCTGCTAATCCGAATTGGGTTGCTCGTGATCGCTTTATCTTGAGCTGCGGTCACGCCTCGATGTTGCAGTATTCGATGCTGCATCTAAGTGGTGTCAGGTCTGTCAACGACCAAGGACAAGTTCAGGATTCTCCGGCAATTTCTTTGGACGATATTCGAAACTTTCGACAATTGCACAGCCCTTGTGCTGGGCACCCTGAATACGGTTACGCGGCGGGTATCGAAACGACGACGGGCCCGTTGGGTCAAGGAGTCGCCAACAGTGTTGGCATGGCCATGGCGGCCAAGTTTTACGCGGCGCGGTACGATCGGCCGGAACACCAGTTGTTTGGCTTCGACGTCTACACTTTGTGTAGTGATGGCGATTTGATGGAGGGGATTGGACGTGAAGCTGCATCTTTGGCTGGCCACTTGAAGTTGTCGAATCTTTGCTGGATCTACGACGACAACAAAATCACAATCGAAGGTTCGACGGATTTAGCTTACACCGAAGACGTTGATCAACTTTTCGAGTCGATGGGTTGGAACGTGGCCCGAGTTGACGATGCCAATGACGTGGACGCTATCAATGCGGCCTTGGAAGTCTTTCGCGCTACCGACGATCGCCCAACCATTATCATTCTGCAATCGATTATCGGTTACGGGGCACCCAACAAACAAAACACTGCCGGCGCGCACGGCGCACCGTTGGGCGAGGACGAGATCAAGCTGGCGAAACAGTTTTACGGGTGGCCCGAAGATCAAAAGTTCCACGTGCCAGAAGACGTGATGAGTCACTTTGCCGACGGGATTGGTCAGCGAGGTCAGGCATTGCATTCGCAATGGCAAGAACAGTGGGACCGTTACTCGCAACAATTTCCTAACGAAGCAGCCGAATTGAATACCATTTGGTCAGGACAACTGCCAGACGGTTGGGACGCAGAATTGCCAGTGTTTTGTCACGAAGAGAAGGCCATGGCCACACGTGCCTCGTCCGGGAAAGTGCTGAACGCCATATCCAAGAAAGTTCCTTGGATGATGGGCGGCTCGGCTGACTTGGCGGGATCCAACAAGTCTGAAATTGATGGTGACAAGGATTTCGAGTTCGGAAACTACGACGGTCGCAATCTGCATTTTGGCGTTCGCGAACACGCGATGGCCGCGATCTGTAACGGTATGTCACTTTCCGGAATGCGAAGCTACGCCGCAACATTCTTTGTGTTCACCGATTACATGCGAGCGTCGATGCGACTTAGCAGCCTAATGCATCAACCCGTGCTATACATTTTGACTCACGATTCCATCGGGCTTGGCGAAGACGGACCGACACACCAACCCGTCGAACATCTAGCGGCCTGTCGGGCGATCCCTGGATTGCAAGTCATGAGACCAGCCGATGCTAATGAGGTTGCTAATTGCTATCAAATGGCGATGACGATAGACGATCGACCAACGGCGATGGTGTTGTCGCGTCAAAACCTGCCGACCATCGATCGAACCACTTGCCAGCCTGCCGTTGGAACTCAGCGTGGTGGATACACTTTGTTGGACTGCCAAGGCAAACCCCAGGTGATTTTGATCGGTACGGGCAGCGAAATTGATCTCTGTTTGCAAGCTGCCCAGCAACTTAATGCAGCCGGCACGGCGACACGGGTGGTTAGTATGCCGTGTTTTGAAATCTTCAATCAGCAAGACGCAGCCTATCAAAACGAAACACTACCTACCGATGTGACGGCACGGGTCGGCGTCGAAGCCGGGATTCGTCAAGGTTGGGATCGCTATCTGGGCTTGCAAGGCAAGTTCATCGGTATGGATTCGTTCGGCGCTTCGGCACCGGCTGAAACACTGTATGAGCACTTCGGGATCACGGTCGAGAAAATTGTCGAAGCCGCCGGATCGTTTGCCGGATAATTAAATCCAGAGATCTGATCGATAGAAGGTCGCACAGTCCGACCGTTGCTTTAAGCAGGTCGCATATACTTCTTGCGTTTGGTCGCTGGTAATTTTTCCAGCGAGTAACGTAGCATGGTGCGCGGCATTTTTGTCGCGTGCCTGTTCAGGAAAGTCTCCAGCACTTTTTGATCCTGTTTGCCGACTTCGCGTAACATCCAGCCCACCGCTTTGTGAATCAAGTCGTGTGGATGGTTACGTAATCGTTCGGCCAGACGTAATGTGTCGTCCAGGTCGCCGCGTTTAATGAATGGCAGCGTCGCGATGATTGCGATGCGTTGCTCCCACATGTTTTTGGACTTGGAAAGCCTGTCCAATATTCGTCGATCCTTTTTGTCAACCAACCACTCGCCCAAAATTTTGTGAGCCGACGAATCGACCAAGTCCCAATGGTTGATGGCGTCGGTACGCGACAGGTAGTAATCGACGATCCGTTTTCGGTCAGTATTGTTCTGGCAACGCTGGAATTGGTTGACCAAAATCAAGACGCCCGTCAAACGACACTCGTGAAACTTGTCGTCGAGTAATTTAGCGAGTTGTGCGGTTGGCAGTTCGCCAAACTTTTTGGCGACGATTCTTTGGTGTGGCACAGTGACACCAAGGAACTGGTCCCCCTCGGCATACTCGCCGGGCCCCGCTTTAAAGAATCGAGGGAAAAAGGCGGCCTTCTCCGGATTGCGATACTGCTTGAGTTCCCGTTTGACGGCGGCAGCGGTTTGCGGCATCGGTGGGTTACTTGTCCTGCAACTTTTCGATGGCTGCTGGCAATTCCTGATCGACGATTCCGATGGCACCCTTGCCGTCCGATTCCAAGCGGAACTCGACTGCCATTTGCACTTTTTTCGAACGCGGTCGCCACCATAATTCCTGAGCGTCACGGTCAGCGGGAGCTCGCAATGGACGTATCAAACGGAAGCCGACACCCGTTGAGGGTTCGGTGGTGAACCACCAAGGGCTCTTGGGGAAGTTGGGATCTTCGGCTTTCCAGTCTTCGTTGTTGCTGGCCAATCGTGCCGCAGATCGAAGATCTTCGGGGTACAGTTCCCAGGAACCACCACGTGACACCAATGGCTCGGGCTCGGTTGGCCAATTGATTGCCTGAGTCGCTTGATAAGTTTTCTCGGGATCCAAATGCTTGTAGCCCTCTTCGTGAAACTGATCCAAAACCCATTCCGAAACGTTCCCGTGCATGTCGTACAGGCCCCAGGGGTTGGGTTTCTTCAGCCCCACTTCATGACGTTCGTAATCGCTGTTCTCGTCGTACCAGGCGTATTCGCCAAGTTGGTCGGCGTCATCGCCAAAGTGATATCGAGTGGTGGTGCCGGCGCGGCAGGCGTATTCCCATTCGGCCTCGCCCGGCAGACGGTAAAAATCGCCAGTGACTTTACTTAACCACTTGGTGTATTGCTTGGCGGCATATTGAGTCATCGTTGCGGCGGGCTGTCGGGGATCGTCACCGGCGTCGTACGTGAAGCTGGGGTCGTACAGCGTTGAAGGAGCGGTGATCGCATCGATTTCGTTTTCTGCAGTGATCTGGCGGATGCCTTGCTGTCGAAAGGCTTTGAAGTGATCGTGAAGCTGCATGTACCGTTTGTACTCGCCCCACGTGACTTCGTACTTGCCCATCCAAAACGGTTGGACTTCGACGCACACGACTGGCCCTTCGGCATCGCCACGTTCTTCTTCGTCGTCGGGGCTGCCAAAGTGAAACGTGCCGCCAGGAATGGGTACCATTTCAAATGTGATGTCGGTACCAGGAATGGTGTCCGTATAAGGAACCATGAAACCCTGTTCCGTCTCGACGAAAAAACCTTCTGCTGGTTTCTCAGAGACGATCCCTTTATGCTCGACTGTTTGGTGCTCGGTTGTACTTGGTTCGGTCATCGTTTTCGTTTCTTGCGCCGTAACGAATGACGCCGAATAACTGATAGCCAAAACCCAAACAAGTGACCTGAGCATGATTTTTCGAACCAGATAAAAGAACTGAAAGACTCTGTCACACCAATCGCAACAGATTACCTACGAGTTTACCCTCGTATCGAATGCGTGACCAGCGAAAGCCATTTGCGAGCCATGAATTTGCGGGTAATTACCACATTTGCTGGCAATCGCAGGTCTGAAAGCGGCTGCGTCTTTATGTCGTGGTTGTCAGTTCGCCGACTAGATTTTCGGTGACCTGCTTTCGCAACTGCTGCAGATCCGTGACCTGACTGAACAGAAACATCAGTTTGGTCAACGCGGCCTCGACTGTCATGTCCACGCCTGGAATCAGTCCGGCGTCATTGAGTGCTCGACCAGTGACATAGTTTTGAGGCGAGATGCTGCCGTGTCGACATTGACTAAGGTTGACGATCACCACGCCTCGGTCGGTGGCATCACGCAAAGCGTTTAAGAACGCCCGATTGTTGGACGGTCCGTTGCCCGAGCCATAGGATTCCAGAATCAGGCCTTGCAACGGAGTTTGCAGCAGGTTGTGCAAGACGGCCTCATTGATCCCGGGAAACAAACGCAGGGTCGCCACGCTGGCTGGTTGGATCGGCAGGATCGTTATCTGGTTATCGATTTCACTCGGTTGATGAACTCGGTCTTCGAAAACTCGGATGTTGGTGCCAATGGTGGCCAGTGGCGGCGCGTTAGGAGAATCGAAAGCGTCAAAACTGGTCGCACTGATTTTGGTAGTCCGGCATCCGCGAAGCAGCACACTGCCAAACAAAATACTGACTTCGGGAATCGAATACTCCGTGGCAATGATCAAGGCGGTAATCAGGTTTTCACGCGCGTCGTTGCGTCGTAAAGTCAGCGGCAATTGCGAGCCCGTCAAAATCACATTCTTTTCCAAGCCTCGCAACATGAACGCCAAGGCACTCGCCGTATAGGTCATGGTGTCGGTGCCATGCAGGATTAAGAAACAATCGAACTGGTCGTAGTGTCGCACGATGTCGTTGGCGATTCGCAACCAATCTGCCGGACAGAAATTGGCCGAGTCCAAAAGTGGGTCGTAGGCCAGGATCTCGTACTCGGGCATCCGGTCCGCCCAGCGGATTGCGATTTCGTTCATTTGCTCGCGTAACACACTGGGGTCGGGGTCAAATCCACGATCGGTCATCCGCATGCCGATGGTTCCGCCCGTGTTGATGATCAGTATCCGTTTTTTCATTGCAGGTTCGATCCGTTCCGAGTATTCGGTGTAGATACAGCGATTCGATTTGATTCAGTTTGATTTGATTCAGTTTTAAACTAGGCTTGTCAGAGGAAACAGGATATCTCGTTCATGGGTTTGGTAAAGCCAAGTACTCTGCGAATTACAAATCGAGGTTGATCTTGCGAGTTGGGTGTTGCAAGATATCAGCTGAATTCATGAAACACCAAACGTTGCCCAAGCGACGACAGTGCCCCTTTCCCCCTGTGAGGTATTCCGATGGCCGATGAAAAACCTGCCCAATCAAGGACTGTGACGGTCAACGACGACCAAGCCGTATGCTCGTACGCCAACTTTTGCCGAGTTACTGGTTCTCCTGAAGAGCTAATTGTTGATTTCGGTTTGAATTCTCAACCCGTCGGCAGCACCGATCAGCCAGTCGATATCAACCAACGAATTGTGCTGAATTTCTATACCGCCAAACGCCTGCTGCACGCTCTGCATGTTTCCGTGCAACGTCACGAAAAAGTGTTTGGGAATATCGAAACGGATATCCAAAAACGAGTTGTCGAGCAACCTGCTCAAACGACCGGCTAACGCCAAACCTCGGTCAAAAAACCGATAGTGGCATCAGAGACGATAGTGGCGGAGCCACGACAGGTGTGCGGGTAGTCGGTTGTTGTCGAACCCACCTGTCGCCGCTCCGCGGCTGCGCTCGTGGTCGCCGTAAGACCTCGGGTTGAAACGTTGAAACCCGAGGCTACCGCCTGTCATCGCTCCGCGATTTTCTGCTGTCATCCTTCCGCCCGCTCCGCGGCTGCACTCGCGGTCGCCGTAAGACCTCGGTTTAAATAAAACAAACCTGAGGCTACCGTCTGTCACCACTCCGTGATTTTCATGGTCTGACATTAGTCTCCCAAATCCTACGCAGTTAACTAAGATGGATCCACATTCCACAACAACCTGACTTCATCAGATTCCCGCCGAAACGAACCATGCCCAAGCAAAACATCAAAGACATCGATGTACAAGGTAAGACCGTCATCATGCGAGTCGACTTTAATGTGCCCATGAACGACGATGGTAGCGTTGCCGATGATCGGCGTATCGAGATGGCACTGCCTTCGATTGGTAGCGTTCTGAATCGGGGCGGGAAATTGATCTTAATCAGTCACCTAGGTCGTCCCAAAGGCGAACCCAACCCTAAATACTCGATGGCTCCAGTTGCCAAGCGATTGTCTGAATTGGTGGAAGCCAGAGTTCACTTTGCAGCAGACACGGTGGGCGACCAGGCGAAACAAAAGTCTGCTGACTTGGCAGTTGGTGAAGTCTTGGTCTTGGAGAACCTGCGTTTCGATCCCAGAGAAAAATCTGGCGACGCTCAATTCGCCAGTGCTCTAGCCGAAATGGCAGACATCTATTGCAACAATGCCTTTGGAACCTGTCACCGTGAACACGCTTCGATGGTCGCGTTACCAACAGCGATGACCGGTAAGCCCAAAGTGGTTGGTTCGTTAGTGCAAAAAGAGATCCAGTTTTTGCAAGAGGCCATCGAAACTCCTCAGCGACCATTTGTCGCCGTGTTGGGTGGCGCGAAAGTTTCAGACAAAATCACGGTGATCGAAAACCTGCTAGACGTTTGCGATCAAATTTTGGTCGGCGGTGCTATGGCGTTTACCTTTGTGTTGGCTCGCGATGGCCAGGTTGGTAAGAGCTTGGTAGAGCAGGATCGATTAGATTTGGCTCGCCAATTAATGGATCGCGGGCAAGGCAAGTTGCTGTTACCCGTGGACGCTCATTGCAGCGCTGAATTTTCTGCGGACGCCGAGCGAGTCATCTGTCCCATCGATCAGATTCCTGAGCACATGATGGGGCTGGACATTGGGCCCGAATCGGCGGCGCGATTTGGCGACGTGCTATCGACCGCCAACACAGTTGTCTGGAACGGTCCGATGGGTGTCTTTGAGATGCCCCCATTTGACAAGGGAACTCGGGCGGTGGCTCAAGCAATCGCCGACAGCCAAGCCACCTCGATAATTGGTGGCGGCGATAGTGCTGCAGCTGTCAGCCTGATGGGTTTTGACGACCGTGTCACGCATGTCAGTACCGGTGGCGGAGCCAGCTTGGCGATGTTGGAAGGAAAATCGTTTGCGGCTTTCCAATTATTGGATGATGCCTGATCTGGCAATTTCAACGCAAAAAATGGTATCAACACAATAAATGGTGTTGCATCCAACGGTGGCCAGCGGATGTCGCGATTGACTTATCCTTTTCTAAAAAAGCGAAAGTGCGGCGGCTTACTGGCAACATTTCTGGGCCAGCTGGTCAAAACCTGGGTTGGCCAAATTCTTTTCTCGATCACATTCTTTGGCCGTTAGCGTTAGAATGAGATCTTCGTTTTTGACAGAACCTTGTGTTGACGGTTTTATTAAACAGAGAGTGATTCTGATGTTTCGATTGCCAGTTTCTTTAGGTCTTTTCTGCTGTGTTTTGCTTTGGACGCAAGTTGGTGTCTGTCAATCGTTGCAGATGAGCGACTTGCCCGGTTGGGATCGCCTGCTGGATGCCCAAGAAAAGATGCAAGGCATCCGGATGCCTCGGCCTAGTGATTTGAATTGGGATACTGATAACGAAGTGCTTTACTTTTCCCTTCGCGGCAAAGGACGTCAGAAGCTTGACCTGACCAGTGGCGAAATGTCGGATGTTAAGGATGGCGAAGAAGCATCCGAACGAGCCAACGGTCGTAGCAACAGGCAGGCTGGCCGCGCCAGGCAACGAGTGGCCCGTGCTAGGCAAAGAGTGTGGATCAATTCGGTGGACGGGAAATGGAAAGCTTCCTACCGCGACTTCAATATTCATCTGGAACCTTTGGACGGGGAAGCTGAAAAGGGCGACAGCATTCAAGTGACCAAAGGTGGTTCCGAGAAACATCGGTATGGAACGGCTTGTTGGGTGTACGGTGAAGAACTGGATCAAAACGACGCCATGTGGTTCTCGCCGGATTCTCGCAAACTAGCTTTCTACGAGATCGATGAAAGTCATATGAAGACCTACTTCTTGACTACCGGAAACACCAACACATACACGCAGTTGCACAAAGAGCAGTACCCCACAGCCGGCCAAGACAACCCACATGTGAAACTACATATTTACGACATTGAGACTCAGGAAACTGTCACCGTCAATGTTGAAGGGCCAGTCGATCAGTACATCTATGACATTCAGTTTTCCAGTGACAGTTCGCAATTGATTTTTCATCGTACTAATCGTTGGCAGAATAAAATGGAGCTGATGGTGGCTGATGTCGAGAAAGGCAAGACACGAGTTGTTGTTTCGGAACAGCAACAGACCTGGCAAAACAACTCGCCCTACATGCGGTTTCTAGAAGACGGTCAGCGTTTCGTTTGGGAGACCGAACGAACCGGTTGGAAACAGTACGAATTGCGTGGCTTGGACGGCGAAAAGATTTGTGATTTAACTCCCGAAGCAGAATACCCAGTCCATCAAGTATTGAAAATTGACGAGGAAGGTGGTTGGTTTTATTACTCGGCCTACAGCGCGGACAATCCACTAAACCTACAACTGCACCGATCTCGTTTGGACGGAACCGATAACAAGCGGCTAACGGGTGGAGATGCACATTACTCGGCATTCCAATTCTCGCCCGATGACAATTACTTTTTGGCGTCTTCTGAGACGATCGACACGCCTCCTTCGATGGCCGTGTGGAATATGCAAGGCAAAAAAGTCTCTGTATTGTGCAGTGTCGATACGACCAAAATTGAAGAGGCTGGTTTTGTTCCCGGCGAATTATTCTCCTTTACGGCCGATGACGGGGAAACTGAGATTTATGGGACGCTGTATAAACCTCGCGATTTCGATCCCAATAAAAAGTATCCTCTGTTCATCGATGTCTATGGAGGACCGGGTTCGGTCGGTGTCACCAATCGGTATCGCATGGCCAACCAAAATTGCGAAATGGGATTCGTGATTGCCAAGATCGGAAATCGCGGGACCGTCAACCGTGGCAAAGCGTTTGAAAGCGCTAACTACTTGCGACTGGGGTTGGTTGACTTGGACGATCAAGCGGCCGGCGTTCGTTACCTGACTCAACGCGATTACATCGATGGCGATCGAGTAGGGATCTCGGGGCACTCCTACGGTGGGTACATGACCGCCTTGGCGTTGTTGCGTTATCCCGACCTGTTTCACGTTGGCGTAGCAGGAGCACCGGTCACCGATTGGCGTAACTACGATACGATCTATACCGAACGTTACATGCGAACGCCGCAAGAAAACAAAGATGGTTACGACGCTGGTAGTTGTCTAAAACATGTTGATAAACTGCAGGGAAAGTTGTTCGTGCTGCATGGCCTGGTCGATGACAACGTGCACCCGTCCAATACTTGGCAGTTGATTAACGCATTGCAAGGAGCCAATCAGCGTTTTGACATGATGGTCTTTCCAAATAGTGCTCACGGCTTCCGCTACAACGAGCTGAAATGGGAGTACTTGATTCGACATTTGCAGCCAGAAGTTGCGCAATCAAACACCAGCAAGAACTAGTGTTGGTCGTCGTGCTTTGCCGAGCCTGAATTTTTGTATCGCTATGGGTGGGTCGCTATGGTCGCAAAAATTCAGGCCTTCAACTGCTGGAATTCGCTAAGCGTTTCACCATAACCAACGTGATGACGCCGCAAACGATAGCGACACTGCCAGCGATCAATGCTGACTTGTATTCGCCGAAGATGATGAAGCCAGTCATGGGTAGCACACTGTAAATCATTCCGGCAGCGACGAAGGCAGCAAAAATCGACTGCCGCAGATTCTGATCGACCGCGATTTTGGGATGCTTTTTGGCGATGGGTCGCCAACCAGGACCTGCTGGTCGGATGCTCTTGTAGAACGCAGTCAGTTTGGATTCGGATTCCGGCGGCGTCAGAAACGTGACCAGCAACCAAGTGGCGATGGATAGCAAGGCGACGACCATGATCTTAACCTCGTCCGATCCGACGACCACTACTTCCAAACCGTTGGTTTTGTCGCCGACACCCACAAGCAAAAAGAATACTAGCGACGCGGCCATCGCCGAAATTTCGCTCCACGCATTAATTCGCCACCAGAACCAACGCAGCATAAATACCAAACCAGTTCCCGATCCTAAAGCCAAGAGTATTTTCCAAATCGTATCGATGGAAAAGTCTTTCATGATCCAGGCAGCTAGTCCGCCAGCCAGCAACACGATCACCGAGGCGATTCGCGACGCATTGGCGTAGTGGCCGTCGCTGGCTTCTTTCATTAGGAAGCGTTGATAGACGTCACGGACTAGATAGGAAGCGCCCCAATTCATTTGAGTGCTGATGGTCGACATGAATGCAGCGAAAAATGTCACGAGCATCAGCCCACGTAATCCGGATGGCGCAAGTTCTGTGATCACCATTGGATAGCCTTTGCCGGGATCAAAGGAGCTGTCACTTAGGTAGCTAGTTCGCAAATCCGGGAACATTGCCAGTGCTGCAAAGGCGACCAGAATCCAGGGCCAGGGTCGCAAACAATAGTGAGCGATTTGGAACCACAAAGTCGCCAGCAAACTGTGCCGCTCGTCTTTGCACGAGGCCATGCGTTGCACGACGTAGCCACCACCACCGGGTTCGGCACCCGGATACCAAGTCGCCCACCATTGCATCAATGCAATAATCAAAAATGCATGTAAGGGCATCCATTTTTGGTCTCCGCTAAAGCTTGGCAGAAAATTGAGTGCTTGCTGCCCCGAATCGAACTGTTGGACGACTCGTTCACGCAGTAAATCCACTCCGCCAATCTCGTCCACGGCAATCACCGCCAAGGCGATACAGCCAACCATAGCCAATACAAATTGAATCACATCCGTGATGGCGACACCCCACATCCCCGACAGCGTGGCATAGAGACCGACGATGGTTAAACAACCCGCCAGCATCCACCACTGTCGCAAACCAGACGGATCAACGCCCGCAAAAATGGTGGCGTCAAAGAAAGTGATCATCGCGCCACAGACCCAGCCGATGATGATGGCGTTGACTAGCAGGGCAACATATACGGCGCGGATCCCACGCAGTGCAGCGGCCGGCGCACCACCATAACGAAGCTCGACAAACTCGACGTCCGTTAGCACACCGCTGCGCCGCCAGAGTTTCGCGTAAACGAAAACCGTCAGCATGCCGCCGACCGCGAATGCCCACCAAATCCAGTTGCCCGCCAAACCGTCTTTGATCACGATGCCTGTAACGGCCAAGGGCGTATCGGCAGCGAATGTCGTGGCCACCATACTTGTGCCAGCGATCCACCAAGGCAAATTTCGACCCGAAACGAAATACTCGTTCAGGCTTTTGCCGGCGCGTTTACTAAAAGCAATCCCAATGGCCAGCGTCAAAACGACGTAGCCAATAATGATGACCCAATCTAAAACTGTCAGCGTCATGTCCGCAAATCCTTCAACATCTCAAGATCAACAGAGGGCATCATAACCCGCTGGAATTGGATGAGAAGACTGCGCTACGCCAACAACGTCAGCTACTTTAATCGCTTAATGATGTGCCAACCGAACGGGCTGTTGCGAGGGTGATGTTCGGCGAGTCCAATTTCGCCGACAGCCAAAGGAAAACCGACATCTCCAAAAGCAGGCACCATGCGATTTCGTGGCGACACGTTTTCAGAAGGGTCCTGAGACAGCATGTTTGACGGCTGTCCGTGGTTAGCCAAGTGATAAATGCCAGGTGGCGAGTCATCGGTGTATGTGGAAACTAGTTCGCTAAAATCAGCTCCGCCTTCGGCCTGTCTCATGATGTCCAAGGCCAGGTCATAAGCTTCCGGTTGCGTTCGCGTTATGATTTTTCCTGGCAGCGATCCTTCGAATCCGATCAGGATGTGTTGCACGGTGATGTGGCTGGCCTGTCCGTTAGGCAGTTGCGTCGCAGATTGAACCAACGGCGGTGCATTGACGGCAGTCGGCGATGCGCATCCAACCATCAGCGAAACCATAAAAAGTGGCATCCAATAATATTGCAGTCGATCCATGGACTGATGTCTCCCCGAATTTGGTGATTTGCTTCCACATCCATCTTAAGTTAACAACAGCTTATTCACCAATATGATTTTTGCCAAAGTAAGCTTCTGCTTGATCCTTTAAACAAAAAAACGAGCTCGCAGGAATGCGAGCTCGCCTTTTTGCCGCACACACTCACAAAGTGCGCGGCTTGGGTTGCCTTTGCTGGGTTGTTACTTGCCCTGTTTCGCCAAACGAAAGACGGCCAAGTCGTTGAAATTTCCGGCGACGATCTTCAATGAAGCTCCCTTGTTCGTGCGGTTAACCGTTGAATTCATTTCAGGTGAAACCGTTCCACTGCGATACTTTTTCAAGAACCAAGTGATCTCGGAAATATCGACACCGTAACTGTAATTCCGGTATTCAGGGTTGTAGCCCTGAGTGATCCCGACCAGTTGACCGGCATCATTGACGATGGGTCCGCCACTGTCGCCTTGATTAACGGGCGAAGTCGTTTCCATCATTTGCATTTGAGCCATGCCGAATTTGAAAGATTTGGTGACGTAATAGTTTTGACGCACTTTGCCGAAGGTGTAGTTCCACAAGGCATTACTTGCACCAGGGTTGCCAACCGAGTGAATGGTTTGACCTGGACGGCTAGGTGTTCCGAACTCGATTTCTTGAACGTCGGAAGGAAGTCGTTCCAGCTTCAGGATCGCAATGTCTCGACTTTGATTTTGGGCAACCACTGTGGCGCGGATTCCCAATTTTTCTACTCGCCCCATGTAGTAAGACATCTCGGAAACAACTCGCTCGCCACGGACGACTGGGAAGAAGACGACTGCCTGGTCGAAACCGTCGATAACGTGAAAGTTGGTAACGACTAGTTTCTCGTCGCGATCGACCAGGACGCCTGTTCCAACGGAAGTGCCTGTCGTGATCAAGGCGGTGGATTTCATTGTCGTTTGATAAACGTCTTCATTGGCGTTGATCGACAGGGATAGGCAAAAGCTTGCTAGTAGAGTCAGTAAAGTTGCTAGAGTGCGGGACATGTTTGATTCCTTGTATTTGCTGGGTATGTGAGTGCTTTCATAAGCGTCGATGCCAGCAGGTTGTTACAGGAATGTTTAGCGATTTAACGCGGCGCACAAAAAAACCTTGGCAAATGCCAAGGTTTTGCGTCAATTTGCAGGTTTTTGACTAGCTACGTTCGAAGCTGAGCTTTTGGTCGTTTACGTTGAAATCAAAGTGATTTCCGTCCAAAAACTCGATTTCGCCACTGATGACGTTCTCGTCGGAGTCTCGCATTTTCAATTCTCCACCTTCGATTTTATAAAATCCGGTGATGCGAGTGACGTTATCGTCGACTTGATTGGTCAATGCGAAGCTTCCGTCCCCTTGTAGTTCAATGGTCATCTTCGAATTGCCTGATTCTGAAGTCCATAATCCAACGTGACGTTCTGTCGTCCAGCGTGAAGTTAGCCAGGCGTCCAGTTGGTCGACGGTCTGTGACGAGACCATTTCGATCTTTTTGTTCAAAAGCTTCTCGGACAGGTTTTCGAGCTCGATCATGGTGTACAGTTGCAACATCCGGTTTTCGCTGTTGTAGCTGTAAAAGGCGTCGCCATACGTTCCGCTCAGTTCCAATAGCTTCAGGACTTTGTCCATGTGCTGGCCGGAATTTTCTGGCAAATCTGCCAAGTCGACTCGCACCCACAGGATGGTTTTGGCATTGTTGACGTAAATCTTAACAGGCACTTCCTTGCCTTGATATTTGACATCGATCTGGAATGCGTCAGTCCCCAATTCGACGATTTTGGAATAGCCAAGCGATTCAAGCATCCCTTTCACGTTGATCGAAGAACCAGCTGATTGCTCCTCGGATTTCGACGCTCCACTTCCGAAAACGTTGCTCAAATCCTGGGCATACGAATTCGCCGACATAACGAGTGACAGCAGTAGGGCCGTGGTCAAAAGTAATTTTTTCATAGTCTTAAGCCTTGATTTTAGGTTTTGTGAGGTTTTATTGCGTGGCCTGGTACCACCGGATTAAAAGCGTCAACTCGTTTCGTTTGTTACAGGTAATTTTCAAGACTCCCTTAAGCCCAGGAAAACGCCACGTTTTTCAAATTTTTCGAGCAGTTTGCAAAAAGTTCTCAAAATCGCCAGCACGAAATCCGAACGGAACTGAACTAGAATCACGAGATCAATAAAACGTCACGTTGTCCCCTTACTCGGTGCCCCGACATGTCTCGTATTGTCTGTTTCGTTGTCATTCTGTTATTTGCCAGTAACCTAATCGCCCAGCAACAGGTTATTCCGACCAATGACGGAGTCTTTACTACTCGCAAAGAACCCTCCACATTGGCGCTGCCCAAAGACGAACGAGCGTTTCAGTTTGCCATTTACGGTGACCGTACCGGTGGTAACGACGCCGGCTTAAAAGTTTTGCGACAGGCGGTCGTTGACACCAATTTGCTGGACCCGGATTTTGTGTGGACCGTCGGTGACTTGATTCAAGGCTACAACCGTCCGAACCAATGGAAGAAACAGGCCGAGGACTTTAAAGAGATCATGTCCGGCTTGAAGATGACCTGGTTTCCGGTGGCCGGTAATCACGATATCTATTGGGATTTTAACGACCCGGACCGTCCAACAGGCCATCACGAAGAAAACTACGAGGCCACGTTTGGTCCGCTGTGGTACTCGTTCAAGCACAAAGATACTGGCTTCATCACGTTGTATTCTGACGAGGGTGATCTGCAGAGCGGAGAGAAGGGGTTCAATCAAGGTCGTTTGCAAAACATGAGTGACGACCAAATCGAGTTTCTGAAACAAGCTTTGGCGAAATTCAAAGACTTGAACCGAGTCTTTGTGACATTACACCACCCTCGCTGGATCGGTGGCGGGTACTCAGGAAGTAACTGGCCGCAGGTGCATCAAATCTTGGTGGATGCTGGGAACGTTGCTGCCGTTTTCGCAGGACACATCCATCGCATGCGTTACGACCCCCAAGATGGCATCGACTATTACGCTTTGGCGACGACCGGCGGTAGTTTGCGAGCCGACTTACCGGAAGTCGGATTCTTGCACCACTTCAATGTAGTAACCGTTCGGCCGGAAGGTTACAGCATCGCGACCGTTCCTGTAGGTGCCGTCATCGATCCCAAAAAGTTTGAACCAGACTTTTTGACGGACGTTGAACGAGTGCAATCGATGCGTCCTCGTCAGAATTTGGCACCGCTTGAAGTCTCTAATTTGGGCAGTGTCAGTAAGTATTATCAAATCGCTATCCCCAACCCCGGAAAGTATCCGATCGAGGTGGCCGTCACACCACAACTTAGTGGGCATTGGCAAGCGGTTCCTGACCATCAACACATAATCGTCGCGCCGGGTAAAACCCAAGGAATGGACTTTGCCTTTTACCGCAAGGTTGATGCAGCGGATGACCCATGGGAAAACTTTCAAATCCCGGCTTTGGAATACGCTGTCGACTACTTGCACGAGGACGCTCGTATTCGCATTCCGGCGCGTTCGATCCCAGTTAAAATTGGTTTGGCCGATGACCCGCAAGTTGATATGAATGTTGACTTGCAAAAAGCATTTGTTTTGAGCGGCCAGTTGGCACGCGGCGGTCGCCGGCCGATCGCGATTAATAGTGATTGTGCGAGAATCCTATCCAGCGATTTGAACCTTCCGCAGTCAGCAATGACTTTGGAGGCGTGGGTTTATCCGACTGTCAACAACGGCAGTCGTGCGATCGTCGCCAAGACTCAGTCCTCAGAATACGCACTGTTCTTGCACGAAGGGTACGCTCAATTTGATATCCACTTGGACGGCAAATACGTCAGCCCTCGTTCGAAACAAAAGTTGCCATTACAGCAATGGACTCACGTGGCAGGGGTGTTTGATGGCCAGATGGTCCGTTTGTTCGTAAACGGGAAATTGGAAGCGGCAATCTCTGGAAGCGGAACGCGAACATTAAACGACCTGCCTTTGTTTGTTGGAGCAGACCCTGACGGAGCGGGAAATCCAACTCGACAATTTGGCGGACGGTTAGACGAGATTCGATTGTCGAAAACAGCTCGGTACCAAGAAGAATTTCAGCCGCAAACACGATTCAAACAAGACGAAGAAACAGTTTTGTTGTTGCACATGGATCGTTCGATAGGCCCGTTTCTGTTGGACGATTCAAAGTTCAGAACGACGGTCTTGAAATACGGATCGGCTACGATCAGTGACCGATAAGAAGGATGCGAACCGCCCTTTGTGATAAGAACAAAGAGAAGACTGAATTAACAAACTTGCAAGCGAAAGGCGGATCGCACCCTTGATTAAGGTGAGGTCATCGTCAGCGAACCAACGACCTAAAAGTTATACGACGCATTTAACAAACTTGGTGAGTATGTTTTCCCTACCAGCACTCGAATTGCCGGCGAGTCTTTTGATTGCTGGCCATTAAGGATTGGTCCTAGTAGCAACGGCGGTAGGGATACTATCCCTATTTTGGTCACGATTCGTTGCACTAATGTTCTCTAAAAACCGTTTCAAGTGATGGAGAGTTTTACTTTGTCCTAAAAGGAATTGGGATGCGGGATTTTACAAGCGCCACGGACTGGGCGCAACTCGGCGACAATGCCGATCAACTTGCTTCGCTGGCCAGACCACAAGTGTTTCGTGTTGGGAATCCAGGCAAAACACAACGCTTGGCCGAGCCGATTATCTACTTTTGTGGTGCGGCATCTATCCAACAGATGATCGAAAATGTCGCGTTACAAACGTCCGTAAAGATGCAAAAAGAAGCATCGATCGACGATATTTGCAGATCGATTAAGAGCCGGTCATCAAACACGCCTGTGATCGTTTTCATCGATGCGTTCGAACTACGCGGCTGTGATACATCGCAGATCACAGATCAATTGGCCAACTTCCCAATTGGACTGGTGAACGTGTTGTCCGAGGTCAATTTGCAACGCAGTAATCGGCTTGAGATCAAGCCTGGTACGCCCGTGCGATTTATTCATTTACCCAAGGAATTGGTACAGATTTCCAATGAAATTGCCCACTTTGTGCAACTGATCGATTGGTTGGAAACGTTTTTGGTTCAAGCGCCTAAGTTGGACGATCTGAATGCTCGCGAATTGCGATTGGCCAGACTCGTAGCCTTTGGATGTCCCAACAAACGATCGGCAAAGCTGTTAGGTTTGGCCGAGAAGACTATCGAAAAATGTCGCGCCAAGGTCTATTCCAAACTGGGCGTACACTCGACCGCCGAACTGACCAGCCTGATTATTATGAAAGACTTCTTTCGTTGGCCCTGTTTGCTTTCACCAAAACCACAAGCCGAAGCTGGTGGCAACCATTCGAATTACTAGCGGCAGGCAGAAAGCAGAAAGCAGATCGATGTCGGGAAACCCCGCGATCATTCGGTTTTTTGCCAGCATGGTTGCTGTTTGACTTACAGTTGGGTGAATTGATTTAGGAGCCCATCAAATGATTCAGTCAAACGACACCAATCAACATACAACACCAAGCACCCTGTTGAACACTTCGATATTCATCATCGATGATGATTCGTTGATGATAGATTTTATCTCTCAGTTGCTACAAGCTGCTGGTTGGTCTCAGAAAAATGTTCATGGGTTTACCCAATCCACTGAGGCGATGGATTTGATGAGATTCGTTAACCCTGATTTGGTGTTAACCGACATTCATATGCCAAATCTAAGCGGCGACTTTATGGCCAAAATGTTGCAATGGCCTCAGTTTGAAAAAACGCCCATCATCGTAGTCACCGGTGATGAGTCGTTTCAATTCGACCAATCCAAAGCCATCCAAGGCATCGTGCACGTGCTTCACAAACCCGTCGATAGTATGACGCTTTTAAGTTGCATCAAGTCGACTCTGGAAGAATCTCTGCGAGCGAAACAGTTCCGCAAAGGGGCCGAAACGAAAGAGAATTCTGAAAACCAACAGCGGATTCGCCAGCAAGAAACAGATCTTCGCGAACTGTTCGGCCATCGTACCGCCAAGTCAAAACGCAAGACTCGCCGATAACTTCTGCACTCGTTCACCAATTTATAGTGATGCAGGCTTGAATTTGTGATTAGATTGGACGCTAATTGATACCTTCATCAGGTTTGTTGAGGTAGATCAATGAGTCCAATTGTGTTCGATCGAAACGAGTCCCCGATTTTCCTTGCCATTCGATCGCTTGCGTTTTGGTGCATTCTGCTGGCGGGTACCGCGCTTTACGCGGCACCACAACAGCCCCAGCAATACCAACCAGACACTCAGCTGATCTACAAGATGGTTGAATCGGTACAAAAGGATCCGTCGGATGAGTCAGACGAGACGGTTGAGCTGAAGCTGCACGTCTTTCACCCGTCGAATCATCGGACGACCGATCGGAAAGCGGCAGTGGTATTCTTTTTCGGTGGCGGTTGGAATACTGGGACTCCCAAGCAATTTTTTCAACAGGCTCGTGTTCTGGCCGACCGAGGCATCGTCGCGATTTCCGCCGAGTACCGTGTCCGCAGTCGTCATGGTGTGACCCCATTCGAGTGCGTGACCGACGGCAAGTCTGCCATCCGTTGGATCCGCAAAAATGCACACAGCATGGGGATCGATCCCGATCGCATTGTGGCGGCAGGTGGATCCGCGGGTGGCCACGTTGCCGTCTGCACCGGTCTGATAGAAGGGTTCGATCAGGAGGGCGAGGATCTACAAGTTAGCGCCAAGCCTAATGCGATGATTCTGTTCAATCCCGTTTTGGACACCACCGACAAAGGTTTCGGGCGCAAGCAAGTTGGAAAGGATCGGCAAGAAGAGATCTCGCCCTGTCATCAAATTCGCGCTGGTATCGTGCCCACACTGGTGTTTCATGGAACGGCCGACAAGACGGTCCCCTTTGAGAATGCCGAGCGGTTTACCAAGTTGATGAAGGATGCGGGCAACGACTGTCGCCTTTTCGCATTCGAAGATCAAGGACACGGTTTTTTTAACAGCAAATTTTTTCGTCCCAAACTGAAAGACGAAAAGCTCTACGAACAAACGATGCAGCAGACCGTGGACTTCCTGGTCAATCTGGGGTTCGTTGAACAGGAAGCGTTGCCCTCCGATCAAAACGACCAGCAGGCTGAATCGAATTCTCGCCGTCAAAGGCCGAACATCATAGTCATTTACACCGACGATCAAGGGTATGGCGACGCCAGTGCGATCAATCCAGGTGCTAAATTTCAAACTCCCAATATGGATCGATTGGCAGACGAAGGCATTGCCTTTACCAACGGTCACAGCGCCGATTCCATTTGCACTCCCTCACGCTACGCGTTACTTACCGGAAGATACTGTTGGCGGACACGTATGAAACGCAGTGTGTTGGGGGCCGAGGCCAAATGTCTGATTACCGACGACCGCATGACGATTGCATCAATGCTAAAGCAACAGGGTTATAAGACGGCCATGGTGGGCAAGTGGCATTTGGGAATGGATTTTCCCGGGACTAAAAAAGATCGTGATTGGACCCAGCCCACAACGGACATGCCGTTGGACAAAGGTTTCGATTACTTCTACGGTATTCCTGCTTCGTTGAACTACGGAGTTCTGGCATGGTTCGAGGGCCGGTACGCAGCTGTGCCGCCCACGTTGTACTCCAACAAAAAGAAGAACCAGCGTCACGAAGACTATCGCATCATGCCGCCCTACGACGAAACTCCGCAGGAAACGAAGGCGCAGTTGAATCAGCTCGGTTTCGAAATCGCCTCCGATTTTATCGACAACCAATGTTTGACTCGGTTTACGGACAAAGCCATCCAGTGGATCGATTCCAACATTGTTTCGACACAGGCACCCGAACCTTTCTTGCTGTACCTGCCCTACACCTCGCCTCACTTTCCTGTTTGTCCGTTGCCCGAGTTTCATGGGCAAGGCGAATGCGGTGCATACGGCGAGTTCTTGATCGAAACGGATTATCACATCGGTCGTTTGATGGACTTCTTGAAAGAATCTGGTTTAGACGACAACACGCTGGTGGTTTTCTCAAGCGACAATGGCCCCGAGCGACCTTGGAAGAGTCATCTGGACGAGTTCGGACATGACAGCCGAGGCGGGTTTCGTGAAGGCAAGCGTGCAGTTTATGAAGGCGGAGTTCGGGTGCCCTTCTTTATTCGTTGGCCTGCCGGTATCGATAGTCCGGGACGCCAATGGAGCGGGCCAGTTGGGCAAGTTGATTTGCTGGCGACGTTTGCCGAGATCGTGGGAGCCCAATTGCCTGAAAACGTCGCCGAAGACAGCCACAGTTTCGCCTCGGTGCTAAGCGACCCTGATTCTAAGCATCAACGTTTACCTTTGGTTACGCACGGCAATCATCTCGGTACTCGCTATGCCATTCACGAAGGAGACTGGAAGCTTGTGCTGCCCAACGAACAAAAGCCAACGCCTGAGCTCTATCATCTAGTGAACGATCCAGCGGAATCGACGAACCTAAATCAGCAACATCCCGAAGTCGTGCAGTCGCTGACCAGAAAAATGACAGAGATCATTACCAATGGTCGAACCACGCCTGGTGCTCGCCAAGCCAACGATACCGGGTACTGGAAAGAGTTAACTTGGATGACAGAACAACAGTTTAACGAAGCAGTCGCTAAGTAGGTGTCTGGTGAATGTCGACAGGTCAGCTGGCATCTAATCCGAATTTGGCTGCCAAGGCTTGGGGCCGTCTTCCAGCTGCCTTAAAAACTTGGCATCAACTTCGCGATACCAAGCATGCAGTTTCGAGCGCATCTGGGAAACACGATCGGGGTGTTGTTCGCTGATGTCGTTGAGTTCGCCGATATCGTCCTGCAAGTTATACAAATGAACTCGCCCGTCCTCGTAACGTTCCAACAATTTGAAATCCCCAACGCGAATCGCACCGCCGGGCATTCCACCTTGGTTGCTGTAATGCGGGTAATGCCAATACAGCGTATCCCGAGTAAGCGGTTGGCCCTGGAACGCTGGTAACAGGTCGATCCCGTCGATCGAATTGCTAATTTCAAATCCACTTAGGTTTGCCAACGTCGGAAACAAGTCGATCGAGCAAATCGGTTCGTGATTGACGCTTCCCGCTGCGGTAACGTTGGGATAGCGAACGATCCACGGGACACGAATCCCTCCTTCGTAAACCCAACCCTTGCCACCCCGCAAAGGCAGGTTGCTGGTCGGCGAGCCTTCGCTGGTGGAAAGGCCTCCATTGTCCGACGTGAAAATGACAATCGTGTTGTCGGCCACTCCCGAATCTTCCAGTTGTTTCAATACCGTGCCAACCGCTTCATCCATAGCCTGTACCATCGCGGCGTAAACGGCATGTTTTTGCAAAATACGAACTCGGCGAGGCTTTTTGCCGAGCACCTGTTCCTCTTCGGCAAACTCATCGCCAGAGATTTCCTTTGCTAATGCTTTGTACTTCTCGACCAAATCGGGCCGGCCAATTAACGGAGTGTGCACCGAGTAAAAAGACAGGTATGCCAGAAACGGTTGGTTGGCCTGCGACTTCTCTTGAATAAAATTGGCCGTGTCTTTCGCCAAACGAGCAGGCAAATGTTCGCCGTCGGGACTCTCGGGTGACAGTTGTGGGTTTTTGAAGGGCGCGAAATACTTCTCACCAGTGTACGGGCCCCCGCGGTTCCAACCTCCTTGATTGATGTCGAAGCCACGATTCTGCGGAAAGAATTCTTCCGATGGCCCCAAGTGCCATTTGCCCGCAAAAAAGGTTGCGTACCCTTTCGACTTTAGACCTTGAGCCAACGTTTGCTCGTCCAGCGGCATCCGGTTATGTAGCGGTGCGCCTTGGAATTTTGCTTTTCGATTTCCGGTAAAGAAGTTGGTTGCAGCGACTCGACTAGGATACCGACCCGTCATCAGACTGAACCGGGTAGGCGAGCAAACGGGGTTAGCAGCGTAGCCATTGGTGAACCGCATCCCCGATGTCGCCAAGGCATCGATGTTGGGCGTTTCGTAAAAGCAATCCGGATTGTTGGCGCCAATATCCATATAGCCTAGATCGTCCACCAAAATCACGACGACGTTTGGCGCGTCGTTTCGTGCTGAATCCGTTGGCGTGGCAGCAATAGCAAAAACATCAATCGCCAAACAACACAACAACGACAAGGAAACGAACACATTTTTCATGACAATTGATCTCGAAGACGGGGAGTCGTTTTTCCGGCAGACTTTGATTCTGCCAACGACATCATAACCTATTGGAAAGGTCAGTTGAAAAAGAAAGGTCGGTTGAAGACCGCTCGGCGTACCGGCCTTTTGATGCCCCGTGCCGTCAACCGTTTGGCAAATGGTGCATTAGTCGAATTTGTCGGTCTGCACTTCAATGACTCCTTTTTGAATCTGAGCCTTGGCGACGTCGGCTAGTTTCTGGAAGACTTGGCGCTCGGTAGGTTTGAGTTGTTTGGTGTCGATTCCTTTGAGAAGTTCGATCGCTTTTCGTGGTGCTTGTTCGTCACGCAGGATCATTGTGACCAGTTTCAAGGTGACCTGAGCTTCCAATCGGTCGAAATGTTTGAGGTACTTCAACAGCATGGTGCGGTAGAGTTGTTTGTTGCTGTCGTCCTTGGCTAGACCGTCGATGATTCGCACCATTTGCGACTCGGTCATAACGATCTCTGGTTTTAGAGTTCGCAGTGATTTCAACCTTTTCAGGGCCATTTCGAAGTGACCTTGGTCGATGTAGAACTCGACCATGTCGAGTCCCTTTTGCAATTGATCTCGTTTTTGCTGAGCGCGTTCGGCAAGGATCTTTTGTTCCTCAGCTTCTTCTTCGATCGTCAATTGAGACTGACCACGTTTTCCCGTCATAAGGGAAACGAAGTCGTGCCCATCGCAATTGACTTGACGCCACTTTAGTAGTGCCAGCCCAATCGCAACTCCTGGCGGCAGGCCAAGCAAATGCAAAACGGCCGACGAGATTGAAAACTTAGAGAATGATGCAATGACCAAGTCTAACGCGATAAAGCAAAAGCAAACTTGCTGGATGCTCAACTGAAAGTCGAAAGTGATTGGTCGGAAAACAACAACCGCGGCGCCCATAAACGAGATCTCGTTTTCGGGCGCCCAGAGGAACGAAATCACCATCAGGCCAGTTATCGCACAACTGGCGCCCAAGCAACCTCCTTCACTGGCGAATAAAGTGAAGATGCAAATCAAGGCTCCGGATAGAACTGCTAACAGGTTGTAAACCAGAAAAAATCGCCACCAACCAATCTTTCCTTCAACAATCAACCCAAACATCAACAGAAACACTGCGTTGCCAAACAGGTGCATAAAGTCGCCATGAAGATATGCAGACGTCAACCAGGTTAGCGGATTGGGTCGACCAAACCTAAGCACCCAATCATCGGTAAATCCGGGCACCAGAAGTTGCACGATCCCAACAGCGATGATCATCAGCAACGTCACGCAGGTAGCGATTGGCCAGTACTTTAACGGTGCGTCTGAACCGGTTGGGAATATCAGAATCATGCATACAATTCGCTAGTAGTCGAAAAATATTGCGTGCTTTCTGTCAGTCAAACAGCAGATTGGTGGAATGCGTCGTCGTGGTAGCGTTGGGCGAGTAGGACGCGTTTCAAGACTTTTTGAGATGGGCAGCGACAAATTCAAAATCGGTTTCCAGTTAAATTACGAGATCGATGACAGCCAAGGCGTTGCTCTGTTGAATAGTTGAGTGCAAAATAAGGCGGCCAAACGAAGGGTGCCAAGATTCGGGTGCCAGATACAGGCTCAAAAAAGGGCGACGCACTCAAGCAACAAAGGTGACGGGACTGATGAGTAAACCACAGCAAACAAGTAATCAAAAAGGCTTTCTAGGTTTCGTCGAACGAACAGGGAACCGTTTGCCCGATCCAGTGTTTATCTTCTTCTATCTGATCGTCCTGTTGGTGATTGTTTCTATCATCTGTGCTGCCAAGGGAGTTTCGGCAGTGCATCCGACGAAACTAAACGAAAATGGGGAACCCGTCGTTGTGGAGTCAGCGAGTTTGCTGTCTTCTGAAAACATCCAGAATCTGTGGGTGGAAATGCCCAAGACGTTTACTCACTTTCACCCGCTCGGATATGTTTTGGTCGTGATGTTGGGCGCTGGGGTTGCCGAGCGATCTGGGTTGTTCGGCAGTGCTATCAAGCAGGCGGTGCGGAATGCTCCGAAAGGTATGTTGACCCCGATTGTGGCGCTAGTGGCGATGTTGTCCAATCACGCGGCGGATGCGGGGTACGTCGTGATGATACCTTTGGCGGCGATAATATTCGCGGCGGCGGGTAGGCATCCGATGGCTGGGATCGCGGCCGCCTTTGCAGGTGTGTCGGGAGGCTTCTCAGCAAATATTTCGCCCGGTCAACTGGATGCGTTGTTGTTGGGTATTACCCAGACGGCGGTCGAGGGGGCTGAGTTAAATGCGGATTGGTCGATGAACCTGGCGGGCAACTCCTATTTCATTATTGCTCTCATGGTGATTTATCTTCCAGTCATCTGGTACGTCACTGACAAGATCGTCGAACCAAGATTGGGAACTTGGGCACCAACTGAAAAATCCGCTCAGTCGCTCGGAAATGTGGATGCGAATTTAACGTCTGTTGAACGAAGAGGTTTGGTCTTCGCAGCGTTAGCGATTTTGGCCGTATGCGGTTTGTGGGCGTTCATGACTTTCGGACCAGATACTCCGCTACTAAATGATGGCGAAGGCACGGCCGAGGATCCTTGGTACAAAAAGGCAACTCCATTTTTCCAATCGTTGGTCGCAGGCTTCATGATCCTGTTTTTGGCTGCTGGTTGGGCTTACGGAAAAGGAGCCGGGACGATCAAGAATCAAAAGGACTTGGTCAACATGATGACCGAGTCCATGAAAGACATGGGATACTATCTTGTGCTGGCCTTCGCTGCGGCTCACTTTGTGGCAATGTTCAATTGGTCCAACCTGGGCCTGATCACGGCCGTGCATGGTGCCGATCAGATCGAATCCAGCGGTCTGCCGTTGCCATTGGTTTTGGGGCTGATCGTTTTGTTTACGGGTTTCTTGAATCTGTTTGTGGGTTCGGCGAGTGCCAAATGGGCGTTGTTGGCGCCCGTCTTGGTTCCAATGTTGATGTTGCTTGGCGTCAGTCCGGAAGGCGCCACGGCTGCCTACCGAGTGGGCGACGGGGCGACAAACATCATTACGCCTTTAATGGTGTACTTCCCACTGATTTTGATTTTTGCTCAACGTTGGCAAAAGGATTTTGGCCTGGGTTCATTGACGGCCATGATGATCCCTTATTCAATTTGGATGATGATTTCAGGGGTGATCCTGGTGATCATTTGGGTCGCTATTGGTTTGCCTTTAGGACCTGGTGCCCCAATCGAATTTGCTCTTCCCGAAGCAACGACTGGCTAAGAACGACCTGGAATACAACTGGGCGTCCCTTCGGCGGCCGTCCAGTTGGGTGGGCTGTTTGAGTAGGTTGTTTTGCGAATACTTTCAACCTGATCGCCCTGCCCTGTCCAGCCGCAAGCCAGCAAGTCCAGCCTGGTGTCGGGCATTCAAGTCCAGTGGCCGAGTTGCGACGGCAAGCCACGAGTGCTCGTTATCGGTGCGCAGAGAAGAAGCCGATCAATGACCGCTGCACCACGTTGCGTTTTATCGCCATCGATCACTTGCCATCCACGTTGTCGCCCGAAAGCAGTATCGATTATTGCGAACAGTTGCTTCCATCTCTGCTAAAGCTAGAGTCGACTGGAAAGATGGGCGGATCGACCACGACGATCAACGCTTAGCAATTTATTAAGAATGCGTGGCTGTTAACGACGCGAAACAGTAACTAGAATGTCGCAAAAACCTGCGAACTCTTTCCACCGGGTGCGAGAAAAACCATGCAAAATACCGCCGTCATGATCCGCCTTTCCATCATGATGTTTCTGCAGTTCTTTATCTGGGGTGCATGGTACGTCACGGCGCCAAAATTCTTGTCCACCATCGGTTTCGGTGGGCCAGAATTTGGCTGGACCTATTCGGTAGGTCCGATTGCCGGAATGATCTCACCATTCTTTGTCGGTTTTATTGCCGACCGGTACTTTGCCACTGAAAAAGTGCTAGGTGTGATGCATCTGCTGGGCGCTGCTTTTATGTACTACGCAACGGTGTTAATGCAAAGCGGCGATCCGTCGCCTGCAGCCATCAATTGGGCCATCTTCGGACACATGCTGTGCTTTTACCCGACACTGTCGTTGACTAATTCTTTGTCGATGAGCAACCTTTCGGACACTGAAAAACAATTTCCGTTGGTGCGAGTGTTCGGGACTATCGGTTGGATCGCGGCAGGTGTGGTTGTGGCATTTGCCTATAAGTTCGGACTGAGTAGTTGGGACAAGGACATCAACATGTTCTACGCCGCTATTGGGTCTGCCATCATTCTAGGAGTCTTTAGCTTTACACTGCCGAATACTCCGCCACCAGCCAAAGATAAGAAGGCAAGCTTCTCGGAACTGGCCGGCTTGGATGCACTCGCTTTATTCAAAAAGCCCTCCTTCTTGATCTTCATGTTGTGTTCGTTCGCGATTTGTATTCCGTTGGCTTTTTATTACCAACTGGCGGCTAGATCGGTCGAGAGTGCCGGTTTGGCAGATCCTGCGTTCAAGATGACGTTTGGGCAGATGTCAGAGATTTTGTTTATGGTTGTGATGCCGTATTTCTTTGTGCGGCTGGGCGTTAAATGGATGTTGGCTGTCGGAATGTTGGCGTGGGTTATTCGCTACACTCTGTTTTCCATTGGTGGACCAGTCTCTGGAGATCCTGCGATGGGTATCGGTTGGATGATGCTAACTGGCATAATTTTGCACGGTATCTGCTACGACTTCTTTTTTGTGACGGGGCAAATCTATACCGACAAAATTGCGCCCAAAGAAATGCGCGGCCAAGCACAAGGTTTGCTGATCTTTTTCACTTTGGGATTAGGGATGTTCATCGGAGCGCAAATTGCTGGCCAGCTTGAGGCACGCTACACACCGCCCGAATCGGGACAGTTTGCGGCCGCCTCGCAATTGTCGGGCGACTTGGCCGTAGGGTTCAAAGCTGCACCGGGTGACCAATCTGAGGCCGTGACTGAGGCGATTGCGAAATTCAAAAACGAACAATCTGAATTGGAATCGAAATCCGACGATGAATCCAAAGATCGGTTAACTGAAATCGCTCAGATTTTGGATGCGTACGCGACGGCACCTGATGCCGCGGGTATCCCGGATCGAATCACGGAACTGGAGGCAGACAAGGCCGCCAAGTCATTGCTGTCGTTGCAAGCCATGAATTGGCGGATGATCTGGCAAATCCCAGCCATTGCGGCCGGCTGCGTGCTGTTGTTTTTCGTTGTAACGTTCCGCTACAACGAAAACGAAAAAGATGACAAGCCAAAAAGTTGAGCACTCAGTGTTTGCCAAACTTTAAGAGCCAATGCACCCCCTGTCGACAGCCTGGGCGGCGATTTAAATAGTAGCTCGGCCGTCGCAGCAGGCCTGGCTTTTGCCACTGTAATTTCATTCATACCGCTCCATCAAGCCAACAGTTGCCACAGGACTGAAGTGAGTTACGATTGAGTTAATTCCCATTGGCCATCCAGTTTTGCATTCCCAGTTTCCATTCACCCCTATTTCAAAATCGAGCGATGACATGGCACAAGACTTTTTCCTTCATCACGAAATATTGTTGCTTGCGTTGCACGATGCCAAGGGTACGCCGTTGACCGGAATGCATACCTACGCGATGTCCGGGGCGATGTTAAGTGAGTTGTTGCTGTACGAACGAATCGTTGCAAACGACGACAAGAATCAAACCATCGCGGTCGTCAACGAGGCGCCATTTGGTCAGCCTCTGCTTGACGAGTTCCTGAAGATGATTGTTGATTCAGAAAAGAACCTCGGTTCGCGAGCCTGGATTTTCAAAGCGGTCAAAATCAAGGACTTCCTGGACAAGGCGGCAAGTCTGTTGTGTACCAAGGGCATCCTGAAAAAGGACGAGCGAAAACTGCTGTTCATGTTCACTCAAAAGGTCTATCCGGAAGTCGACGGGACCTTTGAAGACGCGATCCGCCAAAGAATGGCCGACGTCATGTTTAACGAAGCCAATACTCCAGATGAAAGAACGGCCGTGCTGATTGCGATTGCCTATCATGCCAATTTGCTCGCACCTAATTTTCCACCAATGGAATTGAAGCAGCACAAGCTACGGATCAAAGAACTTGCTCAAGGTCAGATCCTTGCCGCAGACGCTACCAAAGCGGCCATCGATGCGGTAACTACCGCCGTGATGACCGCCGCCATGATTCCGATCATCACGTCGGCGTAGCCGTTGAACCGCCCAGCCTGCATCGTTGTAGTCCAGGCCGTTGGGGATCGCAACTTCGGCTCCCATCAGTTTGACCAGAGCACGGCCAAAACCC
>CAZJBW010000042.1:21980-40145 GCA_964543985.1 uncultured Pirellulaceae bacterium | reverse complement strand
GTCTTTGAAATTCAAAAAGCTTCACTCTTAATAAGAAATAAGAGTGAAGCTTTTTTTGCGGTTTAGCGAGTGTTAGCGAACCGATTGCACGCAACGTTCTGGACGACGCAGATTACTCTTCGACACTCCAGACTTTTCGACTGCGTACGATTTTGGCCCAGTAAGGGTGTTGGCGATCAGCACGAGTCCGCACGTCTTCCAACAACGTTTTTCGACTTGGTCGCACTCCGTCGTTAAACTTGCCGGCGTTCTCGCCACCGATCTGTACGTTCTTACTGAAGTCGACAATTCCTGGAGACAACCAAATCGTGGCATTGTCTCGGGCCCCGCGAATGTAATAGTAATTGGGTCGAATTTCTTTAATTTCGCCTTCGATATCCCAGCGACTACGGTTCTTGAACGAATTCCAGTCGTACTCGGGAAGGATCATCTTGTTGTTGTTAGTCAGATCGACTTCCAACCACCAGAATCTGTTATCCCAAGGCCGCAAAGAAGCGCACTCGAATTGTCGCACATCGAATTGGCGACGTTGGGGTTCCATCCACAAAAACAGGTTTGGCAACTCATCCGAATACCGCTCTTCACTACGCCCTTTGTAATGAACCACGATGGTATCGAAGTCTTTCGACATTCGTTTGTTCCAAACCGTCGAGTTCGCTTCTTTCGAGGCGAAGTCGCGTGCACCATTGATAAAGTACCATTTCGAGTGGTACTTGCCGTTGCTGTGATAATGATTGATGTACTTACCGACACGTGCCGAGATGGGAATCACACCGGTCCAATATTCCGGATGGCTTTGGCCGATATCCCAAGCCGCATTAGCACCGGCATAGTGCCCCGACAAAAAGACACGATCGGTATCGATTGAAAAACGCCGCAACGCATGTCGCAGTGTTCCCAGAACGGCTGCTGAGGTGCGAGCTGAATAGTTGTAGGTCGCCTGGCTTGGCTTCATCCAGTCGGGCGAGATCACAATGTATCCGTGCCGCGAAGCCAGCCCTTTACGAATTCCAAACCGAGGACTGATCGCGCCGGCCCACCAATTAATTTGTGCTTCCGGGGTCGAATCAAACGTTCCACCACCTAAGGTCATCACGGCGGGATAGCGACGGTATGGATCGTATTCGGGTGGCAGCTGCACCAAATATCGGACCGTTTCGGTCGTGCCCAGTGGACCAGGAATTTCGACCTCAAACGTCATAGCCTCGTTAAAACGTAGTTCATTGCTGCTAGGTGCTAACGGAGGCTTGATATGTTTGACCACGAGATCCAAAAATTCGGGGATGCCCGTTTCTAGTTCGGCCAAACGTCTCAAAATTGCCAGACGCCGTTCGGCGCGTCCCGTTTGCAGGTACTCGATAACTAAAGCACGCGTTTCTAGAAGAGACTGCGACTCACCAATCGTTTCGGTCGAGCCGCCGGCGCCCAAAATCCAACCACTGAGCGCCACCGAGGCTCGCTCAACATCGCTTTGCGAAGGGTCACCCGAAAGCCGCTCGAAGGTTGCCAAGCGGTCGATGTTGTTGGCGTTCAATTCAGAATCGATCTCGGCCGAAAACGACTCCATCACCTGTTTTACCTCGGGTCCCGTATTCACATCCTCAACCACTCGCTTCAAAACACCTTTCAATTCGGCTTTGACTGCAGCGATTCGTTTTGGCGCCTCTTCGATTCGTTTTTTTAGTTCACCGATCTCAACCAAAACTGTACTGGCGATGCCAATTGAGTTCTCCAATGGCTGGATGAATTGGGACGCCAAAATGGGCTGACCCGATTTGAACCTCAACTCGGCTTCTTGTAAAACCTGCCGATGCACCTGAGTGTTCAAGTTTTCAACTGCATCCTTCAACTCCTCCTTCAGCCCTGGGAACGAGCGGCCAATTTCGCGATAAGCCCGCTCGGCTTCCTTATAGAACCCAGCCTGAACGTAAAACTGCGCCAAACGCAGACGCTCATTCGGATCATTAACATTCTTGATTTGACGTTCCAGAACTTTTACCAGAACAGATGTGGGGACTGAGTTGACTGATAATCGCATGTCCCATTTGGCGTTCTCGCCAATCGAATTTACGAGACCTTGCAGCCGCACATAACGAGGATTGATTTTGGTGATGCCTTGAAAGACCGTTTGACGACCATTGACCGTGTCCAACCGAACCATGCGTCGACCGAATTTGTCGAATGGACCGGTTGAGTAGGACCCAATGACGGTTCCCAACCCATCGCCTCTATGCACCTTCTGCCAAATCTCGAACTCTTCTTCAATCACATCGATTGGCGCTTTATTAGCGACGCTGAACCGAGGTACAAAGATCTCGCGAATACCGTCGTCGATTAGCACAATTCTGAACCCGTTGGAATCGGGACTCAAACCAGCTTTGGTTGGACCCATTTCGTCCAATCCACCCAGCCGACCGTTAAACCGCATGCCGTTCTTCAATTCCAACGTGTGTGGTTGATTCAGGCTTAACTGAGCATGCACCAAGTTGGAAATTGCGCAAGAAAACAACAGCACGATCGTGTAGATCGCCGTGATTGCGTTACCCTGTCTTGTCATAGTCGACCCTTGTAGATGTTCTGCCCAGGTTCATTGTAGGTTTTCGTGTCGCCAAACCAACATTTTTACGGATCTATCTTTGACTTCCTATGCCAACCAGCAAACAATCCTTGTTCAAGATTTCGCCAAATTACCAAAAACGCTCGGTCGTTGAGAATTTATGTCGGTTCGCTTTCAATGCGCACATTGCTTGTCTCACTTGACAGTTAGCCGCCGTTTCGCGGGTAAACGCGGACGGTGCCCCAATTGCCGTACGCGTATTCTGGTCCCAGAAATCAGCGTCGATACGCCAAACATTCAAGGTCTGGCCAAAGACGTGGCGGATTCGCCAACGGTTGTACAGGATACGAAACCTGGCTCAACACTAGACATTTCGCAACTGGACGAGTCGACGCGGGCACCAGCCAGGCGTCGACGCCGCAAGAAGTCACGCGTTTCTTCGTCCGACACCAACAGTCTATTGACCGAAAAAGTGCCTCTTCCTAGATGGGCAATTTATGCTCAAGGAGGCCTTCTGGGAATTGTCGCCACCACTTTCTTTATTTTTGGTTTAGCGGTCGGGACCGAGAACCCCATCGGCGGTCCACAGGCGGAAACCGGCCCGTGCCAAGTGCAGGGTTCCGTCTTTTACGATGAGGACAATCAACGGAGTCCGGATTTGGGCGCAGTCGTCATGTTGCTACCCGAAGGAGCGGCGCCTAGGCAACGACCCACTGGGAAGGACCTTAACCCAACGACGTTTCGGGCGATCGAAAATCGTGGCATCGATATGATTCGCAGCTTGGGGGGAAGTGTTGTGCGAGTGGATGCCCAAGGGAATTTCGCGACAGACATTGATGCCAATCGAAATTATTGGTTGCTGATTATCTCAAAACATCAGTCTGCCGACAACGACACGATCGGCAAGCAGACTCGCGCCGATCTGGGCGCTTGGTTTTTGCCAATCGAAAACCTGTTGCAAGACCGCGCTTTTGTGTGGTCCAAATTCAAGCCACAGGGACCGACTCATCAAATACCGACAACCAATTTCTAGCCCAGAATTTC
Organism: uncultured Pirellulaceae bacterium; assembly: GCA_964543985.1. Classification (GTDB taxonomy): domain Bacteria; phylum Planctomycetota; class Planctomycetia; order Pirellulales; family Pirellulaceae; genus CAJQPP01. The sequence continues at coordinate 36,544 of CAZJBW010000042.1, read as the reverse complement.
ACGTTTGCGTTCCAGGTAATCCCACACGACGTAGCGGTCCAGGTTGCCACCTGATGTAAAGATGACTCGGCCCTTGGTCGACTCGGCGATTTCGTAGGCGAACCGAATATCGGCTTCGGACTGTGACCAGCTAGGCATCAGAAACATATTGATCGTGATCCCTTCATTGGCACACAACTTGGCCTCGCGCAAAGTCGCCTGCTCAGTCGCACGGTGAGGTGGATACAACATGAAAACTTCCGAGTCCTCGAAATGGGCGGTCGGTAAACCGTCGGTGATTACGAAGATCTGTTTATTGGGCGTCGGCTTGCCAGCCAATGATTGCCGAGCCAATCGCAGGGCATGTTGCATATTCGTGAAGTGTTGGTGCACCATGTGTTCGCTGACGTTTTCATCGGCCATGTCAACTTTTAGACGAACGACTGGGTCAAAAATGGTGACCGGTTTAGGCATCAGACTGGCGATTTCACCATGACGTCGAATCTTGGCAAAGGTATACATTTCGATAAAGCTTAGAAAGTCGCCCGGGTATTCGCTGCGAATCAGTCCGTCCATAGCCAATGCCATCCGCTTGACATTGATGTATTGCCCGTCGTAACGCATCGAACCACTCATATCCATCACGACCGACGTGGCACACCGCGGACTGTTGCGAGTCTTATGGACAACGATATCTTCGGATTTCAATTGCAAAGGCAACTGGCAACCTTGACGAATCATGGCATTGATCATCGTCTGCGGAATATCCATTTGCGTGATCGAGTCGCCAAATTCATAGTCCTTGGTTTGTTGAAGTTCCACTGCGCCATCACCAATCACATTCGCCTGGTGACGTCCGGTTCTTGATTCTTTTAACTGGCCAAACAGCTTGCCCAACAATTTGTTTTGAAAAACGCGATAGGCGTGCGGCGTCAATTGAAATTGCTTTCCATCGAACTCGATACCTTGCCGTTCGGCCATCTCGCGAACGTAGTTTTCGATGACACTTTTCATCTCTTCCAAGCTGTGCATATCTTGCTCGGGCACGAATTCGCCAAGCTGGTCCATATCCAGGATATAGATTTGGGCGTTTTGCTGAGCTTCCTCTAGCTGTTTCAACAGCTCTTCGATCTTGTCCAGCTCCTCTTTAATTTCCAGAGCTTGTTCGATGGTTAATGGCTCGTCTCCGGTAAAGTAGTACTTCGAGGCCATCTCGTCGATTTGGTATTTGTCTGCCAAGCGTTGCATTGCCGTCACCAAGCCGCGAGCAAACGGGCCAGTGTCGTTACCCGTGGCGTACCACAGTCTTTCCAGATCGTACAACTGTTCCTGACGAACGGCTTGCCGATAACGGTCGGCCATCGGCTTAGTTGGCTTCAACTGGTTAGCATTTGAATGAAAGGCATCGTGCGCCAATTTCTGTACCGTCTCGGTTTCGTATTTTTCCAATATACGTTTGCGACGTTCCAGAAGCATGGCCCGAATCTTATCCAGACTGGGTCCCAACTTGGCGAACTGAGACGGATCTAGACGAATCGCCTTAGCCATTTCCTCTTCCGTCAGTTCGCGCATCGATCCGTACTGCAGCATGTGTTCCATCATCGGCGAAACGAAGTCGGGCGGAGGCTGAGTTGGACTCGGGATATTTTTGGGGTCGTACTTTTGATAGGTGTGAACGACACCGCCAACGGGTTGGCCCGCTGATTTGGGTTTTGTCACCAGGATGCTCCTGAGCAGTTGATGGGCGAGTGGTTTGGATGGGACTCCAAAATCATCGAACGGCGTCGCTTACGTTTCGTAGGTCGTATGACCATGGTGCTGAGTCCGCGAAATTTTGTCGCGAGCGTACAAGCCGGCTAACACAAACTCCACACACGAGGCCCGTACCGCCTCGTGATCCGAAGCGTTGACCTCGAAAGCCTTTTCCCAAACTTGAGGAACACGTTGCAGAATTTTCGCATACTGAACCGAAGGCACCATGTCACCGACTTCGATCTTCACTCCCTTGCCAAAGATTTCAGCAATCTCTTCAAGCCCATGCTGGGTTACGTATTCTTCGAACACTGTCGAAATGGCTTCGGCAATGATGCCGTCCAGAACTTGCTTTTCAGTCATCTGATGACTGCCCATCAAATCCAATTCCAGCTTGCCTAACGAACTGGTATACAAGTGCGCCAAGTCACTGATCCGAGGCACCGCTGGGCTCTCGCCCAACACGATGCCTCGCTGACGAGCACTTGAGACCATCGTGCGGAAATTAGCGATACTTAAACGTGCACTAACGCCCGACTGCTGGTCGACGTACTTGCTTTTGCGAGCCTGCACCGTGATCTGTTGGCAAATCTCTTTCATGAAGTAGGGGATCTGCACAGGGTACTGGCCACCCAAATCAACGTCCGATTCCTGATCTACAATCTGGATCCCGATGTCACGATCTTTGGGATAGTGAGTTTGAATGAGCGAACCGATTCGATCCTTCAACTGCGGGATGACTTTGCCACTGCGATTGTAGGTCGATGGATTTGCGGAAAACAAAACCATCACATCGATATCAAAGCGAACAGGAAAACCGCGAATTTGCACGTCACGCTCTTCCAAAATGTTGAACAGGCCAACCTGAACCAGCTCGTCCAATTCGGGCAATTCGTTGATCGCAAAAATGCCTCGGTGCATTCGCGGAATCAATCCAAAGTGCAAAGCCTCTTCGGCCGACATGCTGGCTCCGCCCGCCAGCTTGGCCGGATCAATTTCACCAATGATGTCTGCGAATTTGGTGCCGGGTGCCAGTCGCTCTGCATAACGATCCTCGCGCTGCCACCATTTGATTGGCGTCTTGGCAGCGTCGTGTTCGTGTACAAAATCGAGTGCAACACGGCTTAACGGATTGGTGGGATCTTCATGAAACGGGCTACCGTTGACATCCAGGTAAGGAGTCATCGGATCCAAGAACCCAACCAACGAACGCATCAGCCGACTTTTGGCTTGTCCCTTTTCGCCCAGAAACAAAATATCGTGCCCGGACATCAAAGAAATATTCAGTTCAGGAATCACGGTGTTTTCATAGCCGATAATTCCAGAGTAGAGTTCGTCTCGAGCCGCCAAACGGTTAAGAAGGTTGTCGTGGATTTCCTGCTTCACTGATTTGGACTGCCAGCCTGAATTCAGCAAGTCCTGCAAAGTTTCAGGTCGAGTTGCGGTCGAAGTAAACGTGTTCACGTGTCATAATTCCTTATAAATGGGTCGCCAGCAGTCGTGATGTAACAGGCCTTTGCTAAACCGAAAACGACTACGCGGCATCGCATACAGTCGTGGTCAAATTGCGGCAGATGAGTCCCTTGATTGGCGGGAAAGAATGCCGAGTCGAGGCCCTATCGCGGTCACGCCGTTGCATTATACGCGTCTGATTCGGTTATCAAACAAACTCCGATTATCCTTTGAAAATCGGTGTTTCGGTGAAGTAGACAAATGATAAATCACTAACAAAGCTGACCAAAAACGTTACCTACCGTCAATGAAAAAACCTAAGTTTCTGTACTTTGATCTCGGCAAAGTCTTGTTGAATTTCGATCACGAATTAGCTGTACACCAACTGGCCCAGACATTGGCGGCCACACCTGACACCGTTCGCAGCCTGCTGTTCGAGGGTCCCCTGCAGGCCGATTACGAGCGTGGCCAAGTCTCGACACAACAATTCTGCGAGCTGCTACGCAAAGAGACTTCGTCCAAAGTCAGCGACACAGCGATTTGTCTGGCTGCCAGTGATATCTTTCACGTCAATTGCGAGATCATGCCATTGATAACTGGCTTGGTGTCAACCGGCGTCCCCATGGGCATACTCTCAAACACCTGTGACGCTCATTGGGACTATATTGTCAATCGTCCCTACTCACTGGTCGATCTGTTTCCCATCCACGTTCTTAGCTTTCAAGTGGGTAGCAGCAAACCGGATAGCAACATCTACCAGCATGCGGCCAAGATCGCTGGCTGTCGGCCCGATGAGCTGTTCTTCGTAGATGATCGAGCAGACAATGTGGCCGGTGCCATCAATGCTGGTCTGGATGCCATCGTATTTGAGTCCACCGCTCAGCTAAGACGCGATTTAAGCAATCGTGGCATCCGTATAAACTCTTAGACCCTTCTAAATTGAGATTCGCGGACATCACGAACCAATCGCAACGGTTCGCTAGCACCGCTTTGGGTGGCAAATCAACGATATCGATTGACATTGATTTCATGCTTTCCTACTCTCCGCAAATCCTTCGGTGACCAGAACTAAGAAATCTCATCCCAAAAAGCGTCAAGACGGCCAATCGCCGTGAATTAATGAAGCGTCCACTAACTGTTATCGTGCCCTGCAAAAACGAACGAATGAATATCGTTCGTTGCATCGAGAGTTTTGTGGACTTAGCTTCTGAGATTTTGATCGCTGATTCTGGATCGAGTGACGAGACGATTGAATTGGCTTTGTGTTATGACAAAGTCCGTTTGGTTGAACGCGAATACAACACCTCGGGAGATTTCAAGAACTGGGCCATTCCACAAGCCAGTCACGAATGGGTGTTGCTGGTCGATGCTGATGAACGAATCACTCCCGAATTGGCCGACGAAATTCGTATGGTTTTGGATCGAGGTCCTGAATTCGATGGATACTGGATCGACCGAGACAACTACTTCATGGGCCACCGATTGCATTGGGGTGACGCGCGAACCGACCGAGTCTTGCGTTTGTTTCGACGCGACATGGCACGGTACGTTGGTCCCAGTGACCACGGCGAAGTCGAAATTTCGTCAGGTCGGGTTGGCGAATTAAAACAACCCATGGACCACTATTCGGTTTGGTCCTACGACCAACTAAACGCAAAACTTGACCGCTACACCCGCCTACAGGCCGCTCAATGGCACGAGTCTGGCAAAGATGCCAGTTACTTTATGTTACTCGTGCGACCGTTCTTTCGTTTCTTCCGCGAATACATTTTGCAATTCGGAATTTTGGATGGAAAGGCGGGCCTGCAACAAGCATGGATTGCCGCCTTCTACACCTACAGCAAACAAGCACGGCTGTGGGAACTGAATCACGCCAAAGACCAACCGGGTTCCAAAGAAGAAGAGTGGCACTTGTTGGTGCCTAGCGACGAAAAACGCGCTGCTTAATATCTTGCAGATCAATTTTTCGCCGAAAATCTAGCGGCATGCTGCCGCACCGATTTTCAAATAAAGAGTCGCAGGATCGACGACTTATCTAAACTGGAAGGAGCAAGGTTAATCACTTGTTCCTGATCGTCTGGCAGCTGATCCACGACCGTCGCACCCGCCTGTACCAGCACGTCGGCAAGTCCAATGGAATGAATCACGCTGTTGAGTAGGTAATGGCGAGCGAAACGATTTTGGTGGTTGTTTCGCGCGCTGATCGAATTGCCGATACTGACGTTCGAAAAATAGACGCGAGTTTGGCCATTCACACTGACGATTAAGCCCAGCACATTCTGGCGTTTGTTGATGTTCAAATCCGCCGAACCAACAATGTTGTTGGGATCGACCATATAGTTTGCTCCAAAGTTCTTTGCCGATTCGCGGGCTACAAGCAGACGCATACCGACTTGGTCGTCTTTGTGAAAGTTGTAGTAATTCGCTAACAAAACTTTCGGTTCATCAATCTCTTTCTTGATGTAAAACAACTCAGTCGCACCGTCAGGCAGCGGCGCGTCAGTCATATCTCCCGAAAAAAGAACACTATTTTCATCAGAACGGTAAGCGGCATCCCAACCCGTTTTGCCACTGGCACCGATCACCGACAAGTCCAGGTCGACTCGCTTTTTCTCAGTGTTGGTCCAGTGAATCCCCACGATCAAATCTTCAGGAACGCAAAAATAGCTGCCGTTTGGAAAACAACCGGTAAACTGCTTTTCAGTAGCCGGCAACGTGTAGTGGACGTTGCCGGGAATGTAGATTGTCTTTCCGCTTACCGTGTTGCGAATCGAATCGGCAATCGATTTCAAGACAACCTTTAGCGCTTGCTCGGTGATCGACGAATGTTCGGTGGGCCATTCGAATTCGGTTGCCCAACCCCGTCCGCTTCGCACTCGATAGACGATTGAATCGCTGTTGTTCAGACGAAAATTCAGAGCGTACGCCAGGCGAATCTTGCGAAAGACTGATGCCTTTACCAACCGTTGCTGAAACGTTTCGATGTCAAATCGTTTGTCTTTGATTTGAGCTGTTACGCTGTTCAGATAATCCGTCGGCAGTGGCTGATGTTGTTGGGTAGCGGCCTTACGCAGTCGGTTAAAGAACCGTTTGTTGCCCGAGATAGACCTCATCGCCAAAAACAAAGGCTTGTAGCGGAAGAAAATTGAGGCCAAGTTTTCTGGGGCCTGTTTTAGCAATTCGTCTAGGTTCTTTCCCTTGGCGGCCTTGATTTGCTGAATCAAAGACTCGTTCTTGATCAGTAGCGAGGTGTCGGTCAACTTGCTGATCAAATGTCGCAGAAATTCGACGGGCTCGGTGGGCACAATGCCATAGTAGTCCATCAACCGCGTTTTTAATTCTCGGTTGCCAATCTCTTGCACGAAGGATTGGTCGTATCGATTGGCTTGCACAATCGTCATGATGTCGTTCAATGTCTCGTCGGCCAATGCAATACCAGATCCTAACTCGACGATCGCCTTCAAGATTTGGGCCGAGTTCATTGCGCGAATCACCACGACCGGCAAATCGCTCTCAAGTTCAGGGATCTCAAGCTGCTCACGAGGAATATAAACTGCTTGGCTTTGGAAGACGCCCAAGTGTTCAAAGCCGTATGTCGTCAGGTAGTGCGTCACCTGCTGCGCGACAAGTGATTCTAGTGAAGATTCCTGGATGGTCTTCCACGACTTGTGAAAGGCGGCGTTAACTTCGCTGCCAGACAAACCAATCGTGGATTCGATGAGCTTCAACAGTTTTTCATCAGCATGAATCTGGGGCTCCAGAATATAGCCGTGTTGGATCGTCCGCGCGACGAGATCGGCGGACAATGATTGCTGATCAGCCCCTTCGACTTGGACCGCACGAAATAGTCGTAAAGTTGCTTGCATGGATCTTCCCAATGAAATGGGGAAGGCAGGAATCGAACCTGCGACCTCCGGGTTAATTTGAAGGAACTCTTTTTGCCTTTTGCAAGGCGAAGAGTAAAAAAGACCGGTGCTCTAACACTGAGCTACTTCCCCAAAAATGGGCGAGGAGTAAGAGACAAAATTCAAGGAACTCCCTTTGCCCGAACGGCTGATGATATCTATTAATTCTGAATCCGAAAGACGGTAGCTCAGAATACATCCTCAAGAAATGGACGCCAGACTGCGCCCGACTGTATAAAAAATGGCCGCCCAGCAAATTACTGGGCGACCGTTTATTGTTTCATTCGTCTTTGAGAATCGTGTTTATGTCTTTTCATATCCGGTTGGATGCGACTTGTGCCAAGCCCAAGCCGATTCAACGATCGTTCGCAAGTCCGGCATCGATGGCTTCCATTCTAAAAGTTCATTCGCTTTGCGAGCGTCCGCAACCAATTCGGGCGGGTCACCAGCACGTCGTTTCCCCATAACCTCGGGGATCGCATGACCCGTTACCTCGCGGCAAACATCGATCACTTCACGAACGCTGTTTCCGTTTCCGGTTCCCAGGTTGACCTCGATCCCTTTGCCTGGCTGCAGTCGTTCCAGAGCGGCTAAGTGGGCCAGCCCTAAATCGTTGACATGGATATAGTCACGAATGCACGTTCCATCGGCGGTCGGATAGTCGTCGCCAAACACGGTGATATGTTCGCGTTGCCCTAAAGCGACCTGCAGAACGATCGGGATCAAATGAGATTCCGGATCGTGGTCTTCCCCAATACTGCCGTCGGGGCAAGCACCCGCCGCATTGAAGTAACGTAGTGCCGCGTATCCGAAATCGTAGGCCGCGGCATAATCGCGAAGTGCATTTTCGATGACTAGCTTGGTAAAGCCGTAAGGGTTAACCGGCGCCTGTTTTTCTCGTTCGGTAATTGGGATCGTTTCGGGCTCGCCGTACGTAGCGCAGGTACTGGAAAACACCAGCTTCTTCACGTCACAGGCGCGCATGGCCTCCAACAAACTGATCGCCGCCACGACATTGTTTTGATAGTACTTGCCTGGATCTTCAACCGATTCACCAACCAAGGCACAGGCGGCAAAGTGCATCACCGCGTCAATACGGTGTTCTTTCAGAATGCAGGTAACCAATTCACGATCGTTCATGTCGCCGACAATCAACTGGCCAGCCGTAACGGCCTCTTTAAATCCAGTCGTCAGGTTGTCCAAGACAACCACCTTATGATTGTTTTTATCCAACAGTCGGACCATGTGCGAGCCGATATAACCAGCTCCGCCAACCACCAGCACATTCATGCGATTTCCTTTGAGTAACCGTTTGCCAACAGCATCATAAAGTATCTGTCTGTTTGAGCAATTGCCTGAAATAGAGTTTACCGGAATCTACAAACCGATCCCAGCGACGACGCACACCTAGCCAAGGTTGCAGGAGTCAACAGTTTAGAAACCTAGGCAGCTCGCTGTCGCGTGGTAGTACTTGGCATCAGCGTCGCAACCGTTCGTTGTGGATCATGACCACTGATCCAATCACGCGAAAATTCGATTGCTGTAGCTCGATAATGGTCGTAGTGCTGCACCATTTCGTCGATCGCCGCGATCACTCCGGCCTGATCCGCCGCGACCACACCCACCGCACTGCGTGGCGGTGTTGGGTTGTCTCTAAAATCGAGCGCCGTCAATCGCAGGTCGCACAAACTAAGAGATGTGTCCATATAGGCGTTGCGGAATCGCAATTTCAGCCGGTGAAAATCTGACGAAGTCCTCAAGTAAACCAGCGAACTGGCCTGCGAACCGCGCATCGAAACGATTTGTTTATCATGAGTTATTGCTTTGCCTTGTTCGTCGTAGCAAATCAGATCCAATTCCACAAACGTGCCTGACTCTTTAGGCCAACGCCATTGAAACTGAACCACGACGGCGTCCGTTTTTTCGTTCGAGATCTGCTCCTTATCAAGCCACGCGACAAACGGATTACGCTGCTTGCCGAACGAAATGATACCACCACCCTGCGGAACATTTTCGCGAGGGCAACTTAGATCACTCAATTCCAGTTCTTGTTTGGCCTTGGTTTGACGCATCAACTTTTCGACATGTTGGCAATTCGCTTCTGTCAGCTGATTCGCCAACCAACATCCCGCTGGCACGATCACTGGCTTACCATTCGCTAAGAACTCGCCCATGATTCCTGCTCGGCGGGCGAAGTAACGCCGGCTGTCGTAGCAGAACAGTCCAAAACTGGCGTTCTCGATTAGTTGAACATATTGATCATCGGGCAGAGGATGCGGCAGGATGTTTACGTGTTCTCGCAGTTGTTTAGCGGATACTTGGCCAGAATCCAGTGACCCTTTACCTGGAAACGAACCTGGCTTAGACGTTTGCAAATCAACTTTTAAATTGCCCGTCGAAATGTGTTTGTCCCAAATCTCAGACAGCACTGTGGTGACCTGCGATTTCTGTCCTTTTTCGCGTCGAACGCCACCCGCAACTGCCATTCGCAACGGACCAGTTTGTCGTTCCGTGTTGCGATCGCAAAACAAGCGTGGATTGATCGGGTAGGGCAGGCTGGCAAATGCCATTAGCTGCATCGTGTTGTATTGTTCAGCAAGTTCATCCGATGTCGTATAAGTACGGATCTCGTGGTAGGGGGCTCGCGACAAGGCATGCTGAAAACACCCTGTGATCTGACCTTCCTCTTTCGACTGACGAACGAACTCGGCGGTACGACCAGTGAACATGCTGAAATGAAACTGCACGTGCCACGTGGCTGCCATCGTTCCAGGTTGATCAGCAAGAAAAGCTGCCAAACCCATGAACTCGAGTTCCGACACCGTCGTGAAAAACACTTGATCAGTATCCTGCAGACCTGCTTTGGAAAACAGAGTGTCACAGTCCTGAGCGAAATTGCGAATGATCCGGCCACGTTGCTTGATGCGTTTTTGTCGCGCTCGGTTAGCTTGCCAAATGGCCAAGAAACCTTTGGCATCTTCTGGTCGAGTCAACAACTTGCTGGTTTTGTTTGGCTGACTGCCAGCCGCCAACTCTTTCAAACCGGCCAAATGACTGTAGGCCGTGTAGGTCGAGCGACGAAAAACGTTGTGAACGTCGCCAAACTGCTGAAAATCCTGCTGTACCGATTTTGTCAACTTCCGATTGGCAACCACCACTGGCTGGATCCCCAAGTCCACAGCAGCTTGGGCGACCAAACGCGTATAGTCGTAATGGTGGCCCCCTCGATCCATAAGGGACTGATCGATAATAAATAGCCTGGCCAAAACTCAGCGCCTCAATAAAACTCAGTAGCTCTTTCTTGGGAATTGCGGCAGGATGGTAGCAAGGCCACTGCCGTGCTTCAATCGCAACCTGCTTCAGCGTCGACCACTGTTAGAATTCGATAGCGTGTTTTGATTGCGATTGACCATCTTTTGCATTCTGTCTAAAAGCCTGTTGTTGTCTGAACATACAAAATGACTGTGGTTTACGGACTGGCGAGAAATCCAATGAAGCATGTCGTAATTCTTCCCTATTTCTGCGAAGAAGAAATCGATCGCTACCTGAAAATTGTTGCTCACATGGCAACATTTCCTAAACAAAAATGCGAATGGCAGTTCCTGCTAGCGGCCAGCCCAAAGATCGATCCAAGTCCACGTTTGGCAAGAGCCTGCCAAAAAGTGGCGCCGACCGAATCGTTCCAATGCCCATCGCAAATCTTCGGTTACCCCGAAGGTCCCACCGCCATGTTTTGGGACAGCATGGAATATTTGCAAAACACACCTGATGATGGTGGATTCGGGTTATGGCTGGAATCAGACATGGCACCTGTCAAGACGAATTGGATGGATCGACTAGACGAGGAATGGCGTCGTGGCGATCCACCGTTGCTAATGGGTTGTTACGTTCCCGAGGTTTACAAGCATCGCTTGTTGCGTAGAAAAAAATTGTTGTTGGAAGATCACGTGAATGGCGGAGCCTGTTACTCGAAACGGTTCAGCCAATGGATGCCTGCCGAAGCTCGTGAAGGAGTCTTCGACGTCGTGGTTTACAAATTCGCCAAGAAAGTTGGCAAAGTTCGAGCCACCTCGCTAATCGACTTCTCGACTCACGATCGAGTGCGTCGTGACGTGATGAACACCGACAAGGTGCTACTCCACGGATTCATGCAAGACAAAGATCGATTTGTAGATCAATGCCTGGAACCGGTTTCCGATCGTGAACGGCGCAGTGCGTTCTTGAATCCCGTGCTCAGTTCACTGGAAACGACGCGCCGACGAGTTCGCGTTTGGGTGGTTCGTCGAGGGCGAGAAGCGATGTTCGAAAACATGTTACTTGCCAAAGAACGTGACGAGTCGCGTCGCGCCGCTTAGGGGTTTCCATCGCGATGTCTTGCCAGCTGGCAGATTTCAGGAGCGGTTTCGTGAACATTCAACACTTCAGTACGTTTCCTTATGGCGGTGCCGCTTCAGCCGCCAAACGATTGCACCTGCAACTGCGGGAACAGGGACTCTCAAGCCAGTTCCTGTTTCACCAGTCCGAACGCCCGGTCGACACCGAAAACGGATTCCACCCCATCCAATTCAATCAACCAACGACCAAGCCAGGTCTTTTTGCCAGCAAGCTGGAAAAACGTCGCCTCAAAAAAATCTACCGTCAATTCGACCGGCACTTGGCCGACCGAGACAAAAACATGGAAGTTTTTTCCATGGCCAGCCAAGTAGAAAAATCTCATTGGCAACTCGGTGATGTGGACATCATCCACCTACACTGGATCGCGTTCATGGCTGACTATCCAAGCTTCTTTGCTTCGATTCCTGGATCGACGCCGATCGTTTGGACATTGCATGACATGAACCCGCTGACCGGTGGTTGTCACTATAGCGCGGGATGTCACCAGTTTAAGACGGGTTGCGGCAACTGCCCTCAATTGGTGAACCTCGAAAAAAATGACCTGTCACGGACGGAATTCAACGTCAAACGTGCAGCCTACCGAAACAAGAACATTACGGTCGTTACACCCAGCGATTGGTTGGGTGGCTTGGCCCAACAGAGTCCCATTTGGCCGGACAAAACGAATTTCAAAACGATTCGCTATGGTTTTGACTTGCAAGAATTAAAGCCGGTCGAAAAGCAAACAGCACGAGCCAGTTTAAACCTGGATACCGATGCAGTATTGATCGGTTTTGGCGCCGAAACCATCGACAACCAACGCAAAGGTTTTCAACACCTGCTGGCGGCTCTGCAAAAACTACCAGCAGACTTGTCCGTCGAATGCTTGGTTTTCGGTGCGGGAACCATTCCCGACGAGCTTCAAAATTTACCCAAGATGCATCACTTCGGTTACTTGAAATCAGCAGACGAGTTGAAGCGGTTTTATTCAGCGAGCGATCTAGTCGTCGTACCGTCCCGCGAAGACAACTCGCCACAGATCGGTTTAGAGGCCATGGCGTGTGGCACACCCGTTGTCGCCTTCGACGCCGGTGGAATCCCCGAGTACGTGCTGCCAGGCCAGACGGGCTTATTGGCCGAACTGGGTAACGAACAACAACTGGCCGAACGGATTATGGAACTGGTCAGGTCGCCGGAAATGCGAGCCTCCATGTCCAGCAACTGTCGCCAGTTGCTGCTGGATGAATTCGAAGCAGACACGCAAGCCACGAAATATACGCAACTCTATCAACAGCTGCTCAATCGTGGCGGCCAAACAAAAGCTGCCTAGTAGCTTTTTTACCTGAAGCAATTCCAACTTGAATTGACAAAAGGCAGCGGCAGCCGCGTCAGTCCTGCCAAAAAAACAGTAGATCGTAAATCGAGAGAGGTTCGATCGTGCCGAAAAAATATACGTTCAAGTTCGGGAATGTTTGCTTCAACAGATCTTTTGGCGGTTGAATAAAGCCGGCATTGTTGACAGCGTTTTCGATCGGTTGCGGGTCTTCGACTTTTACCAGATAGTAATATCTGCCGAGTGTGCTGAGGTAGATGTTGTTTTGGTGGTCGTTGGAATCCAGGCCTAGCACCCAGTAGGTGCCACCGCCAGAATGATGGTGTTCTCCGCACTCCACAGCGGATTCAATTTTGATACCAGCTTGCTTCAAGCATTCAACGAATCGTTTGCGATCTTCATTAGCGTGCTCCTTGGTATACGGATCGCAGAATCTCCATTCCAACCGAAAACGAATGTCGGAGTTGTCTCTGCCAGCGTGACCATACCCGTAAACGATGGCGTTGCGCATTTTATCATCGATTGGTATTTCGATAGGGCAACGCCAAATTAGCGAATCGTCTTGTCGAGTTTCTTTGGGGAACAATTCCTCTGGCTCTGCGCCGATTCTCGAAAGGGTGTACGCCGCCCAACTGCGGGCGACTCGGTCCTGATTCGGGTCGGCCAACAGTTTGCGAAGTCCAGCCTGGTATTCTGCGTTTGCCAGAAAATCTGCGGCCTGTTTACGGATACCCCAATTGTCACTACTGAGTTGATCAAAACAGACTTCGGCTACCTGTTTTGCATGACGACTGGTTGCCGGGCTTTCCGCGTTCGTTTGTCGGTCGAGCGCCCAGCGAACCACAATATCGTTTGAATGGTTTTTCAGGTTTTCCCAAATCGATTTTTTGTTGTCGTAGCTCAACCCCTCGTGGACCGCCAACACATTGGCAATCGTGTGGTCTCCACCATTGATCCGGATGTTCGAGGCAATCGCCTCTTCTGCATCCTGCTTCTTGCGCCAGTTGTCGAGGTACAGCAACTCGAGTACCGAGGCAATCCGCGTTGTACCGCCGAGCGCGGTGATTGCCATCAACAACAAACGCTTTCCGTCGTACCACTTTTGGTCTAACCAATTGTCACTATCTGCGAGATTGGCGGCTTCGAACAAGTCACAAATTTTGGGCAGAAACTCCCGCTCGTTTTTCCAGATTGCGCGAAGAGCTGCCGCACGAACTTCGCCTGTGACGCTGGGATCCTCAACGACTTTCATGATTAGTGGCCATGCGATTCCAGAGAGGTCAAGGTTTTCGGGTCGTTGAGCAATGACCAGAAGGGCGGCTTGGCGAAAGTGCCATTCCAATTTCTGATCACAGCCAACGGTCTGCAGATTTTTGGCTCCGTCCCTACCAAATTCGGCCAGTGCGTTCACACAGTATTTTCCGTAGGTGAATTTGAATTTGGCCGTCGCTGTTGGCCAGCCGGAAAGCAATGCCGCGTAGTCGCGTAGTTCGAATTCGTGATCGCGCGCGAATTGGCGACTGACAGTTAGCAGTTCCGGATTGAACAGATGGCGGCCTTTGAACTCGGAATGAAGAGCTGCGATTGCCGAGGCGAGTGCTTCTGACTTCGTTATCAATGGCAGGGCCTTGCATGGAATAAGTATGGGAGGTGATTTTGGAGACAGGCAATTATATCGCCACCTGGCCAGGTGTGGTCAGTTGAATGTTCGAGCATGGTCTGTCCATCAATGCCAGCTCAGAATGTTGCACCTCGATTAGCGCGACACC
>CAZJBW010000042.1:18821-21880 GCA_964543985.1 uncultured Pirellulaceae bacterium | reverse complement strand
CTCGATTAGTGCGACACCTCGGTTAGTGCGACACCTCGGTTAGTGCGACACCTCGATTAGCGAAACCTATTGCGTCCGCCGGGTTCAAGCGAGTTGCCAGTAAGTGGTCGGCGACTGAAAGTAAATGTTGCCGCGATTGATAAACGCGCGGAATCAAATGGATTGAGCGCGATGCAGGTCGACTAAGCGTGACTGGATTCAGCAGCCGACTGAGCCATAATTTTCTTTTGGTATTGGCCCTGCACAATATCAACCAGCACCATCACGGCCAGCACAAAATAGAATGTCGATTTTGACATCGCCACGATCTCGTGTTTGAAGAAGTGCATATGCGCTAGGTGCCCGCCTTCGGAAACCAACATGACACCGACGATCAGCAGAATGAACAGTCCCAGTACTTCGTACATCCGATTCTTCTTCAAGAACTCGGCCACACGATCCGCTAAATAAATCATTAGCAAACCACTAATGATAATCGCAATCGCCATGACCCAAATATTGTCGGACAGAGCGATCGCGCTAAGGATCGAATCGAACGAGAAGACCAAGTTCATCGTCATGATCCAAAAAATCGCCGACCCAACACTCCGCTTGGCCTCGCCTTCACCCTCATGTTCTAAATGATTGATCGCTAGCAGGTGGAAAATCTCTTTGAAGGCGGTATAGATAATGAACGCACCACCTAGCAAAACGATAATGCTGTGGACGTTGAAACTGGCCGCAAAGATGCCTCCGCTTTCGGTCAACTCGTAGGTTCCATGATCGTCTTTGTATTCGTCGTCATGGATGGTGATCGCTCCCCGAGCTGAATGCGGGTCGTGTTCGGCGGCCGCCACCTGTTCTTCATGCTTTTGAATGCCGAACTCAAGGAACGGTTCTTGCATGTACTTGATCGCATTGACCAGAACAATCAACAACACGATTCGCAAAACGATAGCAAAACTGATGCCCAACTTACGGACATAGGCTTGTTTGCTCTCTTCAACCCGTTTGGATTCGATGGAGATGTAAAGCAAGTTATCGAAACCCAGAACGGCTTGCAGCAAAATCAACATTGCCAGCGTAAACAGGTTTTCAAGCGTAAACAAATCCATGGAAATCAGCCTGTATGCGTAATCGAATCCTAACCAAGCCGTAGATTCTAGCAATTACATCGGCGACGTTAAGACCTGAGACCGCTTGGGGATCGAATGGCGATCAGCCAATTCATTTTTCGAACTTTTTGATTTCGCCGCTTTTGAGTCTTTCCGAGTAGGACTGCAGTTCGCGTTTGACAACGGGGGCCAAGAAGTACAGCCCTAAAATGTTGGGCACGCAGATCAAAAACACCAGAGCGTCCGAAATATCCAAGATCGGCCCCAGCTCGACCAAACACCCAATCGCCACGAAAACGCAAAATACGACTTTGTAAATATTTTGCCCCAACTTGCTTTCGCCAAATAAATACGACCAGCCTTTTAAGCCGTAATAGGCCCACGAAATGATCGTCGAGACGGCGAATAGGACCGCCGCAATGGCCAGTGGAATTGGGAACCAAGACAACTGACGTTCAAAGGCCGCCGAGGTCATAGCGATACCTTCAGCACCACCAGCGAACTCGGGGTCAGCGACATTGGAAACCCCAATCACCAACGCGGTGACCGTGCATATCACGACCGTATCAATAAATGGTTCCAGCAACGCGACCATCCCCTCGGTTATGGGCTCTTCGGTACGCACGGCCGAGTGGGCAATGGAAGCTGATCCGATACCGGCCTCGTTAGAAAATACGGCTCGCTGAAACCCAATGATCAAAACACCTATCGCTCCACCAGCGACACCGTCGCCCGTCATCGCGCCGCGAAAGATGTTGCCAATCGCTTCTGGGATACAGGTGTAGTTCATAAAGATGACAATCAATGCAAACACCAAGTAGAACAGAGCCATAAATGGAACGATTCTGCCGGTGACTTTGGCGATCGACTTGATGCCTCCGACAATGACTGCAAAAACGACTGCGGCCAACAACAGCCCGACCAGCCAGCCGTAATTGTCGAGTGCTCCGCCTGCAACCGTGTTCAACTGCACATAGGCTTGATTGGACTGGAACATGTTTCCGATTCCAAATGCGCCCAAGAAGATACCGATGGCGTAAAAGGTTCCCAGGACCTTTCCAAAACCTAGCATGCCCCGTTCAGCAAACCCTTTTTCCAAGTAGTACATGGGACCACCGGAAACGGAACCGTCCTCGTTTTCTTTGCGATACTTTACTCCTAAAGTACATTCCACAAACTTCGTCGACATGCCAAGCAGCCCGGCAATGATCAACCACAGAGTAGCTCCCGGGCCACCCACGGTGACCGCAACGGCAACGGCACCGATGTTTCCGATCCCAACCGTGCCAGACACGGCCGTGGCTAAAGCTTGAAAGTGACTGACCTCGCCAACCGCCTTGGGATCCGTGTAGTCGCCTCGCACCAGCGAAATGGCATGCAGGAAGCCTCGCAAGTTTATGAACTTGAGATAGACGGTAAAGAAAAGGGCTCCCAAAACTAGCCAGACCACAACCAACGGTAGATCCGCGCCAAAAACCGGCACGTCGAACATGACGACACCGCTAAACCATTTAGAAGCGGGCTCAACCACTTTGTTAATGTCCGCTTCAATGCTTTCGAACGAGGCCAAGAGCTCAAGATGAACGCTTGCCAACTGATTGCAATCCATGAACCGACCTGCGAGCCATCGCTTGGCTTATTACCATCGCTTGGCTTATTAAGTAGTGTGGCCTGTAAAAAAGCGAGCCATCGCTTATGACATCCGACCAGTGTCAAACCCCACGCCACAAGTGTCAACCATGCGCTAATCGCAATCGGTTTTCAAAATGCAACAAATTATGCTGCTTGTGCTTGATCGCTGAAGCGTCGGCGACTGCGGCCCAAACCCAGGTGTCGCTATGAGAAATAGAGCCAACGGTTTCTGCGGGCAAAAGCAACTTCGGTCTGCGTCTT
Source organism: uncultured Pirellulaceae bacterium (assembly GCA_964543985.1). Classification (GTDB taxonomy): domain Bacteria; phylum Planctomycetota; class Planctomycetia; order Pirellulales; family Pirellulaceae; genus CAJQPP01. The sequence continues at coordinate 18,893 of CAZJBW010000042.1, read as the reverse complement.
TCAAAGCGGAAACGGAATTCCCGCGGTAGAACGACTAAGAAGGAAAAAGGCGCGTATGTTGCCTGGATTCCA
>CAZJBW010000042.1:0-18721 GCA_964543985.1 uncultured Pirellulaceae bacterium | reverse complement strand
TTCCCGCGGTAGAACGACTAAGAAGGAAAAAGGCGCGTATGTTGCCTGGATTCCAAAGCTCAAATACTTGTTCTTGGAGGAACAAATTGTTCCCAAAGACGACCCTGCGATGCTTTATCGATTCGGTGACGAGTACTACGTGTGCGGGCTCTGGGATATTCCTGAAGAAGAACCTGGAGAGGCAATCCTGCGTGAATTCACAGAAGGCAGTGCCCGGATTTAGGGCGTTTTGTCGTCGGCATCCTGTAAGGCAACTTTCATTCTCAAATTCGGTGTGCCAGTGCGCGCCGATTCTTGAACTGTTGTTGACTATTTTGCCAGACGGAATCTGGAAAACTGCCACCTTGTGTGTCAATCCGTTGCCATCTCGCGAGCATCCAACAAAAAAAACACTCTGCAAAGGCTGCAGAGTGTTTCAAATTGAGTCTGTTTTTAGGCTGTCGTTGTCGGGAACTAGAATCCGATGCGGATACTTAGTTTGTCGTTCTTGTAGCTAATGCCACTTCGACTAACCCCAACTCGACTGCCACGACCGCTACGGTGAACGCGTTGACTTGGCACTCGGCTACGAGGATGCGTGTTGTAGCCCGAGCCTCGGTAGGTGTCGTATTTCGTTTGACTGTAGGCTGGGCGGTAGGCACCCTGACGCAGCACTCGAATGTCGTCGCGAATTTGGTAGATGCAGATTTCAATATCTTTCAACAGTTGCTTGACTTGACGAGTTGGCCCTTTGATTTTTCCACGGCCACGACTGGCTTGATATTCGGTTGTATCAAACAAGTTTTGGATAGCGTGGAACTGATGGTCCAAACGAGCCAACTGAGAAGACATTTCAACCAAACTGCCTCGATGGATGGACAGGGCGTGAATGCGTACCGCTCGGGCTCGCATATCAGCTACGCAGCCCACCAACTGACGGTAATTGGGTGTGTAAACGTAGTGACCAGTATCGCCCAACAACAGATCGGACTTCACTTGAATGTCGCGGGCCAATCCTTGAATGTGCGAGTAGCTTTGTGCATTGACTTGGCAGGCAGTGACAGCAATTGTGATCAGGGCCAAAGAAGTGCTGAGAGTTTTTGATAGACGGGCCATTCGGATTCCCTTTCACATTGAGTGGTAGTAATGCTTCGCCAGCGGGTTTGTGAGTTTCGAGCCTTGGAAGCCTAGGAACACTAACGCAGGTGCCGTGCCAGAACTCTTTTTTGCCAACAATCAATGAAAAACGCCCGTATTTCGAACCAAACCAATTGAAACGCTCGTAGAACCCAGCTGCCAATTTGTGATCAAACTGACCCACCAGTCATCAGATTGATGCCGCCAGAGGGGCACTTTCTTAGATTTGTAGCGAGGGGGAACCCATCAGAACTTTGGTTCTGTGTCGGTCAATTCCATATTGGTTGATTGACGGGTTTCCGGTTACCTTGAGCGGCGATTGCAGCCCAGCTTTTGAATGTCGCCACGAAGAACAAGGATGTTCACGCGCCAATGACAACTCCAATCTACATCCACCGCGAATTCTCTCGCCGCTTAAGCAGGACTCAGCGCCGCGGCGTTACGGCTGTCTCGACCTCACCGCCCAACCTCCTTGAGCTGACGTAGTGACGATGCAAGAGTTTGCCAAAGACCCAGCGAACGACCCTCAACCCGGTGACTACCGTACTAAGGAAACCGGCTTCGACCGTTGGCTGTCGGCTCTGCAACAACAGGCGCACGATCCGACACCTTCGACCGTTGGCTCGCAAATCGATTTGTTGCAGGCGGAGATTGAAGAGTCCGTCGCTGCCGAATCTGCAATGGCTACTGGCAGTTGGTCTGCAGCGTTGCAATCAGCCATCAACGTTGCGGGATTCCAAGAAGGTGACGAAGTGATTGTTTCGGCGTTAGCGCCGGCTAGTTTGGCCAAAGCGGTGATCCGTTGTAACGCCACGCCCATCTTCGCCGATATCGACCCGCGGACGTTCTTACTCGATCCCCAAGACGTGGTCCGCAAAATTTCTTCCAGTACGGTTGGCCTGATTTCATTTGATCACGCAGGTCGACCAGTCGACTATCCGACTCTGCAATTAATCGCTCGAAAAAACCAACTCGTCTTTATCGGAAGTGGTCCGGAACTGTCCAAAGCTACATCTTGGAACCGACACGTGGCTCAATGGACGGATCTAGCTTGCTTTCCAGTCTTCGACCGAGACAACCGAGACCTTTTTGAAGTTGGCGTCGTGCTGGGCGATCAAGCCAAACGCACGGCTGTCCTGAAACCACTTTGCGACCACGAAGTAAGTGAGCGACCATCCGTTGGGGCTGAGGATAGTGAACCCGTCACATCAGTCCTAGACTTCCGACCCCGAGAAATGGCGTGCCGAATGGCCAGGATTCAACTGGCAAACAACCACGCCAAACATCAAACGACTAACCAATTAGCCGCATCGTTGTGCAAGCAATTGCAGACGAATCGCTTTATTCAGTTGCCCGTGATTGACCCAGGTTCTGCGGCCATTTTTTGCCATCTACCAGTTCGTTGGCGTCAGACAGATTCAGGAATCTCGCGAGATCAAGTGGTCCAGCACCTGCGATCGAATGGTCTGGAAGCCAGCTCGGATTATCGTCCTTTTTATCAACATTCCTTTTATCGACAGTCTTGCCAGAACAGTCGGCAAGTCAGTTGCCCCAACGCGGATCAACTTGGCCCGGAATTGATCGCGTTACCCCTACTTCCCAACATGACTGAGTGGGATGTACAGCGAATGGTCAAAGAATTCCGACAATTAGAAATGCAGGGAGTGCGGCAACACGAGGTAACAGAAAAAAGGGTGGCCTGATGTCAAACGCGATGTTAATTCATGTTCGGGCTAACCCTCGTTTTGGGACTGGACGGCTGTTGCGAAGTTTGACGTTGGCCAAACACTGGATCGATGCGGGTGGTTCAGTGACTTTCGCTGCCGGATCTTTGCCACGAATCTTGCTACGCCAAATTGCTGTTGCTGGTTGTGACGCTGCCTACCTGGACGAGTCACTAGACGACGAACCATTCACTGACCAACTTCTTCGCCTGGCACAAAGTTACGACGCCAGCTCGATCGTGGTTGATGCGAGCAGTGAAGACCGCATACGCCTGCTGGCCGATCGCAAAAGTGCGGACCATCAGCTGCTGGTGCTGGGAAAAACAGATTGCCAGGGCGTCGAAATTTCCACGGGCACTCATCCTTCGTTAGCACTCATCAGGCGGAACCTGGAACAACATCCGCCATCACGGCTGACAAGACGCCGAATGCCACAACGAGTGCTATTGGAATTATCGAAGGTCGATCGTCACAAGACTGCTGAAATAGCCAATTTACTGTGCAAAAAATTCGTTGGCACCAACGTCGTTTTTGATATCGTGACGCCCTTCGCCAAGTCTGCCAACGAACAATTCCGTCGTCAAAAGGCGCCGATTCGCGACCAGGTTTTTTGGCATCCGAATTCTGACCGAGCTTTCTACTCGCTTTTCGCATTCCATCTGGCTGTCGTTAGTGACGCAGAAGAGTTCTTCGAGATCGCACACAGTCGCACTGCGGCAATTTTGCTATCACCCAACAAGTCATGGCGTTCTTTGCAAAGTCTGACCACAGCCCCTTGGATGCTGGACGTGGACGATTCGGTATGGTCGGAAACCATCTGCGATACGGTAGCGAATTTTCTTGCCGACGTTTCGAAGCTGAAAAAGCATGCTTACCAGATGCGTTCACTTGTGGACGATCAGGGAGCGGCCCGTTTAGTCGCGGGATTGCAGCAGAAACAGGCCTCTGGCGGCATCCACCGTGCTCGTTCCGCCTAGCGTTTAATTGCGCTCAATCCGCTATCGAGCTCGTGTGCCAGCAGTCGTAGCCACTTACAATTTCTTGAACTGATCTTGCGAAAATCAACCATTTTTCGCTAATTTTCTTGCTGGCAATCGTTGGTGTTGCCGTTCGCCAGAGCAAGGAAGCTACGGTTCAACATGAAAAACCTGCGTCGCGCGATAGCAATGTCGCTTCGATATAAGTGGTCTCTGATAACCTCGATCATATGCGCATTTCTAATCGCATTGTTATGGGGAGCCAACATCGGTGGCGTTCTGCCAATCATTGAGATCGTCTTTCGTGGCAAATCGCTTCACGACATGATTGACGAGCGAATTGAACGAGCCGACGAGGACCTAGGATTAGTTCGCGCTGAATTGAAACAGGCAGAATCCAAACTGCCCAACGCCGCACCGCAAGAAGTCGCGGATTTGGAAAAGCAAATCGTCCGACTGAAGGGGAATTTGCGAGATAAAAAAACTGCCTCGAATTGGAATTTGAAATTCGAGCCTTGGATCAAAAAATACACGCCTGAAAAAGCCTTTCCAACACTGATACTGGTTTTCGCAGTCCTGTTTTCCGCCACGATTTTGCGTTGCGTCTTGCTGGCCATCAGCACCTACTTGGTGACTCGCGTCGGCCAACGAACGATTCTAGATCTACAAGACAACCTGTTTTGCAACACGTTGAATATGGAGGTCAACGAGTTGGATGGAGTGCGGGGGACTGGCGACTTAATCAATCGCATACGCGGCGAAACTAACGCTATCGCTTTGGCCATCAAGACGTTGTTTGGCAAAACCTTACGTGAACCACTCAAGATGGGCGCCTGCATTGGTGGCGCTGCCCTGGTCAATTGGCGTCTGCTATTGCTGTCGTTGTTTGTGGTACCGATTGCCGGATTCTTGATGGTGACCATTGCGCGGCTGACCAAATCAGCGCACAAAAAAGCTGTCGAAGAATCCGCTCAACTGCTAAATCGACTCTTCCAAGCCGTCTCGTACATGCGGTTGGTCAAAGCATTCAACATGCAGGACCAAGAACACAAACGGTTCCAACAAACGGCCACGGATGTTTACCGCAAAAAGATGCGAATCGCATTGTTCAGTTCTTTGGGCCGCACAAACACCGAGGTGCTTGGCGTGGCCATCATTTCAATGTCCGCTTTGGTGGGTGCCTATTTGGTGCTGAACGGAGAAACACACATTTGGAATGTTCGCCTGGCTTCTCGAGAAATGACACCTAGCGAGATCATGGTGTTCTTTGCGTTCCTGATCGGAATTGCCGACCCGCTGCGAAAAATGGGGGACGTCTATAACCAAATCCAATCGGGTGCCGTCTCGTCAGACCGCGTCTTTCCATTGATCGACCAGGCTCCCAAAGTGGCGAGTCCCGCGAAACCAAAGGTGCTGGACCCAAACAATGTCAGCGTCAATTTCGAAAACGTCGCATTTGGTTACGACACCAAGCACCCTGTGTTGAAAGGGTTGACCGTCAACATTCCAAATGGCAGTTCTCTGGCGATCGTTGGAACCAACGGCTGCGGAAAGAGCACACTCGTCAATTTGTTGTTACGGTTTTTCGATGTCGACGATGGTTCCGTACAGGTTGCCGGCAACGACATTCGCGACTATCGCATTTCAGACTTACGAAGCCAAATCGGATACGTCACGCAACAAACCATGTTGTTCAATGACACCATCCTGAACAACATTCGCTATGGTTGCCCAGAAGCCTCGCTGCAAAAAGTCATGTTGGCCGCGCGACAAGCACATGCTCACGACTTCATCATGGAGCTTCCGGACGGATACGAATCCAGTGTCGGCGAACACGGTGGTTTGCTATCCGGAGGTCAACGTCAGCGTTTGGCGTTGGCGCGTGCCATCCTGAAAAACGCACCGATTCTGGTGCTGGATGAAGCCACCAGCCAAATCGATCCCGAAAGCGAACGCCTCATTCATAATTCGCTCGCCGACTTTACTAACAATCGCACCACGTTGATGATTACTCACCGTCTGTCGACGCTGGATTTGGCCGATCGCATTCTGGTGATGTCCGAAGGGCAAGTTGTCGATTGCGGATCGCATGCCGAATTGATGATGCGTTGCCGGTCCTACCAACGTCTTCGCGCCAGCCAATTTGAAGAGGCCGCATAACAATGAGTCTTGCTAGACAGTCATCGTCCTTTTCGTCCACTTTGCCGTTAGAGACCTTTCGTCTGGCACGTGATGTGATTCAAACGGAAGCGGCGGCTTTGCAAACGTTGGCTGAGAATCTACCAGCCGATTTTGCCGACGCGGTTCAATTAGTGCTGACATGCCAAGGCAGCGTGATCGTGACGGGGATGGGCAAAGCAGGGTGGATCGGACAAAAAATCTCGGCCACCATGGCCTCCACTGGAACTCGCAGCCACTACGTCCATCCGTCCGAGGCCATGCATGGTGACTTAGGTCGCATCGGACCTCGTGATATCGTGCTGGTGCTAAGTAACAGCGGAGAAACGGGCGAGGTTCTACAGTTACTTCCGACCTTCGAGAAAACTCAGATCCCTTTGATTGCCATCGTTGGCAAATCGACATGCAGCTTGGCCAACGCGGCCGACTGCGTGCTGACGTACGGAACCGTTAACGAAGCCTGCCCATTGGGGTTGGCACCTTCGACGTCCACGTCGCTGATGTTGGCCATGGGAGACGCTTTGGCGCTGGTCGTCAGTCGCCAAAAGGGTTTCCGCCCGATCGATTTTGCTCAGTTCCATCCAGGGGGCAGCTTGGGTCGAAAACTCTCCAGCATCGCAGACGTTATGCGACCAATCCAGGATTGCCGTGTGGCCAACGATTCGCAGGCCGTTCGAACAGCCATGATCGATTCGCAAAACGGTATGCGGCGTAGCGGAGCCATGTTGCTTGTCGACGAACAAGGCAAGTTGACTGGGATCTTCACTGACAGTGACTTGGCGAAACTGTTGGAAAGTGGTCAACAGGATTGGCTGGACCAACCGGTTTACCAAGTCATGACGCGCGACCCAAAAACGGTCAGTGCGAATTGCAAAACGCAGATCGCCGTCGATCTTTTGGCCAAACACAATATCAGCGAACTGCCGGTTGTCGATGGCTACGACCGACCAGTTGGCATGGTCGACATTACGGACGTTCTAAACTTGCTGCCTCGCAAATAGTAAACGCCGTGCATCACTTGCGAGTCGGCGTCCACGGCTGGTCTTCCAGTTCTTTCAGATACTCGTCCGTTTCTTTGGACACATCGCGAGAATAGAACTCGCTGAAATCGGCCGTCAGCAGTAGCTTTGCGCTGACCGAGAACATCCAGATCAACGTCGCGATAAACAGCAGCTTTTGCAGTAGTGCCGACTTCATCGGAATCTCTCGTTTCAACATGACCGCCGCAGCAGTCTCAGTGCCGTGGTAGATATAGGCAACTGAAAACATGGCCACTGCCACACTGATCAAAGACATCCACATCGCGATATCCTCTTTACTAGTCAACATGCAAAGAGCGTGAATGCTGGACGAAAAGAAGATGGTGACGATCCAAAAGAACAACGCCAGGTAGTGCGCAAGTGGCGACAGATCACAGGGATTCATCCCCATCACAATCAGCGACACGCTGGCCCCTGCACCGATCACTGCTGCGAACGACAATCCTTTAACTTTGTCGTAGGCATGCGTCGGCATGAACCCGAAAAAGGCCAACGATGTCAGACCCAACAGAATCAGCGAAGTGTTGAAAATCGAGCTGCCGGTGCTGTTATCTTCCGCCGACAACGAAACTTCGCGTCCCAGTTCGCTGAGGTGATTTTCCGACAGGTCGTAGCCGTCGCTGGTAGGTTCGGCGACAGTCCCACCTGGGTACAAAATCATCGCAAATACGCAGCAAACCAGAAATTGTGTGGCTCCCAGAAAGGCGACAACAAAGCCGGCTCGCCAGATTTTGATCCAAGTCTCAATCGACATCCGATTGTTCCCAAGTTTAGTATCACATATATTCCAATTCGCGTGGTTCCTGTTTAAGCTTTTTATTGGTCACGCGAAAGTGTGGTAGGCAATGTAAGACTTTTAAGGTGCTCAACATGATCAAACAACTTTTATGTATCATCGCTTTCGGCACGGCATGCACAGTGATGGTATCGGATTTGTCGGCGCAGTTCGTTGGTCGCGGTGGCGGCATACCTGGAGCTGCTCCAGGAAATTTCGCTTCCCAAACAGGACCCACAGACCCTCGTTTAGGGTATTGCTTGAAAAATGACTGCCTAGGCGGAGGCGGTGCAGGAGGATTCAACAACTGTGGTGGACATGCTCAAATGGCGGCCCCGGTTCCACGTTCGCGATTCACGGTTACTCGCAACGGCCAACGCGTCTTAACTTACATTGGAACTCGCGAAGGCTTCTTGGGCCGATTCCCACAATACGCCAATAAAATTGCTACTATCCAACCAGCATCGGTAGCCGCTCCTCAGGTTCCTGCTGCAGGAACCAATGGGCAACCGTCCGCGCCCATCGAGCAAATGGCACCTATCCCCTCGCAACAACCTACGCCAATCTTTAATCCGCCGACTTTGGAGCCGGCCCAAAACGAGGGACCAACGCAACCAAATCCAATACAAAGCCCTAGCGACATCATCGACAGCTAGTGGCCATTTGGTCGACAACCATAGAAAACCTACAAGCGTTGGTCCCATTGAGACCAACGCTTTTTTAGTTGGCTGATCAACAAAATTCGATAACGATTGCCAGACCACTTCGATCCATACAAAATAGAACAACTGACGGTCACACCCCTCAACTTGCCGGACATCGAACATAATGCCAACGACAAGAACTCTATTGATCTTTGTATTGCTGATCTTTTACTGCTTGCCATCGGCGCTGGCTCAACAAACGGACAGCGACAATCCAGCGATCGCAAGTGACGAAGAAAACGCAGCAGACCTTTTACCCAAGATTGAGCAGAAGACAAAAGGTTGGGAATGGAACGAAGGCTTTCAACCTTTCTATAAAGATGTCGATAAAGGCGATATTTGGTTAACGGTTTCGGATTGGCAACGTGAGTTTTTGTTTTCCTATGGTTTGGGGACGGGCCTGGGATCGAACCCGGTCGGATTGGACCGAGGCAAATTGGGCGACCAATACGTTTGTCAGTTTCGCCGAGTTGGCCGCAAGGTATTCCTGGTCGCGAAAAACCTGAACTATCGAGCAATTAGCGACAATCCGATTGAACGCCGGTCTGTCAGTGAATCGTTCGCCGAATCCATCCTGTGGGGAGGTGAAATCGAGGCCGAATCGGATGGCTCGGCTTTATTCAACATCGGCAGCCTACTAGCAACCGATTTGAATCGAGTAACCAACCAGTTGCAGAATAGTGACCAGGGCGACTTCAGCTTAGACGCCTCGCGATGCGGCATCTACTTTGAGCGTTGCCGATCGTTTCCTAAAAACACCGAATTGGAATCAACGCTGACATTCTCGTCAAAGAATCCTGGACGCTTGGTAGGGCAAGTCACCCCGGCAGCCAATCACGTGACTTTGCGACAACACCTTTCGTTTGTGGAACTGCCCGACAACAACTACCAACCTCGCCAGCATCACCCTCGCTGCGGATCCATGTTCGTTCAGTTCTCCGACTACGCCTCGCCGATCGACCAGTCGCTTCAAAAGCGTTGGATTCTACGACACCGTTTGCAGAAAAAGTTCCCCGACCAAGCGGAATCCGAGCCAGTCCAACCGATCGTTTATTACGTCGATCCGGGCGCGCCTGAATTAATTCGAGACGCGTTGATCGAAGGGGCCAGTTGGTGGGATCAAGCTTTCCAAGCAGCCGGTTTTAAAAACGCTTTCCAAGTCAAGGTATTGCCAGACGACGCCGATCCGATGGACGTTCGATACAACGTTATTCAGTGGGTCCACCGGTCAACTCGTGGCTGGTCGTACGGTGGTTCGGTGATCGATCCAAGAACGGGCGAGATCATTAAGGGGCACGTGACGCTAGGGTCTTTACGCGTTCGCCAAGATCGCCTGATTTTTGACAGCCTGTCACCGCTGCTGGCTAATAAAAATGAAAACGAAGACCAAGCCTGTTTCGCCGGCAGTGGCGTTACTGAGGACACGACGCTTGCAAAACTCTACCGCGACAATGACCCTGTCGAGGTCGCCCTGGCGCGAATCAGGCAATTGTCGGCGCATGAAGTCGGACACACACTTGGCTTCGTCCATAATTTCGCAGCCAGCACGTACGACGACCGAGCCAGCGTGATGGATTATCCCGCGCCCCGAATTCGCATCGACGGTGATCGGCTTGATCTAACGGACGCCTACGGAGTTGGCATTGGTAGTTGGGACAAATGGACCGTCGAATACGCCTATCGAGTGTTTGATCCGGACAACGAAAAAGCATCTCTGCAGCAGCTCGTCAAAAGAGCAATCGATGACAACATGACGTTCGTTTCGGACGCCGACGCTCGCCCTCAAGGCGCCGCTCACCCCTTTGGCAACTTGTGGGACAACGGAACGGATCCCGTCGCGGAATTACAACACGTCATGAACGTTCGTCGCATGGCGTTGGCCGAGCTGTCCGAGGAATCACTGAGAGACGACGAGCCTTTGGCCAACCTGCAACAAATGTTCGTGCCTGTCTACTTGCACCACCGGTACCAAGTCGATGCCGTAGCGAAAATGATTGGCGGCGTCACGTACGGGTACGACACCGCCAAAACGGGTGCTCGCATGACCCGAGTCTCCGAGACTCAACAAAAGCAAGCGATGCAGGCGTTATTACAAACGATCGATCCGGCCGCGTTAGTTGTGCCGGATGAGTTGTGGGCCAAGCTGATCCCGCAACCTTTTTCTACCTCGCGAAACATCGAGCTGTTCCAAGGACGCACCTCGCCCATTTTTGATCGAGAATCCTGTGCGCGGATTGCCGCCAACCTGACCATCGGCAACTTGTTAAACTCCGAACGCGTTTCCCGCCTGGCAATGACCTCTGAATTCTCCGAAGACTTTGGCCCTCAGCAAATGATGGTCAACTTGATCGATCACGTGTGGCGTCAACCAATCGAACCCAAAGCATTGGCCGATGTATCACGAGTGCTCAAGCAGTGTCTAACGGACCACCTGCTCAAACTGGCGGGCGACCAACAGGCTTCCCTGAGTGCCCGCGGTGTCGCTCGGTTTGGACTGGACCGAGTGCAACAATATTTGGATTCGCAAAAAAGAACCGGGCGACCGGAAGAGCGACACGTTGCCGAGACCATGTCCGATCAGATTCAGCGATTCCTTAGCCGCCCTTACCCAGAAACCACCATCCCCGAAAACCAATCGGCACCTCCCGGATCGCCGATCGGAAATCAGTAAGCCACCGTTGCGTGGCAGGGTCGCAACCCAAGCACTAAATAAACTGGTTCACCAGGTTTTCGAATAGTTCCTGTTGACCGCTGGTGTTTGGTTGCGAATCGCCCTTTTCCAACATCAACGCCTCCAATGAACTAAGCGAATGCTGGCCGCCTTCGATCTGCGCACCCAAGCCGGCCGTCCAACTGGCGTATCGCTGTTCCAGCATCTTCGGAATTCGGCCATCGGCGCGAACAGCCGCTGCGATTTTCAGGCCGCGGGCAAACGCGTCCATCCCGCCAACGTGAGCATGAAACAAATCCATCGGCGAGATACTTTCACGTCGCACCTTGGCATCAAAGTTAACGCCGCCTACCCCCAATCCACCATGCTTCAACAGCACCAACATAACGCGAGCCGTTTGGTAAATGTCCGTGGGAAATTGGTCGGTGTCCCAACCTAAAAGCATGTCGCCTCGGTTAGCATCTATCGAACCTAAGCAGTCCTGGATCGCCGCGTATTCCAGTTCGTGCATCATGGTGTGCCCGGCCAAAGTTGCGTGATTCGTCTCGATATTTAACTTGAAGTGATCCATCAAGTCGTAAGCACGCAGAAAATTGATGCAAGCCGCTGCATCACTATCATACTGGTGTTTCGTCGGCTCCTTCGGTTTTGGCTCGATCAAAAACTGACCTGTAAAACCGATCTCTTTGGCGAAATCGACCGCCATGTGTAGGAAGCGACCCAGGTTATCCAGCTCGCGTTTCATGTCAGTGTTCCACAAGTTCTGGTAACCTTCGCGGCCTCCCCAAAAAACGTAGTTCTCTCCGCCTAATCGCTTGGTTACTTCCAGACACTTCTTGACTTGAGCTGCCGCGTACGCAAACGATTCGGCATTGCAACTGGTCGCTGCACCGTGCATATATCGTGGATGACTAAACAGGTTGGCTGTCCCCCACAACAACTTGATCCCGGTCCGCTGCATCTGCTGTTCAATCACATCCACAGCCGCATCAAAGTTTTGTTGCGTTTGCGACAGGGAATCTCCTTCCGGCGCCACATCAATGTCATGAAATGCGAAATAAGGAACGGTCAACCGTTCCATAAAATCAAAGGCAACGCGTACACGGTTGCATGCGTTTTCTACCGAGTCACTTCCGTCGTCCCATGGTCGTTGTAGCGTCGGAGCCCCAAACGGATCAGCGCCATTCCCGCGAAACGTGTGCCAGTAAACAACGCTGAACCGCAGATGATCACGCATCGACTTACCTTCGACCATTTCGTTCGCATCGTAGTAACGAAAAGCCAGTGGGTTTTTGGAGTTAGGTCCCTCGAAAGGAATCGTTTCGATATCGGGAAAGTGATTCATTGGATAGCTTTGTTTATCGATGTTAGGTAATTTTTTAGTGAATGATCTAGTAGTCTATTTTTCCATCTTTTTTCGCAAGTACCAGTCGCCAAGTTTCGGAGACATAGCCATCGCCATCATGAGCAAGCGAGCTTGAAAGGGAATCCATTCCGACTTGCGTTTCTCGCATCCACGCACGATCTTTTCAGCCAACACCTTGGGGTCCATCCCTTTGACTTTGGCACCGGCACCTGGCCGCCGCGCTTGTTCGGGCAGGTCGTATCGTTCAGCCTGTTGATCGTATCGTTGACCAGCATCTTCTCGTTTGATCGGACCAGGACAAACCAACATGTAATGCACATTGCTGGGCCCTTCCAATCGTAAATGATGAGTAAACGCGCCCAACGCAAACTTACTGGTGGAATAGGGGGCCAGGTAGGGCCAGGCGGTCTTGCACGACAACGATCCAATATTGACGACATGGCCCGAAGTTTTTTGCAGCGCGTCGATGGCCGAGTTGGTACAGCTGACCGCCGACAGAAAATTGACTTCCATAAATTCTCGGTAGTCTTCCAAAGTCGTCTTCAACAATTCGATACGCACTGACTTGCCGACGTTGTTGACCAGGACATCCATGCGTCCACCCAATTCGACGGCTTGCTGCATCGCCGAACCAGCCTGCTGTTCATTGGTCACATCAGCCGAGATCGTTTGCACACGCTGACGCCCCAACGTCTCGGTCGCGTCCGCCAGCCGCTGCTGCGACCTGCCAATCAAAATGACCCTGGCACTGCGATCCAAGAAGGCACGGGCAATCGTCAGGCCCAAACCAGCCGAGCCTCCTGTAATGACGACAACTTTGTCTTTCCAATCGTTCATGTTTGGTGTTGTCGCCCGAATCTGCTTTCCAAGCATGCACTGAAATGCTTGCAAAAGTGAATGTTATGCGTATTAACTAAAGTTTGCGTCCTGTTTTGACGATTGCGATTGTATCAGAAGGGGGATATGGGAAAACCTGTGCGCCGTCTTCGGTAGACCGTTCCGCAGGAAGCAAGGATTGCGAAAGGGCGAAATTGTGAAGATGGTTTTGAATCAGATCAAGTCAATGCTAGGTCTCAGCATTTGCGTTTCGGTTGTATTGTCATTGGGTTGTGCCACCATTGGATCAGGTGAGCCGCCAACAGCGCCCACGGTCGACCTGAAAGGGCCAACCTACAAAGTAATTTTTGCGACAACTGGAAATCGCGATCCCAAAATCTTTGTCGGGCAAGTCGAAAACGCTGTCACCGTACAAGATGCGTTACAAGCATCTGGGGCTTTGGAAAAGTTCAAAGGAATGCGAGTCGACTTGGCTCGTGTCGTGGAATCTGGCCGAGTACTGAAACTACCAGTTCTGTTTGACGCCAAAACTCGTGAAACCTTGCCCGAACAAAACTACGCCCTGCACCCTGGCGACGAGATCCTGGTGCGACGAGAAGATCCCGGCCTGTTTGCAGACGTTTTCGACAGCCTGAATTAACGACGGCTGCATTTACCTGAATCAAACAAAAGCCGTGGGCGAATATCGTCCAACGGCTTTTTTTGTTAAAAAGCGGGCATGAAACCGCACGAATTCCAACACGCCGCCAAACAGTTCCGCGCTGGCAAGCTCAGCCTGGCCGACTTCACCCGTCAGATATTTCCCAAACCGACGGCTGCTGGTACCGACAACAGTGCCAAGTCGTCGGCCGACCAAGTCGCTGACTTGGCATCCATCCAATCAGTGATTCGCCAGCTGACACAGCGTCAAAATGACAGCCACAAGGGTGACTACGGCCGGCTTTTGATGTTCGCCGGTTCGGTAGGCATGGCCGGTGCCGCTGGACTAACAGGCTTGGCCGCACTTAGATCAGGTGCCGGCTTGGTCAGCATCGCCACCGATTCCCGCTGCCAGGCATCGGTCGCCAGCTTCCACCCCGCATTGATGACAATCGGGCTACCCATGGCTGACGAAGACGAACAGGCGTTGGTCCAAAGTTACACCAAGTTGGAATCTTACGATCGACGTTACGACTGTGTAGCGATTGGGCCCGGCGTCGGCAAATCCTTAGCAGCTCGTGGGCTAATGCGAGCTCTCGTTACCAACGCCAAAGTGCCAACAGTCATTGACGCCGATGGCATCAACGCGTTGGCTGACGACTTCGACTTTGACGAAAACCAGGGAGCACCGTTGATATTAACGCCTCACCCGGGTGAACTTAGTCGCCTGATGCCCACTCCTACTCTTGATCGAAAACAACAAGAGGACTTTGCCGTGCATTTGGCTACGACCCAACGGATCATCCTGCTAAAAGGCAACCAGACGATGATCACCGACGGTCAACGAAAGATTTATAACCCAACTGGCAATCCGGGAATGGCCACGGCGGGCAGCGGCGATGTCCTGACGGGCATCATTGCCGCGTTGATTGGTCAAGGGCTTTCCATTTGGGACAGCGCTGTCTGCGGCTGTTACCTGCACGGAAAAGCAGGAGACTTGATGGCTGATAAAAAGTCTCAGGTGGCGGTCGTGGCCACCGATCTTATCGACGCGTTGCCAGACGTCTTCCAGGAAATTTCAGCCTCGCCGACCAACCATTGACTAAACTGATTCCATGAGTAACTCGTACCAATTCGATGTGATTGTTGTGGGCGCCGGGCACGCCGGAACCGAGGCAGCCTGCGCTGCCGCACGACTGGGCGCTAAAACCGCTTTGCTAACCACCAACCTGGACACCGTTGGACAAATGAGTTGCAACCCGGCCATCGGCGGCGTGGCCAAGGGACACCTGGTGCGCGAAATCGATGCGTTGGGTGGACTGATGGGCCAAGCGATCGACGCTACCGGAATCCAGTTCCGCATGTTGAACATCCGCAAAGGGCCAGCCATGCACAGCCCGCGATCTCAGGCTGACAAAAAGGGCTACCAAAACTGGATCAAGTTCGCAGTCGAGCAACAACCAAATTTAACTTTGCGGCAAGAAATCGTTGATACGATTTTGACCGAGATCGTCGACGGAACGGAACGAGTAACTGGCGTTTCAGTGTTGGGAGACGGACACTATATGGCTCCGCGAGTGATCCTGACGACGGGCACCTTCTTACGCGCCATCATGCACACAGGAGAATCCAAGGTCGAAGGTGGTCGAGCGGGAGAAGGCGCCACGAAAGGAATCAGTGGCTCGTTGAATCGATTAGGGTTCCGCCTGGAACGCTTCAAAACCGGGACGCCTCCACGGGTAAACGGGCGAACGATTGACTACTCGAAAACCGAAATTCAACCCGGTGACGACGACCCCAAACCGTTTTCGTTTTTAACGGACAATTTCCAAGTCGACCAAATTCCGTGTTGGATCACTTGGACGAACCCTCAAGTGCACGATCTGTTCCAGGCCAACCTGGATCGAGCACCCATCTACAGCGGCCAAATTGAAGGGGGCGGGCCACGCTACTGTCCCTCGTTCGAAGACAAAGTCGTCCGCTTCGCCGAAAAGGAACGGCACCAAATTTTCCTGGAACCCGAAGGTCGCGAGACTCTGGAGGTCTACGTCAACGGGATCTCGACCAGCATGCCTCGCGACGTGCAGGATCAGATGTTCAAGATGATCCCTGGTATGGAAAAAGCCGAAATCCTGCGCTACGGTTACGCCGTCGAATACGATTTCTGTCCGCCGGATCAATTAAAGATCAACCTGGAAACAAAATCCGTCGCGGGACTATATTTTGCCGGACAAATCAATGGCACGACTGGCTACGAAGAGGCGGGAGGGCAGGGTCTGTTGGCCGGCGCAAACGCCGCTCGGTCACTGAATAGCCAAGAGCCCATTATTCTGGATCGCAACCAAGCCTACCTGGGCGTCTTGATTGACGACTTAGTGACGTGCAGCGTCGACGAACCTTATCGCATGTTCACCAGTCGCGCCGAATACCGCTTGTTGCTGCGACAAGACAACGCAGATCGTCGACTGACCGCACAGGCTTACGAATTTGGCTTGGTGGGAACGGACCGCAAGGACCGCCTGGACAAGAAACTGGCCGACATCCAAAAAGCGTCCAAAATCCTGACCTCCAATCACATTGCCGATAAAGGATCGCTGGAAAAATTTCTACGTCGCCCGGAAACGACTTGGGATGACCTCGTAGCGATGCAACCAGACCTAGGCCAGTTTTCCGCCGATGTTGCCGAACAAATGGTCTTTGACGTAAAGTACTCGGGGTATATCTCGCGACAACAGGATGTCATTGATCGTCAAAAACGATTGGCTCAAAAACGCATCCCGGAAAACTTTGACTACGATTCGTTGACTCACCTTCGCGCCGAGGCCAAGGAGAAATTCAATCAATTTCGCCCAGCCTCGCTGGAACAAGCTTCGCGAATCAGCGGCATCACTCCAGCCGACGTCACCTTGATCATGCTGCATCTGGACGGCAAAGCCGAAGTCACCAAGCAGATCACTAAATAGATTTCTGCAGTATCTTTGGCGGCCTGAAAATGACCGCCATCCACCAGTCTCGATCTGCGTCCGGCAAGTCTCCAATACTTACCAGACCTGCATTACGCCTGTCCCGATCGCACGACGCTTTACCTGCCCCGATCAAAACTCGAACGCCTCAAATGTTTCGACTTCAATGGTGCCCGAGTCCAGGCCTAGTCCAATGGTGCCCTTTTGCGAATCAAACTGGTCTTTGGATTCAATTGCAAGGAAGCCATTTACGTACAGACGTCCTGTTCCATTCTCATTGACGTAAACCAACTCGGACCATTCTCCAAGAGTAATCTTCAGATCGTCCCAGCCTGGATAGTAGTCTCCTTTTTTTTGCGACATGTACATTGCCCAGGTGGCGAGGTTCACGTGGTTGTTTGATTCGTCAGTACGATTGAGTCTGACTTGAATAGCGTTTCCTTCCACCAGGCGAAACTTCATTCGAACACCAATGTTTGCATCAAATGTTCTCTCAGTATGCAACAGCGTCCAACCTTTTGGGTTCTTCCCAATCAAAAGACCGTCTTTTACATTCCATGCCGTTGAATCTTCCGCTTTCAGATTCTTCATTGACTTTCCGTCGAACAGGCTGATTCCCTCCGCCGTCACAAAAGACTCCGGCACAGGCAAAAGCCCGATCTTTTTCAAAATGTGAACGCGATGCTCTGGCTCGACAGTTTGATTGCTCAACCAGTCATGCCATTCGGATTCCAGGCGACGAAACGTCTTGCCAAAAGCCATGTGGGCCTCCGTTGAATTCACGTACCAAAGCTTTACTTTCTCGATTCCATATTGGTCGATCAGGAACCCCATAAACGAAGCAGGCGGGTAATACGCGTGTACGCCTCTTGGCGCTCCGTCTGGCCAGGTCTTTCGAAACGGAATCAGTTCTGGCAACTTTCCTGCTGATTTGAACACAGAGACCCATGAGTGAATCGGGATGCCCTCATCCGTTCCCGCCAAAATGGTTGCCAGTCCCTCAACGACAAACATATCCGTTGTTTCATCTTTGTCTTTCGGAAATTGAAGGGCAAAGATATGAACCAGCTCATGAACGCTGTCGAAGTCCATGGGTTGATGTACGCTAACTTTGCCAGTCGCGAATGCTGCAGCGTCGACCCCAGTCGTTTTCTGCAAGTCCTCCATGTCCCGATACAGACAGACATGGATGCGTCCCTTGTAGTCCATCTTCAGCAGTTGTTCGCATTCGGCAAACCTGTCGAGATTGCCTTTTATGACTTTGGCAATCGTTTTTTCATCCACATCCCCAGGCCGATAGTGAAAAACAATGTTTGGTGTTTCTTTCACTCCCGTCAGTTCATTCAGGATCTCGGCACCGATCTCATCGAGCGCCTCTGTGTTTTGAGCCGACGCGTCTTTTAGACACAGCGCCCAACACAAGAATGCAAAGAAAACCAAAGTAGCAGTCTTGTTCATAAAACACCTTCATTCGAAACCAGTTGAGCCTATTGTAGTACCGACCAGTCCAATGGGCCAATTCTGGGTACTAAAGACCCTGCGCTGGGCATCGTGGAAAACATGAGCAGCTTCGACTAGAATCTCTGGCAAGAGAGATGTGACCCAATTATTGCAAGCGGCCGAGATTGGCGACCAGAACGCGGCGGAAGAACGGTTGCCGTTGGTTTACAATGAGTTGCGAAAACTGGCCGGGCGACCTCATAAGTAGCTCGCCTCTCCGAGGCGAAAACC
>CAZJBW010000041.1:0-40908 GCA_964543985.1 uncultured Pirellulaceae bacterium | reverse complement strand
CTTCATGATGCAGGCGAAGCCGGGTGGACGTCGCTTGCACCATTCTTAGCGGTTGGCTTTTAGGAAGTCGACGAGCACTTGGGCGGGTGCAGCATAAGTAGCCACTCGCAAGCTTCGCGACAGATTCACACCAACAACTTTGCCTTGTGAATCAAACAAAGGGCCACCTACTTGGTTTGGGCGGATGACGCCATCGTGCGCGATCACTTCGGGAAACCCAAATCTTTCGTCGCTGAAAGGACCACCGCCCCAACGATCGTATTGAGGCGTCGTGGTACGTTCGCCGAGTTTGGCAGTTTTTGTGATATCTTCGCCATCGCGGATCAGTTGCAACTCGACCTCTTCGCCTGGCTTTTTCGAACGCACGGCACGCACCAAGTCATTCACTTCGTTCAGTTCCAGGTCTCCAAACTTCAAGAAAACGTCACCATTGCGCAGACCTGCTCGACGAGCCGCCGTGTTTCGATTGACGCTGACGATTAAGATTCCAGGGCCATCCTCGTTGGGCCCACACTGCACACCCAAAAATGCCTGAGCCCGACTACTGTTGCGAGCACCTCGCACGCGAATTCGTCGTTGCTCGACACTGCTCAATCCGATTGAAATCGCTTTACCATTCTCGTCAATCGTACTGACGATGGAACCCACGGCGACGGGGTCTGGTAACAGACCAAGCGGTTTCAGGTTGTCAGCCGAGACTCGCAACAGTGCCAGATCGTAATCTTCTTGGACTGAAACAAGTTCTGGTTTGTAAGATTCGCCCGACTGAAACTTGCATTCGAATTCTTCAAGATCTTTGATCTCACTGTTCTTGGTAACGATCAGTCCGGACGAATCGACGACAAAGCCCAGAGCGACCTGCCGCCCGTCACTACGGATCTCGCAGATCGAACGCCATTGATCACCGACCACCTCGGCCAACACCTTTTTCATGGCTTGCGAGTTTCGGCCGAACTGACCGGACTGATTCGATTGAGCCAGACAGGTTTGAGTCGTCAGTATCAACGCCATAACCAACAGAGTGGCGTGTAATAAATTGGAATAGTAATTGTGTCGCATGGGATTCTTCAATATTTCAGATGTTACGATCAGATGGAAGGCAGACGGTCAATGGAACGTGGAACGGGCTGGCTATTCGCGGCGCCCCAAACGTAGCGTGATTTCGATGACCTCGTCGCCTCGCCGAATTTCCAGTCGAGTTCGTTGTCTGGCACGCATTCGCCCGATCCGTTCGACCAACTGATCAAAGTTCGCAATATCTCGACCGTTTAGTTTCAGAATCACGTCACCAACTTGAACTCCGGCACGTTCGGCCGCGCCGTCCGGAATCAACTCGCCAACTTCCGCTTCCGTCGCACCTTCTTTGCTACGCACACCAAGGTAGCCTTGTGCGGGGCCACCAACACGGCCACGATCCCAATCCTCGCCATCCGCCAATCGATCCCAAGAATCCATAAATAGATTGACTGGGATGTGAAAGTTCTGGTTTAACGAGTTGCTGACTCGGCTGTGGATCCCAATCACTTTTCCATCCAAATTGAACAGCGGTCCACCAGAATCGCCACCCATGATCGTGCAGTCGGAAACGATGGTTCTGGACGTATTGCGAAGCACTCGCCCTAAACGCGAGGCAGGGTTTTTTCCTCGTTGATACGAGAAAGCAAAACCCAACGACAAACACCACTCGCCCAATTTCAATTCACCCGAGTCCGCGACTTCGACGAACGGAAATTCGCCTTCTTCAGAGATCTTCAGCAATCCGAAATCGTTGCGAAAGTTGTTGCCTAACGTTTCGGCTTGCACTCGTTTGCCGTCCGGAAAAACAACTTGAACCTTGCGTCCCGATTCTCGGTTAACGTGCGCGGCGGTCAGGATGTAGCCATCTTCGCTGATCACAACACCACTTCCGCCGGAAAACGAAATCGTGGCAGCACTCAGTTTTGGGATCAGCGCCTGGACGTGCTTTTCCAGCTTCACCAGTTCTTCGGCATTCTTAGGTTCGCGTGTTTTTAACTCGGCGGGGAAGTCGCTTAAACTGGTCTGTTGAGCGATCAGGTTTCCATCGATTCCGATGATCGCTGCAAAAATCACACAAGTAGAAAGGTTAAAAACCGTTCGTTGCAATCTCATAGAATTCCTTTGGTGGCAAGGGCGTGCTTTGGAGGGTCCGTGTTTCCAGAGTTCCTAGGGTAATAGGTCGACAGCGGTCACGAAAGTTAGCCAGCATTGTTTTGAGCATTCTTCAAACCTCAACACCGAAATTTGTGCGAAAATTCGCTAACAAAACAGCCACAGCTAGAAAATTTTCCAGTTTAGACAAGAAATCGGACGGTGAATTGCTCGGCCCTAGGGTTCCGACTGGCAACCGCTTGGTAGACGATCAAAAACGCCATTGCTGTCACACAAAAAGCGATGCCAGAACATTTTTCTTGCTTTGACAAGTCGTTTACTGACAGCCACTAACGTTCTATTTTCAACGGTTGTTTAGCGAAACCTGGAAACCAAACAGGCGCTCCAATCAAAAAAATCGATATACTGCAGCCGCGTTTTTGATCGGTGAAGCGATCAATTCGCACCTTGATTTGCAACTTTGATACATTTGGGGGATGACGATGCATTTGCGAATAGCAATCGTGTTTTGTACTGCGATATTTATCAATGTGGAACTTGTCGAAAAATCAGAGGGCCAGACCGTCCGCTATCGACGAGCCCAAAACAATCGAGTCTATAGACAACCAACCAACCGGCACGCAGTGACTCAGCCCCTGCCATTCAAATTGGGCAACGGCAGTAACTATGGCCGTGCGAACGAATCCAAGAATACGCGAACGACAACTTCTCAATCTTCCGCTGGCCAAGTTCGCGCAACGAAACCATCCGCGAAATCTGACAACCAATGGGTGACGACCCTGGCACCTAAACCGCGACCGACGACCAATTCGACGTCGTCGCCCAGCAGCATTGGGACGCTTCCCAGTACCACTAGGTATCCTCGCAGGACCAGTTCGACACGGGCCCCCGCCTACCCTCGATCTCGATACCGCCGGCCGAATTGCTGAGGCTAACTTGACCGTCGCCGGTTCCGGCGACTTTTCAACAGTCTAAGTGAACGCTTTTCAGTTGTTCCTAAATTAGTTGCCCCAATTAGTTGTCTAATGGGGCAAATAGCGAGTTTTATCGAGCGTCCTTGGCGAAACGGGCTTTGCTTGCGATAATCGTGAGCGTCAAACGCAGAGCCTTAAAAATGAAGCCTTCAGGAGCTTGATTGTGGATAAACCAAAATGTGCCGGGACTCAACCAATTGCCGTCGATCTGGAGGAAGGCAAGAAGTACGCTTGGTGTACTTGTGGCCTATCGGAAAGTCAGCCGTTTTGCGACGGCAAACACAAGCAAGATGGTTGCGACTTTAAGCCGATGGTGTTCACAGCCGAGCAGTCCGAGACCGTCTATTTCTGCACTTGCAAACTAACCAAGAACCCACCCAAGTGCGACGGGTCTCATAAGGACATTTCAAGCGGGCAGGGCGACGCGCAACCCGTTGCCCTTGATTAATTGCTTCAAAACAAAACGCCGGACAGCGGGACGAAATATTCTGACGCAATTTTCGCGTTTCTGATAACGTTGCCGCGTTACAAAAACGGCTGCGAAGATTACGCAACGTTGGCCCACTGACTACAACTCAAAAAAAAAGCGGTTTGTCATTCGGACAAACAACCGATCGACTGAGAGAGATAAATGACTACTCAAATTCTTGCCGCCCGCGAGGGCTCAATCACGCCAGAAATGAAATTCATCGCCGAGCGCGAGCAGATAACTGCCGAGCTGGTTCGTGATGAAGTTGCTGCTGGGCGAATGGTGATTCCTGCCAACAAAGTCCACATCGCTGGCCGCTTGGAACCGATGTGCATTGGCATCGCTTCGAAATGCAAAATCAATGCTAACATCGGGAATAGCGCAGTAACCAGCAGCGTCGACGACGAGGTGGAAAAACTGCACATGGCGGTCCACCACGGCGCCGACACGGTAATGGATCTTTCTACCGGCAAAGACATCAACGCCATCCGCGAAAAAATCATTGAAGCCTCGCCCGTGCCTATTGGCACCGTACCCATCTACCAGATGCTGGAAGAACTGGGTGGCAATATCGAAGACATGCGACCTCAGCATTTCCTGGACATGGTGGAACATCAAGCCAAACAGGGCGTCGACTACATGACGATTCACTGCGGCCTGCTGATGGAGCACCTGCATCTGACGACACGACGAGTTACCGGGATCGTTTCGCGAGGCGGCTCGCTGATCGCCAAATGGATGATGGTGCATCGTAAACAGAACCCGCTTTACGAACACTTCGATGACCTGTGCGACATCATGCGACAGTACGACGTTACATGGAGCTTGGGCGATGGTTTGCGGCCAGGCAGTATTGCCGACGCCAGCGATGAAGCCCAGTTTGCCGAACTAGATGTGTTAGGTGAACTGACTGCACGCGGCCAAGAAAAAGGCACCCAAGTCATGGTCGAAGGACCGGGCCACATTCCAATGCACCAAATTGAAATGAACATCAAACGGCAAATTGATGTATGCAATGGTGCACCCTTTTATGTTTTGGGTCCGCTGGTCACCGATGTTGCACCGGGTTACGACCACATCACCAGTGCCATCGGCGCCGCCATGGCTGGCTGGCACGGCGCTGCCATGCTGTGCTACGTGACGCCTAAGGAACACTTGGGGCTGCCTAATGCCGAGGATGTGAAACAGGGCGTTATCGCCTACAAGATTGCCGCTCACTCGGCCGACGTCGCTCGCGGGCGACCTGGATCGCAAGATCGTGACGACGCGCTGTCAAAAGCTCGCTTTGAATTCGACTGGAACGAACAATTCCGTCTCTCATTGGACCCTGCAACGGCTAAGGCCTATCACGACGAGACGCTGCCTCAGGACACTTTCAAAAGTGCCCACTTCTGCAGTATGTGTGGTCCTAAGTATTGCTCGATGAAAATCACCGAGGACATTCGCAAGTTGGCCGCCGAAGAAGGACCACTGGTTCCACTAAAAACGGGCGCCGACGGCTAGATTGCTAGAACAGCGAGAAACTCGCGACGAAAAAGAACCGCCATGAATGATACCGACCCGGCAAAATCCAACGACCCTGCGGATGTGATCATCATCCAAAAGAGTAAACTCCGCGATTACCTGGAGACGTTGGCGGTAATCTTTTTCCTACCTTCCATCTTGTTGTTAACGCTGTTGACTCTTTTGTACCTTTCCCACACAGAGGTCATCGATCTGTATCCAAAACGATTCTCGTGGACGCTGATCATCGTTGCCTTGATTGCTGGGTTGGCGACTTGGATTTGCCATATCGTGGACGCTAATGCCAAAGACGAAATCATGTTCGCTTTCGCCGGGTTGATTGGCTTGGCTGGCGGCATCACAGCGCTGATCACTGGGACTGCGGCCTACTGGTGGATCTGCCTTGGCGCGGTTCCCTTCCTATTGATCGGAATCTTTTTTCGTGTCACACAAAACCAACTTGGCGCCAAACAGGAAACGACCTGATGGCGGAATTGATTTACAAAATCCTTAATGCCAACCAATGGCAGGACGCCGTTGAACAAGGCGCTTTTGCTGGTAGCCAGGTTGATCTGCAGGACGGCTTCATACACTTTTCTTCAGCCGATCAAGTTCAAGAAACAGCCGATAAACACTTCGCTGGTCAATCCGATTTAGTATTGGTCGCCGTGGATCCAGATTCACTTCCCGCCGATCAACTGAAATGGGAAACTTCACGTGGCGGAGCACTGTTCCCACACCTATACGGTACGCTTTTGGTGACACACGCCGTATCGGTTGCCGCTATCGAAACAGACGCCAACGGAAAGCATCGCATTTCTGTTAATCGTTAGTCGGCGGTGGGTCGACATTCTGGTAGAGGCAAGTCCAAGACGGAAAGATCTTCGACTCCTTTCAATTCCCAGAGCCTTCGATAACCACGAGTCACCAGATCCGATCTTTGCTTTACGTAGTCGGGATCAAGTGCGGCACGTCCCATGTCACCTTCAACATGGACTTGTTGAAAACGATCGTCTTCGATGAACTGAGCTAACACTGGGTTGCAGCGGATATGTCTTTCGGGCGTGATGTGTAACAACTCGGGGTCCACCAATCCGATTACGTATCGAAGATACAAATCACTCTCAACGATTGACTCGACATCTTTTTCGCAAACTTCACAAATGTATCCTTCATCGCATTTCGCCAAGATCAGTCCTCCCCAATTGCCCAGAATGAATACTCGACTGGTGATTTATACTGCACCTAAGTCGTTATTAAATAACGCTTTAATTAGACCAGTGAGCTTCGTTTTAAATGAAATATTTGACGAGCACAAAGGCCCTCCATAAAATACCGCGTCTTCAAACTCAGTCTAACAGGCGGAAGACTGAGAATGTTCTGAGGGCACCCCTCCCTAATCAAACAAGTTTGCGTTGAGAAACAGATGAAAAAAGCAGAGATGAAGCCCTTTAAGGAAATGTTGTTGGCACTGCGATCTAGGCTGCGTGGAAACGTATCGACGTTAGCAGACGCCGCCCTCTCCAAGTCCAGCGGGGTATCCGGCGGATCATCTACGATTCCCAGCCACATAGCCGATATGGGCAGTGATACTTTCGAGCAGGACAACACGCTCCGTTTGATGAGTAGCGGAGGCGATAGCTTGGCATTGATAGAAGGCGCTCTTGAGCGAATTGAAGAGGGAGTCTATGGTTCCTGCGTTGAATGCTCAGGCCGGATCCCAAAAATGCGTTTGAAGGCTATCCCGTACACTCCGTATTGCGTCAAGTGCGCCTCCGAGATTGAATCAGCCCAAAACTACTAAATCGTTAATTCCTAAAGACGTGCATGTTTCCATGGGACGGTACGTGCTTTTTTCTGTGCTAGCGATTGGCGGATTGCTGGCCGACTTGATTACCAAAACGCTGGTCTTCAAGAACCATTTTCATGCTCAAGATCCTAGTGTTAGTCACTGGTGGGTCGATGGCGTGTTTGGCATTCAAACGTCATTCAATGGCGGAGCTCTGTTTGGCATGTTCCAAGGCGGCAGTTTCTGGCTGGCCTGCCTTTCAATACTGGCCCTGTCCGGCATCCTGATCTGGTTGTTCATCTTTAAGATGGCTGCCAGTCGGTTCCTGACGATCACACTGGGCCTTATAACCGGTGGCGTTATCGGCAACCTATACGACCGTATGGGATTTGGCTACGTCCAAGCACATCCTGAAAACACGGTTTACCACGTCCGTGACTGGATACACTTTCGCTTGGAAGGCGTGCCCTTTTTCGACCCCTGGCCAAATTTTAATATCGCCGACGGTCTATTAGTTGTCGGTGCATGTATGCTGTTTCTGTTTGCCGTGTTTGTCCCGGAAGATTCCTTGCCCGGCCACAACAAGGGCGAAGAAGAAACGTCTGACGAGTAGGCCAACCTGAAGGTCTGACCGCAGTTGATCCTCCCGAAGCTTGTCGAGCGCTGGGTGCCATGCCCAATACGGGTCGCCGATTCTACGTTCGGTTGCTAGATTGAATCCAAGGATTCTTTAGCTGTGTACTCTCGAAACAGTACAAAGCTCGATCACAAATTCAATTAGGATGAATGCACGTGACGGACCACGGGAGGGTTGTCAACAGAAAGCGACACGTGGGATTTCAAGGCTTTGGACCCTCGATCTTGGCCAATAGTGCGCGCCGCCCGATGCAACACGTGCAATTCTCTAACGACCTGACCGAAGCTCGTTCCCAGATTCGCCAGAGTGTACCTGTTTGCCCGGGAGTCTACGGATGGCTGAACCCAGATCGGTCGTTGATCTATGTGGGCAAAAGCAAATCACTACGCCATCGTTTGGTCAGCTATTTTGCAACGGAAACGACCGATCCAAAAATGGCCCGCATTCGTCGTCAGGGACGAACGTTGGTTTGGGAGCCCATCAGTCACGATCTGTTATCGCTGATTCGCGAGTCCGAATTGATCGAACGATTTCGCCCGCCCTTTAACGTCCAAGGTCAACCGGATCGGCAACAACCAGGATTCATCTGTGTTAGCAAAGGTGCCGCACCCAATCTGTTTTTCGCCAGACAGGTTCCCAAACGCGCCGCCCTTGCGTTTGGACCGATCGCTGGCCGGGCACGCTTGTCAGAAGCCATTACTTGCCTGAACTACGTTTTCCAGCTGCGAGATTGTTCCGATAAAGTCAAAATGCAGTTCAACAATCAATTGCAGTTATTTGGAAACGATTACACACCACAGTGTATCCGCTTCGAATTGAACACTTGCACTGGCCCCTGCGCTGGTAACTGCAGCAGCCAGGCGTATCGCTACAACGTCGACCAAGCAATCAAATTTCTGCGAGGTCGGGATTTGGGATCGCTACGACGTTTGGACGAGCGTATGCAAACCGCTGCCCAACAACTATCGTTCGAACGAGCTTGCGTGCTGCGCGACCAACTCGCGCAACTTAAGTGGCTTCACAGACGCATCCGACAAATTACAAATGCTCGCAGAAAACTGCACGGTTGTTGGCGGATGGATGGATTCGACCACCAAACTCACTGGCTGATCCTGCAGCAAGGCCGCTTGGTCGATTGTCGTGAACATATCGAATCACAAGACCTGGCCAACTTAGCCAATATCTCGTGCCAACTCGATCTATCCGATCATTTGGATATCAACCTGCAGATGCTGTTGTCGGGTTGGATTAGGAAGCATCCGGACCAATTGAACGTGGCGAAATTCGATGGCCAGAAAGACATCCAGTTCAACGGCGAATACCAACGACTTCAGTCAGCCTAGCCAATGCTGCCCCAGTCAAAATCGACAGAATCCTGGCTTTGACCAAGACAGCCTGAACCGTTGCCAGTCTGGCTACACAAACTTTCCTTCCCGTCAAAGCTCCTAAGGCTGCAGCATGGAGCCCAAAGCCCCTAAAAAGCCTTGTAAATCCGAAAATGTTTGGCGTTGTCAGAGCGATTTTGATTGGTATACTGCTGAATTCTCAAATTTAGAAAACGTTGAAATTCATTTAGATCGGCAGAATCATCATGTCACGAATGTGCGAAATATGTGGCAAGAAACCATCCAAAGGCAATTCGGTAGAGACTCGTGGTAAAGCCAAGTACCTTGGCGGAGTCGGTACCAAAATCACTGGGTCCACTCGCCGTCAATTCCGCCCGAACTTGCAAAAAGTTCGCGTTCAGCAACCTGGTGGCGGAGCGAAATCGATGAAGGTTTGCGTGCAGTGCATTCGCAGTGGCCGCGTCAGGAAGGCAGTGAAATCCAAACCTTTCAAGCTGCCTACTACCTAGTAGATTATTTTTGACCATACATAAAGGCGAGCGTTCCGACCGAACGCTCGCCTTTTTTCATTGCAGCTCGCTTTGTTTGCACCTTCGTTCCATGATGGATGAAGCTTGGCACAAAACATGAGCGGTTCGAACCAATTGGTTAACAAAGGTTCACAAACGGCCATTGTAGAGTTCCTTTTTCAGACAATTACTAGGAATTCTGCCAATAAGCGAGCCATCCACCTTGTTTCGCAGTTTCTGATGCAGATAAGATTTTCTTAGCGGTCAAAGTAGGGAGAATACGAATTGCTAAAAAATTGCATTGAAGGAAAGGTCGGATCCTTAACCAACACCGGCGATTTGGTCACGGACATTCCAGTTGCAAAACTTGCCGATGTACCTAGCTCTACTGAGATACGAGTGAAGGTGGGTGATCACGAAACGCTCGGAGTTTTCCCTTTGGATCACGGAGAGCCTGCAGGCACGTTGATCGCTGTTTTAGGGGGCTCCGGCTTTGTAGAGATCGGAATCACCGGGATCAGTATTCACGAAATGCTTGGTCTGGGCGTCGGCGAAAACGTGACTTTGACTTTTTGACAGTCCATCATTTCGCTTCTCGTTCATGTCAAATTAACCGCTTAGCCTGCTGTACGCCCTTTGTTCGCGCTTCTAATGCGCGACGAAAAGCCTCTTCTTCGCCGAACTTTTCCACCGAGAAGCTGCGGGTCTTCCGTTTGCCTTTTCCGTCAGTCCACTGTGCGATCCAAAAATGGTAGGTGTACAGGAACTCATCCGTCTCTTCTTTTTGAGTCGCCCGTCTGACGCCAACAATTCCTGAACGGTTGCGAGCCGAAGGGGACTCGGACAACTCTTGGACAGAAAGCCGAGCGAGATTTTCTTCCAATTGGTCGCGATAGGCTTTGGCCGCTTGCAAAGCCGCTCGTTTCCCACCGCATTTTCCGTCGGCAAAAAACTTCTCATGCTTTTTGCGGCGTCGTTGCATACGAACTTCCCAGCCACCGTAAGGTTTGCCGGTAGTTGAAACTTGCTCAATCCGCGTAATATTTCGACGTGGGTTTTTTCTGGGCATCGCGAGTCTAAAAACGACAACGAATCAATCTTGCATTAAGCCGCAAGACGCAAAGCCAGTTTTACAGTGAATACGGATTTTCGCAAGCTAAGCAGGTAGACGGGCATTCTTTGGAGTGCCCGCCCAACGTAAAGAGCAGCAACCTAAAGAAAGAACCGCTTACTGTGCCGTCGAACGGTGACCAGACGGACCACCAGTGATAGGACGATTGGCAGACAGCGGCCAACACGCGGTTTTGAACCCTCGTTGGTACAGCCACTTCTTTAACAGGTTGAATTCTTCAAAACTGTCTGGGTACACCCAAACGGAAACGGTTGTCTTGGCGGGTTCCGATAACTCAATCCACATTCGAAACTCGGATTCTTCCTGCAGAGCATTTTCGTAGGGAACGCCAATCGATTCACTGGTTGGCACCAATACGAACTTTGAAAATTCTGGAGTCCTAGTAGGTCTGCCTGAGGGTCCCTCAGCTTGTTTCGCTTGCAGCAAATACTGCAGCCGAAAATCGCCAATGGGTCCTACCGTTTCCGTTGTCTCATCAGCTCGTTCCAGTTTCCGCGCTTTCTCTTTCCATTCATCGCGCATCAATTCAATCAGTTCATTCATTGGAACGTAAACCAATTTGCCTTGCTTCAACCGAAAATGCAACTCGTCACTGAACACCGTTTTGGCCAATGGGGTCGGATAGTGTTCAATGGTTTGACGGTCAATCGCAGTCGATTCCAGTGAAGTGTATTGACTGTCAACTTCTCGAAACTTCTTTTGCAGGACAGCCAACTGGTTCGCTTGCCCCATAATTTCTTGATGTTGTTCGCTCAACTTGTTTTGGCGTCTGGCAAGTTCCGACTTGGCTTGTTCAATACGCAACAGTAGCTGATCTCGTTCCCGTTTTCTAAGTTCAGCAAGCTTGGCTTCCTTTTGGATTTGCTCAACCATCGATCGGTTGTCAGCCTGCATATTTTGGGCTTCACGTTTTGCGGAATCGTATTGCTGTTCCAACTCGGTCAATTCGCGTTGATCTACTTCGCTGATAGCCTTTTGTTGAATACGAGTTCCCGCATTGGCGGCGACGACGACGACCAGAATGATCAGAATGCCAACCAGATTGGCGACGATATCTAAAAATGAATCTTCACCTGGCGCATTATCTTCGACAGCTCGACGTTTTCTGCGAAATCTCATCGCCACTGCCTTTCGATTTCGATCCCACTACCTTCTAGCATCCTTGCCAACTGAGCGGCACGGGTCGTGCCAGATTCTTCCGCCGAATCTAGACGTAAGACCGGTTTCCAATAGCCACCTAACTCCGCCAACCCCCAACCTTCAATCCGCTTCCAAATCAGATCGACCAATTGGTCGACCGAATCCTGTTGAGTGTTTTGAATTTTGATTCGTTGAACAGGCACCTGCGGGTCATCGCTGTGTACCACATAGTGGCCTTCTTGGCACTCGACTCGGATCGGACGACGATAGGCAGTGGCACCAGGAGTTCGTGTCGGCAACGCCCAGTTCGCGCCGCGTTGATTGGACAATGGTGGCGGCCCCGCGCTGCCCGACGATTGAAAGGCTGACGGAGTCGCACTAGCGTTTGAATTGGTTGGATTCCCATTGGCTGCTGGCCTACCCGAAGCAGCCGCACGATTTGCGGCTTGTAAATGACGTAACGGGTTCTGTTCCGACGTTTGTTGTTTTGGTTGTTCTGGTAAAAAACGACTTAAACTGTCATCCGTGCGACGAATCCCTTCGCTAGGTTGCGTGGAACGGCCAGGTGAAAACTGGCCACTCTCGGAAGAAGGGGAATTAGTTCCGGACGAGGCCGCGAATTGGTTGGACCGGTCAGAAGATGGGTGACCACCTCTTGTCGGTTGCCCTGAGTGAGTGTCACGTTGTTGACCGTTTGTATTTCCAGGCTGTCCGGCGAAACCTGAACCACTGGCAAATCGTCGGCGCCGAGCGTTTGGTCGGTCGGTCATCCAACGCACCTGTTGTAATTCAACTAATTGTATTTGGCGACGCATTGCGATATCAATTGCCGATTCAACATTAGCAACTAAATTCGAATCAGATTGCCCCCAGTCCAGTTCTTTGCCGGCTTCGACAAGTTCATACCCGAACTCGTCGTCCCAACTAGACATGGCTCGTCGTACCACGGAGTAGGCCGAAGCCCCACCAGGTCGCACGACAATCAAAGGGTAGGGTTCCCCTTTACTGCTTCCCGCATCGAACCGGTTCCAATACTCGCGAGTCGCCAATAGGGCGGCATCCAATGGATTGCCGGCAACGATCGGCAGAGTGAATTGGTCCAGAGTTAATTTGATTCCCGATGGCTGCAGAGTAATTCCGCTAGGATCACATTCGACATAGATAGGACGACGCCCAGTTCCGCTGGCCGATCGCGTAGGCACGATGGAGTAAAGCGGAGGTGCATCGGCGATTTTCGAACGCAATTTTTTTAGTTCTTGCTCGCGTTGTTGGATTTTTTCAGCCATTCGTGCGATTGCTGTTTGATCAGCCGAGGATGACTTGGCTGCCAAACCGAAATCCGAATCCAAACGTCCGAACTGAGCCTTAACGTCCTCGAATTCATCCAGCTTCTTGCGGATCTCATCTTCAAAATGACTTCGACGCAGCTTTTCCTGACGCAGTTTGTCTTGGGTTTTAATACGCAAATCAGCAAACTTTTCAGCCCGCAGTTGCTCAAGATCCAACTTGTCTAAGATCGCCAAACGTTGCTGGTCGACTTCCTGTTCGTAGTCGTCGCGCACTTGCTGCGCATTAACTTCTGCGCTTTTCACCGCCAGCACCAGCATGATGATCAACACGCCCATCGTGCAAATCAGAACGGCCAGAAACGGGAAAAGGCTAACCGCAAATTGGTTGACCTGTCGCCGGTTCCGACTCATGCTGCACGTCTCGTGTAATTAATAGCTGAATCATTGTCTGCCGCGTTGGAATCATTGTCTCCCGCATCGGCGTCATCAATTTGCGACAGTCGGAATTCCAGCAACCGAACAGCTGTCGCCAACTTGTCAGAAACGTCAGCATGATCGACGTAGGACGGGACGTTTTCCAAGTAACTAATGAGTTCCTGTTTGGCCTCGGCCAACGAACCGATTCCTTCCACTGCCGTGATCATTTGTTTTGAGTGTTCGACCAGCTGTTCCTGGTGCGAAACCAACAAGCGAGCGTTCTCAGAAAGAGCAACTTGCCATTGCTCCCAACGACGCGAAACTGCTTGGTCACTCTTGTTAATCGATTGGTCAAGGCTTTCGCTGATGTTTTCCGAGGAGACCACAAGTGCGTTCTCCAAATTCGATTTCACAGCTTCTTGAGCCGATCGAATCGACTCAACCCAGGCAGATTCTGCAGCCTCGATATTCGCTCGCCACAAATGCACTTGTCGGTCGACTAGTTTCTCTGTCGATTCCAACATGCTGGCTCCGATCGCTTCGACCGTTTGCACGTAAGAATCTCGTGATTGATTGGTGATGTCCCAGTGTTCCGCCAGTTCTTCCCGCGTTCGCTCGTCAACTTGATTCAGCAAACCAGACTCGGTTCGTTCGACGGCAAACTGGAAGAACATCAAGATGATGGCAAACGTCAATGCGACGGCGGTCGTATCAAACGCCACGTACAAACTGCTTCGCAATCCACCCATCATCTTTTGAAAATTGTTATCGTCACTGATTTCGATACCACCTAACGCTTCGGAAATTCCCAAAACGGTTCCCAGGAACCCTAGCATAGGGATGGCCCAAATCAGAATCCGAGCAAACGAATACCGTTCCTGTTTTTCGTCCAAGTCTGTTTCGGACGCGTATTTCAGTTCCTCGTCCAATCCGTCCGGGCTACCATTGCGATGAACGAAGTCTAGCGACGTATACAAACGACGCCACAAATAGGTGCGTCGAGTGTTGCCTTCGAACTTCTCAAGTCTTAGCTGCAGTTGCTCGGGGGTCAGTTGCCGTTCTGCGTCGTTGTCGCCATCAACTAACTTTTGGGTTTTGGATTTACGAGACTTCAGAGTGATCCGCCCAAGTAGGTTTTGTTGCCGAAAAACATCCCAGGCTATCAAGATCAGCGAGGTGAAGCCCACCAGGAACATTGCCGTGGTGACTTTCGATACGGCATGCCCAGCCAGGTATCGTTCCGCAAGGTTGTTTTGCAAGCTGCCATTTTTGATCATGGCGAACAGCAATATGAATGCTGAAAGGCCAATCAGGATGGGCAGGACTACCGAAAAGGGCAGGGTCGGCTTGGAGGTCTTTTTTTCGTCGGTCATCGGAATTTTCGATGGTTCTTTGAAGACATAAAACTTTGGTTATTCGTCAAAGTCGGCAAATGATGACGTTACAGATTAACGAATCGGAAAAGTTTGCTGACTTTTGTAACCAGGCGATAGCAGATTTACCCGAGTTTTGAGCGAAGTGAAATTTCCCAAAACTTATCACGCAAGTCTGCCTCTAGATTCACCGATAAGACTTGTGTTGACCTGATCAACACATGGGAAATTGCATCTGCATTGCAGTATCCCAGGGGGGGACTAGTCCGGAATCAGCCTTTTTGGCCTTCCGGGCTTATTTTTTGCGCTCACCGAAATTCTAAGTGCTGCTTGCACAAACCTGCTATCGCCTTTTTAATTGCGGCATGAAAAAGCTCTCACACTACCTGCAATTGATGCGCATCTCGCTGCTGCCCACCGCTTGGTCGAATGTGCTAATGGGATTTGTTCTGGTTCAGGGCATTCCCAAAGAAGTCACATGGCGTGATCTGTTTATTTGGGAACTTGGTCTGCTGCTTGTGATCTCCTCGTGCTTGTACATCAGCGGCATGGTGTTGAATGACTTCTTCGATTATCAGCAGGACGCAATCGAAAGACCGGGGCGGCCAATCCCATCGGGCAAGATCAGTCGACGAAATACTGGCCTGTTGGGATTCGGTTTAATGGCCTTTGCCATTGTGGTCGCAGTCGTATTTTCAATCGGCCAAGGCAGGTCGGGGTTAACCATTGTCAGAGCTACCGGATTTGTCACGCTTGCGTTGGCCACGGCAATTATTTTCTACAACGCTTGGGCCAAACACACGATCATTGGCTCGCTGGCGATGGGACTCTGCCGAGCACTGAACGTGCTACTTGGCGGTTCAATGGTCTCAGTTTTGACTTTTAAGTGGCCAATTCTAATTGGCATTGCCGTTTACATTGCCGGCATCACTCAATTTGCGAAACAGGAACACACGACCAGTCAACGCGTCAACTTGGTGCTCGGGTTTTCGTTGATGTTGATCGGCATAGGCCTGATAGCTTGGTATCCATTTTCTGACTGGTTCCTTTACAATTCCTTCTTGGAGCTGTCACCAACCAACGGCAAACGGCGCAAGATTCTGTTTATTGGACTTTTAACGCTAATGATATTCCCGGTCTTCCGAAAAGCGATTGTCGCTATCGGATCGCGACAACCTGGGGATGTCAAGAGAACCGTGATCGGCAGCCTACTTACGATTATCGTGATCGACGCTTCCATTTGCTATCTGGTCGCACCATCCATTCCAGCGTATGCTTGCTTTGTAGCAGCACTGTTGTTCCCAGCTTTTTTAATGACACGTCGCATCATGGCGACTTAAACTCTTCATCGTGTACCTCGGATACAACACTAACGGTTTGGCCCATCACGACCCGCTACAGGCGATCGACTTACTGGCCAAACTTGGGTACCAAGGCGTGGCCATCACGGTCGATCATCAATGGCTGAATCCGTTCGGACCCGATTTCGATCGTCAACTGGAAACGATCCGCCAACACCTTAGCCAACATCAATTGCGAAACGTTGTGGAAACGGGAGCTCGCTATCTGTTGGACTCAAACGTTAAACATGAACCCACCTTATTAAGTCAGGGGCTCAAGAATCGGCAGCGACGCATCGACTATCTAAAGAGTTGCATCGACATTGCCGTGGAATTGAGAAGCGATTGCGTCTCGCTTTGGTCTGGGCGCCAGCCGCACCAGATTGACGCCTCCACCGCCATGGACCGGTTAACCGAATCGCTGGCTCCGGTGATTCGCTACGCCGAGCAAAACAGAGTCACCATCGGATTCGAGCCCGAACCAGGGATGTTTATCGACACGATGGCTGCCTACAAACGTCTACTACAACGAATCGAATCGCCCAATTTTCAACTAACGCTGGATGTTGGGCATCTGTTTTGTCAGGGCGAATTGCCACTAGTCGATTTTGTGGCACGTTGGCGTGACCGAATCGTTAACGTCCACATCGAGGATATGAAACCTGGCGTCCACGAGCATCTAATGTTTGGCGAGGGTCAAATAAACTTCGCACCCCTCTTGGAAATGTTCGGCAAGATTGAGTATTCGGGCGGAATCTATGTGGAATTGAGTCGGCATAGCCACGATGCGCCCAACGTGGCTGCTCGTTCTTTCGAGTTCTTAAACCCGTTGCTCTCTCGTCAATCGTAGCTAGATACTCTTTAGCTTACGGAGGGACAACAACGCCACCTTTTGCGGACAGCTCGTCGTCCAACTGATAGAAGCCATCTTGAGTAATCTGAGTGTGCGAAATGTTCAGGTACCGTAATTCCTTTAGGCTCAACAACGGTTCAATAGCAGCATCACTCAGTTCATTGGAACCCAAGTGTAGCCAGGTCAATTGATTCATCTCTTCTAGTGACTGACAGGCGTCGTCTGTGATTTTAGTCTTGTCCAGGTTCAGCCATTTCAGGTTAGGCAAAGTCTTAATATCTTTGACTCCCGAATTTGTCACCGAGGTAGACCACAGATTCAATTCTTCCAGAGCCGTCATTCGACTGATCGATTCCAAAGCGAAGTCGGTAATACCAGGCGAGTTGTTTTCGCTAAGGTCCAACTTTTTCAACGACCGTAGCCGGGTCAGTGATTCAACGCCGTCATCGGTGATTTGAGTGTCTCGCAAACGCAGGGTGTGAATTTGCGGTTTTCGTGACAGCACATCCATCGTGGTATCGCCCACACGAGTTCTAACCAGGTGCACTTCCTTCAACTTCTTCAGCGATTCCAACTTGATCATGCCAGAATCGGAAACCTGGGTATCGTTCAGTCCCAAGACCTCCAGTGCTTTCATGGTAGCCACAACGTCTAGTGAACGATCGTCGATTTGCGGCCCCCAAACTTTTAGAAACTTCAGGTTGGGAAGTTTTGCCAGGTGCTGCAGCCCTTGTGTGCTGACCCTGTTGCAATCGCTCAGATCGATGGCTCGTAACGTTTTCAGGTTTGCAAGATGAGCCAGCCCGGCGTCTCCGATCCGCGTTTGGCCACAACGCAGTTGTTCTAAGGCGGGCATTTGAGCTACCACTTTCATGGCCTCGTCATCAATGTCGGTGCGAAACAGTTGCAAGAACTTCAGCTTCGGTAAACCAACCAAGTAGCTCAATGCTTTTCCGTCCGCGATCGTGACCTCGGCATCCAGTCGTTCAAGTCCTTTCACAGAACCAATGACCTCGAACATTTCGTGCGTAACCCAAGGTCCGGACAAGGAGACTCGTTTCAACTGCCGAAACATTTTCAATTTTTCTATCTGCTCAAGCTCCAAAGGGAATTCGGTGGCTTGGAAGGCGATCACTTGATCCTGATCATTTTTGGTGAACGAGGCCCCAGCATCCTCGAGTTCTGTCACGGCATCAGTCAACTGTTCGGCGGTTGGCTCGGGCCCCAATAACTCGTTTAGTGAACCAGTAGCGGGCCCCGCTTGACTGCGGTTAATCGAAACCCCACCAGCGATCTCGCGACGAGCCTGATTTAACTCTTCTTCCAAACGGTCAATCTTGCGTTGCATTTGATCCAGTTGGCGATCCGACCCAATCTGCTCCTTAACCGCGGCCATATCTTCTTCAAGCTGTTTCAACTTTGACTTCAAAACAACCATGTCGTAACGCGCTTGCTTCTGGCAGCCAGAATGCAGCAGCAACAACAAGGCAGCCATTACCAACGTGGCAATTCGCAGGTGGAGAAATCGCAAGTGTAAAAATCGTAGGTGAGATAAATTCATAGATGGTCAAAAAGCGAATGTAATCGTGATTTGTTCAGCCGAATGCTGGCTGTATTGGACTCGTCATAACCGTTAAAGCCCACATAGGTATGTTCTGCAGGATCGTCGAAAAATCGGTGCATACCGAACCGAATTTCAAACCAAGGACTGTACCTCTTTGCATTCTACCGACGACCCAATAAATCATGCTTCAAAAAATCTTGATTACGACCGTTTTGACGTGTTGTGCAATGGTTTCTTACAAATGCCAAGCGCAGCAAAGCCCTTATGACAAATATGTCGAGCCCGCATTGCCCCTGACTTGCCCGAATTGCAACCACAACGCACTCAAAATCAATGTGTACGCTTGGAACGGACAGCCGTGGCAAGACAGCCCCAAGACGGTTGTCGATGCGGCAGTTGGCCTACGATGCACAAACCAAACCGTTGGCAACTGGTGGTACGGCGGCTAGACCACCCGCTGGTCACTAGGTGATTCATTCGCCGTTTAGACATGCGGGTCAACCCGCCAGACGGGCGCCTTTGCCATTGCATCCAGCCAACCGTCAAAAATTAAATGCGGAACCGCAACATGGTCCTGTTGCACACCAAGCCACGCAATCACAAGATTGCCTTCCCCAGCAGGACAGCATCCAAATCAAAGACTCAACCGCTATCCACTCCTATTCAGCGATAGTTTGAGCGATTGCATTTTGGTGGCCTGCTTTTAATTCTGAACGCAATCGACCAAAATGGTTTGTTAGATTGAGTAACGCTACTCGTCTTGCCAAAATGGATGATTGCAGTGGAACCTGCCGGCAAAAATTCTTACCAACCATTACTTCGCATCCTGTTGGCTGCCGTCGCAGGTATCTTAGCCGATCACTATTTCAATTTACCGTTCGCGATTTGGTTTGTCGTTGCTGTCACAGGGCTGATCATATGGTTTCAACTGCATCGCAGGCAGATGAAGTTTGATGCTTTGTGTTTGTCTTTGACCATCGCCTGCCTGTCTGGTTGCTGGCACCACATCCATTGGAATTTATTTTCGGTAGCTGAGATTGGCCAATACGCAAAGTTAGATTCTGAACCGGCGGCCATCCAAGGCACGGTGGTCAGTCGCCCCAAGTGGGCCAAGGCAGAATTAAAATCCTGGCAGGACGATGCCGAATTTCGGACTCGATTTTTGGTCCGCACAACAGGCATTCGCAACGGAAACAAAATCGAGGCGGTCGACGGTTTGGTTCAGTTGTTTGTATCTGGAAAAGTTGAGCATCTTTCGGTTGGTGACTCGCTTCAATTGATTGGCAAATTGAAGCGCATTCCACCAGCCAGCAATCCAGGACAATTTGACTTTCAAGACTATTTCCGAGGCCAACGGACCCTGTGTTGGATGAACGTCGAACACCCCGAAGCAATCCAATCCATTGGACCTAAACGTGGCAACTTGCTGGACATCAGCGGATTGCAGTTTCAATTGGACGCGTTGTTGTGGCGGTACCTTCCCGAGCACACGGCACCCTTGGCATCGGCGATGTTGCTTGGCAACCGCGATCAGCTAGATACACAACAGCGGGAAGGATTCATGCTGACCGGCACGGTGCATTTGTTGGCGATTTCTGGTTTGCATGTCGGCATCTTAGCTAGTCTGTTTTTGATGATGCCGTCGATTGGCCTGCTGCCTCGCAAAGCAAGCTTCTTAATCACAATGCTGTTCGTATTGCTGTACGCTTGGCTGGTCGAGTTTCGACCGCCGGTGGTCCGCGCTGCCGTTTTGATTTCAGTTTTCTGTTATTGCAGTTGGATAGGACGAGCGCAATTCTCATTTAACTCATTAGCCTTAGCAGCCTTGATCGTCCTAATCGTCAATCCAACTCAGTTGTTTGGCACCGGCGCTCAATTGTCCTTTTTAGCCGTCGGTTCATTGATTTTCGCGTCGACTTGGCTACGCCCCACTAGATCCCTCGACCCCATCGATCGGTTGATCGAGCAGAGTCGCACATGGCGTGAAAAGACGTTTCGACGAAGCGTGCATAAGATCGTTGTTGCGTTCGCCGCCAGTGCCATCATCTGGACGGTCGCCTTTCCGTTAGTTGCTTTTCGATTTCACATCATGGCGCCTATCGCGTTGCTGGCCAATCCTTTGTTGCTGTTGCCAATCACTTCGACGCTTATTTGTGGTTTTGGAATTCTGATATTTGGTGCATGGTTTCCTTGGCTAGCTGGGCTTTGTGCGAGTGGCTGCCACGGCAGTTTGCAAGCCATCACTTGGACGGTAGAAACCAGTGAGGGTTTCAGTTGGGGGCACTGGTGGACTGCTGGTCCGTCAGTCATCGCCACAGCGGCGTTCTATTTGTTGGTAGTCATTGCCTTTATAGGTTTGAAACGTGTTTCCTTACCAACATTTATGGTTGGGATTGCCGCCTGGCTAATGCTTGGGTGGCTACTGCCGAATTGGCTGCATGATCGAGTCGTCGACAAACGGCAAGACTTAGCTTGCTTTGTGATCGATGTCGGGCATGGTGGGTGTGTTTTGCTTGAACTGCCAGAAAACAAAAACATTTTGTACGACTGCGGAAGTTACGGCTCGTCCAAAAAGGCGGCGGACTCCTGCGCGGCCGTACTGTGGCATCGCGGAATCCGTTTTTTGGATGTCGTTGTGATTTCGCACGCCGACTCGGACCATTTAAACGGGATCCAAGACCTACTAGACAAATTCGCGATCGGACAAATTTGGGTGTCACCACATATGCTCAGCGATCAATCCAGGCCTGTGCGGTCGTTATTGAGTGCCATTCAGGCAAAACAGATTCCCGTACAAGTTGTCACAGAACAGGTAGATGTTCAACAACTTCTTGATGCGAAAGGAGTTCAACTGACCGTCCTAAATCCACCTGCAGCAACGCACTTCGAAACGGCGTCAGACAAACCCGAATCCGACAATTCGCTAAGCATCGTGCTAAGCATCACCTATCGCCAACATCGAATGTTGCTTACTGGCGATCTAGAAAATCAAGGCCTGCAACGATTACTGGATCGACCGACAGAATCTTACGACGTCGTTATGGCTCCGCATCATGGCAGTCTACGCAGCCGCCCTACTGAATTTCTGGCATGGTGCCAACCACAAGCCGTGATAGTCAGCAGTGGCCGAGGCAAAAACGAAAGCTGGCCAACCTTCGCTGGCGACGAGACTGAAATTTATCACACGGGCCGCAACGGGGCCGTACAAGTGCGAATGAAGTCAGCAGGTGACTTCCAGATTTCGCGCTGGCTTGATGGCACCAAGCTGTAGCAACGGTTCTTGCGGGCTAGGTGCTCGCCGACGGGCAACGTGGATCCGTGCGTGGATCGAGCTAGACCTGAGCATCTTCTAACGTGATGTACTCGCGGTTCCTTACCACTACAGCGGCGACTGCCAGCGAAAAGAAGGTCATCGTAAAGATGGCCGTAAGATGTACCCACGGCGGATGAATGCCCCAAGCAGTCAAGAACTCGTCGGAGTTCAACAACTCTTCAGGAAACAACCATCCCAGCCACTGCACCAACAGGCAAAACATATGGTACGACATCGAGAACTTGCCAATGATCGCCGGCACCGTCGCAAAAATCAGCTCGACACCCACGAAATAGCCAACGGCAAACACCATCGCTCGTCGTTGAATGATCACACCCAACAATGAAAAAATGGCCGAGTAAACCATGCTTGCCAAGAACAACATTACCGACAACACAAACCAAATTTTCAAACGCGAACCACCAACTTCGAATTGGTCCGGATGCAACAACAAAATACAAATGGTTACTGCTACCCAAGAAATCAAGAACGACCAGATGAACGAGATCAAGAATTTGCCAAATAGGATTGACCAGCGACCGTATGGACGAGTCGTCACGAAAGTCCAATTGCGGCCTTCTAATTCCGAGTACACATTGGATGTCGCCCATAAAAGCAGTGACAGCAAGCAGACCATTCCGCAAAGCACACTGACAACGAATTCGGGAGATTGTAACTGAGCGCCTTGCTCAAGAATAAAAATCATGGCGGGCGGAAACAACGCCATGATCACGGCCACGCCCAGACGCTGCGGAGTCAAAATTCGAGACATCTCGAATCGAATCGTTGCCAGGATACTGTTGATAATGGACATGGACCTAACCTGGAATACGGATTTCACCGCGGTGAATTCTCATGAGTGTGCTAAAAATCTGCTGCAACGATTCATCCGCCGATCGTATTTCGGTCATGGAAATATCGTTCTCGATGGCCAGACGGGGCAGGCCAGCTAATAGCTCGGCAGGACTGGAGGACTCGATTTCCAAACCAGCATCGTTGATTTTCAACGCTTCCACTTGGAACTTTTCAGAGATCAACGAGGCCAACTTACTCGGTTGATCGCAAGTGACTCGCACCGAATTTGGACAATCGGCAAGGATAGAACGCACTTGTTGAGGCGATCCGGAGGCCAATAGCCGCCCTCCCGAGACCAGCAACAAGGATGGGTTTAGTGATTCCACTTCGTGCAAAATGTGACTGGCCAGTATCAGGCTCTTGTCGTCTCCCACCCATTCGCGAAGGTAGTTGGTCATTTCGATCCGACCTTTTGGATCCAAGCCATTAAAGGGCTCGTCCAAGATCAGCAAGTCTGGATTGTGTGCAATGGCTTGAGCCAAAACCGTTCGTTGCCTCATGCCCAAAGAGTAACCACTCATCGGACGATTCAACGCGTGAGACATACCAACGACGTCCATCGCATTTTTAGCCATATCGAGTGCATGCTTTTTTCCGAAGCCACGTAGTTGGCACAAATAAGAAACCCAATTGAGCCCCGAAACAAATGGGTAACTGGCCTGGATGGCCGGGCACAATCCGATTCGATTCAACAGTTCGTCCGACTGCCAAGGGTCTTGCCCAAACACTTTGACACGGCCCAACGTCGGACGCAGCTGACCCATCACCAGGTTAATAAACGTCGTCTTGCCTGATCCGTTGGGACCCAACAAGCCGTAAACGCCCGGTTCAAGATTCAAAGTAATATCGTTGACGCCAATGACTGTGCGATACAGCTTAGTTACTTTTTCGAATTGAATCATCGCGATTAAATCCTCACCGGTGCCGACACACGTCGATAAAGCATCATACTGGAAAGCACCGTAATCGATCCCAACACGATCATCGATGGAAGTGCCCGCTGCAAACTCTCCAACCCAAACACCCAGGACTGCACCTTGCCGATCGTGGAATACAACGAGACCAATGACCAATTGCTTTCAAAAGGATTTTCACCGTCGAAGTTAGAGATGTAGATCACCCACCAAACGACTGCTCCCAACCCCCAAACAGTGAACCATGCGAAGCCGGCAAACCGACTCTCTTGGCTCATGGAAGAAAACAACAACGCAATAATCGATACCGGAACGATGCCTACCAACGTTGCCAACACGACTCGCAACGGAGTATCCCAGGTGTCAAAAATCACTGTCAAATCCGGCGACAACATCACACCAAACATATACAACACCAAGCCCGGCAGCATTGTCACGATCGTTAGCAACCCACA
Source organism: uncultured Pirellulaceae bacterium (assembly GCA_964543985.1). Classification (GTDB taxonomy): domain Bacteria; phylum Planctomycetota; class Planctomycetia; order Pirellulales; family Pirellulaceae; genus CAJQPP01. The sequence continues at coordinate 16,906 of CAZJBW010000041.1, read as the reverse complement.
CGGAATCACTAGCTTGCCCAGCAAGTATTCGAAGCGAGTAATCGGGCGTGAATAATACAACAGGAACGCTCGCGATCGAACATCGCGTGAAATCAATGGCGGCACGACCAAGCCGACAATCATCAACGTCATCATCCCTTGCGGATAACGCAAGAACGTGGCCAACAACCAATTCCATACGGTGTTACGCATCGTTCCTTCGTCCCCGGTATCGATAGCGCCGGCCAATGCGTTCCCATTGGGTAAAAATCTGAGCATTGGGTGGTTGGCAATCGCCAAACGCCGCAATTCGTTTTCGCCCATCTGCGCCGCCGACTGCAACTCAGGATTTTCGGCGACCACTTCGTCAGCAAATTCTTCAACCTCAACCGGGACGTTACCTCTCACTACATCCATTCGAAGCAATTCGCTTGCTTCTTGTCCCTGAAATTGTTCGAATGCAAAAAGCAGAATCGCGAAATAGATGACTGGGAACCAGCTTGTCAACAAAATACGTCGCACCCAACGACTTTTAGACGCCGCCTGCAAACCCGCTTCGCTGATCGTCCACCACCGCGTCCAAGTCGAAGTTAACTTCCCTTTCCAGGTACGATAGCCGACATCATGAATTGGCATCGATTTCTCCCTTATCTGTAATCGCTGCCATAAAGATTTCTTCCATTGAGTTTTTAGTTGGCACGATTGACTTTATGGCGATAGAGTGCTGGTCGCATAGTGCCCACAACTTGGGAAACAAGGATTCGTCTTCGATTCGAATCACGACCGATCCTACTTCGCCATTGGTAGCGACAAACCCAGCCCGATTCAATTTACTTAGAAACGCGTCCGTGTCACCACTGATCGTCGTGATGTAATCGGGAGCAGCTGGGCGGTTGAGTGCCTTCAACGAGTCAGAAACCTTTACCGTTCCTTCAGCCAAGATCACTACGTTGTCACAAATGGCCTGCACGTCGGGCAGGATATGAGTCGAAATTAGCGCCGACTTATTGAATCGTTCGCACAGTACACGGACGCGGTTCAACAACGCCTCGCGTTCTTCGGGGTCTAGGCCAGAAGTGGGTTCGTCCAAAATTAGAAACACGGGATCATGCACGATCGCCGCAGCAAATTTGGCTTTTTGCCGCATGCCGGTCGAGTAGCCTTCAACGCTGCGATAGCGTTCCTGATTCACTCCGCAGAAATCCAGAATTTCGTGCGAGCGACGCAGTGACTCGACTGGCGGAATCCCAGCCAGTTCGGCCGAAAACTTGACCATCTCGATCCCTGTCATGCCGACGATATAACAATCGTCTTCTGGCATATACCCAACCATCGAGCGGATTTGGCGATCCTGTTTGCCAAGCCGACACCCGAGCATCGTCCCTGACCCACTATTAACCTTTACCAAACCCATCAACACTTTGATCAAAGTGGATTTACCCGCACCGTTGGGACCCAATAATCCGGTGATCCCATCGCCAACGGTCAACGAAACACCTCGAAGCGCCTGTAGATTCTTATAGGACTTTTGGATGTTTTTTAATTCAATTAGGTGACTCATTCGCGGCTCAAGATTGCAGCCCAGCGGTCGAAAATTTCCATGTTTCAGGAAGCCGTAACGAACAGTTTCATCTAGCATCTCGACGTTGTCTACTGGTCCTACCAGAAGAACGTGATTCGCTGCCCACTCGCCAATCTTGGAAAGATTATTGAGAAAGGTTCAGAGGTCGCGGGCGAAGCACCGGTCTTTAGATCATCGCGTTCAAATAGCGGACCATCGTCACCACGTTTGCCAAACGTTTTCCGCCACGTCCCGGATGAATCGCTTGGGCGGGCGATACAGATCGAGCTTGGAAGAAATCTCCAAGCGACTGGAACTCGCGTTGCGGGTCGTAGTTAATCGACTTCAATACTTCAAAAGATCCCGGTTCGCATCCGGCGTTTTTCAACAGACGGATGCTGTTGTGGTTGTGTGCGACCAACAAATCATCGGGCTGGATAAAGTCATTCCAACGTCGACGAAACTCCGCGACGCTAATCGCTTTGGAAAAGTCCTCCGCGGAAAGCTCAATGTATTCAAGTGACTTTGAGGTAAGCTGTAGCCTGGGATCCAGGTCGCATGGCGTAATGGTTTCGGCAAACAAAAATTTGGCTGCTGGATGTTTCACAAATCGCTGAGCAACCCAATAGACTGGCGGACCATTCTTGGCAACTCGTTTTTGTTCCTGCAAACTACTCCGCTCACCCTCCGATGCGAAGTCTACTGGTAGCGTTTCGCCATACACAGCTACCACGTTCTTTAGATCTCCGGCCAATGAGTAAGGGAAATTCAGGTTCTGGATTTTGGCCTTCGGCTGATCATCACCATACTTCGCCGCGGGGTGAGCCAACTGTTGATCGACCATTGTGGTAAACGCGTTCAACAAGCGATCGAATCCGGCAGTATCCGGTTCCAGTTGTTGCAATGCCTGCACAGTCGCCTCCAGTGTCGACAGCGAAGTTGAAGTCGGTTCCAACCGGATTCGAAACTGGCCTGGTTCTGCAGGAGCTAACCGATAACGTGGCAGACTTTCCAACTGAGGAATATCGCGAAAAAGAGTTTTGGCGTGATGCCAGGTTCCATCCAACACGACCAACTGAGTCGGTCTTTGTTGTGGTTTTAGCTCCGACAATAACTGGGCGTCGTTGGTCGGATAGAGCAAACCGGCCCCTTCAATGATCGGCAAGTGAAGCGCGGAAAAATTCTCGTTTCGCTCGTGAATCAACTGGCAACGTTGCAGAGCCTGATTAACGATACGAGCGGTGTTGAAAGGGTGAGTCCGTTCGCGTCGATGTTGCAATATAAGTACGTGCGTGCTGTTTTGAATGGTTGGAATTGAATCGCAAAAGCACTTCTCGACCGGGCGATAACACTGATAGCAGCGTTCTCGATACTGGCCCTGCGGCAAATGCCGTTTTCGCCTTTGGACTTTGACTCTGGTTGGTTTGGTTTTCACCAAAAGTATTTCCTCATTCTACCGAACAACAAATTTTACCGGGACGTGGCATAGGCTTCTAGCCTGTGAGCGTGGCATAGGCTTCCAGCCTGTGGGAGTGTGTCATAAGGCTTCCAGCCTGTGGGAGTGTGTCATAAGGCTTCCAGCCTTCGGGCGTGTGTCATAAGGCTTCCAGCCTGTGGCGTGTAGCCTGTGAAAAAGCACAACCACAGCCCGAACAAATGAAAGCTAAGTCACCTATTTCCCATACTACTCGCGGAAAAATTGGTCAATCTTCTATAGATCTGCCCCTCGCTTTTTTGGTACATCCAAGCGTATTGAAACCCTATGGAGGCAGATAATGAATAGTTGCAAACGAATTCGAACAACAAGTTTGGTGACGGTTTTATTGAGCGTCCTGGTGACGGGCGTTCTGACTGCCCAAACGGTCAGCGACCAGACGCTGGTACCAAAAACCGACCACGACTGGAACACTTGGAACGCCACTTGGCAACCCAAGACTGGCAAATTCAACGGGCGTGATATCCCAACCGCTCAGATCGAGCCCATTATTTTGACCATCGAATCCGGCGCGTTTCGAATCGACACGCCGGGCTTTCAAGAGAAAGGCAAGTTGGTATTTGGTCAAACCACATCTGACAACGAGCCTCAAACGTTGGACGTCGTGATCGAACAGGGGCCCAATGCTGGTACGACGCTTAAAGCCATCTGCAAACTTACCGACGACAAGTTGACGATTTGCTACGCCATGGATAGCGGGCAACGCCCCACGGTTTTTGAATCGACAGAAGAAAACAAAGCGCTGCTACTGGAATACGAAAGAAAGAACCCGTAGCCGTCACGGCTCGTCTTTTTGCCGAAACAGTTACCACGGCAAAAACTCATTCAATAGTCAACGAACGCGCCGCAGTTGTAAAAACTGCGGCCGTTTTTTTTCAAGAATTTGCCGACGTCAGTTGAGCGACGAAACTGTCAACTGTTGATGCTTAGCAATTTGTTGAGCTTAGGCGGCTGTTGGCAGACGATAGTGAATCATCCGTGCCTGCACCCCTTGTTTCTTCAGCTCTTGAGTTCTCTTGATAGCTTCATTGGAATCGCGAAACACTGCGGACCGCCGCCAGAAACAGCCATCGACTTCTCGAACTTGTACGCAAAACTGGTTTGGCAGACCGCCGGGATGATTCACAGCAACGATTTTTGACTGGTAATTCATATCTTTCCTCCACCTTTTTTATCGGCGGAAAAGTTAAGGCAGGACAAACCAATCTGTCAATTGATGAATTGACAATCGTGCCGTGCCTTGACTTGAGATAGCAAAATAGAACATTTCGATGAAAATTCCGAACAGCGGTAATTTAAACTTCAGATTTTGAATCCAAGCAAGTTCCGTAGATCGAGCAATAAAAAACGCCGGTCTAAGACCAGCGTTCTTTGTATTCCGTAATTCTACCGTATGGCAGGGCTACCAACCCATGACCATATTGGATTCGACAACCTTGCGAGCTTCGTCCAAATCGGTACCGGTCTCGTGCATATACAAACGAATTGCATGCACTTTGTCGCCAGCTGCCTTGGCTAGGCAATCGCGAGCGACATTACACGGATCGGTCTCTTCCTGAGTGATCCCTAAAACTCCCTTTGAGATAACCCAGGTGTCGCGGGGTCTTTTCGTTAGCCGTCTGATTTCTTCCGATGGATACGATTCTTTGGCAATCGTTGTTGCCGCAGGTTCGTCATCCGCCCAAGTGATAATGATGTGCGAATCGGTCTCAATTTCAAAAAGTGGCATCGTTCAACCTCCTAAGTGGATATAGGCACGCAGACGTAAGAGAGGGAAAACTTTCGATGAGTCCTGACGGATCGAAGTCATTCTGGTCGCTTGCTGTTTGTGATCGTTAAAGGATTCTCAAGCATTGAGAATCAGAATCTGCGGGCGACTTGGATCGTCGTCCCCAGTTCTGTATTACACCAAATGGAACGGGTTTAAATCAATATGCCGGAAGGCAATCGGAACAATTTCGGCAATGAAAATGACGGTTGGTAGCATGATTTTCCCGACCATCTAACTTGGATTTTCCGTTATCAGCCCGATAGTCGGACGTTGTTAACTGATTAGGGCTAAAATGCTACCCGAGTATTTTTCGGCGATGCCGTCGGGTGTGATTATCCGAATTCCACCCATTTCGTCGACGCCATCGGCTACCCCCGTTAGATAGTCTTTTTCTGGTCGATTTTGATCGGCCACCCAACGGATTCGTTTGCCGCGTAGCCAATCGACTTCTTGAAAGTCACGGTGAACTTTTGCGATTCCATCCGCCAGACTATCCAGTTGGTCGTGGATCTGTTTGACCAAATCGATCAGAAACTTAGTAGTCAGTTCTGTGCCCGTTGGCCAATCGTTCTGCAGACTGACGGCATTGTCAATTTTGGATACATCGTTCTGCAGGTTGATTCCACAGCCGATCAATAAAGCGTCACCCGCGATCGACTCGATAAGAATCCCGCCCAACTTTCGGTCCTGAAACATAATATCATTGGGCCACTTTACCGAAGCATCGAATCCAAGTCGCTGAATAACTTGGCAGACGGCGCAACCAGTGGCCAAAGCCACCCAGTTTTTTTCTTGGTTCGTCCAAACAGATCGCATCGATTCAAACTTGATCGCCATCGTGAACGTCAAGCAACCTTGTGATGAATCCCATTGATTGCCTCGCCGTCCCCGTCCGGCAGTCTGCTGGTTGGTCAACACGATCGCGCCTTGGTCTGGCAGTTGACCTTGCCGAACTAATTTGGCCGCCCAATCATTCGTCGATGGAACTTGTGCCAGCCAATGCAGCGACATATCGACTTGCTGACGAATTTTTTCCAGGTCAAATTCCAACCGGCTCAACATAATCACCTGACAATTCTTAGCGTTCGGTAGCAAAATACGTCGAGCAAGTATAACAACGCCTGAAAATTGCACCGAGTTGCGGGCTCAACCAACTGGAAAAAACGACGATCTTGAGTTAATGTGTCAGCTGCGGAAAACCGTTACGCATCCAAAAAAGCAAGGCCCGTATTGCACAGGCCTGCCACTTGCACCGATTACTAGAGTCAAAAATATCGATGTCGAAATCTTCCAACGACAAGCCAACCGCTTGCACACCCAACCGACGCCAATTTGTCAAAACCGCGACTGCGGCTGCTGCCGGAGTCGCTGCCGTCACAACTGAGTTACCGATTGCTCGCGCCGCTCATAACAGCGTCGATGAAACATTGAAGGTCGGCCTGATCGGTTGCGGAGGCCGCGGCAAACAAGCAGTCATCAATGCGACGAACGCCGACGCCAATATCAAAGTGATCGCTCTGGCGGATGCGTTCCAGGATCGAGTCAATTCGGCTCGCGAACAACTAAATCTACAGCTGAACGATGGCGACACTAAGTTTATGGCTGTGGACGACGACCATTGCTTCACCGGTTTCGATTGTCACACCAAGCTGATCGACACCGATATCGATGTCGTGCTACTGGCCTCGCCGCCCTTCTTCCGACCTCACCAAATGGAATACGCTGCCGAGAAAGGCAAGCACATCTTTTGCGAGAAGCCAATTGCAACCGACGCTCCTGGCGTACGTCGTGTTATGAAGGCCAGCCAAATGTGTGCCGAGAAAGGACTGAGTTTGGTATCTGGCTTGTGTTGGCGTTACGACTTAGGCGTTAACGCGACGATGGATAAAATCCTCAAAGAAAATGCGATCGGGGACATCATCGCTATAGAGGCCAATTACCTGACAGGCGAACTTTGGCATCGTGGTAGCAATCCCGAATGGAGCCAAATGGAATACCAAATGCGTAACTGGTTGTATTTCAACTGGCTGTCCGGTGACCTAATCGCAGAACAACACATTCACACGCTAGACAAATGCCTGTGGCTGATGGGCGACCAAGCACCCATTCGCTGTTACGGAACAGGTGGCCGCCAGAAACGGACGGACGCTATTTATGGCACGACCTACGATCACTTTACAACCGTTTACGAATGGGAAAACGGCATCAAAGCCTTTTCGCATTGCCGTCAAATGGCGAACTGCTGGCCAGAAAACGAATGCCACGTTTTTGGAAAGAAAGGCACGGCTCAAATCTTGAAACACCGCATCGAAAACGGTGATGGCGAGTGGCGATATCTCGAACGCAAACGCAGCATGTACGACGTTGAACACGATCACTTGTTTAAAAGCATTCGTGAAGGCAAGCCAATTAACAATGGCGATTACATGTGCAAAAGTACGTTGATGGCCCTGATGGGTCGCCAAGCTTCGTACACTGGCAAAGAAATGAAGTGGGACGAGTACCTGAATGACGACAAAGTGCTAGGACCTAAAGAAATGGAAATGGACTGGGGCGACTTTGAAGTAGGTGATGTGCCCGTTCCTGGCGTTTAGGCGTTTAAGCAGCCCTCACCTATAAACAAACCTCACCTAAACAATTTCTCGCATCTCGCAGAATGGGCTCGGTCGGCGTCTCGGGCCCATCACTCAATTTCAGCCATTGTTAACGCAGCGTTTCCGATTAATGCCGCGTTTGATTAGCCAATAACTGCTTTGACTGCAGACAAGGAATGAATGCATGAGCGACAAGCCCGGTGGCCTGTACTACGCCGATTACCTGCACCTAGATAAATTGCTGGACGCACAGCATCCCGAGAGCACCAAACTCGGCCGGACGGCCCACGATGAAATGCTATTCATCATCGTGCATCAAGCCTACGAAATTTGGTTCAAGCAGATTCTGTTCGAGATTCGTTCAATCGTCGGCATGTTCAACGACGATATCGTCGACGACAGACAGATCGGTCAAATGGTAGCGAGATTGGAACGCGTACACAAAATCCAACGTTTGTTGATTCAACAAATCGACGTCCTGGAAACGATGACGCCATTAGACTTCCTGGAATTTCGGGATCTGCTAATTCCAGCATCGGGTTTCCAAAGCGTCCAATTCAAAGAGCTCGAAATTTGCCTGGGACTGAAACGCCACAAACGATTAAAAGTCGATCAGGAATTTATCTACTCAAGACTCAACGAAGCCGACCGTGCAACAATGCAGCAGGCGGAATCGCAATCCAGCTTGTTAGAAGTCACAGAACAGTGGCTGGAACGATTACCCTTTTTGAATTTCGAAGACTTCGATTTTTGGAAAGAGTATGAATCGGCCGTCGAGCGGATGTTGGAACGCGACAGAAAAATTGTCGAGGACAATCCTACGCTGCCAGAAGTAGTGCGAAAGCATCAACTGACGGAACTGGAAGCGACCGCCGCTCGCTTTGCGGCCATCCTTGATGCAGACAAATTCAAATCCCTGACGGAATCAGGCGACTTTCAACTTTCGCACTCCGCGTTATTGGCCGCCGTCTTCATCAACTTGTACCGCGACGAGCCTATGTTACAGCTGCCTTACCGGTACCTGACTTGCCTGGTCGAAGTTGACGAACTTTTGACGTCCTGGCGATCACGTCACGCCATCATGGTTCACCGCATGCTGGGCGCAAAAATCGGCACCGGTGGATCATCTGGGCACGAGTACCTGCATCGAACAACTCGCCAAAACCGAGTCTTCTTGGACCTGTTTAACATTTCCACGTTCTTGATTCCGCGCAGCGATTTGCCAAAACTACCCGCCAACGTTATCGATTCGATGCGTTTTCGTTTTGGAAAATAGACTGCAGCAACCCGTGCATTAAAACTCTTTCAATTGCTCGCCGATCAATTTTTCGGCAACCTGAAAGTCCACACGATCCACCTCGTTAACATTCATGGTTAACTCGCTCAGGATCGAATCTTGAATAACCCCACGTTGCAATGCTTCCAGATAAGGCACGCGATGGAACATCACCATTGAATATCGCGGCACGAATCGTTTGGGATATTTTTTTTCCAGTTCAAACCCAAGCTGTTTCTTCAGTTGAAATTTTTCGTCATTCACACTGTCTCGCATGGTAATGTAATTTTCCAACGCCATATCGGCGATCGCATTGGCGTTTGGAATTCGAGCGTCTTGGAACGCGGGGATCGCCGTAGCCCAATCGTCCTGGTACTCGTCCAACAACCGAATCAACTCGCTACAGTCTTCCATTCCTGCGTTCATTCCTTGGCCATGAAATGGCACGATGCCATGCGACGCGTCGCCCATAATTAACGCTTTGTCTTGAAATGCCCATTGGTCACAACGAACCGTACCCAATTGCCCGATCGGATTTCCAAAGTACTCGTTTTGAAAATCAGGAATTAAGGCCTTGGCGTCAGCAAACTGGTCATCGAAGAATTTTTCCAACTCGTGGGCTTCATCGATCAATTCGAAACTGGGGTCTCCCTTCGTAGGAAGGAACAGAGTCACCGTAAAGCTTCCATCCAGATTGGGCAAAGCGATCAACATGTAGCCACCGCGAGGCCAAATATGCAAAGCCTCTTTTTCCATCTGCCACCGACTCTGTTCATTCGGACTCGGCGGAATACTGAGCTCTTTATAATCGTGATCCAACATTTCGATCTGGCAGCTTCCGCCACTGGCATCCACGACGGCGGTTCGCACCTCGGACCCTACACCATCGCAGCCGATGATCAGTTCGAATTCCAACTCGGAAAACTTCTCCGTTAGATGGTCTTTGATTCGAACCTTGTTGTTTTGAAAATCGATCGTCTCGACGGATTGGTTGAACAGAATGTCGACGTCGTCGTGTTTTTCAGCAGCGGTCATCATCAATTTATTCAGTTCGCCACGCGATACGGAATAGATGACTTCTTCGGGTCGTTGCCCGTACGGAGACAGCGTCAATCGACCGTCCAGATCGTGCAACATCCGCCCTTTCATGGGGATTAGCAAAGGCTGAACGTCGCCCATCAAACCGGCAATTCGCAAGGCGTGCATACCGCGTTCGGCCAAGGCCAGGTTGATCGATCGGCCGCCCGGTAAATCTTGGCGACGCATATCGTCACGTTTTTCCAGCACGGTCACTCGGTAACCACGCTGCCCCAACATCAGGGCTAACAGCGAACCAACCAGCCCAGCACCGGCAATCAATATGTGATAAGGCTTGGCCATGGTTTAGGCGTCGGTCAGACACCGCTCCAGTCGATCCACTAGATGAAAGCAATCTTCAAACGAGTTGTACAACGGGGCAGGAGCCACGCGAATCACATTGGGCTCGCGCCAATCCGACTCAACATTCATCGTCTCCAAGCGACGGTGAACATCTTTCCCGGCCACACCTTGGCAATTAACTTGCAAAGACAGTTGGCAACCACGAGGTTCTTCGGGAGTAATAATCTTCACGCGATCACCTAGTCGCGACTTCAACTGGCGTTGCAGGAAGTCCGTCATCAATGCCGTCTTGGCAATCAATTTGCTCATTCCACCAACTTCAGCAAACACATCCAACGAAGCTCGGATGGCCGCCAGAGACAAAATCGGAGGATTGCTGACCGCCCAACCTTCGGCAGTAGGAATCGCTTTAAATTCGCTTCTCATTTTGAACCGACTGGCCTTATCGTGCCCCCACCAGCCAGCCAATCGAGGTGTATCGACTTGCGATGCGTGTCGTTCGTGAACGAAACAACCGCCAACCGAACCAGGCCCAGAATTCAAATACTTGTAACTGCACCAAGCCGCAAAGTCGACGTTGTCAGCGTGCAAGTTTAATCGAATATTGCCAGCCGCATGTGCCAGATCGAACCCAACCACAATGCCTTGTTGATGAGCCAACTGAGTAATCGCTGCGATGTCAAACACTTGGCCCGTGTAATACTGAACGCCGGGCAACAGGATTAGGGCAATCGAATCGCCCTGTTCCTTAATCGTCTGCTCGATCCGTTCTTGAAGCACCACGCCACTTTCTTCGCTCGGCACAACTAGCAAACTCTCTTGCGGATCGAATCCATGCCACTCGATTTGCGAAAAGGCAACCTGATAGTCAGATGGAAAAGCCAGATTCTCGATCAAGATCTTGTGACGCAGAGCCGTGGGTCGATAAAAGGTGGCCATCAGAAAATGCAGATTGGCCGTCAGTGAATTCATCATCACGACCTCGTTAGCCTGCGCTCCCACCAGTTCGGCCATCGTTTCCGTCAGGAACTCGTGGTAAGGCATCCAGGGCCTTTCGTGTTCGGTGTGGCCGCGCACTGCCAACTCCTTCCACTTGTCCAATTCTTCTTGAACGTACTCGGCGGTTCGCTTGGGCTGCAATCCTAGCGAGTTGCCAACGAAATACAGCGTCTGCTGACCGGTCTCGTCCTTGGGAAAATGAAACTGTTGTCGAAACGCACGCAGTTCATCGTTCGCGTCCAAGTCCCGAGCCAACTGCAAGCCCTGGTCCGTGTTTTTTGTTTCTGGCATACCGTCATTCATTAAAGTCAATGGAGTATAAAACCGGTCGCGAAGGAGCGGCGTCACTTACAAAAGCTGGAAACTGCAGATTCAACACGTAGCAACCATCGACCACTCGATCGGGAACAAACGCCATTTCGGTAATCGTTTGTTGGATTCGCGTGTCGTCTGTCAGTTCGTGAGTTCCCTCTGGAACATTCCAAAATAGATGATGGTTGGTCAACAATCCATCGTCATACATTTTATCGACCGAAGGCAGATCCAACACCAAATGCTGAATACCTTGCTGGACGATCCAGTTCATTGCCTCGATCGACAAGAAGGCGGGGTGAGCCGCTTGACCGTAGGCGATCGATTTCTTGTCCTCTGAATTTGGCAGAGTTCGAATTACCAAAGCCTGAACCGCTGCAAGATCCGTGTCGCCAACCGCTTGGGTCAGAGCATCAACGGTCACGACCGAATCGTGATGATCTAGTTCCGGTCGATAGCTGTCGTCGGTGTCTTTGGCCGCCACTGGTGCAACCGAAACCAAACAAGCTGGCAACCAAGCCGGCAGCAGCTTACCGATTGCCACCGGTTGATTCAAAATATGCTCGACCGATTCGGTGTGAGTTCCGTTGCAATGCGGGATCAACTTAAGCTGGTCAACGTTACAGCTGCCACCGCGTTCGGTCGCTCCCACAAAGTCACCTACCTGCACGACCGCAAAATCGCACTTGTCGACTCCAAAGTGGTTAGGCTGATCGCCACCAAATTGCATTTCAATCGCGATCGAGACTCCTTTGCTCGTATCGACGCTGGCCGCTCGCCCGTTCCAATCAAATGTAATCTTCATAAGACCATTAGACTCGTTCAGCTCTGATTTTCAAAGATAGGCGAACGATGATACGATCTAAAAACAAATTTCCTGTTACTGATCGTCTACTCATTTCATCGACGAATACATTATGGACTTAAACCTGAACGGCAAGACGGCCGTCGTTTGTGGCAGCACGCAAGGCATTGGAATGGCATCGGCCAAGGAACTCGCGTTACTCGGCGCAAACGTTGTCATGATGGCTCGGAATTCGGAAGCACTAAAAAAAGCTTGCGACGAATTGCCCAAACCCGCTAAACAAGACCACCAAATCCTGGTTGCCGACTTTGCCGATCCCAGCCAAGTCGAATCAGTGATCGGTGATTGGACAGGGCAGGGCGGTCGCGCTGAAATTCTGGTGAACAACACCGGTGGTCCACCTGCAGGCACAGCCCTGGAATCGACGGTCGAGCAATTCCGCATCGCCTTCAATAGTCACCTGATCTGTAATCAACTGTTAACTCAGGCTTTGGTACCAGGTATGAAAGAGTCAAAATTTGGACGGATCATCAACATCATTTCGATCTCGGTCAAGATTCCGATTCCAGGACTAGGTGTCTCGAACACCACCCGTGGAGCCGTCGCCAGTTGGGCCAAAACACTGGCGGGTGAATTAGCGTCTTTTGGAATCACGGTTAACAACCTGTTACCCGGCTTAACTTGGACCGGCCGTCTGGAATCGTTGGTGAACACGACGGCAAGCAAATCGGGTCAAACGGTGGATCAAGTGATGGCCCAAATGAAGGCCACCGTCCCGGCGGGTCGTTTTGGTGAAGCGTCTGAGTTAGGATCAGTAGTCGCTTTTCTGGCCTCGCCTGCTGCAGCCTATGTTAATGGCGTCAACATCCCTGTGGATGGAGGAAGAACTCCGTGTCTATAACTGAAATCAAAAACTACATCGGTGGCCAGTTACAAGCGCCGCATTCCGATCAGTATTTGGACAACGTGAACCCAGCGGTTGGCCAAGTCTATTCCTCCGTCCCCAATTCGCACGCTCAAGATATCCAGCAAGCGGTGGCGTCGGCCCAACAGGCGTTCCCCAAATGGGCGGGCATGTCACTAAACCAGCGTTCCACAATTCTGCGTAACGTTGCGGACTTGGTCGATCGAGATCGAGACCGATTGGTGGCCGCCGAAACCGACGACAACGGCAAACCACTGCGGCTGGCTCGCTCGGTCGACATCCCACGAGTCGCAGCCAACATCCGATTTTACGCAGGAATTGCCGAAGGGTTTGCCAGTGAGTCCCATGCCATGCCCGAGGGCATCAACTACACATTGCGTCGCCCACTTGGCGTCGTCGGAATCATCTCGCCTTGGAATTTACCGCTGTACCTGCTGTCATGGAAGATCGCGCCCGCACTGGCTATGGGAAATTGCGTGATTGCGAAACCGTCCGAAGTCACCCCAATGACCGCCTTCCTGTTTTCTGAGTTGTGTATCGAGGCAGGCCTACCACCGGGTGTGCTAAACATTGTGCACGGCAGTGGCGCCAAAACCGGCGACGCCATGCTAACGAACCCCGGCATCAAAGCGATCTCGTTCACCGGAGGCACAAAAACCGGTGAGCACATTGCCAGGACCGTGGCACCTCAATTCAAAAAATTCTCTCTGGAACTCGGCGGCAAAAATCCCAACATCATCTTTGATGATTGCGATTACGAGCGTACGATCCGCACCAGCCTTTTGAGTTCGTTCGCCAACCAAGGCCAGATCTGCCTATGCGGATCACGAATTTTGGTGCAGAAGACAATGTATGAAAAGTTCGTTGACGATTTTGTGCAACGCGCCCAAAAAATGGTGGTTGGTGACCCTCATGAACAGTCCAGTGACTTAGGCGCCGTCGTCTCACAACCTCACCAACAAAAAATCCTCAGCTGTATCGAAACAGCCAAACAAGAGGGCGGGCAACTGCACTGCGGTGGCGGTCCTACCGTACCGGAAGGCCGATGCGCTAACGGCTACTTTGTTCAACCGACCGTTTTCACCGGTCTGGCGGCTGACAGTCAAACGAACCAGCAAGAAATATTCGGACCTGTTGTCAGTATCCAACCGTTCGATGATGAAGACCACGCCGTCGAGTTGGCTAACGGAACGAATTACGGTTTATCATCCTCCGTTTGGACCAATCACCTTGGACGTGGCCACCGTATGGCCGAGCGAATTGAATCAGGCGTCGTCTGGGTCAACGCTTGGATGGTGCGAGACCTGCGAACTCCGTTCGGCGGTATGAAGTCCAGTGGCATGGGTCGCGAGGGAGGCCAAGAATCGCTACGGTTTTTTACGGAACCAAAAAACGTCTTTATTAAGTATTAGCAAATGGCCGCTTGGCCCACAAAAGCATGAATAAAACCGAGACAGATAAAGCCCCCAAGCCAGTCGGTCTGTACCCCCATTCGCGACGTGTCGGTAACTTACTGTTCCTGTCCGGCGTCGGACCTAGACGACCCGGTACCGACGAGATTCCCGGCAATCAACTAGACGAACACGGTAATGTCGTGGCTTACGACATTCAGGCTCAATGCCAAAGCGTTTTCGAAAACGTGCGAATCATTTTGGAAGAGTCCGGGTCCGACTGGAACCAACTTGTCGATGTCACCGTTTTTCTGACGAATATGAAAGACGATTTCCAAACCTACAATCGCGTTTACGCTCAGTATTTCCAAGATGTGCAGCCGTGCCGCACGACGGTAGAAGTCAACAGTTTACCGACACCGATCGCCATCGAACTGAAATGCATTGCCACGATTGAATAGCCGAGCCAAACAATGGTTCACGACCTGATGACTAGACTGGCCGTCAGTTCAGTTCATTGATTGTCGATGGACTAAATGCACAACAAGTGAGGACAACAAAGAGGCTCATAATTAGCACTTGAACGCTTGGATAGGATCGCTTTTCAGCATGATGGAAGCATTACGGAAGTAAATCCGAAATCGCTTGCCAAAACGGGTGGTGAACTACGATCGCCGCTAGAAGAATTGACGTCGGTCGATCTCCAAACAGGTTGCTCAGCGGTGAGAACCGAACGACGGTCAACATCAACCCGTACGCAACTGAAACTTGCAATAGAGCTTGCCAGCCAAGCACCAATCCTGTCAAAAGGAAAGCCAAAACCAAATATGAATCGGTCGAGAAAAATGCCTTCCCAAAGGCTTTACCGATCGCTGCTCCAATGACGCAACCAATTGTGATTTTCGCCAACTGCTCGGTCCATGGTGAAAGAGACAATGATATTCCAGACAAGTGATCCAAGAGTGGAACAGGTTGAATCGGCATGTAAATTAAGGCTGAAACAAAGAAACTCAAAACAACCAAGATAGAAAAAAGGGGTCTCAGTGGTTGTTTATCCCATTCGATCAAAGACAGAACCAAAACTGCGCACATAAAAAATGAATGAAATAAGTAGATCGAAATCAAAGGCACTTTGGGGTACAGAATGACCCATAGCACTCCCGTGTGTGTGAAGCTCATATTTGGAACATTGGCGCCGCCCGTTACCAGTTCATACAGAAACAACGAGCCAAAAATCGTCGCTACAATCAACTCTACGAGCAAATAGCGAATGGGAATAGGCATCTTACAACTACGACATTTGGCTCCGAGATTGAGGTAGCTGAATATGGGAAGGTTGTCGATTCGACTGAGCTTGGTTTTACAATCAGGGCATTTGGAGTCTCGAAGCCCGATGTTTTCGCCTTTGGGAACACAATAAGCCACTACGTTCAGAAAGCTTCCCAAGCACGCACCGAGGTACGCAAAAACGACAAACACAGCGAATTTCGCGGCCCGAAACGATGCTTCGTTCACAACATTCCAGTTAGGATCTCGCAAAGCGAGGTTCTGTTCGTTGCCTTCGATCGAAGTCCAAATGAAATGGAACAGCGGAATCCCGATGACGTAAATGAAGGCTGGGATTAACAAAAGACCCCAAGTGAGCGTCTTCAAGAGAACTGCACGCGTGTTGGATTTCACCCAGGCGGCGAGCTCAAAAATGCTCGCTATCCCCAGGCAAAACAACAACGAGAAAACAGGCAGTTCCGAGGAAGCTACATTGGTCGCTCCAATGGTTTCGTTTGGGTTGGAGACGAAGGCAAACACATTAATGGTCATTCCTATCAACAAAACGATTCGAAATAACTGGTAGCCACGTGATGTGACCAGTGTCGCCAACAGGATAAGTCCCGCTACAAGGCAAAGGTGGCCTGTTTGATGGTTCAATACAAGATTTGAGAACCAAATTACCAAGGGCACGACGAAAGCGAGCAAGAGTAGCCTTGCGTACTCACTGATGAGAGAGGTTTCATAGGGTGCGACATTGGTCGACAAAACTCTCTCCCGATCGCCTGATCGGACAGGGTTCCTCGTTAAATTGCTTTCCTGTGGCATCGTTTCAGGTCGCCCCATGCTTGGCATAGATTCGATTAGCAACAACCACACAAGCCACCGCAGCGACGATTCAAGAGGTGGGCGGAAACAAGCACTAGGCCACCGAACGGGGTAATCCAAGGGGCCAAAGTCGAAAGCAGACTTTCGTCTTCGTCGTCCTGAGAATTACTATTTCCTACAGAGGCGGTACTTGCGACTTCGGAGCATGATTGGCATTCATCGCACTCAATACATCCAGTCTCAGCGCTTGCCGATTGCGTGGGTGTTGTAGAAGTCATTGTAGCAGTTTCTGCACACGAGGGACAACATTCTCCCGCCAATCCG
>CAZJBW010000040.1:1510-41291 GCA_964543985.1 uncultured Pirellulaceae bacterium | reverse complement strand
CAATGGCGGCACGATCAATGGCGGCACGATCAATGGCGGCACGATCAATGGCGGCACGATCATTCCGGACAGCTCCATCATTCCAGGGACCGTGATTGGGCCGATCATCAATCAGCCATTTCCCAACCAAGTGATTGGTGATCCGATTGTCGATCAATACCCGGCTGTCGATTGGGGTAATGGGCAAATAATTGGTGGCACCGAAATAACAGGTGGCGCCGTTTACCCGCCACTAGATGGTTCGTTAGTCATCCCGGAATCCGCCGGTTCTGCTTTTCCAGTACCGTCCGGCGCAGAATTGGGTTCAGGCATTACGCCTTTGCAGGGCGTTGCACCCACCACGCCAGAAAAACAGGCCACCGAACCATTTGAATTGCAGTCACCCACTGAGTTAACACCCGCAGAATCTCCACCGACCGCGGCTGATCAAGCGGTTGAAGCGGGGCCAGCTGTCGATACGCGACCAGACGCCCAGCGACCCGAATTGGGTGCCATGTTTGAAGTCGTTGATCAAGGTTTACGAATCAAGTCTGTGTTTACCAACGGTCCCTTGCATCAAATGGGGTTTGGCACTGGTGATATTGTGACGAACGTGAATTCGACACCCGTCGTAAAAGAGGGTGACATTGAACAAGTGTTACTGAATACCAAGCCAGGTGACTTCGTCCCAGTCGTTCGATTACGAGAAGGCCGTTCGGACGAGTTCAGTGTTCGTCTGATGTCTCGTCAAAAAATCAACGAGGGTTCAAATATTAAAGGTGGTGTTCCTGACGCGCGAGTTGCCAGGCAATACGTAGGGCAAGGCTTCATTTTGCAACCAAACACGAATCAGCAAGGCTTCGTTTTGCCACCAATCACGAATCAACAAGGTTTCGTTTTGCCATCAAACACGAATCAACAAGCCTTGGAACTACGTATCCATTCTTTGGAGAACGAGGTGCGGACCCTACGCCAACAACTGCAACAAAGGAACAATCGCTTTGAATGGCGACGGTTCCGGAACCGTTAACTTTGTATTTTCGTTAACGCCTCAGTAACGGTTTTGCGAAAGACTTGGTCATCGATTTCCAGTTGTACGGCTAGGCCCTTTAGCACTTCAAATTCGGGCTCTTTTATGGTGCCGTTGGCGATCGAAACGTCGACCAAGACCTGCAGGCATTCAATGGGCTCGGCCTTTAGAATTTGGAATTGTTGTTTGTAGAATTCCAAATCCGATTCTGAGCGGGCGATCATAGCCGACAAAGAGGCGTCGCCAACTCCGACCGCGTTGGCCAACTTCAACAGGTGTTGCATTTCGTCGTCGGTCGTTTCACCATCCGCGCCCGCAATGCAACAACTGGCTCGTAAAATTTCCACGCGTTGCGTTGGTGTCATGTTTTTTCTTTCGTCGCCCTGCATACCAGTCATATCTGTTACACCTTTGCACGTCGTGTTTTTGCGAATGGGTCAGTAGCCTATACTGAGACCTGAGGCCAGAACGGTTCTGACACATCAACCCAATTTGAAACCAGCTATATTCATAAATGACAACCGGGCATTTGGTCAATTGCGTCTCCGACGAAAGGTCACTCCGTCGGATGCAACAGTTCTACGAGTCTCGATTGATTCCGGCTGAGAAAAAGCCGTTTCTGATTGATGTCTCGCGTAGTTCGGGCCCGCTTTTGGCGATATCTGGTGCCGAATCGGGGCCGAGATATATTCTGGACGTGGCCTCGCAAATCGCCTCGAAAGGGTTGGGGTTTAACGCCGGCGCGATGTTTGGTGCGGCCCAGTTTCTTGAGACCTGGACGGGGAACGACAAAACGCAAACGATCCAGCGTATCGGCGACTCGTTTAACGAGCTATTCCAAAAGCATCTGCAATGGCCAACCTTGCATACTCACTGGTGCAATTCGGGCGCCGAAGCTAACGAGATCGCTTTGGGAATGTGCTACCGTCAGCGGAAACACAAACAAGCCCAGCGAGTGATCGCTTTTGAAGGTGCCTTCCATGGGCGAATGATGATCGCATTGGCATCCACTTGGAACGTCAAAAAGCGTGAGCCTTTTTCTTGGGAAGGTTTCGAGACTTCCTATGCGTCCTACCCCACTCTAATCGATGACAACATTACCGCTCCAATCGTCCCCGAAGGGTGGGCCGCATTCTGGGCAGACCATGTTGATCGTCCCGAATTCGAGTCGCAGGCCAGAACCAGATTCGATTCAGCCGACCAACAGTTGCAATCGGAAATCGAATCGTTACTGGCCGTTCGTCGATTGGCCTTGGATGGTCGACACTACGCTGTGTTGATTGAACCCATGCAGTGTGAAGGCGGCGACCGCTACAGTTCATCGCGTTTCCATATTGGGTTGGCCAACCTGTGTCGCTCTGTTTCCATTCCACTGGTTTATGACGAGATACAAACAGGGCTGGGCTTAGGAGGCGAATTCTTTTGGCATCAAAAGTTTGATTTGCGAGACGCACTCGATCAGCCTCTGGCACCCGACTATGTGATCCTGGCCAAGAAAGCACAAGTTGGCGCGGTGTTGTCGCATACTGCTTGCTCATTCGTGCAACAGTTCAGCGCGGCTTCGTTGGTTCGCGGGTTTATACACGCCTCGATGATCGATCAGTTTCGACCAGAGATCGATTTTATTGAAGAACACAATCGGCAGCGTCTAAACGAGTTGATCGAGAAGTACCCTAACCATATGTCCAGGCCGCGAGTCAGTGGTCTGAGTTTCGCGTTCGATTTCGCGGAATCGGAAACGCAACAGAAGTTTGTGAATCATCGCTTCCAGCATGGGTTACTTTATTATCCGGCGGGTCAGCGAGCCGCTCGCTTCCGATTTAATTTAGCGTTCCGAGGTCACTGGCTTGATTTGGCCTGGGAACAAATCACGGCCGCCTTGCAAACAACCTTGGAACCAAGCGATGTGCCGCCAGCACCCGTTTCGGTGCCCGCGCCCGAAGTGCAACCCTACATCGACTTTCACAGCCAGTTCATTGCAGGCAAGTTGGGCGAAGCGACTTGTGACCCGGTCAAGTTTTTGTCCCAGCAACTTGCGAACTTGCAGATTGACGCCCAAGTCGTCGTTTTGAACAACGACAACTGGACGACCTATCGCCAACAAGTTTGGGATCTTCAAGGAATCATTTACGAACCGCTGCGGCAGACGGCAATTGAAAAATTTGACAAGTTGGTCAGCGCTGAAAACTCGCTGGCCATCGTCGTGGCCCAAAATGATCGAATCATATCGATGGCGTTTGCGGCACCACCGGCGAACTTTCCTGGCGAGAACGGTCTGTCAGCAGACCCGCACTTTGAAGATCCACAGACGGTCTACATGTTGGATCTAACCGTGGTCCCCGAGCATCGCGGAAAGCTGGGTCGCTTGATGAAGCAGGCCATGTGCTTGTTGGCTCAATCGAAAGGATTGGATGCGATTCAAGGGCGTAATCGTGATCGTTTGGCTCGCGGAATGTGGGCCATTAATCTTTCGCTGGGAAGTTTTTGCACTCGGATTTTGAAAGACGACTATCAGGACGAGCACGCTTTCGGGGATTGCCTGATGTATCGTTGTCCGATGACTTGGGCGGATTCGCCCCTGTATATGTCCAACGCAGTGCACCAGCCGCTGGAGATGGCCGACCTGGATGCGAAATTCTGCAGCGACAATCTTTCCAACCTAACGAACAAGTTGACATTGTCCAATTTCGTGACAGAAAGTTACCTGCAACAGCTTAGCGACGTGTTTCAGTTGTTGCCTCAGCGGCTACGGCATGGTTACTCGGCCAGTGGGATGAGCGAATGTGTTGACAAACTTGTTAAGTCCATTTGGTTGAAGCGGAAGCCACGACGAAAACTGATCGTGGTCGGTGACGGTTTCTTTGGTCACGGCAGTTTTTTGTCTCGAGCGCTTTCGGACGCCGGCGACTGCCTGTTTGAAGCAATGCGTATCGCCAACGATGACAATGCAATTCAGGTGCTGCAGCAGGAACTGGCCGCTGATGAGACTTTGGCTGTGTTTGTCGAGCCGCTTGGTTGCTTGACTGGAAAACGTATCGACCAGCAACGATTGCGAGACCTTTCTGAAGTCTGCCAAAAGCACGAAACGCCGTTGGTGACTCACGATTCCGCCGGACTTTGTCATCGCTACGATCCAAACTATTTTTTGCCAAGTGCTGTTCCAGGATTCACGCCCGATGCTGGGATGATGTTTTTGGGAGGCCAGATGGCCGTCTGCTATCTCAGCCAGGACTACTTTGTCGATACTCCGCTAATGTTGATTAGTACTTGGGACGGTGACGTCTTTTCGTTGGCTCAGTTTCATCGCACGATGCGGCAATGCCAAGCCGAGGATATGCCGGCGCTGTTGACCAAGTTTCAGGAGCGCCTGTTAGAGAAATTGGAATCAACGGCTGGTGATTTGCAGCACGAATTGATCGGTGGCTGTGGTTGGTTCCGGGGCACGGTCCCATCGCAGATCTCCAGCATGTTTCGTCAACCCGAATCAAACTTGTTCATCAGTAGCCCCAGCCTGGGAGCGATCAAACGTTTCCTGAAAACAGACGTCCTTAAATGATGACGATAGACTTCTTTGTTTTTCGCTCCAACGAAAGCCATTCATGATCGATTGTGGATTTCCCATTTTGACCTATACCGGCAACCAGCCTCGCCAATGGGGTCAAATTCACGGTGAACAGTGGCGTGATGCCATTCATGAATTGGCCGGGATTCGCAAGAGTATGATGCAGGAGAAGAATCCCCGTCTTAACGAGGCTGTGATTGAAGATCTCGCGAAACAGCAGTTCGGCGTTTCTCAGGCTTGTTACCCGCAGTTGATGGAAGAGTTTTCTGGGATCGTTCAGGGCGCCAATATCTCGCTTACCGATTTGGTGATCTTGAACAACTACACGGACTTTCGAGACATCCACGTGCCCGATCAAGGATGTTCGGTGACATTCACCTCGTACGATGGGCATCCAGTGGCCGGTCAAACTTGGGACATGCACGGTTCCGCGAAGCGATTTGTCAGTTGCATCGAAGTTCCTGTTGAAGGGTACGATCGTCCGGCAGTGTTTTTCTCGCTGGTCGGTTGTCTTGGCATGATGGGGTACCATCCTTCTGGTCGCATGATCGGCGTCAACAACATCAACACTGACAAGGCGACGGCGGGTGTGATTTGGCCGGCATTGATCCGAGACGTGTTGATGCAAGAAGATCACCCGGCCATGGATAAGCGGCTGCAGGAGACGCCCGTGACATCAGGGCATTCCTACTTGCTGGCCTCCTTACAAGCCGGCGAATTTTGGGAGGTCATGCCGGGGCTTGCTGAATCGGTCGAGCGGTTAGAAGTTCAACAGGATGGATTTCTGTTCCACACCAACCATTGTTTGGGGCAGCAGGCCAAGGATCGCGAAGTTCAAATCGGCAAGAACTCGACGACCTTTATCCGTTACGACTTGATTGAAAAGAAGCTGCCGTCGGTCCGCTCGTTCGATGATATGTATGATCTGTTAAACGATCACGAAAATTATCCCAAAAGCATTTGCTCTAACTTTCAAACGGATGCTCAGGACCCTTCGATAACTTGTGGCGGAGCCATCGGAGAATTACGAACTGGGAAAGTGAGAATGTGGCGAGGTGACGCTGTGCATGACGAGAATTTCGTAAGCCATGAATTTGAATTGGGAGTGCCAACGGGTGCCTGAGCAATACTTTTTGACTTGGAATCGGCAAGTTGGCGCAGCCAGTTTGCCCGTCTACGCGGCTCGCAAGGACGAGTTCATATTGAAGGATGGGCAAAAGCTGTACGATTTCACGTCGACCAGTTTTCAAGCCAATTTCGGACATTCCTGCGAACCGATTCGTCAACGCATTCATCAACAGCTGGACCGCATGGCGATCGCCTCGCCGAAAGCCATTTTCAGTTTGAAAGAAATTGTCTCACGACGCTTGCTGGACTTTCTTGAGTTGGATGATGGCGAGGCCAATTTGGGGAAACTGTTCTACACTGTTTCGGGCAGCGAGTCGGTTGAAAACGCACTTAAGATTGCGCGACACTGGACGGGTCGAGACATCGTGTTGGCTCGCAAGAATAGTTATCACGGCGCTTCGCTAGGATCGATGAGCGTTTCAGGGGACTGGCGCAGCGAACCGCACCTAAACTTTTCAGCAGGAACCGTACGGATTCCCGAACCCGAAGACGATCCTGATGCAACCAAGGCAGCGGCGGTCATCCAACAAACAGGTCCGGACAAAATTGCCGCGATCATTGTCGAAACCATCAGCGGAACTAATGGTGTGGTCATTCCGCCGCAAAGTTGGTGGGACGGGATCAGCAATTTGTGTAGGCAGCATGGCATCCTGTTGATCTGTGACGAAGTGCTGGCTGGGTTCGGTCGGACGGGTCGACCGTTCGCATTTCATCACTTTGGGTTGCGTCCAGATTTGGTCTGCATGTCCAAAGCGATCTCAGGCGGATACGTGCCCTTCGGTGCCGTTTGGGTCTCCGATGAAATTGCAGCACGCTACGACGACGAGGTCTTGGCCTGTGGACTGACGAACTATGGGCACCCTTTGGGGTTGGCCGCCTTGGACGCTGTTCTAGATTTGCTAACCGACGTCTCGTTTGCTGCACAGAAACAGCAATTGGAAATGACGTTCGCTGAATTGGTGACCCGTTTTGCGGATCAGCACAAAGATGTCTCAGGGTTTCGGCAACGTGGGTTGTTGGCAGCCATCGATTTTCATGGCGACTTGCCACCTTGGCAGTCGTTTATTGACGCGGGCGTCTATGTTTGCTTGAAAGATAATATGTTGATCTTGGCTCCACCGTTTATTTCTCAGCCAGACCGGCTTGAGCGAGCGTTCCAGGTGTTGGATAAAGTTTTTGACACGATGGCGTCGAATTGAGGGCTCAACGGATCACGCGTTCCAAGTAGAATGAGTACTGAAACTTGCGAGCGAACTTTTTATGAACTACGCCAACGCACAAAATCCGAAACCACAACAGGTGGCGGTCGCTGCCGCTACTGCTGCCTCGCCTGGCGGCATGACCGTGTCGGACTATAAGCTGAAAATGTTGCGTCCGGATATCTACGGGATCAAAGGAACCTTCGAACATTTACTCAGCAAGCTAAACGGAGGTTGTTCTGAACGCGATATGATCGAGTCTCAGTTGGCCCGGGGCGACGTGCAACCAGCGATCGTCGTTTCTATGCGACCGTTGTTGGTCTCGGCGTACTCGGACGAATTTGACGGCGTTGTAATGTTGGATGTGCCAGCGGCTCTGAAAGAGGTTTACAACTTACAACTAGGGACTCGACTAGTTTCCTGCTGTTTTTATGGGCGCGATACGAAGATTCAGAGTGACATTTCACCCGGCCCGAAATATTTGAATCGATGGCAAGTGTTCAATCCCGTTTTGGCCGATTTCTGCAGCGGTGACTACAACCGCATTCGGCAAATTCGCGCGGGTATCTCGGAAGACTCCTGGCACAAAGCTTGGTACATGGGCTTGGCCTACCGCAAGATTCGTCCCGGTTGGGCTCGCTTTGGCCTGCCTGGCCTAACGAAGATCGAAGCCATTCCACCGGCCAGTGCCAAAGATGCCGCTCGGTCGGTGTACGAACGCGCCTAATCATTTGCGGTCTTTGGTCTATCTGCAAAATGGCCGTCGACAAAACGACTGGCGAGCGCCAGAATCATGCGTGTTCTAGTCCCATTTGCCAGGAGCTCAAAAAACCATGAGTCAATCAAAAGTGTTTGCCGACGCGACCGCGGCCTTGCACGACATCCGTGATGGCATCCGTTTAATGAGTGGCGGGTTTGGGCTGTGTGGCATCCCAGAAAACAGCATCAACGAGATTGTGCGGCAAGGCATCAAACAGGTGACTGCCATTTCCAACAATATTGGAAACTCGGGACGCGGTCTGGCGCTACTGTTGCAGAACCGTCAAATTACCAATGCCATTTGCAGTTATGTTGGTGGAAATCCGGATTTGGAACAGCAAATGTTGGCGGGCGAAGTTCAGGTCGAGTTGGTTCCTCAGGGGACTTTCTCAGAACGAATCCGCGCGGCCGGGATGGGCATTCGTGGTTTTTATACTCCTACCGGTTTCGGCACGTTGGTGGCCGAGGGGAAAGAGACTCGCGAATTTGATCGGCCTTGCGTTTTAGAATTACCACTAGAAGCCGATTTTGCCATCATCAAGGCGCAACGCGGCGACACTTACGGGAACCTCTGGTTTCAAGAAACGGCTCGTAACTTCTCGCCATTGATGGCCATGGCCGCCGAAACGACAATCGTGGAAGTTGAACAGTTAGTCGAACTCGGTGAAATTCCTGCCGAGGACGTGCACTTGCCAGGAATATTCGTACAGAGAATTTACCAAGGCACCGACTACCGAAACGATATCGAGATCCCGATATTCGCAGCCTCGACCTAGTTAAGTGAATTGCCGCAGCTGTTTTGGTGTCACCCTCTGGTTTTCGAAGGTTTAGACGAAATGCCGAGCCCGGAATAATTCGCATATCGCAATAGGCAGGCATAAATCAGCGAGAAACTGAGTTCATTTCAGCCAAACTTCGAGTAGCCCCGGTTTGGGGTAAGTGATACTATTTAGCACCAGATGTTGGGCGTCCGTATTTGACCCGTCGCCCCATCGCTTGTCTTGATTGTTTTGGCGACCACGTTTCGCTATTCACCCTCTTTCGCGATAGAGAAAACCCTATGCTCGATCGACAATCTGCAACTACCAGTTTGGACCATCGGGAAATTCGTGACGACGAATTTTGGAAAGTAATTCCGGCCTGGAAAGACGTCAGTCGTCAGGATTTTGGCAACCATTTGTGGCAGTCCAAAAATTCAGTGCGCAAGCTCTCTCAAGTCAAAGACGTCCTGGGTAGTTTGGCGTCCGACAAATTCATCGACGACATATCCGAAGCGTTCAAGTTAGCGCCAATGAATGTGCGGATTACTCCGTACGTGTTTTCGCTGATCGATTGGAATAACCCAACGGATGATCCATTGCGCAAACAATTTCTGCCGATCAAATCGCAGATGTTGCCTGACCATCCTTATTACTTGGCGGACAGTTTATACGAAGACGTTGATTCACCGGTGCCAATGTTGACGCATCGTTACCCGGACAAAGTATTGTTTCT
This sequence comes from uncultured Pirellulaceae bacterium, assembly GCA_964543985.1. Classification (GTDB taxonomy): domain Bacteria; phylum Planctomycetota; class Planctomycetia; order Pirellulales; family Pirellulaceae; genus CAJQPP01. The sequence continues at coordinate 32,140 of CAZJBW010000040.1, read as the reverse complement.
GCCTTTGACAACCTGCCCGGTTTATTGTGCTTATTGCACTCGAAGCCGAATCATTGGCGGGTCGACTGAATCCGTTGAGAAAGATACCTACGGCCCGAACCCAAAAAACTGGGAGCCCGCGTTTGAGTATCTTCGTAAGACTCCGCAGATTGAAGACGTGGTGATTTCTGGTGGAGACGCATTCAACTTAACACCGAAATACATCAAGTTGATTGGCGAGACGTTGCTGCAGATCCCTCACATTCGACGGATCCGATACGCCACGAAAGGCATCGCGATACTGCCTCAAAAAATCATCACCGATGACGCTTGGGTCGAGGCCCTGACCAGTGTCCATCAAAGGGGTCGAGAACTTGGTAAGCAGGTCGTCATACACACCCACTTTTCATCGCCGCGCGAGATTACTCGTTGGAGTCAACTGGCGATGGAGCGTTTGTTTGCCGCTGGAGTCCTGGTGCGGAACCAGGCCGTTTTGCAGAACGGTGTCAATAATGATTCGGACATCATGATCCGCATGACCAAGCAGTTGTCGTATATCAACGTGCAGCCGTACTACGTCTACATTCACGATATGGTTCCGGGTTGCGAACATCTTCGGACCTCGTTGCGGCAAGGTATTGAGATCGAGAAGCACGTGCGCGGGACGACGGCTGGTTTCAACGTTCCGACGTTTGTTTGCGACGCACCTGCCGGTGGTGGGAAGCGTCACGTCTCGTCTTATGAATTTTATGACGAGGAACATGGGATCTCGGTTTGGCAAGCACCTGAAGTAAAACCTAACGAGCTGTTTTTGTATTTTGATCCGCTGCACGTGCTCAGCAAACAGGCTCAGCAACGTTGGCAGGATGCGAGCGGGCGGCGAGCGTTGGTGCGAAACTGTGTCGATCAGGTCAGTGCAAATGTCCCTGCGGCTACTCGTGAAAAGATCAGCCAGCGACTCGAAGGAATTGCACGTTAGCCTCAGCTGGTTTGCTTAACAACGTTTTAATTCGCTGCGATTCATTGAGAATTCGCGGCGTTTTCGTGCGCTCATCAAAATTTTTCAAAGAATTTTGTCACGTTGCCCAAGCTTATTGCCACTTGAAAAGAAAGGCGACTGTGGTTTCGCTAAACTGGTAGGCAAACGAGTTGGAATGAAATGAGTCTTGGAAATTCAAATACGAATCATCAGGTGTGGCACCGAGTCCTTTTAGGGGATGTAACTGCCTACCAAGCTGTCGTTGAATCTCATCAGTCTGCGGTATCGGCGGTGGCCTATGCGATCGTTGGCGATTTTCCGATTAGCCAAGATATCGCTCAGGAAACATTTTGGGTGGCGTGGACGAAACGGGACAGTTTGCGAGACGTTCGTAAGTTGGGTTCGTGGTTGTGCGGTATCGCTCGAAATCTTGCCAAGCAGTGGCGGCGTCGTCACAAGAAAAAAGCAATCGCTTCCGAGTTAACTTACGACCCGGCCAGTCCGGCCGCTGACCCTTTGGCACAATCGATTGCGGAAGAGGAACAGCGTTTGGTTTGGTCCGCTTTGGAAGAAATTCCAGAAAACTACCGCGAGGTATTGACGCTGTACTATCGACAAGGTCAATCGATTAATCAGGTGGCTGAGACTCTGGATTTGAAGCTCGACACAGCACGACAACGTCTTAGTCGAGGGCGTACGATGTTGCGTGGTCGTGTCGCGAATTTGATCGAAGGTGTTTTGGACAAGTCGCGGCCCGATAAATCGTTTACTGGAAAAGTCATTGCAGGGTTGGCTGGTTCCGCGGCTTTAGGAAAAACGGGCACAGCTGCGGCGTCGACTGTCTCTGCTTCAAAGATTGTTGGAACTGCCGGTGGTGTCTTGGGCACCGGTGTTTCGATCGGAGTTCTAGGCGGAGTGTTTGGTGCGGTAGGTGGGCTCGTCGGAGGGTTTTTGGGGATCTGGATACCTGCTCAGTTAGCACCGACTGAAACGGAACGCCAGCTGATATTGCAACAGAGTAAAGTGATTTTCGGAATCGTGATCATTTTTCTTCTGTCAGTGGGCGCCCTGACTGCCAGCTTTTTGTTCTTCAGGTTCAACGCGCTTTATTACGTTGTCGCTCTGTTGGCTTTCGTGCTGGCCTATTTGATTCCATTAGTGATTCATAGCATTCGCATGACGAGACTCGTCAATAGGCTCCGTGAATCGATTTCGGTCGAAGACGATCCTAATCAATCGTCTTTGGCCAAGATGGCAAAACAGTATGGGGGAAATGAATACCGGATTGGACGAGTCTACGAATCTGACTTGCGTTTGTTTGGGATGCCGTTGATCTCTATTAAGTTCAACGACATTGATCAGAACGGCAAGCGAGTGGGCGATGATCTTTCGCCTGCCAAAGGTTGGGTCGCCTTTGGGGATCAAGCCGTCGGTGTTCTGTTTGCCGTGGGCGGAGTGGCAAGAGGGTTGATCGCGATTGGCGGAGTGGCGATTGGTGGGATTGCCGTTGGTGGAATTTCGCTGGGCGTCGTATCGATCGGTGGTTTGGCGATTGCTGCTTTTCTAGCGATTGGTGGCGGTGCGATTGGGTATGACGCGGTGGGCGGCGGAGCACTCGCTTGGCATTCGGCTGCAGGCGGTTTGGCCATCGCTTGGGAAATGGCGGAGGGTGGTTTAGCCATCGCCAATGACTTTGCAAAAGGTGGGTTGGCAATGGCCAACGAGGCCAATACGTTGACTGCCGAGATAGTAATAGAAAGAGAATCCAATCAGTTCATCTTGAATTGGCTGGTGGGCAATCAACTAAGCTTCACTATCGTGACCATCGTTTTGTCGATGTTGCCCGTCTTCCTGACGAAATTCATTTACCAAAAAGTCGACTCGGACAACCCGCCGAAGAATGCCAAGCACTTGGACCACTAAGGCTGTACAATCAAGGCCGAGTGACCGCAGCTACTGCGATTCGCCCTGAACAACTATACTGTTTTGGAACTTCTGAACGCGATTTGTTAACCTGGAACAGCAAAGGGTTTGCCATCGACCTTTCGGAAGATGGGATTAAATAATCCAGCGGTTGTTATCCGCACTTTCTGTTAACCCGCGTTTCATCTGTCGAAGAACCTAAGTCTTGTCTGATTCGCAAGTGATTCCCGAGTTAATGAGCCCGGCTGGGTATTGGCCGCAATTGCGTGCCGCCATCGAAGCGGGTGCCGATGCTGTCTATTTCGGACTAAAGCAATTTTCAGCGCGGGCCAAGGTCGGCTTTGAAGTCGCGGAATTACCCGAAGTGCTGGGAACGTTGCACGAGCGAGGCGTCAAAGGGTTCGTCACTTTCAACACTCTGGTATTTGATCGCGAATTAGCCGACGCTGAAAAAGCGATCGTCAACATTGCAGAATCCGGGGCCGATGCGATCATTGTGCAAGATATTGCGATCGCCAAACTGGCGCGTGAAATTGCGCCGCAACTGGAAGTGCACGGCAGTACTCAGATGTCGGTGACCAGTGCACAGGGGGCTCAGTTTGCAAAGCAATTGGGTTGCAGCCGAGTGGTGTTGGGGCGCGAGTTATCGCTGAAAGATATCGAAAAAATCTGCCAAGCTACTGACGTGCAGTTGGAGGTGTTTGTGCATGGGGCCTTGTGTGTCTCGTATTCCGGGCAGTGTTTTAGTAGCGAGGCTTGGGGTGGCCGCAGTGCCAATCGCGGGCAGTGTGCTCAAGCGTGCCGATTGTCCTACGACTTGGTCGTCGATGGTCAAGTGCGAGACCTTGGCGATAGTCGTTACCTGCTAAGCCCTGGCGACTTGTACGCTTTGGAGCAAATCCCTGAACTCGTTCGACTGGGTATCGCCTGCGTCAAAATTGAAGGTCGTTACAAGGACGCCAACTATGTGGCTTTGACAACCAAGGCCTATCGACAAGCGATCGATTCTGTAGTCAACAATGTGGAAACTGAATTTGACCAGACCGTTCAACGTGACCAGCTGCAGCAAATCTATTCCCGCGGCTTGGGGCCTCACTTTATGTCAGGTGTCAATCATCAAACCGTTGTGGAAGGTCGGGCGCCCAGGCACCGTGGCCAACGTGTCGGCAAGGTTTTGAAGGTGACGGGCGAGCGAGTGGTCGTGCAGGTGCAGCATGACATTCGGCCAGGTGATGGTTTGGTTTTCGATGCCGCCGACTGGCGTAGTCCGGACGAGCCCGAAGAGGGAGGCAACGTCTATGAAGTTAAAACCACAGACACAATGCAGACGCTCGCTTTTGGAAACGGCCAGATTGATTTCACTAGGATACGACCTGGTGACCTGGTTTGGCGAACCAGCGATCCACAATTGCTGGTGCAGTTGAAGCCACTAGCGAATCCCAAAAAGATCCAGTTCACTCGTCCCTTGAATCTGCAGGTCTTTATGACCGCCGGCCAACCTCTGAAAGTCACAGGGCGTGACGAATCGGGGCAGGTCGTCAGTGTGAGCAGTCGATCTGATTTGCAGGTGGCTAACAAACAAGGTTTGGATCGCCAAAAACTGGTTGAGCAATTTAGTCGACTCGGCGGGACTCCCTTCCATCTTGGAACGATGGAGTTAAACCAGCCGGCGGATCAGTCGTTGTTTTTACCCGTGAAAGAACTAAACGAGTTGCGTCGTGCCTTGGTGGCCGAAATGTTAGAACGACGACGACAAACGGGCACCAATCGGCAGACCAGTCAGGGAGTCGTACAGAATCGAATCAATGCGATTCAGAGTAACCGACCGTTAAGCGAATCTGCGCAGGACCAGTCTCTTTTGCATTTGCTGGTCCGAGACAAGGAACAGTTGGCGGCCGCGATTGAACAACGTCCAGCCAGTATCACTCTGGATTATTTGGAACTGTACGGGCTGCGAGAATCTGTGGAGCTGATCCAATCCGCAGGCATTAGCGCACGGGTAGCCAGTCCTCGTATCTTGAAACCGGCAGAACAAAAAGTCATCCGTTTTCTGTTGTCGCTGGAATGTGCGATTGTGATTCGCTCGGCAGGGTTAATGCATGACTTGCTGCAAGCAGCAGACCAGGATCGTCCGCAATTGATCGGGGACTTCAGTTTGAACGCAGCCAATGCCATCTCGGTTGCCGACTTGCTGGAACTAGGATTACAGCGAGTGACGCCGACTTACGATTTGAACGCTCAGCAAATTCAAAATCTGTGTCAGTCTATCGCTCCTGCACAACTGGAGATCGTGGCTTTTAGTCACTTGCCCGTCTTTCACACGGAACATTGCGTGTTCTGTCGCTTCCTTTCCAGCGGGACCGACAATACAAACTGCGGGCATCCTTGCGAGACACATCGAGTTTCGTTGCGAGATCATTCAGGTCGTGCCCATCCAGTGGTCGCGGATGTCGGTTGTCGCAATACCGTATTTGGAGCGGAGGCCCAAGTCGCACCGACCGCAATTTCGATGTGGCAAAAGGCTGGCCTGCGACACTTTCGCGCCGAGTTTGTGCATGAATCTGCCGAGCAAGTCGCGGCGATTTCTGCAGCCCTACGCAAATCGTTGAACAAGGAAATTTCTGGCCACGAACTGGAAACGCAGCTAAAAAGAATCTGCACCACCGGGATTACAAAAGGCAGTCTCTTCGTGCCTCAAGCCGACTCTTAAATAGTGACCATCAGGTTCTGACTGCTAAGGTGCAGCAACTGCGTCGAGGACCTTGAAGATGAAAACACCAAATGAAATGGCGGCAGTCGAGCGCGACCAACTGAATCACTTCGCTTTGCCTTCCAAGTCGAATGATTCGCCAACAAGTTTGTTATCAGTTTGAATCAGAAACTCGAATCGTTGCTCGAATTTGCCCGGCGTATTGACCCGAACATGAATTTGCCCCTCCTGTGCTTCGCCCGGAGCGATCGTGCATGAGGGTGACTTCGGACCGAAGTCGGCTGAAAATCCTCAACAAGCGGCTTCTTTAAGAAAACGATTCGAAAGATCTTGTTTTAAGTTCAGGGTACGATCCTCTTCTTTTGCTGTATTGTCAGGCAGGCGAGCTTCGCGGACAAATTTCTAACTCTGTGGGTGTACCCAATGGACAAGTCAAATCGTCAAAGCACTCAAAAAAGGAAGAGCGATTTCCAGTGCAGGTTAAATGGGTTGTCGGGCTTAAAGCCAGATAAAGGTTTCTTAAAGAGCATTTCGAACGAGTGGTTTCAAAAAATTTGCCGGGATTTACTCGTTATTCCTATCAGTTCGCTTGAGATCTATCGTTGCCGGTGACCATAAGTCTTGATTCGAGCGTCGTTCGCTTACTATAATAAAAAGTCGTTCGTACTGTTCGTGTAGTTAGGATTCCATGTTCCGTAGCAGCATCAAAACTTGGCTTTTGATTGGTTACCTGGTTCTTTTGGTGAACTTGGGGCCGTCGCTGCACCGCGCGCATTTTTTCAATTTCCACAGTCTCACTAGTGCCGGCGAATCGGTCGCTGTCACGGGGTGTAGCTGCTTGGCTCACAGTACGACCGTCGACACTCAGGCAGTCAGTAGCTCGCACGAATGCCCGTTCTGCGAGTTCTTTGATAAGTACAATGTCGTTGTTGATGCTCCGAATTTAGGCGACCTGCAAACGCAATTCTTTTTGCGAGTGTTTGACGGCGTTCAAGCTCCTTTTGTCGATTCAGTTCCCATGGTCGCTCGCGGCCCTCCTGCTGTTTAGTCAAATTTCTAGTTCAGAACTTTGGGAATGCGATCGCTAGCCAATAGCGTAAACGCCTGCAGGGTGCTGAATTGTCTTTTCTTGACAAGTCCCAAGCTTTTTCGTGTTGGCTGATTTGCTTATTCATAGCAACGTATCACGGATGGTTTGTGAGTCTGGCTGAGTCCGGAAAAGCGTCATTGTCCGCCCGCGAATTTAAGCGGGCCACAAAGTCTGTGAATGGTTGTGACGTTTTGGTTTCGATTGAACTCGATAGGCGAGTGTGAAACAATATGTTTTCAAAAATACGTCAGCTTTCTGAAAAAGTGTTGGCTCTAGCCAACTACGATTTCTGCCCAAACGCAAATCGCTATGCGTACTTGCTCAAGAAGCCGGTGGTGTGGGTGTCGATTGGGATCGTTGTTTCTTTGGCTGTGGGTTTATTGCTAGGGCCACAAGGTTACGTTTTGGCCTTAGCCTTTTTGGCACTGTTGGTTTTGGGCTTGATGTGGCCTTGGCTATCGATGAAGTGCATCAAGTGCGAATTGGTGTTGCCCAGTGTCAGAGCTTGGGAGGACCAAGAGGTCAATGTTGTATTTCGCGTCAAGAATTATTGGCCGTTGACCATTTTTGGACTAATCGTAGAAGGTGACTTTCTGCAGGATTTTGGTGAAGACGACGAGTGCGTTGCTTTTGCACTTAGACGAGTGCCCGCGTGGTCGGAAACCGAGTTTTCAATTCCAGTCACTCCCCAGCAACGTGGTCAACTTCCCAATGGAAACGTGCGAGTCAAAAACGGATTTCCATTCGGACTTGTTGATATCGAAAAACCGGTTACTCGAAATAGCAGTTTGTTGGTTTGGCCAGCATGCCAGCGACTCGACGGGCAACCTTCGGCCATCGGTACCCAGCTTAATATCATTGGCGTCTTGAAAGATCAGTCGGGTAACGAAGGCGAGACGATTGGCGTTCGCAGCTACCAACACGGTGATCGGCTTCGCAATGTCCATTGGGCTCAGACCGTGCGGTCTCAAAATTTAATGGTTCGTGAACGTCAACAGCGATGCGCCACTTTGGCGACAGTGATTTTGGATTTAACTGCTCAACATCATGCCGGTCGAGGCATCCACAGCAGCTACGAATGGGCGATTCGTTTGGCTGGAACCATTTGTTACCAACTACATCAAAACCGTTCGCCGATTCGTTTGACCTGCCTTGGCTTGTCAACGGACCAGCGACACTCGGTCGACAACCACTATGGTATCGAAAAGGTGATGGATTTCCTGGCGTGTCTTCCAACTTTCTCTGCGGCCCAACCGGTCATGGAATCGACAACTGCTTGTTCCAACCCTTCGTTCGAGACAGTAGGCAATACCTTTTTGATTGGCACATCCCACTCGGTTCCGGTGGTGCAAAAAATGAGCATGCCGCAGCTTCAACCCGTCATCATCGATTTGGAGAAGTTCACCAATCAAGTGAAACCAGCAGATACGGTTTCAGTGGCTGCCAGTAAACTCTCCAACATCCTGATCACGACACCGAAGACAGCGATGAATCAATTTGCTGCTCAGTGGACACGGAGGTACAGCGGTGTTGCATCCTAGTAGCAAGCCGGTCCAAGCCAAAGTCGCTGGTACTGTTGTTAAGAAGCGTTACGACTTGACTGTCTTGGTTTTGGCATTGTTGTCGTGCCTGATGTTGCAAATTTTCCGCGCCGAATTTAGCCGTTGGTTGGCGGGAATGTGGATCGAGTTCGCCGTGGTGTTGGCCTTTCCTTGCTTGCTGCTTTGGTTCTATCGTCGCAGGTTCTATCGTCGCAAAGAGGGTCAGCAAGACAATGATTCGAACCATTTGTTTTACTTGGCCCAAGCCATTGCGTTGTTCGTCGTCTTGGCAACCATCGGTTGGCAAATGGCGTTACGTTGGATCGGTGCCGGTGATTCGATCGAGGTTGCAGCATTACTAGTGTTGCAGAATACGTGTTGGTTTGTTTCGGTGTTTTCCTTTGTGCGAGGTTTTCAGAAAGCAGCGTTGTTGCTGAGCGGGTCTTTGGTCTTTTTCGTTAGTTGTATTGGCGAAAATATGACCATCTTTATTCTTGCCGGTATTTATGCCTTGGTGTTGCTGTGGTGGCTTTCTGAGTTCTACTGGAACCGCTTGGACAGCAAAGCCATCGACGGCAATTCTAGAATGTTGCCTATTCGTACTTGGGCGATCGTGATCACTTCACTAACGATTGGTGGTACGGCAGCCGTCGTTTCGCAAGCGTCATTTCTTAAGAACCAGTTAGACGTTGCTGGTATGTTGCCATTTTCAGGAGGCGAGAAAGGTTTTTCTGACGAGTTCGCTCGTGGTGGGTTTGGCGATGGAAGTATGTTGGCCGCTGGACAAAATGCCAAGACGACGGGAGCGGTCGATTCAAATCAATTCATCGAAGACCAAAAAGAGTCCATGTACGACGTTTCGTTGGAGAGATTTGAGGGGCCGGTGTTCAAACGACCTCGCAATCGATCGGTGACATTGGACACCATTGCAAAACACATGCACGGCGTTAAACAGTCCGAGCAATCGGGCAGAACGTTTCGCACGATGCGAGAATCGGAAGAAGCGATTGAAGGCGAATTTGAGAACAAGGAAACGACCGCGTTGTTCTTTGTTGAAGGATCGGTGCCCGTTCGGTTTCCTATTGATTGCTTTGACCAATTTGATGGTTGGGATTGGTCGAAAACGGAAATCAGTGACGTGAAAAATGATCGACTGCCAAGAATTCGCCTGCAAAAGGATGACGACGACGGGCCTGTTTATCAATTGATCCGGGCCAGATCGAAGTACCTTTCCGATACACGAATGCATCGGATTAAAGTAATGCGTTTGAAAACCAGTACTTTGCCGGGCCCATCATTGCTTGAACGATGGCGGATCGCGCATGTTGCCTCGCCAGATTTGTTCCGTTGGAATGAATCAGGGCTGGTCAGGATAGACAGCGAATCGTTTGCTTCTCAAACCGTGATTGATACTGAAAGTCTCATTCCAAATTTTCACGCAATGCGTTCGAGCGCTTCAACCAAAAATCGTTTTACGGGATTGGATGATCAGTCGATTAGTGATTCCGAGTATCTACAGGTTCCTGATAACGAGACGCAAGAACGTCTTAAAGAATTAGTCGACCAATGGTCTGGAAACAGTTCGCCCGGTTGGGACCAAGTGGATGCCATCGTCAAACAACTGAAAGCCAACTATGAACTAAGACCCAACTGGACCGTTGACGAAACGGCCGAGGACACCGTTGGTCATTTTCTTGAGCAAGGCGGCGGGCCGAGTTATATGTTCGCCACGACTTGCGTGATGATGTTGCGGGCGGCTGGTTACAAAACGCGATTGGCTCGTGGGTTCCTGGTGCAAAAAGAAGACTATGATCGCGTCGCCAGGCAGTCGGTTGTGGGTTCTGACAACTTACATATGTGGCCAGAAGTTAGCTTGGATGAAAGGCACTGGATTCCAGTCGAACCAACGCCCGGCTACCCAGAAGTTTACAATACTCAAACCTTTCAGCAGTGGTTGTCGTCCTCGTTCTTGAGTGTTGTCAATTGGCTGAAGAACAATCCTTGGACTTCCAGTTTGGTTTTGTTGGTTAGTCTGTTGACGTTGGTCTTTCGAGTTCAACTTCTGTCCGGCTTGATGTTGGGTTGGTGGTATCTGGTCCGGCTTTTCCGCCCGACTCGGCTACTACAGGCGACTCGCCAACTAATTGACTTTCGCTTTTGGGCAGCCAGCAAACGACGACCTCCCGCCGAAACCATTCGCAGCTGGTATTGCCAAATCGAGCCAGAATTATGTCCAGAGTTTTTCGACTTGTGGGACGAGCGAAATTACAGCGAGGGCTCAGGCACCGTTAACCGCACCGAGCTTGTTGCTAGTTGCCTACAGCCGATCAAAACATTGACAACCAGGAATATCAAACGATTCATAACTCAACAGAAAATAAAGAATGATGATTCAAGAGACTGTTCCTGATTCCATCCAAAAGGTTCACGCACTTCGCGATCGTTTGAATTCAGCACTTGTTGGAAAAGCGGACGTGGTTGAGATGGTGATCGCTTGCGTCTTGGCGCGAGGGCACTTGTTGTTTGACGACCTGCCGGGTCTAGGCAAAACGACACTAGCCAAGGCGTTGGCGGAATCAATTGGAGGCCAGTTTTCGCGAGTTCAGTGTACTCCCGATTTGCTGCCCACCGACATTTCAGGCTTCAATATTTACAACCAGAAGGCTCACGAGTTCGAGTTCCGCAAAGGACCTGTGTTTGCGGACTTGTTACTGGCTGATGAGATTAACCGGGCAACCCCCAGAACTCAAAGTGCCCTATTCGAAGCGATGGCCGAACGTCAAGTGACAATCGATAACCAAACATTGCCGTTGGCAAGTACTTTTTTGGTCATCGCCACGCAAAACCCAATTGAAAGTCATGGCGCTTACCCGTTACCAGAAGCCCAATTGGATCGGTTCGCGGTCACGTTAAGTATCGGGTACCCGTCGAAACAAGATGAAGTACAAATGCTGGCGGAAAAGGTTGGCGAGTCTCGTCAGGTTGTCGATGAGTCTCCAGTGATCACGATTGATGAACTGCAGTTCGTTCAGGAATTGGTAAACAATATCGAAGTCAATGAGATGGTTCGCGGTTATCTCGTGGACTTGGGTACCGCCACAAGAGAACACTCAGAATTGGAAATTGGTTTGAGCCCTCGTGGGCTGATCACCTGGCAAAAAATGGCTCAAGCGTGGGCGTTTTTGCAAAACAGAAAATTTGTGACGCCAGATGATATTCAAAAGGTAGCAAGGCCTGTCCTGAAGTTGCGGATATCGGGCAAAACTCAAAATTCAGACCGAATTATCGATGAAGTTATCAGCTCGGTGAAAGTGCCCGGAGAATAATGAAATGAAAAATTCAATGTTTGTAAGTTTGTTTTTGTTGTTAGCAATCGCCGTTGCCACGATAGGTTGTGGACCTCATCCCGCAGCGACTCGTTCGGACACGGACAGTGATTCGGCGCTGCCCCGGTTGTATTTGCATCAACCGAAAACTTTAACCCGTGCTGCCGAGCGGCTTGCCGAAATTCATGAAGCATTGGTTTCCAGTCAGGATTTTCCGAAGCCAATGATGTTGGAAGTGGTCGAGGTGATTCACAGCACCGGTGCGTCAGCGCACTCGCACTTCTATTTGGCCAGCGAGTTCAAAGAAGGGGCGACCAACGAGCACGGTGAAGGTGAAGTGGAAGAGTCGATCAAGCGTCATACGATCGAAGTGTCGGTACGGATGGAACTGGCTGATATTGCAAAATTCCTTCCTCATATTGCGGCCAACACTGACCTGGGCGAAGCAGATTGGCAGACGATTCAAGACGATGCCAAACTGATTCAAGAAATTTTAGGCGAGGAAAACGATGGAAAGTCTGATAGCCAATTCCGCCAAGCCTGGAAGGATCACGATACAGACATTGTTGGGATCGTGAAACGACTTGGCGAGCTTGCTAGTAAAGCAAACGAAGGTGCAAAGTAATGGAGTATTTCTTCAGTGGTGCCCTTTTGCGAATGACTCAGATCGTCGTTGACGCTTCGATCTGGATTGCCTTTGGGTGCTTTATCTCCTCAGTGTTTCGCTACATGATCGGTTCGGAAAAGACACGGTCGATCTTTGGAAACGAAGGACGGTTCGGCCTGTTGATTGGTTGGGCTGTCGGGATGCTGTTGCCCGTATGTTCGCTGGGTGTCATTCCAGTCGTTCGAGAACTTCATCGCTCGGGAGTAAAGCCAGGGACCATTGTCGCGTTTGGATTGACTGCGCCACTGTTCAATCCTTTATCCGTGCTGTACGGATTGTCGCTTCCCGATCCAATGGCAATCATCATTTTTAGTGCTGCCGCAATGATGATCGTGACCGTCATGGGCGCCATCTGGGGCAGGGGGTTTAGTGCCAACGAATCCGCAACCGACCCAGGCAAAATGGAAGCACTACCCGCCATAGGGATAAAAAGGGCGCTGGCTGTAGTGTACGGTGCCGCCAAAGAATTCACCGGCTGGTCGTTCCTGTTCATTTTAATCGGTGTGGTTTGTTCGGCGTTGTTGGCTGCGACCGTGCCTCACGGTTCGTTACAAGGAGAAACGGAACCGGACAAAAAGTTCGCCCCCGTCGTCATGTCAGCATACATTGCGCCAGTCTACTCGACGCCTTTGCTGGCGATGAGCCAAATCGGAGGTATGTTTCAACACGGAAATTCAATTGGTGCCGCCTTCGCACTGCTTATCCTGGGGGCTGGTATCAATCTTGGTGTTGTGTCTTGGTTTGCGAGTGCATTTGGTGTCCGACGCGTGTTGTTGTTTGTCGGATGCTTGTTTGCGATCACCATCGCAATTGCCTACTCCCTGGACAAGCCTCTTTATCCCAAAGGGGTAACGCCTTCCGGTCATACACACGCTTTCGACATATACACGCATCCGTACCCTGATACAAAAGATGAAGTGTTCGATAAAGCGGTTAAGGAAGTCAAAGAATACCACGACCGGCATGCGTTCGGTGGAACTCAATTGATGCTGTTCCTCGGAGTCTTGGGGTTACTGATTAGAGCAGTTGAACTTCGCTGGGATTTGTACGGTTGGTTCCAACGTGGACGTGACAATCAAAAGCGTCGAATGGATGTAATTTTACCGGGTTGGGTCATCGGTGTCGTCGCCTGCGTGGGACTCGTTACGACCAGTCTCATTGGCACCTACGTCTACTACCCCAGCAAACATCAGTTGTTGGATGATCTAACGATTATCAATGCCGATTGCGTCAGCGCCGCCAAATCTGGGGATTGGGAAGGTGTAAAGAAGTGGGTTCCCTACTGCGACGATTTATCACGTCGCTTAGAGGTGGGTACTCTGTTGCGTGAAGGCAGCGTCAGCGAATTTCGTCGAGCGAAAGCCAGTGTGTATCGAAAATTGTTGGACAAATTAAGAGACGATATCGAGGTTGGCCAAACAGAAAACGTTGGCGAACTTAGCAGCGAACTACATCGTTCATTCTTGCAGTTAAGAACCGCATTTCGCAACGACTAACACCGCTGTTTTTCTACTGCTTGACTGGAACAACATAAAAGTTGCGATCGAGTTCGCAAGTTTCTATATCGCCATCGATCGTTAGTTCTTGCGCTTCAACGGTTGGATTCAATCGATGCCGTTGCCCGTTAACGATCAAGACCAGTGGATAGTTGAAGCCATCAACCACGTCTGAGTAATGGTACGTGACGGTGTTGCCTTGGACTCGAAGGTTTAGTTTGGGAATCTCGGTGCCGCGAAGGTACTGGTCAAAAAGTAGCTTGAAGTCGATACCCGATTTTTGGCTAATGTAGTTTTCTATTTCTGCGGAATCAACCGTTTGGCGACGAAAGTCCTCGTTCAGTCCTCGTAAGATCGAGCGCCATTTTTCTGTGTCGTTGATGATGTGGCGAATGGAATGCAACATGTTCCCGCCTTTGTAGTACATGTCGCTCGAACCCTCGTTGTTGTATCCGTATACGCCAACGATAGGGCTTCTGTTCCTAACCAACCGACGGCAACCGATCACATAATCCTGAGCCTCTTTCTCGTTGAAATGATATTCAACGAACAGGTTTTCTGAGTAGTTTGTAAAGCCTTCATGAATCCACATATCGGCAGCGTCTTTCATTGATACGTTGTTGCCGAACCACTCGTGTCCCGACTCGTGGACGATAATAAAGTCGAACTTCATTCCCACGCCAGTGCCGCTAAGGTCGCGACCGCCGTAGCCATTCTTGAATCCGTTGCCGTAGGTCACAGAACTCTGATGCTCCATGCCAGGGTAGGGCACCGATACCAATTTGTAGCTGTCTTCGTAGAAAGGGTACGGACCGAACCAGTGCTCGAAGGCTTGCAATGTTCTGGGGGCTTCTTTGAATTGTTTCTCGGCCTGTTCGCGTTGATGTTTCAACACCCAGTACTCGACATCCAGTTTGCCATTCTCGCCATCGAAAGTCTCCGAGAAGCTAACGTAATTTCCGATGTTCACATTGACGCAGTAGTTATTGATCGGACTAGAGACACTCCAGTGAAATGTCTTCTTCTTGGCGTTTTCGTCGTGATCGGTTTTGGCGAGTCGGCCGTTTGAGACGGCCACCAGATCCTCGGGTACTGTCACTGAAACTTTCACGCCGCGATCCGGTTCATCGTATCCATGGTCTTTGCAAGGCCACCAGATGCTGGCTCCGATGCCTTGGCAAGTTGTCGCAATAAACGTTTGGCCTTTTTCGTCTTCCGTCCATGTGACGCCACCTTGCCACGGCGGGCGTACGCTTTCGGTAGGCGTGCCGCTGTAGTCAATGGTGATCGATTGTTCGGAATCGATTGGCATCGCGGTTGGAAAATTTACCCAATAAACATTTCCGTCTCGTTCGAACGTTAATTCGTTCCCTGCGTGAGTGACTTTGGTAATGTTCAATGGTTCCTGCAGATCGATCTGCATCTTCGTGGCTTCTTTCAAAGTTTTGAACGTCACCACATTGGATCCACGAATCTGTTTCGATTCAGGCATGAACTCAATCGAAAGGTGGTACTCTTGAAGATCCCACCATGCTCGTTCAGGGGTGATCGAGCCGCGAAGTTTGTCCTGTTCGGAGAACTGGCTTTCGTCGGGCGACTTGTCTTGAGCCCATACGGGTGCCGAGATGATTACCAATGCCAAGATGGCCAAGTTGAGCGCGATGCGTGACATCAATTAGTCCTGCAAAAAAAGAATGCGATATGCCGCATCGATTATAGCTCAATTCCATCCGAGACAAAGCAAGCAGATTAACCGGAATCGGTTTGAGTGGTTTCGCCCGGCGATGCATTGCAACTTCGTATCGCGCTCCGCATTGTCGGGAAAAACCAATCAAATAGGCTCATTTCATTTACTGCCTGTCCGGAATATGTCGTGACTGGCAAGATGATCACGGAACAGGTGGTTTGAGATAGGTGCTGCCTGCGTTAGATGTGTTAGATTCGTTTGGCCAGTTAACGATCTGTCTGACTTCGACCGTTTACTGAGTCTTTGATTCTCGTCCGGTAATTTTTGACGATGTCGCGAACGCGGTTGTAATCAGCATCTTCGGTGTTTAGTTGGCTGAGCCTTTTCGAATGCCGCAGGCCTTGCCGCAATAACTTTATCGCTGATTCGCTATTGCCGTCGTTCGATTTACCGGCAGCATCGTGTAGAGACTGGGCCAATAGAGCGATGCCGTAATTTTTATGCAACGATTCACGTTTTGTTGGCAGTGATTCGGCTGGCAGTGTAACGGATTGTCCGTTGACCGCATCCACGTAGCTGATTTTTGCCACCACTTCGTCGGCGTTATCAGCGTTGGTTCTAATCAACACCACTTGGGTTGCACCGTGGTTTAGGTTGTCCAAGCGGAAAATCTGCCGAGTTCCTTTGCGTTTTGGCGAGTATCCGAAAACGAAGGTGTCATCGTCCTGCTGACCGAATTCAATTTCCAGCTTCACTTTCTTGGCAGCAGGAGCCAGTAAACTCTCGACCTCATTGACAAACGTCTTTTCGATATCCTTTGAGTCTCCAACAAAATGAATCAGCCCACGACCGGCGTCTGCCAAGTCTCGCAACAAATCATGATTTAGGTCCTGGCCTAGACCGATCGTTGACAGGTCAATGCCTCGGCGGTTGAACCTTTTGGATTCATCAGCAATTTGTTTTGTGTCGACAACCCCCGAGTTAGTAATCCCGTCTGACAACAGGATGACTCGATTGCTACGCTCTTTGTCAAAATGCAATTCGGCTTGCTGGTAACCCAACATTAAACCGGCGTGTAGATTGGTGCTGCCACCGGCTTGCATCCCTTCAATGGCATTGTTGATTTTTTTGATTCTAGATTTGTTCGTTGCTTCCAGAATGACGGATGCATGACTGTTGAAACCGACGATGCAAACTTTGTCTTGAGGCCGTAAGCGGTTTGCCAGTTTCTTGAGTGCTTTTTTAACGTTTTGTAAACGTTCGCCAGACATAGAGCCGCTTTGATCAATGACTAGAACCATATTTAGTGGTGGAATCAGTTCTGGGTCCAAGTCGCGGGGTGTTGTGATGCCCAACTGGATCAATTTTTGTCCGTCGGCAAGTTCTAGAGTTTGCGTAGTAAACCGAATTCGGTTTTCGCCACTCGGCAAAGGTAGATCATGGCGGTGGTAGTTGATGAACTCTTCTACCCGAAATATTTCAGGCTGAGGCATCACATAGATACCTGCCGTGTTGTACGTTCCAGCACCCGACCGAGCGATCCCAACACCCGCAGATGAGACTGCACTTTGAGCTTGTGATAATCCTGTGCAACAGCAAACCATCAATAGGCCAAGTATCTGCCAGCTTAAATTTCGTTGAACGCATACATTCATCGTAGTTCCTTTCAGTTTTGTGTAGAGCGTTGGTATGCTGGTGCTTACTGATCGTCGGCAGACTCAAGACGGTCCCGCAGACTGCGAATAAAGGATGTTTGACCTTCGATATCCTGTCGCATTCTATTACGTTCCTGTTCCAGTTTTCGAACTTCCGAATCTTGACGTTTCAAGCGGATCAATACATCGTTGAATTCCAGAAGTGGTTCTTGCAGCTGTTGACCTCGCTGCAAACGAGCTCGTTTTTCAGCCAATTCAAGAGAGATATCTAGCAGTTGTTCGTGAAGGACCAAGATGCCTCGATCCGCTTGTTTCGATTCGGCAATTTGAATTTGCACATTCAACACTCGCCGCTTCGCTACTTCTTGGGCCTCGATTCCTAGTTGGCCAGTGCCGATTTTTTTAAGGGTAGCCGCTAGTGCTTTTTGTTCCAGAGCCAAAAGTTGCATGAGCGGTTCGGTCGACGCCTGTTCCTGTTGTTGTTGCTCATTAATTGTTTCGACCAACAGCTCCCGTCTGGCCTGGAGACCAGCAATTTCAATCTCCAGTTCAACTCTTTGAACCTGCAAGACTCGTAAAAGTTCAGGGTAAGACTCTTTGGAATACCCACTCTTGTATTGTTCTGACAAGATTTCTTTGTGCCTGGCGTCTGCTCGTGACACCTTGGCGGATTGCTGGTCAAAATCTCTCTGCATGTGTTCGAGTACCGCTTCCGCATCGATAATCAAGCTCTGGATTTCAGTTGTGTTAGCATTTGGTTCCGCAACACTCTGCGCTGAAACGCTGTGGACCAGTAAACCAGTCAGTAACAAAAGACCAAGCATTGGTATTGATTGTGTTTTCATGTCGATGTTCCTTTTTACAAACCTTCGTGTGTTTAATTTGCGGGACGGTTGTTGTTTACACTGCTGAGAAATTGTTCGGCGATCTTCGAGCCACGAGAATCGGGGTAGTTCACAATGACCTGTTGCAAGTCCCCTTTGATGGAATCAAAAGTGACGCCGATATCCAACGATGCAATTTCAGTGATCGCCAGAATTATGGATTCGCGGTCGTTGTTGGATAGCAGCAACTGGTTGTTTTGCCGTTCCAACTCGGCCAATCGCTGCTCCAGGTTTCGTTGTGTTAATTTCGCTGCCAAGGCGTCAGCTTGAGCATGCAAGTCCGCAATGCTAGGCGTCGTGTCAGTTTTTAAGACTTCGTCGGCAGAGTCAGATTTGTTGATCGATTCAATGCCTGTTTGCTCAGCGATATCTGGATTGGATTCAATATCGAAGCTGGACCAGGCAAACGCTGCCAAGCCAGCAAGGCAAGCGGCCAACGTTGCCCACAACAGATGCCGCGTTCCAAGTCCCTGATTCTTGGCAGGCCGGTCATTAAAACGGTCGCTTGTCGTGTCGTCGGACTGCAGACTGGCGACCTGTTCTGGGATCTCCAGCAGGCTCTGCTTCAAATCGGCCGGGACAGTCACGTCTGCCAAAATTTGATCTAATTGATCGTCGAAATTGTCTGGTGTTTGGTTGTTCATTCGATCGTTGTTCATTACGAAAACAAACTGGTTTCTCGTTGTAAATACGACTTCATTTTTTGTCTCGCTCGATGCAAGCGAGACAAGACCGTCCCTTTGGGTATCTCAAGGATGATGGCGGCCTGTTCGGTCGACATGCCCTCGATAGAAACCAATAACAGCGGAAGTTTGTGAGTCTCATCTAGTTGATTGATCGCCATTTGCACGGCGTCATGAACTGCCTCTTTGTGTTGATCCGGCCCCGTGTCGACAACTGTCTGTTGCATGTTGTCGGCGTTGACCATGCGACTTTCCTTGCGCACAAACTTCGAATATTGGTTTCGCAAAATTGCAAACATCCAGGACCTCATCCGCGAATCGTCTTTTAACGAATCCAATCCTTTCCACGCGTTCACGTAGGTTTCTTGTACCAAGTCGCTGGCACTGCTTTGGGTGCCAGTCAGCCGGTAAGCCACTCGGTACAACGAATCCGCGCATTGCTGAACACAGTCTTCGAATTTCTGCCTGCGGGCCTGTTCCTGATTCATGTGCAGCAATGTTGAATACGTTTGCTTAGAAGTACCAACCGGCAGCGGCTGATTCCATCATTTTGAATAATTTCCGAATAATTGTGAATTGCCCGGTTTTTACCGGTGTTTTGGCAATTTGGAAAGACTGCTAGGTAGTTTTCGTATTCGATAATTTCAGCGATTGAAATTATTTCAATTGAGAAAGCGATTCAACTTTCGTAACGTCCTGTCCTCGCCAGTCTGTACTTATCAACACACACACACAGACTCGACCTCTTGCTTTTGCGCTGACTAGTCTGGAATTTGAAGTTTATGAATCACCATCGAATTACAACCGCTGTTTTGTTCGCGTTTTGTTTCGTCTCATGTTTTGCATTCAGTCTGCGTAGCTACGGGCAAGAAGTGATTGTGGAAGAGGTCGGTGAAAGTTTCTTCAATGACGTTTGGGAGGGAGATTTTGCGGTAGGTGTCAACGGCACCAACGGTAACAGTGATAACTTGGACGTCAACTTCACGTTGAACCTGAAACGAGAAACGGATTTCGCCATCACCGAACTTCTGGCGACGTATTTCTACAGCGAGAATTCACTAGGCACATCAACCGACCGCGTCTTTACGCAAGGCCGGCAAGAACGTAAATTGGCGAACCCGAATTTCACGTGGTTTTACATGGGTTCGTTCGAGTGGGATCGATTCAAGTCATTTGATTCTCGAGTCGCGTTGCACACTGGTATCGGAATCGTGTTTCTCGAAGACGATGTGCGTTCGTTGAAGGGGCGGATTGGTGCTGGTGCCTCGCGAGAGTTCGGCGGTGCGAATGATGAATGGCTGCCAGAACTGCAGTTGGGTTGGGACTGGGAACGCCATCTGACGGAGCGGACCAAATTGTATTCCAACGTCGATTACTTTCCCAACTTTGAAGATTTCGCCGATTACCGTTTGAATATTCGGGCTGGTTTTGAAACCTTGCTAGACGAAGAATTGGATATGCGGTTCAGCCTGTTTATCTTTAACCGCTTTGACAGTACACCGGGTGTCGGGTTCGAAGAGAACGACTTGGAGTACGGTTCAGCTTTGATCTTTGGTTTCTAAAAGATCAGCGTGTGGTGAAAGCGAATTTCTATCACGACCTGGCCCCGCAACTACGGCGTGCGATTCGTTAGTCAGAAAAAGCTTCCTCGTACATATCCGAATTGAACCCTACTAGCAGGGTTTTGCCAACTCGTAACGTTGGTGCTCGCAAGTTACCGGTGGGACCCAGCAACAATTTCTTGATCTCGTCATCCGACGCAGCATTCTTGACCACCAGATGCAGGACCTTCTTGCCTTTGGCCGAGTAGATTTGTTGGGCTTGTCGGCCCACCTTTATAGCTTCCGATTCGTCATGAGTCTGTTTCTTGGCGTCGACCACTTCGTGGGCTTCAATGTCACGTTCCGCAAGAAACTCTTGCGCTCTTTGGCAGGTCTTTCAGCCACGCCGGTGGTACATCCATTCCAATTGCTTCACAGTCGATTCCGTCTCCAGATTTCGGATATTCAAGGGGTTCACCTACTATAGATGCTGGGCACGGTGATCGATACGGCTGAGAAATTCCCAGTTGAAAAAAATTCTGGAAATTCCGCAACCATCCGCCTCTAGCGGCAATCATTAACGTAACCCCTGCGAATCAATCGGCACTAACGGGCCGCATCTGGTGAATCAAACGAATCATGACCAATCGAAAAATCGCTGGCTGACGTCACTGAACGGACATCGGCGATGGTTGAGATCTGTGATTTTTTCGCGAGTGCGTGACCTGGAGGCGGTGGACGAGATTCTGCAGGAGACGGCGTTGGCAGCAACAGCGACCAGCAATGTGCCTGCCGACGAATGCGGTATTCGGCGATGGCTTTATCGGGTCGCCGTTCGCCAGTC
The DNA here is from genome assembly GCA_964543985.1 of uncultured Pirellulaceae bacterium. Lineage (GTDB taxonomy): Bacteria > Planctomycetota > Planctomycetia > Pirellulales > Pirellulaceae > CAJQPP01. The sequence continues at coordinate 11,135 of CAZJBW010000040.1, read as the reverse complement.
GGTGTTGTATCGACGCAAACAGGGCCGGAACAAAAAGAAGAACCAAGGGTACGCCTTCCACGCGGACCACTTGAAAACTAACCCTGAAAACCCACTGCAGATTTTGCTGGCGACGGAACAGGCCGAGCTAGTAAATGTGGCACTGTCAAATTTAGCGAATCGTGACTGTGAAGTGCTGCTGCTGAAGTATCGCGAAGGATGGAGTTGTCAACAGATGGCGGAACGATTGGGTGTCAGTCAATCCGCTGTCAAATCACGCCTGTTACGAGCGAGAAGGAACTTGCGAACAGAGCTGTCAAAGTCCGAACATTGGAACGAACCATGACAAAATTATCTCAAGAAGAAATCGACTGGTTGGTCGAAGGCGAATTGTCTGCCAACCAACGAGAGGAACTCATTTCCAGAATGGATTCCGACCCTTCCACGTGGAAGCGTTGTGCGATTGCATTCATGGAACAACAGGCACTGGTCCGAACACTGAAGTCGTTGGATCTGGACGATCGCGTTCCAGAATCGGTAGCCAGGTTTAACTCAAACACAGAATTGAAATTGGCGAAAGGTTCTTGGAAGGCTTGGCATTGGGTCTTGGCTGGCGTGTTGGCCGGCGTCATGTTTTTGGCAGGGTACTCGCTTCGTCAAGCTCCGGCTGTGGACACAATGGCCGACGTCGAATTAGCACCCAAGGCCAATGAAGTTCAACCAGTTGACCGACAGATTGAGCTGGCATTGACTCAAACTGTCCAGCGATTGAATCTTGGTAATGGCAAAGTGATTGCATTGCTTGCCACAGGACAAAAGGAAGGTGCCCAATTCATTCCGATTTTGGAAAGCGAAGTGTTGATAGAAAGATTGAGAAGTCTACCACCATTTCAAGTGCCTCAAAAACTCGCAAAGAATCTGGTGAATTCTGGCTACCAATTGCAACCCAATCGCCAATTCTTGTCAGTCGATAACGGAGATGGCACGAATGAAGTGATCCCATTAAACGTGTTGGATTGCCAATTCGTTGGCAAGTCGATTTTTTAACTCCCCCGGAACGGAGAATACAATGAAGATTATTGTTTGCTTGTTGGCAAGTTTCTTGGTGCCACTGTCGGCTCAAGCGCAGGATGAATCTGAAATCCAATGGATTGTAGATATCCCATTAACCTTTTATCACTCTGGCTCGTTGGTTTCCGCTGACGAAAAATTCTTGGCGAACAATGAACAGGAATTGCAGTTCTATGAGATGCTTGGCATGCAGTTTCAAAGCATTGATGAAGAATACCTACGTAGGCAACTTGGATTGAACGAAAAGCAAGGTCTGTTTGTTGCGGCTGTCGGCGAAGATGCTCGGCTTGAGGGAATCGAGCTGGGAGATGTTTTGCTGCAAGTAAATGAATCTGACATTAACGACCAGAATCAACTGATTGGACAACTGGTTGGCGGAGTAACACCAGTCAAAATTCGTTTGTTGCGACAAGGTCAAGCGATCGAGCAGGTTGTCGATGTCAAAGTGGTTGTCACTAAGCCCCAGAACTATCGAAAAGTTTTGGGGGTTTTTGGAGAAGATATCTCTGAGCTTAGTAAGTCGCAATTGAATTTGCTGGGTGGCTTGGCGATAACCGGTTTTTCAGAAGACAGTCCAGCAGAAGCGTCAGGGATATTGATTCATGACATTGTGACGTCGGTCAACGATACCAGTATCAAGTCGTTGGCAGATTTGCAACAGGCTTTAGATGGACTGGAAGACGAGCAAGCAGTGGTCGTGAAATTTATACGAGTTGGTAAAGAGATGCAGGTCCAATTTGTTCCCAAAGTCTTGGTTGAGCCCGCCCCTGAGGCTAACCCTAATCTATCTTTGGACGGGGTGACTTTGAATTTTGATGCTTTGCCACGTGTTCATTCCTATGGTTGGGTAACTCCTACCTTGAAACCCGAATTCTCTAGTTTATCAGACTGGCAAGAGACTTTCAGGTTCAACCGCATCGACGAATTGGAGGCCGAATTGCGGCGTCTTAAAGCAGAGTTCGAGGAAGTAACCAAGAAAATGGATTCCCTAAAAGAAGCAGGCAAGGCTGCCGTAGAAGAAGCAGGCAAATAAGGTTGCGGGCTCGATCAAATTTAGTTGTGGAAAAAATTTGAATAGACCGGACGAAGCTGCCCACTGCAGCTTCGTCCTTTTTTTGCCGTATGCCAGTTTGGTTCGATATCGGATCCGCGGGCCAACCAGCCCCGGTTGCTGCCTATGACCAACCAGCCCCGGAGGGGCGACAGCACTTAGCCTTGGGCTTACGCCCATGGCTAAGTGCTGCCGCCACTCCGTGGCTAAGTGCTGCCGCCACTGCTTGGCTATTGTCCGGCTCGATATCCGATCCACGTTTCAACTTATCGGCACCTCTCCAACGGTCGGTCCACCGCCACTACATGGCTAATGTCTTGCTCGATATTGGATCCACGGGTTACCGTCATGCCGGTTTAGGTTTGGCAGACTCGATTTAAATCGTCGAAGAACTTTGGGTAGGTCTTGCCAGTGCATTGTGGGTTAAGGATTCGTATTCCTGGTTGCTTGAGCCCGACCAATGACAGGGCCATCGCCATGCGATGGTCGTTGTAGGTTTCTACCTGGCAGGAATTCAGCGGCTGGGGGTGGATCACCATGCCGTCTTGCAATTCTTCAACCTCAGCACCCATTCGACGCAGCTCCGTGGCTAGATCGCCGATGCGATCAGATTCTTTGTGACGGTTATGGGCCACACCTGTAATGGTTGTCGGGCCGTCGGCAAACAAAGCAACGGCCGCCAACGTTTGAACGGTATCACTGATGTCGTTCATGTCGGCTTCAATTCCGTTCAATGGTCCGCCGTAGATCGCCGTCCCCTCGTCGTCCGGAATAATCTGGCATCCCATCTGATCCAAAATTTGCAAGAAGCGAACGTCGCCTTGAATGGCATCGACTTTCAGTCCGTCGACTCGACAGCGGCCACCCGTGATGGCGGCTGCCGCCCAGAAATAGGAAGCCGCGGTGGCATCGGGCTCGATAGCTAGTTCTCGCGCTTTGTATTGGTGCCGGGGATCGACAGAATAGCAGTTTCCGATTTGCGAGACGTCGACTCCGAATTCACGCATGACCTGTCCGGTCATTTGCACGTAGGGTTCTGAAACCAACGAGCCCGCAACTTCAAGCACCGAGTACTTTTTCATCAGCGGCAGGATCATCATCAAACCGCTAAGGAATTGGCTGGATCGATCACCGCGAACTTCCGCCGAACCACCCCATAGTCCATTTCCGTTAATGGAAACCGGTGGACAACCATTACGGCATTCAATCTGTCCGCCCAGTTCCGTCAACGCGTCGACCAGTTCTTGAATTGGTCGTTGACGCATTCGATCGGTGCCATCAAGCAGGTAATTGCCAGAACCAAGCGAACAGAGCGCCGTCAGGAAACGGATCGAGGTGCCGCTGTTCTGCAAGTCCATTTCGATCGTATCATTGTTCAGCTGCCCGCCGGTTCCCTGCACGGTCAACTGGCAGTTTGGCCAATCCGATTCGACCGACACGCCCAGCTGTTTCAATGCCGATACCATTACTTCGGTGTCTTCGCTTTTCAACGCTCCGCTTAAAACGGATTGACCGTTGGCCAGAGCAGCACAGATCAAGGCGCGGTTCGTTAAGCTCTTGGACCCTGGCGGGCGAATTTCCGAGTCGATAGGACCGCACGGTTGAATTTCAATGTAATCAGTCAAGTCGAACTCGCCGGCGATATGAAATCAAAAACATAAAAGCAACTAGCAACAAAAAAGGCTTCCGGGATCAACAACGACTCGGAAGCCTGAATTTAAGTACTGAGGCGAGTTTGTCGTTCACTCGCCGTTTGTCGTTCACTCGCCTTGTTTGGCAAACTTGTACAAAAATTTGTCACTTCGCATAAACATAGCGTCGCCACTGATGGCAGGTGATCCCAAAAACACCTCGCCATCGAATTCGAAAGTATGAACGATACGGTCGGCAGCATCTTCGAATTCTCCTTCCACGTTAACCACGGTAGCTTTGCCTTCTTGGTCAAAAAAGAACATGTGACCGTTGGCAACAACGGGGGTCGTCCAGTGTTGCCCGCCAACTCTAGCCTTCCAAACCTCGTCACCCGAATTAATGTCCGAGCAAGTCATGATGCCACCCCGACCAAACGAATAGATTTTGTCTTGATGGATGATGTTACTTTGCGATCCGGCAGCGATTCGGGACGAGTTCATAACTTCCGAGATGGGGTGATCATTGGTCTCGTCAAACTCGATCACAGTCAGCCCGTCTATTGGAACGAATACGCGGTTGCCAACAACAACCGGTGACGAAATGGAATGTCCTTCGCCTGATTTTTCCCAGGCAGACGTTCCATCTGATAAATGCACAACGGTGCTTCGATCTTGAGACTGCAGTAGGCAATAAGGATTCTCACCCCCTTTATTGAAAATCACTGGCGATGCCCAACTGATCTCTTTTTCACGTTCGATTTCCCATTTCGTTGTGCCGTCTTTGGTGTCCAGTCCGACGACAAAGGAATCGCCTTCGTTTTCAACTTGGCAGACAACGGTGCCATTAAAAACCACGGGCGAGGAAGACATGCCCGTATCGTGACCGGCCTTGGGGTGGTCGACGGCTAGGCCTCGGCACCACATCAGGTTGCCATCCAAATCCAAGCAGAAGATGTCGTTGCTGGAATAGAACGCATAAATAAATTCGCCATCAGTGCAGGGTGTCGGCGCGGCGTTGGCCGAAAGCGGGTGACAAAAACATCGACCGGTTGCCCAGAACCGACGCTGCCATACCTTTTCGCCAGAATTCGCGTCCATGCAAACGACGTACAGCTGGTCTTGGTTGTCGCCAGCGCTACACGTTACATAGACGCGATCGTTTAGCACCAAAGGGCCGGAGGGTCCGCGACCAGGAAGTTCGACTTTCCAAGCGAGGTTTTCGGTGTCGCTGATTTTGAGCGGTACCTTTGAATCGTCGGCGACATTGGTCCCGCCACTACCACGAAACTCGGACCAATCTTGAGCCGCTAACGAGACAGTCGATAAACCGAAAAACAAACACAGAACGCCAACAGCGTTTTTGAAGTACGGGTGATTCATGATGATATTTATGAAGTTGTATTGAGTGGTCTAAAAGACTCGAGCAAAAATTGCACGAATTGAAATGAGGACGCGAAAGTTCTTTACCGAGCTGCAGGAGCGTTGTAGGGCAGGACGGCTTTCCCATCCGACTCGCAAACTCGTAACTGAAACATCCAGCGATTGGCCCACGGTTGCGTTTGCTCGTTCTGGCAAACCTTAAACAGGATTTGGTTCACGCCTTCTTTAAGAGTGGCCTTGCCTGAGAACTGGTCGGGCAGCATTCCCACGTGATAGATCTCGTTATTGATGACCTCTTTCCCGTTGACCCAAACTTTGTTGCCATTGATGCAACCGATGCGGATCTCAACTTCTCGTTCTTCTTCCACATTGAATTCGCTGTAGGCGTAAGCGAGCACTCCCTTTTCAGCTGCCAGGATTTCATTCAAGTCAATGACGCCCGTCGCTTCCACGGTGTTGTGCTGTTGCCACTGCACTGGTTCACCGTTCTTCGAGTCGTCGTAACTGGCTGCTAAGTCGATAGCGTCCAACGTTTTCTCAGGACCAAAGGCGGTGTCGAATCCTTTTTCTTGGGAGTTATCAAACGGGCCAACGATATGCCAAGTTGGGATGAAGCCCAATTGGCGTTGCAGGTTGACTTCGATTCCCTGTTCGGAAAGTAGGCCAACGATAGATTGAATTTGTTTTACGTCGCGAGCGTGCGGTAGGGACAGTCCGAGCATACCAATGGCATCTTCGCTCGCTTCAGTCTCTTTCGCTTTCTTGATAAAGTCAGCAACGGCCAAGTACCGCAAAGGCAAGCTGGGATCGTTAATGTGTTTGCGGATATTCTGTTCGGCAAATTCAGCGCTGTCTTCGGCCAACAACTCGAAAGCCATCAACCGGCCCATGTCGGACGCCGAACGGTCTTGCAGCAGCGAGGTCAATTGTTGTTTTGGCAAATCGTTTCCTTGCAACGCAGATTGAGCTGCGCCGCGCAGCCAATTGAGCGCCAGTTTGTTGGCGCCCTGCATGCCTCGCAATATTTCCGGGACGTCCTCTGCAGATGCTTTATTTAGAATTTGAACGGCTTGGGCAGCAGCGGCATGGCCATTGCCTTTGACATCCACATTTTTGATCGTCTCGATAGCCGATCGGATTTCAGGGTTTTGTGCTTGGCAAGATTGGCAAGCGAAAATTGCAAGCAGTCCGGCTGCCATGCAATGAATTAATGGTTTCATGTTGTCATCCAAAGATTGGTTAATCGTAAATGTTGTAGTCGTTAAGGTCTTGTTGCCATTCGGCCAACTCGTTGATGCTGTCGCTCTTTAAGTAGGCCTCGACGATTTTCAAAATCGTATCGGTGTCAGTGGCTTCGATCCATTGAAACGGTTCGGATTCGTCGTTCCAGGCAATAAAGGTGGCACCGCGCGGGGCCTTGGTGATTTTGAGATTGTTTTTTGGACCCGAGCGAAATTCCTGATCGCCTCGCATCTCAACTAAAGCCAGAGTGACTTGGTGTTTGTCATTCGTCTTGGCGAACCAGTCGACCGACTTCAGCTCGGTTTCAACGTCCGTCCATTCCGGGTCTTCTAAGGAAGTGTTTGGCTTCTTGAAGTCCGAGGCGTTATCCGTCTTGAACGTGTAAGTGATCCGACCCTCTTCGTCCTGCGATAGTCCCGGCAGTTGTTGTCCGAGTGGCGGGAAAGCTTGTCCAGTTGGCGAACTTTCGACATGTTCTGTCGAGTCCGGCGCGGTAGTTGACGAACTGGATTCGCCGTTGGTCTGCGAATCAGAATCTTTGTTTGAGCCCTTGCAGCCAATTAGGCCCAGGCAAAATGTTGCTGCCAGTAGCAGCGTCAGCAATCGTAGCACCTGTTTTGTCTCCTTAAGCAGCGATCCGGAATCCGTTTGCAGCAGATTCTCTGTACGTAAAACGCTGATTCTTATAAAGCTTCACTTTGTGGTGGTGACTAAGTCTCGTTTTAACAGACTGGCAGGCTGGATTGAATCGACCGCCGGCGAATTGGGACATTATTTGCGGTGTTACCGTGGCCCATCTATACTTTTGCCGTTTATTGAACAGTTTGATGCCCGTTTTGGCTCCCCCGTCTTCTGACAACAAAGGACCGTCGACATGACCCACGAAATGCCACTAAATCGCCGTGACGCTTTAAAGATAGGAAGTGCGGTCGTCGCCACCTCCGTTTTCGCAAGTAGCCATCAAAGATTGGCGGCCAGCAGGCAGGACGAGAAAAAGCCACTATTCCAGATTTCGCTCGCTCAATGGTCGCTGCACCGCAGTTTCCGCAATGGCACCTTAGATAACCTGGATTTCGCCAAAACCACCAAGGACGAATTTGGGATTTCGGCCGTCGAATACGTCAACCAGTTCTTCAAGGACAAGGCCGAGGACAATGACTATTTGGGTCAAATGAAGACTCGCTGTGAAGACAATCAGGTCGAATCGCTGATCATTATGTGTGACGGCGAAGGTCGGCTGGGCGATCCAGACGAGGCGGCTCGCAAGAAAGCTGTCGAAAACCACTATCGCTGGGTGGCTGCGGCCAAGTTTTTAGGGTGCCATTCCATCCGTGTGAACGCCGCTTCGCAGGGTAGTTACGACGAACAGGTCCAGCGAGCGGCAGATGGACTTAGGAAGCTTAGCGAATTTGCGGCCGAGCATGATATGAATGTCATCGTTGAGAACCATGGCGGACTTTCTTCCAATGGCGCTTGGCTGGCCAGGACCATCGAGTCCGTGGGTTTGGCAAACTGCGGAACCTTGCCCGACTTTGGGAATTTCCGAGTCAGTCGCGACGAGATGTACGATCGCTACAAGGGAGTCGAGGAGTTGATGCCGTTCGCCAAAGCCGTCAGTGCCAAGAGTCATGATTTTGACGAGTCGGGCAGCGAGACTCACACTGACTACACTCGAATGATGAAAATCGTTTTGGACGCCGGCTATCGTGGTTGGGTTGGCATTGAATACGAGGGTGGGAAAGTCGGAGAATTCGAAGGCATTAAAGCAACCAAGAAGTTGCTGGAGCGGGTGCGTGGCGAGTTGGAACCGGCGTATTCGGATGACGAATAGCCAGCTCGTCGAGGTTGCTCGCTAACGAACTTTTTATTTTTTTGACCCTTTGATTAAAGAACCTTTTTAGTGGACACGTTGGGTTTGCAACTTGAAAACTGCTTAAAGATTGAGCAGTTTTCGACTGCTCAAAAACAAGGCAGGGCCGCTTAAGCAATTTGCGAAAGTCGCAGATCGTCGTAAGTGCTTGCAGAGTAATGACATTAGCAGTCTTATTTGACGATGTCGAAAAAGTGGGATGTACGGTCAACAACGGACGTTCGACCGGCCCCCTGCTATCCTTTTCTTCTCCCGTTCAGGGCGAAAGGAGTCTCGACATGAACGAAACGGCACTCACCAACGAGAACTTTGAAACCCGCACACAGAAGATCCTGCAAGTCGCAAAGCATCTGTATCAGAGCAACCCAGACTGGGTGACTTTCTTCCGCGAGGTTTTGGGTGTCGACGGAGCTGCACGCAGCGTCTTCCCAGATCAAAATGACTACGTCAAATTTGAGAAGACTCCGCAGTACGATGAGGTTCAGACGATGGTCACCAATCTGCGAAATCGCAAGATTCCAGGTGGTGGACACAACGAAGCTACTCGTGTGATCACTGTTCGTCTTCCAGAAAGTTTGCATGAAGCCTTGAAAGCCGAAGCAGCCGATCACAAAACCAGCATGAATAAGCTTTGCATCTCAAAACTGCTGCAAGTGCTTAGTGGTGCAGAACCTCCCACACGTGGAATTTTTGTTGAGCGTGATTCCAGCTCGGCCAATTCTTCGTCGATGGGTCAAAATCCTACACCTCAACCTGCGATCGCCTTCCAGGTGCCAGCTCAAGTGCCGACCCAAACGGCGGCTCAAACTCCGGCTCAGCCCACGGCGACTTCGCAGCAACCCGGCAGCACAAATATGCCAGCACCTTCACCTAACCCAGGTACTCAGAACCCGAGCCGCTTCGGCAACAATTACTAACGACTGATTTTCGGAATCCAGCCGCAGATACTCCACCCCAGATTTAGCTACCAACCAAAGCGGCAAATTCCGAACTGATTCCTCAACACAAGTCAGGCAACTGGGCGATGCTTCCACCGGCGTCGCTTCACGTTGCCCGTTTGTGTTTCTGCATGCGCGGCTCGCTGCCAGGATTACCGACCCGTATTTAATGCTTCACTCAAGTCTTTTGCTATCATGTTGAGTGTCTAGCCCCCATGGGATCTGCTGCGGTCCGATACGATTTTCCCCGGCTACTAATTGAAAGTCGGTTTAAGTGCTATGCGACTACTCACTCTATTCATGTTGATGTTCGCCTTCGCTGTGATGCTCAGCCAGTCCGGTTGCAAAAACCGTGACGCAAACCACGACGAGTCATCGAGCGAATCATCGAGCGAATCATCCAACGAGTCATCGAGCGAATCATCGAGCGAATCATCTAACCGGTCCAAGCCAACTACGGAAC
>CAZJBW010000040.1:0-1410 GCA_964543985.1 uncultured Pirellulaceae bacterium | reverse complement strand
TCATCGAGCGAATCATCTAACCGGTCCAAGCCAACTACGGAACTGGATTCGCGTCGCGAGTACATCGAACAACAAGAAGAGAAGGTGTCCGAAGAAGCGCAGGCGCGGAAAGGTCGTTCCATGACAACATTGATCGCCGAGCAAGTTCCTGTGCTAGAGGGTTTGCCGTTGATTGCTACGGAGGCGGAATCGACGCGCAGGACGACTGAGCAGGTGGCAAGGCGAGCGATGGCTCTCTGTATTGTCGCCGTTAAGGGCGAAGGGGTCGAACAGGAAATCATCGACGAACTCGTTAAAGACTATGACATCGCATCGGCACTGACTCCGAATGAAAAACAGTTCATCGACAACCCAAGTCCAACTCAACACGAACGAGTTCAATTCGCGTGGCGCTACGAATGTTACTGGGTCATGCTTTGGTCGCTGGGATTCATTGATGAACTGGAACGGCCAGACAAGATCTGCGACGTCAAAATGGCCGTCTCGTTTCTTCGCCAGAATGGTAACGAAGGATTTATCAAGAAAGCCAAATTGCGTTCGCAATCCGAAATCCTTGATGCTGCCGATTTGATTTATCGATATCACTGGGCGGTTCGGGATGCCAGTATAAACGACGAGCCCATTCCAGCAGGGTTGGATTCCGGTGTCGTCATGGAACGCCACTACGCATTGAATTGGTTGATCGGTTATCTGGGGCAAGCATGGGATGACGTATCAACGGACACATAGGCCTTGATGTTGAAGCGACATGAAGCCTAGGAGACGAAAACTTGAATCCCAGCATCGACTTTATCAATGGGCAATTGCACGCGTACGCGCGAGTCAATGGAAAATCCGATTGTGGGTTTGAGTTCTATTTCCGCGACATGAAACAACCACTCTACGGTTGGGACCTGGGGTACGTCGACACCTCGATCCAAACCTGTTTCGAAAAACAACAACTGGAGTTACTGCAGCGGTATAAGAAGCCAGTACCGGACGATTTAAATATCACCTTTCGGGAATCAAGTTGGCAGCAGCTTTTCGAGCTGCTGGACATTATGCTTTTCCAATTCCTTAACGACGAGACAGGATTTCGTTTGGAAGATCGCAGCAACAATTTCGACCTTTCCAGCGACAACTTTCGGGAAAGTGTTTCGCAAGGCATGGCGAATGACATCCAATCCATCACCAATGCCAATTCAATTTTATTGGCCGATGTGCCTCACGAGTATTTCCAGGGCTATCGCTTCCTGTTTGATTCAAGCGATGCGTTCTACGAATTGAGAGCCGGCGTCTTCTATTAGGTTCGACTTGATTCCACGCGGACGTTGCTTGGGCTCCAACAATCTCAGACTGGCTGTAGTTGCGCTCGTTTTGTCCGCAATCTCAATCGCTGTCGGATGGAATTATCGTACTACGCGGTTTTCG